>NZ_WTVQ01000005.1 GCF_012910955.1 Aromatoleum diolicum
AGTGTGCCATCGCGCCCCAGTTCTGGCGACCGTGCTTGCGCAACCAGACCAGAACCGTCGACCGGCCTTGAATGCCGTAACGCTCCTGCGCCTGCTTGTAGGTCAGTTCGCCTTTTTCTACTTGCTCCACCACCGCCAGTTTAAAAGCCAGCGTGTAGTCCCGCTGTGTCCTCTTAATCCCCGTTTCCATCTGACTTCCCCTTTCTTTCCAGAAAAGGTGTCAACTTCTTTCAGGACGGGTCACGGTCGACAAAAAAGGCGCTGCCGATGCAGCGCCTTTTTTTGTTCACCGCCCGCAGGCGGCTAGCAACCGATCAGCCACGCGCGGCGAGATAAGCCGCGAAGTCCTCGCTCACTTCCGGATGACGCAGGGCGAGCTCGACGGTCGCCTTGAGGTAGCCAAGCTTCGAACCGCAGTCGTATCGTACTCCCTTGAACTGGTAGGACAGCACGGCCTCTTCCTTCAGCAGCGAGGCAATCGCGTCGGTCAGCTGCAACTCCCCGCCGGCACCGGGCGTGATCGAACGCAGATGATCGAAAATCCGCGGCGTCAGGATGTAACGGCCGACCACCGCCTGCGTCGTCGGCGCGTCCTCGGGCTTCGGCTTCTCGACGATACCGGTGACACGCTGCACGTCGCCCAGCTGGGTTTCGGTGCTGACGATGCCATACTGCCGCGTTTCCTCGCGCGGCACGTTCATCGTGCCGAGCACCGAACAGCGGTGGTAGTTATACACACCCACCATCTGCTGCATGACCGGATCTGCGCCGTGATTGTCCAGCAAGTCATCCGCGAGGATCACCGCGAAGGCCTCGTCGGCTACCACGGCAGAAGCGCACAGCACCGCATGGCCCAGACCAAGGGCCTCCGACTGCCGAATGTAGATGCAGTTCACACCCTTCGGCACGGTCCGCTGCACCAAGGCAAGCAGTTCCTTCTTGCCACGCGCTTCCAGTTCGGTTTCCAGTTCGTAGGCCTTGTCGAAATGGTCTTCGATCGAACGCTTGGTGCGGCCGGTGATGAAGACCATGTCGGTGATGCCGGCTGCAACCGCCTCTTCCACCGCGTACTGGATCAGCGGCTTGTCGACGATCGGCAGCATCTCCTTCGGGCTGGCCTTGGTCGCCGGCAGGAAGCGCGTACCCATGCCGGCAACCGGGAATACTGCCTTCGTAATTTTCTTCATATTCTGCATCTCCCTTGTTTCATTGTTCCGTTCAGGCCGGCGCCGGGTCCGTGCCATGTTCCTAAGCCTGTTCAAGCAGGCGCAGCAAACCATCCTCGTCAAGGACCGCCACGCCCAGCTCCTCGGCCTTCGCGAGCTTCGAGCCGGCTTCGGCCCCCGCCACCACGAAATCCGTCTTCTTCGAAACCGAACCGCTCACCTTTCCACCATGCGACTCGATCAGTGCCTTGGCCTCGTCGCGACTCATCGTCGGCAGCGTGCCGGTCAGGACAAATGTCTTTCCGTTTGCCAGGCCCGACGGCACCAGCGCCGGAGCGCCCTCTTCCCAGCTCACGCCGGCTGCGCGCAACTGCTCGATGACCTCGCGGTTGTGCGCCTCGCCGAAAAAGCCCGCAATACTCTGCGCCACCACGGGGCCGACATCCGGCACGTGAAGCAAGCGATCGACATCCGCCTCCATCACTGTGTCGAGCGAACCGAAGTGCCGCGCCAGATCGCGTGCCGTCGCCTCACCGACATTGCGGATCCCCAACGCGAAGATGAAGCGCGCCAGCGTCGTGTGGCGGCTCTTCTCGATTGCCGCCAGCAGGTTCGCCGCCGATTTGTCCGCCATCCGTTGCAGGTTCGCCAGTGCCAGCACTCCGAGCTTGTAGACATCGGCCGGCGTCTTGACGATTCCCGCATCGACGAGCTGCTCGACCAGCTTGTCGCCCAGGCCCTCGATGTCCATTGCGCGACGCCCGGCAAAGTGCAGCAAGGCCTGCTTGCGCTGCGCCGGGCAAAAAAGCCCCCCGGAACAGCGTGCAATCGCCTCGTCCTCCGCCTTTTCGACATGCGACGCACACACCGGACAGCGCGGCGGCATCACGAAGGGCCGCTCGCTGCCGCTGCGCCGCTCGACGACCGGCCCCACGACTTCGGGTATAACGTCGCCGGCCCGCCGCACGATGACCTGATCGCCAATCAAAAGTCCCTTGCGCTGGATTTCCTCTTCGTTGTGCAAGGTGGCGTTGGTCACGGTGACGCCGCCGACGAACACCGGCCTGAGGCGCGCCACCGGCGTCAACGCCCCGGTCCGCCCGACCTGCACCTCGATGTCGAGCAATTCGGTGATCTCTTCCTGCGCCGGATACTTGTGGGCGACCGCCCAGCGCGGTTCGCGCGTGACAAAGCCGAGACGGCGCTGCAGGTCAAAGCGGTTGACCTTGTACACCACGCCGTCGATGTCATATGGCAGCGTGTCGCGCATACCGGCAATGCGGTCGTGGAAGGCAATCAAGTCCTCGACGCCCTTCGCCACGACGCGGTGTTCACATACCGGCAGGCCGAAGGCCACAAGCGCTTCAAGCATTTCGCCCTGGGTCGCAGGCACGGTCCAGTCACCGGTCTCGCCCAAGCCATAGGCAAAGAACGACAGCGGCCGTTTCGCCGCAATGCGCGGGTCGAGCTGGCGCACCGCGCCAGCAGCCGCATTGCGTGGATTGACGAACACCTTCTCGCCGTTCGCCATCTGGCGGACGTTCAGCCTGTCGAAAGCATCGCGGCGCATGTAGATCTCGCCGCGCACTTCGATCAGCGCCGGCACAGCACCGACAAGCCGCAGCGGGATCTGGCGAATCGTGCGCACGTTGTGCGTGACGTCCTCACCGTTTTCCCCGTCGCCGCGCGTGGCCGCACGCACCAGCACCCCGTTTTCATAACGCAGGCTGATCGCAAGCCCATCGAACTTGAGTTCGGCGAGATATTCGACGGCGGGCGCATCGGGACCCAGTTCGAGCGCGTTGCGCACACGCGTATCGAAGGCAATCACACCGCCAGTGGTGGTATCGGTCTCGGTACGGATCGACAGCATCGGCACCGCGTGCCGCACTGCAGCCAGCTCGGGCATCGGTGCGCCGCCCACGCGCTGTGTCGGCGAGTGAGACGCGGCGAGTTCCGGGTAGTCGCGCTCGAGCGCTTCCAGTTCGCGGAACAGCCGGTCGTACTCCGCGTCCGGAATCGTCGGGGCGTCGAGAACGTAGTAAGTGTAATTGTGTGCCTCGAGTTCGCGCCGCAGCTGCGCGGCACGCTCGAAAGCCTGGGGCGATGCGATCATCAGTCGGAAAACAGGCGCATCGCCAGCTTGCCGCCCGCCGGCAGACCAGCGCTGGCCATCTGCGACTGGAACTGCTCGATCTGCGCGCGGATCACGCCTGCGGCATCGGGACCGAAGGACGCGCGATTGTCGTCGACGACGGTACCCTGCAGCGCATCAGCCATCTGCATGGCCTGGCGCATCATGCGCTCGAATACGACCACCCCATTCGCCACGCGCGGCACATCGATGAGCAAGGTCAGGGCGCTGGTGGTGAGATCGCGCATTTCCTCGGCGGCGAACAGCGCGGGCTCAACGTTGCTCAGCGTGTACAGGGTATTGCCCTCTTCGTCGCGGGCATGGAATGCGCCATCGCTGCCGATCGTCAGGCCATGCGATTCCGCCAACGCGCGAATCTTGGTGCCGACAAACGGCTGACTGTTGCTGACGACGTTGATACCGATCTGGACGTCGACGCTTGCGCAGAAGCGATCCAGCTCCGCTGCATTACGCAGCGCCTCGCCGCGCGCCGGTAAATCGGCAGGAACCGCAAGGAACTGATCTGCAACCCGCTGCATGCCGCCGGAAAAATGCATGAAATCGTTTTCACCGATCGGACCTCGCCGATCGACCATCTGCATCGCGGCGCAGAACCAATGGTACGCCCCTGCGCTGTGGGCGTTCAGCGGCCGCCACAGGTTCTCGCCATCGTCAAAGGCAAACCAGCGCACCGGCTTCGAGATGCCCATGAGCTGCTCGCCCTGTGCCGCCCACAGACGCGGCACATCAAGCGGCTCGATAGACTCGATGCGGATCACGCAATCGACCCGCGGATCGACAACGTCCGGCGCTCCCGGCGTAACCCGCCGTACGCCTGCATCGCGAGAACCGGACGGCCCGGATTTCTCGCCGCCCCACGATTCGCCGACCGAGGGTTCCAGGCGTTCGACAGGCCCGGCATCACCCTCGCCATCCCGCGGTTCGAGCAACACGTCGCGGTGGTCGGACCTGAAAGCCAGTTCCGCCTGGCGGCTGTGCTTGCGCTCCTGCCACTTGTTGTACGCAACGATTCCGACGACTGCGGCCACGCCCAGCGCGGCCAATCCGATCTGCAATTCGCTATCCATCTTCCTTCCCGTTGTGAGTCTCGCCACGTACCTTGGCGAGGTCCGTCACCCGTTGGGTTTCGCAAAAAAATTCAATGCCGCATGCGCCTCCACCCGGAACATGCACACGGCGCTTCGTCCTCAGGCCGCGGCCGGCTCGGCCAGGCGCAAAGCCTCTTCCATATCCACTTCCACGACGCGCGAGACACCCTGCTCCTGCATGGTCACGCCCACCAACTGTTGCGCGATCTCCATCGTGATCTTGCTGTGACTGATGAACACGAACTGCGTCTGCGATGACATGCGCTTCACCATCTGACAGTAACGCTCGGTATTCGTATCGTCCAGCGGCGCGTCCACCTCGTCAAGCATGCAGAACGGCGCCGGATTCAGCTGAAACATCGAGAACACCAGCGCGATCGCGGTCAGCGCCTTCTCACCGCCGGACAACAGGTGGATCGAGGTGTTCTTCTTGCCCGGCGGCTGTGCCACGATCTGGATGCCCGCATCCAGAATTTCATCTCCGGTCAGCACCAGCCGCGCTTGTCCGCCACCGAACAGCTGCGGGAACAGCGTGCTGAAATGCTGCGTCACGGTATTGTAGGTCTCTTGCAGTTGTTCGCGCGTCTCGCGATCGATGCGCCGGATCGCATCCTCGAGGGTACCGATGGCCTGCATGAGATCTTCATACTGCGCATCGAGATAGCCCTTGCGCTCTTGCGCACTGCGCAACTCATCAAGTGCAGCCAGGTTCACCTGACCCAGCTCGGCAATCTCCCGCGCCAGACGGGCCACCTCACGCACCAGCGAGGTTTCGCGCAGGTCGGCAGTAAGCAGCGGCAGCAATGTGGCCTCGTCGGCCTGTGCCTCGGCAAGCCGCTCATCGAACTGTGCCGCCGCTAGCTCCGCCGCCTGCACCGCAAGGCGCAGCTCAGCCACACGACCGCGCGCCGGCGCCGCATTCTGCTCCGTGCGCAGGCGCAGTTCCTCGGTCTGCTTCAGGTGGGCGACAGCCTGTTCCAGCGCATCGCGCCGGGCGGCCAGCGCGGCTTCGCGGCTCGCGCGCAGCACCAGCGCTTCCTGCAATGCACCATGGCTGCGGCTGCTGTCGGTGGCCTGCAATTCATGCTGGCGGGCGTCGATCTCGACCGCGACACGTTCCAGCTGTTCCACCGCCAGCTGCAGATTGCGCGCGATGTCGTCGAGCTTGCCGGCGCATTCGCGTTCGGAGAAGCGGGCCTCCTGCAATTCCCGGGCGGTCGCCTGCTCCAGCGCACGAGTCTCCCGCAACACGTTGTCGCGCTCGGCAAGCACCTCCATCGCCCCGTCCAGACGCTCACGCTGCAGTTCGGCAAGCTCAGCCGAACGCGCCTGTTCCATTTCCGCACGCGCCAGGTGCTCGCGCTCGGTGACTTCGAGATGGACCACATCCTCCAGATCGCGCGCGAGCTGCGCGCGGCGCTCTTCCGCGCGCTGGCGCGCCTGCGTCAGCTTGAGCAGTTCGACCTGTTCCGCGTGCACTTGCTGCTGTGTGGCCTGCAATTCGCGGCGCAGCGTGTTGCCGCGCTCCTGCAACTCGGCGGCCACCGCCTCCGCGGCGAGCAACGCGTCGTGCGCAAGTTGCGCGTCGCTCTCCAGTTCGCGCTGCTGTTCCGCCAGGGTATCGATCTCGCGCTGTCGCTCCATGACCCCGTGCGTGCGACTGTCGGGCGCGTAATGCACGAGGGCGTGCCGGGTCAGAAGCTGACCGCGCGGACCGACCAGACACATACCCGGCGCAATCTCGCCACGCCGTTCCAGCCAAGGCTCCAGTGCATCCACGGCGTGGCAGCCACGCAACCAGTCTGCGAGCGCCGGACGCAGTTCGGCCATCGACACGCTGACCTTGTCGATCAACGCAAAAGTGCCCGGAAGCGGCGAATGCGCGTCGCTCGTCAGCTCGGCATGACCGAATGCCACGGCGAACGATCCCGGGGGCGCTTCGTCGAACATCGCCCGTGCGGCATCCGTTACGTTACCGGTCAGCGCGGCCAGTCGCTCCCGTAACACCGCTTCGACGGCCATCTCCCAGCCGGCTTCGACACGAAGCTCGCGCCACAGTGGAGCCAGTTCGACAAGTTTGTGTCGCTTGAGCCAGTCACCGAGTTGCCCCTGCGACTGCACCCGCGCCTGCAACTGCACCAGTGCGTCGCGCCGGGCCCGTAATTCCGTCAGCCGCCGCTGCACCTGCCGCTCGTGATCGAGCGCGGTTTTCAGCGCGGCCTGCGCTTCGGGCAGGCGCGCCTGCGTCGCGCCAAGCTCGTCCTGGCGCAGTTCATGATCCTCGCGCAGCATTTCGAGGCGTTCTTCCTGCTGCGCCAGCACCGATTCATCCGGCCCGTCAATGCTTCCGGTCTCGCCCAACAACCTTCCACGCCGTTGATTCAGCGCATCGAGCGCACGCGCGGCACTCGCGCGGTTGGCTTCCTCGACGCGCAATTGCTGTTCGGTCTGGGCAAGTTCGCGTCGCGCCGCGGCGACCGTCGTGTCGGCAGCCTGGCGTGCCGACTCGGCCTCGGGCAGTCGATCGGCGATCTCTGCATGGCGCGCCTCGGCCTGTTCCGCACGCATCGCCGCGTTGTCGAGCAGTGCCGACCAGCGTTCGCGATCGCCAACCAGCGCCTCCTGGCGCGCACGCCAGTGCGCATCGTCGGTTGCGAGTTGCGCCAGGCGGGTTTCCAGGCGCTTGCGTGCATCTTCCAGGTGCTTGAGCTCTGCCTCCAGCCGACTCACTTCCGCGGAAATTGCGAACAGATCCGTCTGCGCAGCATGCGTTGCCTCGGCGGCGGCAAAGTGGTCCCCGCGTGCCGCCTCGACGGTCGTTTCCAGTTCCTGCAGACGGGCGCTGTCGGACTCCATCTTCGACGACAGCTGATTGAGTTCGGCCCCGAGGCGGTTCTGCTCGGCGCGCGTCTCATTGCGTTTGAGCAGCCACAACAGTTGCTGGCGCTGCGTGTGCGCGGCGTTCAGGTCGCGGAAGCGCGCAGCGATCCCGGCCTGGATTTCCAGATGGCCGATGCGCTCGCCCAGCTCCGTGCGGATGTCGTCGAGACGCGCCAGATTGTCGCGCGCATCCGAGAGACGGCCCTCGGTTTCCCGCCGCCGCTCACGGTACTTGGTTACACCCGCGGCCTCCTCGAGGAATCCCCGCACTTCCTCCGGACGCGCCTCGATGATGCGCGAGATCATCCCCTGCTCGATGATCGCGTAGGCACGCGGCCCCAGACCGGTGCCCAGGAACAGGTCGATGACGTCCTTGCGCCGCACCTGGACGTGATTCAGGAAATAGGTGGATTCGCCGCTGCGATCCAGCACCCGCTTCACGGAAATCTCTGCATAGCGCGACCACTGGCCGGCCGCGCGCCCGTCGGCGTTATCGAACACCAGTTCGACGCTTGCGCGCGACACCGGCTTGCGCGTCGTCGAGCCGTTGAAAATCACGTCCTGCATCGATTCGCCACGCAGCGCGCTGGCGCGCGTCTCGCCCAGCACCCAGCGTACCGCATCGATGATGTTTGACTTGCCGCAGCCGTTCGGACCCACCACACCCACGAGATTGCCCGGGGTGAGAACGGTGGTCGGGTCGACAAAGGTCTTGAAACCGGCGAGTTTTAGCTTGGAAAGACGCACGTCTAGACGGAGACCGGAACGAAAGAGGAAAACGCGGAAGTAAGACGGTCGGCGCCGAGTCTGGCGAAAGCGCGCCATGATAACATCCCGCGCTCGATGCCCTTAGCTAGCGGGCGGCTTCGCAAATGCAAGAATACGAAAGTGCACATTGCCACAGTCGGCGATCCGGCATTTTCATCATGTCACAGGAATTGCGAAGCAGCCCGATGGCAATAGCGGTGCACAACCAGAAACATGCCGACCCGATCCGACGTGAACCCCTATCTCGACCGACTCCAGCCCTATCCCTTCGAAAAACTGCGTGCCCTGTTCGACGGCATCACACCGCCGACCGACTTGAAGCTGATCCGGCTGTCGATCGGCGAGCCGCAGCACCCGACGCCGCAGTTCATCATGCAGGCGCTGACCGACAATCTGAATGGTCTGGCGAGCTACCCCAGCACGCAGGGCAGCGAGGCGCTGCGCGGCGCAATCGCGGGCTGGCTGGAACGCCGTTACGGACTCCCCAAGGTGGATTCCGCGACCCAGGTACTGCCGGTCAATGGCTCGCGCGAGGCGCTGTTCGCTTTCGCGCAATGCGTGATCGACGGCAGTCGCCCCGGCGCCAAGGTGCTCAGCCCGAACCCGTTCTACCAGATCTATGAGGGCGCGGCGCTGCTCGCGGGGGCCGAGCCGGTGTTTCTCAACAACCTGCCGGAAAACCGCTTCGGCTCCGACTTCGATGCGGTGCCGGAATCCGTGTGGCGCGACGTTCAGCTGGTGTTCGTGTGCTCGCCCGGCAATCCGACTGGCCGCGTCCTGTCGCAGGACGAATGGGCGCGCCTGTTCGAACTGTCCGACCGCTACAACTTCGTGATCGCCGCCGACGAGTGTTACTCGGAAATCTATTTCGATGACGACGCACCGCCGGTGGGCGCGCTGCAGGCCGCGCAGCGCCTCGGGCGCAGCGATTTCCGCAATCTGGTGATGTTCTCCAGCCTGTCGAAACGTTCCAATGTCCCCGGCATGCGCTCCGGCTTCGTCGCCGGCGACGCCGCAGTCATCAAGGCTTTCCTGCGCTACCGCACCTACCACGGCTGCGCAATGAGCCCGGCGATACAGGCCGCGTCGGTGGCGGCATGGAACGACGAGGCACACGTAGTGGAAAACCGCCGCCTGTACCGCGAGAAATTCGACCAGGCGACGCCGATCGTCGCCCGCCACCTGAAGGTCGAACGGCCCGACGCGGGTTTTTACCTGTGGGCGCGGACGCCGATTCCGGACACCGAGTTCGCCCGGCGCCTGCAGGCTGAATATAATGTCACGGTCCTGCCCGGCAGCTTCCTTGCCCGGCAAGCGAACGGCGTCAATCCGGGCGCCGGTTTCGTACGGATCGCCCTTGTGGCCGACACGGCCGAATGCGTGGAGGCTGCCGAACGTATCGCAGCCTTCTGCCAAACCCTCAAATAACCGGAATTTCCCCATGCAAGAACTGCAAAAGATCATCGACGAGGCTTTCGAGAACCGTGCCAGCCTCTCCCCCACCTCAGCCCCGGCCATCGTGCGCGACGCAGTCGCCAGCGTCATTGACGGACTCGACACCGGCCGCCTGCGGGTAGCGGAAAAAATCGACGGCACCTGGACCGTCAATCAGTGGATCAAGAAGGCCGTACTGATTTCCTTCCGCCTGCGCGACAACGAGATCGTTTCCGCCGGATCGCTGAATTACTTCGACAAGGTGCCGACCAAGTTCGGCGACTACACGCCCGAACAGTTCCGCGAAGGC
This sequence comes from Aromatoleum diolicum, assembly GCF_012910955.1. Taxonomy (GTDB): domain Bacteria; phylum Pseudomonadota; class Gammaproteobacteria; order Burkholderiales; family Rhodocyclaceae; genus Aromatoleum; species Aromatoleum diolicum. Next base: position 9,802 of record NZ_WTVQ01000005.1, read on the forward strand.
GGCTTCCGCGTGGTGCCGCCCGCTGTCGCGCGCAAGGGCAGCTTCATCGGCAAGAACGTGGTGCTGATGCCCTCCTACGTGAACATCGGCGCCTACGTCGATGAAGGCTCGATGGTCGACACCTGGGCGACGGTCGGCTCCTGCGCCCAGATCGGCAAGAACGTGCACCTGTCGGGCGGCGTCGGCATCGGCGGCGTGCTCGAACCGGTGCAGGCCGGCCCGGTCATCATCGAAGACAACGTTTTCGTCGGCGCGCGCTCCGAAGTCGTCGAAGGCGTCATCATCGAGGAAAACGCGGTGCTGTCGATGGGTGTGTACATCGGTCAGAGCACGAAGATCTACGACCGCGAAACCGGCGAAGTCTTCTACGGCCGTGTCCCTTCCGGCGCCGTGGTCGTCCCCGGCAGCCTCCCGTCCGCCGACGGCAAGTACAGCCTGTATTGCGCCGTGATCGTGAAGCGCGTGGACGCCCAGACGCGTGCCAAGACCGCCATCAACGAACTGCTGCGCGGCGCCTGATTTCCCGGCGCCCGCCACCACCCGTCGGGGCGGCCCTGACCGATCGCCCTGACAACGAAGCCCCCTTACCCACGCTCCGGAGACTCGCTCGATGATTTTCGACAAACTTTTCCAGTTGATGGCGGAAAAGGTCGCTTCGGACATCTTCATCTCCGCTGGCGCCCCGATCCATATCAAGATCCAGGGCATCACCATGCCGATCAACCAGCAGGTCATGGATCCGTCCATGATCAAGCGGATGATCTACGAGATGATGAATGCCGAGCAGATCGAAACCTTCGAACGGGACAAGGAGCTGAACCTGTCTTACGGGCGGCGCGATCTCGGCAACTTTCGCGTCAACGTATTCTGGCAGCGCCACAGCGTCGCGATCGTGGTGCGCTACATCCAGGGCGAAATCCCCTCGCTGGAGTCGCTTGGGCTGCCGCCCGTCCTCGCTGAAGTCGTGACCGAGAAACGCGGCCTGGTGCTGGTCGTCGGCGCAACCGGGTCGGGCAAATCGACCACCCTGGCGTCGATGATCGACCATCGCAACCGCAACCGCTCGGGCCACATCCTGACAGTCGAAGACCCGATCGAATACCTGTTCAAACACCGCAAATCGGTGGTGAACCAGCGCGAAGTCGGCATCGACACGCATAGCTGGCACGATGCGCTGCGCAACGCCATGCGTCAGGCGCCGGACTGCATCCTGATCGGCGAAATCCGCGACCGCGAAACGATGCAGGCAGCACTCGCGTACTCGCAGACCGGGCACCTGTGCCTGGCGACGCTGCACGCGAACAACGCCTACCATGCGCTGAACCGCATCGTTAACTTCTTCCCTCTGGAAAACCGTTCGCTGCTGTTCCTCGACCTGGCTGTCGCGCTCAAGTGCGTGGTTTCACAGCGTCTTGTCCGCAAGCCAGACGGTATGCGCATGCCGGCGGTCGAAATCCTCATGAACACCCGCCATGTGTCCGAACTGGTCGAGCGCGGCGAGCTGAATGAAGTCAAAGAAGCGATGCAGCAGAGTCTTGCCCCCGGCTCGCAGACCTTCGAACAGGATCTTCACCGGCTTTACCACGAAGGCATCATCACCTTCGAGGAAGCGCTCGCGAACGCGGATTCGCCGACGAACCTCGCCTGGCTCATCAACAACGCACAGTTCAACAACGCTCCAACGCCCGACAACGCCGACGATGCCCCACCCGTCGTGGATTTCGAACCAACGAGAAAGGACGGTTCCTCGTTCAGCGAATTCTCGCTGCACCTCGACGACGGTCACACCGGCGGAGCGACCTGAGCTGACGGACTTCCCCGACTTTCAACCGGCACCGCGCCGCGATAACAACAATGACATCCCCTGCCCTGACGGCCACCTTCGCCCTTGCCTGCGAGCTCATATCCCGCCCCTCGGTTACCCCCGAGGATAGCGGCTGCCTCGAACTCATCGCATCCCGCCTCGCGCCACTCGGTTTCCGCTTCGAGCGCATCGACACCGGCGGGGTGTGCAACCTGTGGGCACGCCGCGGCGACACCGCCCCCATTCTCTGCTTTGCCGGCCATACCGACGTCGTGCCGACCGGCCCGCTTGACGCCTGGGATTCAAACCCGTTTCAGCCGACAGTGCGCGATGGTCACCTGCACGGCCGCGGCGCCGCAGACATGAAGACTTCGCTTGCGGCGTTCGTCACCGCGATCGAAGGTTTCGTCGCCGGACACCCCGACCATCAGGGCTCGATCGCGCTGCTGCTGACGTCCGATGAGGAAGGCATCGCCAGTCACGGCACCGTCAAGGTCGTCGAAGCCCTGGCGGCGCGCGGCGAGCGTCTCGACTACTGCGTCGTCGGCGAACCGACTTCGGTCAAGACGCTTGGCGACACCATCAAGAACGGGCGCCGCGGCTCGCTCTCCGGGACGCTACGCGTCAAGGGCGTACAGGGCCACGTCGCCTACCCGCAGCTCGCACGCAACCCGATCCACGAATTCGCCCCCGCACTCGCCGAACTCGCCACAATCCGCTGGGACGAGGGCAACGAGTTTTTCCCTCCGACCACCTGGCAGGTGTCCAATATTCACGCCGGCACCGGTGCCAACAACGTGATTCCGGGCGAATGCGAAGTGTTGTTCAACTTCCGTTTCGCCTCGGTCAGCTCCGCCGACCAACTCAAACAACGCACGCACGCCGTGCTCGACCGTCACGGACTGGACTACATGCTGGACTGGCACCTGTCGGGCAAACCATTCCTGACCGGGCGCGGCGAACTGGTCGCCGCGCTGACGGATGCCATCCGCAATATCGCAGGGGTCGAGACCGAACTGTCGACGAGCGGCGGCACGTCCGACGGACGCTTCATTGCCGACATCTGCAACGAAGTGGTCGAGTTTGGTCCGGTCAACGCCACCATCCACAAGGTCAATGAGTGCGTCGCAGTCGACGCGATCGAGCCCCTGTCGAAGATCTACGAATACACCCTGCGCGCCCTGCTGGCCGCCAAGCGAGACTAAGCATGACCCACACCTGCGATCATCCCGACCACGACGACGAGCACCAGCACGAACACGAAAGCGGCCCGCTCGCCGAACTGGTCACGCTACGCGACTGGCTGCGCTACGCCGTCACCCGGTTCAACCGCGCAGAGCTGTTCTTCGGTCACGGGTGTCGCGACGCCTACGACGAAGCGGTGTGGTTGTTGCTGCACACCCTTTCGCTGCCGCTCGACCGGCTCGAACCCTTCCTCGATGCCTGCATCACGGCAGAAGAACGCGAGTCGCTGTTCTCCGTTATCGAGCGCCGCGCCGACGAGCGTATTCCGGCCGCCTACATTACCGGAGAAGCCTGGCTCGGCGATTTCCGCTTTCATGTCGACAAGCGCGTCATCGTGCCCCGTTCGTTCTTCGCCGAATTGCTCGAAAACGGTTTCGCACCGTGGATCGAGGACGCCGCCGAAGTGCGCAGCGCCCTCGATCTATGCACCGGCTCGGGCTGCCTGGCGATCCTGATGGCGCATGCCTTCCCCAATGCCGGGATCGTCGGCGCCGATCTCTCGGACGACGCACTCGAAGTCGCCCACGTCAATGTCGCCGAGTATCAGCTGGAAGACCGGGTTGAACTGGTCAGGAGCGACGTTTTCGACGGACTTGCAGGACGTCGTTTCGATCTGATCATCAGCAATCCGCCCTACGTGACGGCAGAATCGATGGAGACCCTGCCCGCCGAGTATCTCCACGAGCCGCGCATGGCACTGGCGGCGGGCGAAGATGGCCTCGACGTGGTACGCCGGCTGCTGGCGCAGGCGCGTGCCCATCTCAATCCCGGTGGCGTACTGGCGGTCGAAGTGGGGCATAATCGGCATATCGTGGAAGCCGCATTTCCGCAGCTACCCCTGGTCTGGCTGTCGGCCACCGGGGGCGACGACATGGTCTTCCTGCTGCGCGCCGAAGAACTCCCGCAAGCAGCCGCCTGACCGGGCGCGGGGACGCGTTCGGCAACGCTGCACCGGCGGCAGTGCCATGGTCCAGTCCGATCGACAAGGAACATTCATGGCCGGCGCTCGCTACATCCTGCTCGTTGAAGACAACCCCGACGAGGAAGCCCTCGCACTACAGGCCTTGAGCGCCAACGGCCTCACGGATAAGGTCGTCGTGGCCCATGACGGAATGGAGGCACTCGACTACCTGTTCGGTGCGGGGTCTCACCATGGCCGCGATACCACACAGAAGCCCGCAGCCATTCTGCTGGATCTTCAGCTGCCGCGCATCGACGGCTTCGAGGTGCTGCGACGGGTGCGCGCGCACGGTCAGACTTCGCTGCTGCCAGTGGTGGTGGTGACAGCCTCGCACGACGTGGATGACATTCGCGAGGCGTACCGGCTTGGCGCGAACAGCTACGTCGTCAAACCCGTCGACTTTGGCCGTTTCAGCAGCGTCATGGCCCAGATTGGCCGTTACTGGCTCTCGCTCAACGAGCCCGCAGATACCAGCACACGCCGCTGAACGGCAGCCCCATACGTTCAGGCCAGTTCGTCGATCCAGGCCTGCTGGATGGCTTCGAGTACGCGTTCACCACAATGCTTGGGATCGTCGTCGAACTCGGGAAGGGCCATGACCCAGTTCATCAGGTCGACGAAATTGATGCGGGTCGGATCAATCTCCGGGCGCGCTTCGGAGAGCTGGATCGCGATCTCCTGGATTTCGGTCCACTTCATCAGTGCTTGCCCTCCCGGGCCATGTTGATGGTGTAGCGCGGAATCTCGATCACCAACGGCGTCTCGCCGACCACGGCCTGACAGGACAGGCGCGACTGCGGCTCCAGTCCCCAGGCCTTGTCGAGCAGATCCTCCTCGGTCTCCTCGGCCTCCGGCAATGAACCGAAACCCTCGCGCACGATTACGTGACAGGTCGTACAGGCGCAGGACTTTTCACATGCGTGCTCGATTTCGACGCCATGCTCGAGCAGCACATCACAGATCGACTTCCCAGCTTCGGCCTCAATTACCGTCCCGTCCGGACATAATTCCACATGCGGCAAAACAATGATCTGGGTCATACCTGAATCTCATCCACCTTCTGACCCGCCAGCGCCGTCCGGATACTCTTGTCCATGCGGCGGGCGGCAAATTCGTCGGTCACACGGGAAAGTGCGTCGATGCCTTTCTTGATGGCCCGCGGATCATCGCCGGACACCAGCCGCCGCAGTTCGGCAATGGCGGCATCGATCCCGGCACGCTCATCGGCGTTCAAGAGGTCGCCATCCTGCTCCAGTGCATGGGTGGTCGCCTCGATGACGCGATCGGCCTCAACCTGTTGCTCGCGCACCGCACGCGCATGCATGTCGTCGGACGCACGATCGACGCCTTCACGCAGCATGCCGGTAATCTCGTCGTCCGTCAGGCCGTAGGTAGGCTTGACCAGCACGCTCGCCGCGACTCCCGATGACATCTCACGTGCCGACACCGACAACAGGCCATCGGCATCGACCTGGAAGGTCACGCGGATCCGCGCCGCTCCTGCCGCCATCGGCGGAATGCCACGGAGCTCGAAGCGCGCCAGCGAGCGACAATCGGAGACAAGCTCGCGCTCGCCCTGCACGACATGGAAAGCCATCGCGGTCTGGCCGTCCTTGAAGGTCGTGAATTCCTGCGCGCGCGCGATCGGTAGCGTGGAATTGCGCGGCACCACCTTTTCGGTCAGTCCACCCATGGTTTCCAGTCCGAGGGACAACGGAATCACGTCGAGCAGCAGCCAGTCGTCCTCTTCCTTGCGATTGCCGGCCAACACGTTAGCCTGGATCGCGGCGCCAAGCGCTACGACCTTGTCCGGATCAAGATTGGTGAGCGGCTCCTGACCGAAGAATTCGGCCACCGCGCGCTGTATGTGGGGCATGCGGGTGGCACCACCGACCATCACGACACCCTTGATGTCCTCGGGTGCGAGACCTGCATCGCGAAGCACCTTGCGCATCGGTGCTACGGTCTTCTGTATCAGATGCTGGGTCATCTGCGCGAACTCGTCGCGCGTCACGGAAAGATTGACCTGCTCGCCCGTCGCCAGACCCGCCTTGATCGGCGCCTCCTCGGAAGCCGTGAGCAGTTCCTTTGCTTCGCGCGCTTTCATCAGCAGGCGGCGGGCGTCCTCACTCGTTGGCGGCGCAATCTTGGCCTTGTCGAGCACCCAGCAGAACAGGCGATGGTCGAAATCGTCGCCGCCCAGTGCGGCATCGCCATTGGTCGCGAGGACCTCGAAAATTCCCCGTGAGAGCTTGAGAATCGACAGATCGAAGGTGCCGCCGCCGAGGTCATATACCGCGTAGACGCCTTCGGAGGCGTTGTCGAGACCATAGGCGACCGCCGCCGCCGTCGGCTCATTGAGCAGACGCAGCACGTTCAGCCCGGCAAGCTTCGCGGCGTCCTTGGTCGCCTGGCGCTGCGCGTCATCGAAATAGGCGGGAACGGTGATCACGGCACCTGTAAGCTCGCCCCCCAGACTGGCTTCAGCACGGGCCGCAAGCACGCGCAGGATCTCGGCGGAAATTTCCACCGGCGTCTTCACGCCCTGCACGGTACGCAGCCGAAGCATCCCGCCCGCATCGACGAAGTCATAAGGCATCGATTCGACGTGCGCCACATCGTTCAGGCCGCGGCCCATGAAACGCTTCACCGACATGATCGTATTGCGGGGATCGGTGGCGTGCGCGGCCGCTGCACTGCGACCCACTTCGATCGTCCCATCGGGGTGATAGCGCACGATGGACGGCACCATGGCACGCCCGGCCTCGTCGACGAGACACACGGCGATGCCGTTGCGCACCGTCGCAACCAGCGAATTGGTGGTACCCAGGTCGATACCGACGGCAAGCCGGTGCTTGTGCGGCTCCGTCGACTGCCCGGGTTCGGCGATATGCAGAAGGGCCATCAGGTCTCCAGCGCCTCGAGGGCGTCGTCGATCTCGTGTTGGAGTTTTTCCATGAACATCAGGCGACGTACCGTCTCGGCTGCCGCCACGTAATCCTGCTGCTCATCGAACTGCTGTGCAAGCTCGTCGAAAACCTCGCGCGCATGTTGCCGCAGGCGCGTGTGCAATTGCGTCAACTCCTCGCTCTCCCCGGCGGAACGTGCTTCTTCCACCGCCTCACGCCACTCCATCTGTTCCATCAGGAACCCGGACGACATGGCGGTATTGGTGTGCAGCCCGGCATCCACGCCGGCCAGCTCAAGCAGATAGATCGCTCGCGGCAGCGGCTTGCGCAGCGTCCGGAATCCTTCGTTGACCTGCGTCGCCCACTGCATCGAGCGACGCTTGTCGCTGTCCGGCAGATGTGCGAACCGATCGGGATGCACCCGGCCTTGCAGGTCGTGATACGCCATCTCCAGTGCCGCCTCGTCAAGACGAAAACGGCGTGGCAGCCCGAAGAGCGCAAAGAAGTCCTGCTGCAGGTCGATGCTCATGGGGTTGGGGTATCCGACTCAGACGTTGAAGCTCTCGCCGCAACCGCAGGCATCCTTGACGTTCGGGTTGTTGAACTTGAAGCCTTCGTTCAGGCCCTCGCGAACGAAATCAAGCTCCGTGCCGTCCAGGTAGGCCAGACTCTTCGGATCGACAACCACTTTCACACCGTGGCTCTCGAACACCAGATCGTCGTCATGCGTTTCATCGACGAATTCAAGACGGTAAGCCATGCCCGAACAGCCCGAGGTTCTCACCCCGAGGCGAATCCCCACGCCCTTGCCGCGTTTGGCCATGAAGTCCGAAACGTGTTTGGCAGCGCTTGTGCTCAGTGTGACGCTCATGACTCAGTCCCCCGAATTCAGGCTACGTGCTTCTTCTTGTAATCAGCCACTGCGGCCTTGATCGCGTCTTCCGCGAGGATCGAACAGTGGATTTTAACCGGCGGCAGCGCCAGTTCCTCGGCAATCTGCGTGTTCTTGATTTCCAGCGCCTGCTCGACGGTCTTGCCCTTGACCCATTCGGTTACCAGCGAGCTCGAAGCGATCGCCGAGCCACAGCCGTAGGTCTTGAACTTGGCGTCCTCGATCACACCATCCTTGCCGACCTTGATCTGCAGCTTCATCACGTCGCCGCATGCGGGCGCACCCACCATGCCGGTACCGACTCCTTCGTCTTCCTTGGCAAAACCGCCCACGTTGCGGGGATTTTCGTAATGATCCAGTACTTTTTCGCTATATGCCATGATCGTTCTCCTGTTTCATGCGCTCAGTGGGCAGCCCACTGCACGGAATCCAAATCGACGCCTTCCTGCACCATTTCCCAAAGAGGCGACAGCTCACGCAGCTTGCCGATCTTCTTGTGCAGCAGGTCGATCGTGTAATCGACTTCCTCTTCGGTCGTGAAACGCCCGATCGTGAATCGGATCGAGCTGTGGGCGAGTTCGTCGTTGCGTCCCAGCGCACGCAACACGTAGGACGGCTCCAGGCTGGCCGAGGTACAGGCCGATCCGCTCGACACCGCAACATCCTTGATCGCCATGATCAGCGACTCGCCCTCAACGTAGGCGAACGAGATGTTCAGGTTGTGCGGCACGCGATGTTCCATGTCGCCATTGACGTAGGTTGCCTCGATATCCTGCAGGCCTTTCAACAGCCGATCGCGCAGCTTGCGGACGCGATCGTTCTCGATCTTCATCTCTTCGCGCGCAATGCGGAAGGCCTCGCCCATGCCGACGATCTGGTGCGTCGCCAGGGTGCCGGACCGCAGTCCGCGTTCGTGGCCGCCACCGTGCATCTGCGCTTCCAGACGCGCACGCGGCTTGCGTCGCACATACAGTGCGCCGATGCCCTTCGGGCCGTAGGTCTTGTGCGCGGAAAAGGACATCAGATCGACCTTCAGCTGCGACAGGTCGATGTCGACCTTGCCGGTCGCCTGGGCCGCATCGACGTGGAAGGTGATGCCCTTCTCGCGACAGATCTCGCCAATCTCGGCGATAGGCTGGATCACCCCGATCTCGTTATTCACGAACATCACGGAGACTAGGATGGTGTCCGGCCGCAGCGCGTTCCTGAACGCTTCCATATTGATCAGACCGTCTTCCTGCACGTCGAGGTAGGTCGCCTCGAAGCCATGACGCTCAAGTTCGCGGAAGGTGTCCAGCACCGCCTTGTGTTCGGTCTTCAGGGTGATGATGTGCTTGCCCTTGCCCTTGTAGAACTGCGCCGCGCCCTTGATGGCGAGGTTGTTCGACTCGGTCGCGCCGGAAGTCCAAACGATTTCCTTCGGATCCGCATTGACCAGCGCCGCCACTTGCTCGCGCGCGTCCTCCACGGCCTTTTCGGCTTCCCAGCCGTAGGCGTGCGAACGGCTGGCGGGGTTGCCGAACTGCTCGGTCAGCCAGGGAATCATCGCCTGGGCGACGCGCGGATCGACCGGCGTTGTGGCGGAGTAATCCAGGTAAATCGGAAACTTCAGCATCTTGATCCTCCGTCGATCTATTTATGGTTGGGCCGCCATCGCGGTCAAGTTACTCAGTTCATTCGCCAGCTGTCTGAAGCTGGCAAGAAATCCATCCACATCGGCCTGTCGCGTATCGCGCCCCAGGCTGACCCGCACTGCTCCGCGGGCAACTTCCCTGTCGACGCCCATCGCCAGAAGCGTATGCGAAGGCTCCGGGTTTGCGCTGGAACACGCTGAACCGCTGGCACAGGCAAAGCCGGCACGGTCGAGCTTGGCAACCAGCGTTTCGCCGTCGAGCCCGTCGGCGGCGAAGAATACGGTATTCGGCAAGCGCGGCGCTCCCGCCGAAAAAATTCTCATGCCATGCTGCGCAAGCCCCGCCTCGAGGTGGTCACGCAGGGCGGCCAGCCGCGCCGCTTCGTCGCCGATACGGGCCACTGCGCGTTCGCAGGCGACGCCGAAACCGACGATTGCGGCGACGTTCTCGGTACCCGAGCGCAATCCGCGCTCCTGGCCACCACCCGCGACCAGCGGTGCGAGTTCGACCCGCTTGTCCAGCACCAGCGCACCGGCACCAAGCGGACCACCGATCTTGTGCGCCGACAGCGTCATCGCGTTCACGCCCAAGGCGCGAAAATCCACGTCGATCTTGCCCAGCGCCTGCACCGCATCGGTGTGAAACCACGCGCCAATGGCTTTTGCCTCGTGTGCGAGCGTGGCCACATCCTGCAGTACGCCCGTCTCGTTGTTCGCGAGCATCACCGACACCAGCGCCGGCTTTGCCGCGAGCACTGCCTGCCAATCCGTGCGCTTGATGAGTCCGGCCCGATCCACGGCGATCTCCCGCACCGTCCAGTCCGCGCGGCGCAACTGCTTCGCCGGTTCGCGCACACAGGGGTGTTCGATCGCGCTGATTGCAATCATTGCCGGCTTCATCAGCGCCGCTGCGCCCTTGACGAACAGATTGTTCGCTTCGGAGCCACCGCTGGTGAAGACCACCTCGGTGGCATGGGCGCCGACGGCTGCGGCCACTTTCGCCCGCGCCTCGTCGAGCGCCGCACGTGCCTGCCTGCCATATTCATGCCGACTGGAGGCGTTGCCGAAGCGGCCATCGAGCCACGGCAGCATCGCGTCACGCACCACCGGGTCCAGCGGGGTGGTGGCATTCCAGTCGAGATAGACAGGCGCAAACATGGGCTATCCGAACCGGCTCAGGCTGCTGCCGCCTCGCGCATTGCAACCATCGCGCGCCGACGCACATCCTTGAGCACACTCATGTCCGGATCGGCCTTGATCTCGCGGTGCACCAGCGCCGCGAGCGTTACCGAATCCAGATACTCATACATGCGCTTGTTCAGATTGGCCCAAAGATCGTGAGTCAGGCAGCGATGCTCGTCCTGACAGTTCTGCTTGCCACCGCATTGCGTCGCATCCAGCGGCTCATCAACCGCAACAATGATGTCGGCGACGGTGACGCGGCTCATGTCGCGTGCGAGCCGATATCCACCACCGGGGCCACGCACACTGGTGACCAGCTTATGGCGCCGCAGCTTGCCGAACAGTTGTTCGAGATACGACAGTGAAATTTTCTGGCGATCGGCGATTCCGGCCAGCGTCACCGGCCCTTCGGTCTGGCGCGATGCCAGATCGATCATCGCGGTCACCGCAAATCGTCCCTTGGTGGTCAGTCTCATATTGGCTCCTCGTAGCGCGGAGTTTGCCGTCCGGGGGAATACCCGAACGTTTCGCTCAACTATACGTAACCCGACAAAATCGGTCAACTACTCGGAAGCCAATCAATCCACCATTTTCGACAACCGCTGAGCGTCGAATTCATCGCTCTTTTCGATCGTCGCATCGAGTATGAAACCGGCCTTTTCGAAGCGCTCGATCAGCATCTGAATACGACGATCGGTTTCCACGGCATGATCAAGCAGGCCATGCATCGCCTTGGCAAGCGGGTCGTCCATCTGCTTCGTCACGCCGTAGGCGGAAAAGCCCATCTGCTCGGCCTTCTGCTCGCGCGCCTGATCACGCGCACCGTCGCGTTCGGGATCGATGACACGCGCCGGATTGCCGACTGCAGTGGCACCAGCGGGCACCGGCTTCACCACGACGGCATTGGAGCCGATACGCGCGCCATCGCCGACCGTGAAACCACCGAGCACCTTGGCCCCCGCACCGACCACAACCCCCTTGCCCAGTGTCGGGTGGCGCTTGGTGCCACGGTACAGCGAGGTTCCACCAAGCGTCACGGCCTGATAGATGGTGCAGTCGTCACCAATTTCAGCCGTTTCACCGATCACGACGCCCATGCCGTGATCGATGAACACCCGCCGACCGATCGTTGCACCGGGATGAATCTCGATACCAGTCAAAAAACGCCCGACATGGCTGACGAAGCGTCCCAGCCAATAGAAACCCCTATTCCATGCGACGTGCGCAATGCGATGCAGGAACAGCGCATGCACCCCCGGATAACAGGTCAGCACCTCCCAGGTCGAGCGGGCGGCGGGGTCGCGTTCGCGAACGCTGGCCAAATCTTCGCGCAGGCGGCTGAACATGGATGCTCTACTCCAGGAGGCATGGTTGCCGTCGTTAATTTCCGACTATTTTAGTCAGCTTTACGTTCAAACGCACTAATGATGCCGCGGAGGATATTCACCTCCTCCTTTTCCAGCCGGATCCGGCCGAATAGACGCCGGATACGCTGCAGCAAGCGCTTGGGATTGGCGGGATCATAAAATCCGCTGACGGTCATCGCCTCTTGCAGATGGCGATGAAAGCCCTCGATTTCGTCAAAACTTGCCAGGTCCGGCAAGGGCTCGGCCGGCGGCGGCGGCGACAGCGCCGCCATCCGCAGCTCATAGCACAGCAGTTGCACCGCCGCACCGAGATTCAGAGACGAGAAGGCCGGATTCGCGGGGATCGACACCGGCATCGAGCACAAGGCGACATCCTCGTTGGTCAGCCCGCTGGTTTCGGTGCCGAACACCAATGCAACCTCGCCCTGCCCGGCAAACGCGACGAGTTCCGGCGCGGCCTCGCGAGCGCCACGCACCGCTACCGAGCGTTCGCGCCGGCGTGCCGTCACGGCAGCTGACAGGACCGTGCCTTCGAGCGCTTCTTCAAGCGAGCCGACGACTCGCGCATTCGCCAGCAGATCGCCCGCACCCGACGCGCGCGCGTCGGCCACGGGATCGGGAAAGCAAGCCGGATCGACAAGATACAGGCGGCTCAGCCCCATCGTCTTCATCGCACGCGCAGCGGCGCCGATGTTGCCCGGATGGCTGGTACGGGAAAGTACGATACGGATACGGTCAAGCGCGATGGCGCCATTCATATTAAAATCATGTGTTTTATTTGAATTTTATTGAGCGGAGCCCTTCCGGGCACCTGACTCCAGCGAGACCGACGCGCATGCATCCCACCCTGAACATCGCAGTGAAAGCCGCCCGCCGCGCGGGCACCATTATCAACCGCGCTTCGATGCAACTGGACCAACTCAGCGTCCAGGCCAAGTCTCCCAACGATTTCGTCAGCGAAGTTGACCAGGCCGCCGAGGCCGCCATCATCGAAGTGCTGCGTGAGGCCTACCCGGACCACGGCATTCTAGCAGAGGAGTCGGGCGAGTCTGCTGCGGCCGAGAACTGCGAATATCAGTGGATCATCGACCCGCTCGACGGCACCACCAACTTCCTCCACGGCTTTCCGCAGTATGCGATTTCGATTGCACTGGCAAAAAACAAGGTACTCGAACAGGCGGTGATTTACGATCCGACGCGCAACGAGTTGTTTACCGCCACCAAGGGTCGCGGCGCCTTCCTCAACGACCGCCGCATTCGTGTCTCCAAGCGCATCCGTCTGAATGAATCGCTGATCGGCACCGGATTCCCGTTCCGTGAATTCGACAATGTCGACGCCTATCTGGCGATGTTCAAGGATCTGACCCAGAAAACCGCCGGCATCCGACGCCCCGGCGCAGCAGCGCTCGATCTCGCCTACGTCGCTTGCGCGCGCCTCGACGGGTTCTGGGAACTGGGTCTGCAGCCGTGGGACATGGCGGCCGGCGTACTGATGATCCAGGAAGCGGGCGGTCTGGTCAGCGATCTGGCCGGCGAAGGCACCTACATGGAAACCGGCAACGTCGTCGCCGGCACCCCGAAGGTGTTCGGCCAGTTGCTCCCGATCATCCAGTCTCACCGCACTGCGGCACTGCGCGCCTGAAGTCGGCGGGGGCGCATCGGAAACCTCCCCGAGCGCCCACCTGCCCCGTCCACTCCTGCGATCCTCCGGCCGCGCGACCGGGCACCTGACGATCCTGCGCACGCAAACTGCGGCACAAATCGCTTACATAACAGCGGCAAACGCCATTCACCCTGCGCAATTGATGCGAGCAGCCGCCCCCCGAATTCGGTAGGATGGCGGATCAAGCACGACGCGCGCCGCCCGAATGCGGCGCCCGGGCGTCCCCCTACTCTGCACTTCCCTCGGCTCTCATGACCTCATCCATCGAAACCTTCGATCAGCTCGAACTCCGTGCACCGTTGCTCGAAGCCCTGTCCGAGATCGGCTACGAAACGCCCTCACCGATCCAGGCGGCGTGCATCCCGCACCTGCTGGCGGGCCACGACCTTCTAGGTGAGGCCCAGACCGGCACCGGCAAGACGGCCGCCTTCGCGCTGCCCTTGTTGAACCGCCTCGACCTGAGCGTCAAGAACCCGCAGGTGCTGGTACTGACGCCGACGCGCGAACTCGCGATCCAGGTCGCCGAAGCCTTCCAGCGCTATGCAAAGAACCTGCCCGGATTTCATGTACTGCCCATCTATGGCGGCCAGAGCATGGTCGTGCAGCTGCGCCAGCTGAACCGCGGCGCGCACGTCATCGTCGGCACGCCGGGGCGCGTCATGGACCACCTCGAGCGCAAGAGCCTGACGCTCGACAGCCTCAAGACCCTGGTACTCGACGAAGGCGACGAGATGCTGCGCATGGGTTTCATCGACGATGTCGAATGGATCCTCCAGCACGCGCCGGCCGACCGCCAGACCGCGCTATTTTCGGCGACGATGCCGGACGCCATTCGTCGCGTGGCCCATCGGTATCTGCGCGATCCGCACGAGGTCAAGATCAAGGCCAGCACCACCACGGTCGCCGCGATCCGCCAGCGTTTCTGCCAAATCAGCGTCGCCCACAAACTCGACGCCCTGACCCGCATCCTCGAGGTGGAAGAGGAATTCGATGCCGCGATCGTCTTTGTGCGCACCAAGACGGCCACTGTAGAGCTTGCCGACAAGCTCGAAGCGCGCGGCTATGCCGCCGCCGCACTGAATGGCGACATGACCCAGCAGCTGCGCGAACGCGTGATCGAACAATTGAAGGGCGGCGCGCTCGACATTGTCGTCGCCACCGACGTTGCGGCGCGCGGCCTCGACGTCCCGCGCATCAGTCACGTCATCAACTACGACATCCCCTACGACACCGAAGCCTACGTTCACCGCATCGGCCGCACCGGACGTGCCGGCCGCACCGGCAGCGCGATCCTGTTTGTCGCGCCGCGCGAAATGCGCATGCTCAAGGTCATCGAGCGCGCGACACGCCAGCCGATCGAAGCGCTGCAACTGCCGTCGCGAGAAGCCGTCGCCGACAAGCGCGTCACAGCGTTTCGCCAGCAGGTCGCCTCGGTGCTCGAATCCGAAGATCTCACCTTCTTCCACGATGTCGTCGCGGGCATGGAATCGAGTCACGACGCCGACCTTCACGACATCGCGGCGGCACTCGCGTTCCTCGCCCAGCGCGAGCGCCCGCTTCAGCTGCCGAACTCCGGCGGCCCCGACATCGCGCGCCAGACCTTCGCGCGCCCCGATTCACGTCCCGATTCACGTCCCGATTCACGTCCCGATTCACGTCCCGATTCACGTCCCGATTCACGTCTTGAATCGCGTGCCGAGCGCCCCCCGCGCGAAAACCGCGACGCTATTCTCGAACGTCGGCGCGAGTTTTCGGACGGCAACCTGCAGCGCTACCGCATCGAAGTCGGTCGCAACCAGCAGGCCACCCCCAAAGACATCGTCGGCGCCATCGCCAACGAAGCGGGCATCGAAAGCCGCTACATCGGCCAGATCAACCTGTACGAGGATTACAGCACGGTCGAACTGCCGAGCGGGTTGCCACACGACGTCCTCGACATCCTGCGGCGGGTTCGCGTGCGCCAGCATCAACTGAACATCCGCCCGCTCGATGCCGAAGAAGCGAAACGTGACGCAGCACGCGTCCGTCCCGGTGCCGGCGCGCGCCCTGGTGCCCGACCCGGTGGACGCCCGGATCACGCCGGACGCCCGGATCAGCCCCCCGGCAAACCTTCGGCCAGACCGTGGGACAAGCCCGCAGGCAAACCCGCCGCCGGCAGGCCTTTTCCCGCGAAACCTTTTCAGGGCGAGCGCCGCAGCGACACCGGCACCGGATTCAAGCCGGGCAAGAAAAAGGCACCGCGCGATCGTTAAGCGTCCGGCACATCCTGCGGCTTCGCACAGATGCGAAATGCCGGTTTGGAATATGTGATGCAGCTTTTGCTGAAGTGCTTGACAGACAAAAAACTCAAACTATAATGGCGGTCTTTCAGCGGGAATAGCTCAGTTGGTAGAGCGCAACCTTGCCAAGGTTGAGGTCGCGAGTTCGAGACTCGTTTCCCGCTCCAGAACACCTGGAGAGATGAATTAGAGTCTTTCCACCCGATCGAGGCGTATCGGGAAGGCAGGCCAGGCAGATTGGCGCGATGGCAGAGTGGTTATGCAGCGGCCTGCAAAGCCGTGTACATCGGTTCGATTCCGGTTCGCGCCTCCAGAAGCAAACGCGGGAATAGCTCAGTTGGTAGAGCGCAACCTTGCCAAGGTTGAGGTCGCGAGTTCGAGACTCGTTTCCCGCTCCAGAAATTGACAAGAGGGAAGGTGCTGGCGCACCTTCCCTCTTTGTCTTTCGGCACACGCTTCGTCATGTTCGGCCTACGCAAACCCCCCGCCCCACGCAACACGCCGATCCCGCTGCCACGCAACGCCGTAATACCGGATTACGGTAGCGACGGCCTGTACGGCCTGGTCGCGACAATCCGCGACTATCTGGATGGCAAGCCCTGGTGCTCACCCGGCACGTCCAGTAATGACGACACGCGTGAACACCGGCCGACGCGGAAGCTCGTGTTCATCCTCATCGATGGCCTCGGCGATACCTTTCTGCAACGCTTCGGGGCCGGCAGCACGCTGCTGGCCCACCGCCAGCGACGACTTACCTCGGTATTTCCGAGCACCACGGCAAGCGCCGTGACGACCACCCTCACCGGCCTGGCCCCGACAACGCATGGATTGACCGGCTGGTTCATCCACGACCGGCGTTTCGGCGGCGTGATCGCACCACTACCGATGATCAGGAGAGCGGGTGGCCCCGTGCGTGGCCCACTGGCACTGCCACGCCTGTTCCCCTATCGCACGCTGTTCCAGCGTCGCAAACGCAGCTCGATTTTCGTATCCCCCGAGAACCTCGCCTATTCACCCTACTCTTTCCGCCACAGCCGGGGCGCACAGGTACTGCCCTACCGTGGCATCCAGGGCATGAACGACGCGATCGTTACTGCGCTAGGCGCCATCGATGGCAAGGGCGGATATGTGCATGCCTATTACCCGGTTTTCGATGCGCTCAGCCACACTCATGGCTGCACCGCGGACGAAGTCGTCGCACAGTTCCGCCGAATCGATACGGCTTTCGCGCAACTCCTCGAGCGCCTGCGCGGTAGTGGCACGGACGTGGTCGTGAGCGCCGATCACGGCTTCATCGATTCTCCGCCGGAACAGCAGGTCCACCTCGACGCTTATCCTGCAGTGCGAAGGCTTCTCAGCGCGCCCCTGTTCGGCGAGCGGCGGGCGGCATTCTGCGCGGTACGTGCCGGTGCGGAAGGGGATTTCCAGGCGTTTGCCGACGAGGTGCTCGCCGGCAAGGCGGTGCTGATCCGCTCGCAGGATCTGTTTGAAAGTGGCCTGCTGGGTCCGGGGAAGGCGCATCGCCGCCTGAGCGAGCGCATCGGCAGCCACACGCTGCTGATGGAGTCCGGATGGACAATCTGCGACCACGTACCGGGCGAACACCGCCACTCGATGATCGGGGTACACGGCGGGCTGTCGCCCGAAGAGATGTGGGTGCCGCTGATCTGCGCCCGTTGCTGAACCACGCTCGGTTCACCGACAGTTCGGCAGGCGCCTCAGTGAAGGTCCTCGTCAGCCGGTAGCGGCAAGACCATGATGCCCTCGTCGATCAGTTCGCCGACGTCGTCACGGGTCGCCTGCCCCTTGATGTTGCGCGCCTCACTGTCGCCATAATGAATGCGGCGCGCTTCCTCGGCGAAGCGCTCACCGACGTCCTCCGATGCCTTGCCGATGCGCCGCAACATGGCCAGCGCAGTCGCCAGGACTTCCGGCGTGGGGGCCGTACCGGGCTCCGTTGGGCTGGCAACCGGCGAGGAGGACTGCGCCGCGCCGGGAGCGGCCGGCGCGGGCGCTGCGGCGCCGGTGTTCACATATGGCGCGCTGGGTCGCCGCGTGATCACCGACGAACCGCATGTCGGACAGGACAGTTGACCGCGCTCCTGCTGCACCTCGAATGCATCCGACGAGGCAAACCAGCCCTCGAACAGATGCTCACGGTCACAGCTGAGATTGAGAACGATCACCTTGAATTCCGGACGGTGACAACAACATGGGCGCCGCATTGCGGGCGGCGCTGGTACCGGGAACGGGACTCGAACCCGTACGCCCAAAGGCGGCAGATTTTAAGTCTGCTGTGTCTACCGATTTCACCACCCCGGCCCCGGAGGGCTGCGCATTCTACTCCGTGCAGCCAGACCTGCACAGCATCAGCCGACGTGTCGCGACTTGCGCTCGTGCTGCGCGAGCCGCGGCATCGCACGATGCAGGTAGTAGCCCATAGACCACAGCGTCAGTGCGGCTGCGACATAAATCAGCACGTCACCGACCACTCGCATGTCCACCGACCACAGTGGCGCGTTGTAGAGCAGCAGCGGGATCGCAGTCATCTGCGCCGCCGTCTTGAGCTTGCCGACGAAGGCGACGGCAACACCGGCGGATTCCCCGACTCGTGCCATCCATTCCCGCAAAGCCGAAATCGTGATTTCCCGCCCGATGATGACGACCGCGATGATCGCGTCCACGCGCGCAAGCTGGACAAGCAGGATCAGCGCTGCCGCGACCATCAACTTGTCCGCTACAGGGTCGAGGAAAGCACCGAAGGCCGAGGTCTGATTCAGGGCGCGTGCCAGGTAACCGTCGAACCAGTCGGTCACCGCCGCGACGACGAAAATGAGGGTCGCAGCGAGATTTTTCTCCTGCGATTCGAGCCAGGCATCGGGAAAATAAAAAACGCCGACAAACATCGGAATCAGCGCGATACGCGCCCAGGTCAGGGAATTCGGAATGTTGATCAGCATTGAAGGAGGCCGCGGGGACGTGCTGGAACGCGCGTCAATGCAACACATTGTATATCCGTTCTTCCAATTCGCAGGTCACCGAGGTGCTGCGTGACCGCCGGGACGGCCATCGCTTGCATCGAGCGGATGGCGCCGCAGCCGCGCTAGCACATCATCTTGGCGTAAGTCGCGTTGTCCGTGGCGTAGCAGCCGCACGCGGCCGCTTCGAGGCCGCTGCGGTCGACAATCGTGACATTCCCGCGGCTGTAGCTGATCAAGTTGCGATGTTGCAGCGCAGTGGCCGCCTTGGTGACGCCGACGCGGCGCACGCCCAGCATGTAGGCGAGGAATTCATGCGTGGCATGAAACTGGTTCGAGTGGGCCCGGTCCTGCGTCATCAGCAGCCAGCGGGCGAGGCGCTCTTCCACGACATGGAAGCGCGTGCAGGCAGCATTTTGCGCGAGTTGGCCCATTACCACATGGAGATAGCGCTTGAGCACGCATCGCAGTGCACGACTTTTTTCTAGTTCACGACAAAACAGCGCTGCATCCATGCGCAGCGCTGAGCCGGCACCTTGTACCACGGCGTGCAAGAGCGAGACATTCACGCCGAGCACAAGGGGACTTCCAACCATGCCTTCGTCGCCAACAAGCCCCACCTCCAGGCTGGCGCAGTCATCGATCGGTTTGGTGGTCAGGGAAATGAAACTTTCAGTTGGGAAATAAACGTGGCGAATAGGCTCGCCGGGTTCGGCCAGGACTTCGCCAAATGCCAACGTTACCGGCTCGCAGCCACTCAGAAAATGCTGACGGTCTTTGTCGGGCAGGGCCTCAAGCAGACGATTGGTTGCAGGGGCAGGCTTGGGCGACCGCACGTGGTCTCTCCTGATGATGAGGGGGTCGGGCAAGCGGCACACGGAGAGTTGATGATTAATTCCCGCTGTCGAATGCTTGCCAAGGGCGAACCGCTACCCTTGGTTGGACCCTTCGTAGACTGGAGCGACACGCGGCGATTGTCTGGGCGGTAGCGCACAGAACGTGCCCGCCAAGCGTTTGGTACAGGCGGGGGATCGGGAGCGAGCGCAACCGATCATCCGGATTACTGGACGGCGCTCCCCTGCAGCAGGCGATCGGACTCCGCCCTGACCACGGCGTAGCATTCACAGGCGCGCGCTTCCAGGCCTGGCCGGTCGAGCACGGTGATGTGGCCGCGCTGGTACTCGATCAAGCCGGCCCGCTGCAGGTTGCCGGCCGCTTCCGTGACCCCTTCGCGGCGTACCCCGAGCATGTTGGCGATCAGTTCGTGCGTCAACATCAGTTCGTTCGAGGGTAGGCGATCGAGGCTCAGCAGCAGCCAAGTGCAGAGTTGCTGGTCCAGCGAATGATGCCGGTTGCAAACCGCCGTCTGTGCCATCTGGGTTAACCGTACCTGGGCATAACGCAGCAACACGTTATGCAGAGCGCCTTTACGGCGCCCTCCAACACGATCGAATTCTTCCTTCAACAGTTCCGCTTTCAGGCGGTAGGCGTGCCCGGCGCTGAGCACGACGGCCCGGCCGGGCATCGTTTCGCCGCCCATGAACAAGGGAACACCGATGATCCCCTCGTTGCCGACCACAGCGACGCCGGCTGATGCGCCGTCCTCCAGGACATAGAGCACCGACACGATCGAGTCGATGGGGAAATAGACGTGGTGCATCTGTACGCCCGACTCGCGCAGCACGTCACTGAGCTCCACCGTGATCAGTTCCAGATTAGGCAGGAGGCGTGCGTATTCATCTTCCGGCAGGCTTGCAAGCAGTTGGTTCTGGCGGGGGTCATGAGGGGAAGGCATGTACGATCTCCCACAAATCGAATCGGCATGACGTTCCAGTATAGGCGCACCGATCCAACTATGGACGATCATGCACGAAAGCGGCGAAGCCGCTAGCGGGCACCGGAGTTCGATCGCCTGCCGCCGGAAGCAGGCGATCGAACTCCTTCTTGACCACCGCGTAGCATTCACAGGCGCGCGCTTCCAGCCCCGGCCGGTCGAGCACGGTGATGTGGCCACGCCGATATTCGATCAGCCCGGTCTTCTGCAGATTGCCGGCAGACTCCGTGACCCCTTCGCGGCGCACGCCGAGCATGTTGGCGATCAGTTCCTGAGTCATGGCCAGTTCGTTCGTCGACAGGCGATCGAGGCTCAGCAGCAGCCAGCGGCAGAGTTGCTGGTCCAAAGAATGATGGCGGTTGCACACCGCCGTCTGCGCCATTTGGGTAAGCAGCGCCTGGGTGTAGCGCAGCAAGAGGTTATGCAATGCGCCGGACCGCCGCCCGCCGGCACGATCGAATTCCTCCTTGAGCAGTTGCCCCTTCAGCCGGTAGGCGTGCCCTGCGCTTTGCACGAGAGCCCGGCTGGGTGTCGTTTCGCCGCCCATGAACAGGGAGACCCCGACGATGCCCTCGTTGCCGACCACGGCGATCTCGGCCGAGGCGCCATCTTCCATCACATACAGCAGGGACACGATCGAGTCGGTCGGAAAATAGACGTGACGCATCTGAATCCCCGACTCGTAAAGGACTTCGCCGAGCGGCATGGGGATCAGTTCCAGATGAGGGGCGAGACGCGCGTATTCGTCTGCGGGGAGTGCTGCGAGAAGATGATTCTGACGCGGGTCATGAGAGTCAGGCATGCACATTCTTCCACTCGTCCAATAATCATTTTCAGTATAGGACTTCGCTTCGCAATGCGTGTGACAGCGTACAGACGGAGCATGGGATTCGGCGCAGATTTTATTGGCCCACAGCAGGAAGTGAGGATCGGCGTGACACCCCAGGCGAGCAAGGACCGGCATCGCATTGGTGGTGACCGAGGCGCATCAGACCGGGATTGCGCGGCACGTCAGTGCTGAACCGGCAGCGGCGCAACGGCAGCGGCACACCGCAATGCATGGGCGCGACAACTTGAAATGTTCGCATGGAGAACGTGATGAAACGTCATCGGAAATTCATTCTGGCGGTCCCGGTGTTGGCAGCCCTCGCGCTGACCGGTCAAGGGATTGCCATGTCGGACGACGCCGTGCCGGCCGGCAAGAAACTCGACCAAGAGATCGACAAAGGGGCCCAGCTGACATTGGCCGAAGGAAGGGAGACCTTCCGCTTCGATACCTTTGGAGATGAGGCCTTCTGGGGCGATGCGCTGAAGCTGCATCAGGCGATCAAGGGCGCGGCGCTCGGCGGCGTCGGTCCGGGCGTGAGCCCGCGGACCGCGTTGAGCGTGGGGCTGAAGGTCGATGTGGACGCCCTGCCGGGCAAGCTCGTAGACGACCTGAAGGCCGGGCGGGTGAATCTGGATGACCCGGCCGTCACGGTCGAGTTGCTGCGCCTGAATGCGGTGATCGGCGTGACCGGGTTCTTTGACGCGACGCGCGCCTTGCGGTCGATCGGTATTCAGTGCGCGCTCTGCCACACCGCGGTGGACAACTCGCTCGCACCGGGAATCGGCCGTCGACTCGACGGCTGGGCGAACCGCGACCTCAACGTCGGCGCGATCATCAACCTGTCGCCGGACCTGAGCACCGTGGCCGCGCTGCTCCAGGTCGACGAGACGACCGTACGCCAGGTCGTCACTGCCTGGGGGCCTGGGAAGTTCGACGCCGAGCTGTTCCTCGACGGCAAGGGCTTCCGGCCCGATGGCAAGACGGCCGCAACGCTGATTCCGCCGGCGTTCGGGCTGGCCGGTGTCAACCTCCACACGTGGACCGGCTGGGGTTCGGTGACGCACTGGAATGCCTTCGTCGCGAATCTGGAGATGCACGGCAAGGGGACGTTCTTCGATCCGCGCCTGAACGACCCGATACAGTTTCCCGTTGCCGCCCGCGCGGGCTTCGGCGATGTACGCAGCGACCCGGATCTGATCAGCCCCAAACTGCCGGCGCTGCATTTCTACCAGCTCGCCATTCCTGCCCCCGCCGCACCGGCAGGCAGTTTCGATGCCGCCGCCGCCGCTCGCGGGAAGCAGATTTTCGCGAACCGGGCGCGTTGCGCGAGCTGCCATGTTCCCCCGACATATACCGAACCGGGCTGGAACATGCATACGGCCGACGAAATCGGCATTGATGATTTCCAGGCCAACCGGGCGCCCGACAGGCGCTACCGCACCGCGCCGCTGAAGGGACTGTGGACCCACACGAAGGGCGGCTTCTACCACGACGGGCGCTTCGCGACACTGGGTGATGTTGTGAACCATTATGACGCGCACTTCCGCCTTGGCTTGTCCGGACAGGAGAAGAACGAGTTGGTGGAGTACTTGAAGTCGCTTTAGTCTTTGCCGCGACAAAACGCGCCACATGGGCCGGGGAGGCTAATCATCTTTTCGCCTTCCCTGGCGCCTCGCTTTGTGCCGCGCATAGTGAGTCATCAAGGGCGTCACGGATATTCCGTGAAGCACGATGGAGACGGCCACCACGGTGAGCGTGAGGGAGAGGATTTCCTCCGCCAGGGGGCGCGGCAGGCCATGGTTGATTGCGTACATCAGGTAGTAGATCGAGCCGATGCCGCGGATGCCGAACCAGGAAATCAGGAAGCGCTGATCACGTGACACCGGCGCGCCGAGCAATCCAAGCCACACCGAAACGGGACGCACGACCAGGAACAAGAGCAGGACAAACCAGCCGGCGCTGGCGGGGAGGTAGGTGTACGAGAGCATCGCGCCGACCACCAGAACGACCGCCACCTCCGCGATCCGCTCCAGTTGTTCGTTGAAACCCTGCACTGCCTGCATCATGTAGGCGCCGGCATACTCCGCATGGGTGGCTAGCACCTCGTCGGCCTGCCTGCCGTGAAGACCCGTTTCAGAAAGAACGGCATCGGAGATTCGCCCTGGCTGTTCGTTCACTCGCTGCAGAGCGAGACCTGCGGCGAAAACGGCCAGGAAGCCATACGTGTAGCTGAGCACGGCTAGCCCGTAGGCCAGTGCGATGAGTCCCAGTGTGAGGAACTCGTCGAACCCGACCGACTCCTTGTGGCGGCTGCGCAGATAGACCACCAGCCGCCCGATCAGCGTACCCAGCGTGCCACCGATCAGCAGACCGCCGGCAATCGCCCACAGCACATCAACGGCAAGCCAGCGCCAACCGCCCGTGCCCAGGTCGTGAAGACCGAGCAGGCCGAGTCCCAGCATCACGAAGGGAAAGGCGGCGCCATCGTTCAAGCCCCCCTCGCCCGACAGGCTGAAGCGCAAGCGATCGCGATCGCCCGCCTCGACCACCTGGACATCGGAGGCCAGAACCGGGTCGGTGGGCGCGAGGATCGCTCCGAGCAGGACTGCTGCGCCCAGCGAAAGGCCGAGACCCAGCATACCGATCGCTGCGATCAACGCCACCGTGATCGTCATCGACACGAACGCGAGACGCGCTGTCACACGCCAGCCCTTGTCCGCCAAGGGGAGACCGAGCTTGAGACCGACGGCGAACAGCGAGATGAGCACCGCCAGTTCGGTCACTCTTTCCAGGATGACAGCATAGGTCAGCGGATCGGGCGACAGGAGAGCCCAGCCGGCGGGGCCGAGCCCGAAACCGGCGGCCAGATAAAGCATGGCGGTGCTCAGGGGCAGCCGCTGCAGCGTCGTGCCCGACAGGGCCATCGTGGTAAGCAGCGCGCCGATGATGAGCGCCCAGATTGCAAAGGTCATGAGAGAAAGATACGCGAGTTGCCCGGCTGCCTGCGTGCGCTGTCGCGCAAAGCGCGGGTCGTCCGGCCCGGGGACAGCATCCCGGAGGAGGAAGCGGCGATCGACGCCTCATTCGCCGTATGAGCGCTACCGTACGGAAAAAATTCAGGGGTCGGGCGATTATCGGCGTGACGCTCGACCGCCTGACCCGAACCAACCGCGCAATCAAATTGAATTCAAGCGCGCGGCGCAAGGGGTGCAGAACGTCGGCAATCTGATGAGCATCAAGACGCAGAAGGACGCGCTCATCGTAACGATCGCGGGGGCCAGATCGGCCGGCGCGACCCACTGAGAACAGGCAGGAGGTTTGTCATGAAAGCGATGAATGAATTCGGATCGGTGCTGGGAATCGTTGCGGCGCTGACGCTTGGTGCGTGCGCAACCCCGAGCACCTCGCCCTACGGACCCAGCTCCGGCGTTAGCAATCCGGAAAACGTCTACTCCGGCTATGGTGTGGTGTCGTCGATTGAACTGATGGAACAAGACAACACTGGTCGTGCCGGTGGCATCGGTTTGGGCACCATCGCCGGCGCCGTAGTCGGGGGTGTCGTCGGCAATCAGGTCGGGTCCGGAAGCGGCAACACGGCAGCAACCGTCATCGGCGCGGCGGGCGGTGCCTATATCGGCCACGAGCTGGAAAACCGCCAACAAGCGCCACGGGACGATGCATACAAGGTCACGATCAGCATGGATGACGGGTCATATCAATCGATGATCGTGAATACCAACACCAGCTTCCGCGTCGGCGACCGGGTGCGAATCCGCAACGGGATCCTGCAGCGGTACTGATTGCAGCATCGGGTTCCCAAGAGAAATGCCCTGCCTGTGCAGGGCATTTCTCCATTAGCGAGGCATTCTCGCAAGCGGTGGGACGGGGGCCAGGTCCGCGGCAGCGATCGAATGCCGGTCTTGTGCGCCGCGGACGGGCGGCGAATCAGTTGCGCCGTTCTTCCCTGCGCCGTTGTTCCTCGCGCTTTTCTTCTTCCTGCTTCTGTTCTTCGCTGGTTTTGTCCTTGTCACGTGCCCTGCCCGCGGCAGGCCTGGGCTCCTGGGTGCGCGGCTCTGCCGCGGGCACCGGCGGAGGAGGTGGTGGCGCCTGTCTGGGCGCAGCGGCAGGCGGACGTGGCTCGGCTTGCCTTGTGGCGGGCGCGGATTCGGGTCTCGCCCGTTGCCGCGGCGGCTGCTCGTCCGGCGGGGGCGGCGCGACCCTGGGCTCGGCGGCGCGCTTCGGCGCAGCGGGCGGCGGGGCGACGGCTTGTTCGCGCTCGCGCTGACTACCATTCCCGCGCGGTTCGGACCTGTCACGTGGCTCGCGCGGCTGCGCTGCCGGCACTGCGGGCGTCGCTTGCGGCGGGGCAGCCTCGGGCTGCGCCCCGCCTCGGGCTGGCGCCGGGGGCGGCGTTACCGCTTGTTCGCGCTGTTGTCGCTCGCGACGCTCTTCTCGCGCGTCACGCTGGTCGGACTTGCCGCGCGGCTCGGGTGCCTGTGCTGCCGGCACCGCCGGCGTCGCGGGTACTGCCGGTACTGCTGGCGTCGTTCGCGTCGCTGGAGTCGGCACCGCCGGCGTTGCTGGTGTCGCTCGCGGCGGAGCGAGCTCGGGCTCGGCGGGGCGTTGCGGTGATGTCGGCCGTGGTGCGGCGCTTTGTCCGCGCTGCTCGTCGTTTCCGCGCTGTTCCGATCTGCCCCGCTGTTCATCGTCACCACGCTGCTCCGACCTGCCGCGTGGCTCCCGCGATTGCGCTGCGGGTACCTCTGGCGTCGCCTGCGGCGGCGTGACCTGAGGCTGAACCGCGTCCTTTGGCGTTTCCGGCTGCGGTGCTACGGGTTGTCCACGCTCCTCTCCCCTCCCCCGCTGTTCGGACTTGCCGCGTGCATCGCCTGCCTTGGCACCGGATGCCGCCGGCGGGGGACGCACGGTCGGCGGCGCTTCCTGCTTCTGCGCGACCACTTTGACGACGGGCGCCGACGCTGCAGGTTTCAATTCCTTGCGCGCGGACTCATCGAGCGGTTTGCCCGGCTTGGCGCTCAGTTGCTGCTGTTGGGCCGCGAATCCGACGGGTGCCGCAGGGGGTGCGGTACGCGCGACAACACGCCGCTCGAGCACACGCGCAGGCGGCTTGTCACGCTGGGCAGCCGCGCCACGCACGCTTTTTTCCGTCGGCGCCACCGGCGCAACAAGCGCCAGCGGTGCGCTGCCGACCATTTCCCGGGATACCCGCACCGCCGCCTTCGACACCGGTTGCGACTGTACGAAGGTGGTCGTCGGCACGGCGACGACGGCTCCCTGCACGTTCCGGTTGGCGTAGACCACATTGGTCACGTTCGTATTGTTGTAGTAGTTGTTGATGACCGTGGTGTTGACGACGGTGTTGCTGCGGTTGATATTTTCGAAGTAGCTGCGGCTGACCTGGTAGGCCGGTCGATACACCTCGCGCGGCCCCAGCGGGAACCACGCGACGCCGCCGACAAGGCCGCTAGAGATCGTGAGCTGGAAGTTGTCGCCGCCCACGAACACCACCAGTGCCGGGGCGTAGTAGGCCCGACTGCGCACGGGGCCGGGTATCCACCCCCACGTTCCACCGACATGCGCCCAGCGGCCGTAGTGGGATACGGCGAAGCCCCAGGGCGCGTCATCCACCCAGGTCCAGCCCCACGGGTCGATCCATGCCCAATGTCCGTCGCGATACGGAGCCCAGCCGCTGGCTACGCGGCTGGGGTACCAGACGTTACCGTAGGTGGCGTCGACGCGCCAGCTGCCGTGCTCGTCGAGATCCTGGTAGCCGACCACGTCTTCCGATACATAGCGGGCGGAGCGCGAGTCGTCATAGCGGCGGTCGCGGCTGCTCGCCCAGCGATCGAAGTCGTCGGTGCGCTGCGCATCGACATACTCGTACTCGCGCAAGTCGGTGCCCATGAAGCGATAGGGTTGCTGCGAATCGATGACATACGCCGCGTCTTCGCCGTACACCTCGCCCTGCCCCCGGCGCACGAAGATCGTCGTCGCATCGCCTTCGGGATCCACTTCGATCCGGAAGGCACCCGGTTCCCGCAAGGTAAAGGCAAGATTCGGCGTAGCGATCTCGAACACCTGGTTAGGTGCGAGACGACGCACGCGCACGTTCAATGTGCCTTGCGTCAATTGCAGTTGGGTGATTTGGTCGTCGAGATTCAGAACGGAGACGCTGGTACCGGCGTTCATGCGAACCAGTGTTCCGCCGGTCTGGAGTTCGGCGCGCGCACCGTCATCGACCCAAAGGCGGTCGCCGGTGGTCAGCGGCCGATTGGTGGTGGCCTGAAACCAATCGTTGTCACCGGCTGGCGAAAAGCTCACCTCGCCGGCCATGTAAGCAAGCCGCGCGACGCGCGACGGCGGGTCCGCGCCGGCCCAGCCGCTGAAGCCAAAGATTACGACACCGGCAAGGAAGGCGAATGTCCGGAGGCGGAGAGATTGCGTTTTCATGACGATTCCTTACGCAGGGGTGCGCTGTCAGGGCTGACAGAACCGCGTCGACGCCATCGCTGCTGCTCTGTCAAGAAGGTGGCATCAAGCATAGGGAACGCTACTCACGCGGTCTGTTCGGTAGCGCACCGAGCCCGGCCACGAATCTCGACGCAGGGCGGCGCCATCGTGGATTTTGTTCCGATGCCATCGCAGATCCTTTACCGGCAACCGAAGACACGCGCGCTATGTATGCTCCCGCACAGACTGCGGCCGGGTGATGGACGACATTGACCCTGACTGCGTTGTTGCCCGGCGCACCCGGGTGCGATTGCGGGCAAGGCGAGGATCTGCGGTTCCGGGGATGAGATCCGAGGTCCAAGCATGCCGGATTGTGTCGCGCATCAGGATTGAATCCCGCGGTTCGTGACGGGCTTCGGTATGCGCAACTTATTACAGGAGACATCAATGACTGCAATATTGAGATCCGCGTTGGCGGTGGTCGGCGTGCTTATCACCACGCAAGCCGCCGCACAGGTCACCTTTTACGAACGTGAAGGCTTCAGAGGCAGGTCCTTCACGACGGCAGAGGAGGTCCGTAACATGGAGCGCCGTGGCTTCAACGACCGCGCCTCGTCGGTGGTGGTTGAGCGTGACCGGTGGGAGGTTTGCGAGGATGCCCGGTTCAGTGGTCAGTGCGTCGTCCTGCGTCGCGGCAGGTATCCGTCCCTGGGCGCGATGGGCCTGAACGACCGCATTTCATCGGCGCGGAGCGTGGACCGGAATGCGCACGTCGATGACGATCGCTATGCACCGGTTCCTGTTGCGCCCAACGATAACAATCGCGTTGCACAGATCACCTTCTACGAACGTGAAGGCTTCAGAGGCCGATCCTTCAGCACAAAGGAACAGATCCGTAACTTCGAGCGTAGTGGCTTCAACGACCGCGCCTCGTCGGTCACGGTTTCGAGCGGCCGATGGGAAGTCTGCGAGGACGTCCGATTCAGCGGTCGCTGTGTTGTCCTGCGTCCGGGCAGGTATCCGTCCCTGGCCGCGATGGGCCTGAACGACCGCGTGTCGTCCGTGCGGACGGTGAGCCGCAACGCGCGCATCGATGACCATCGTTATGCGCCAGCTGCTGTCGTCTCTCACGACTACCGCAGGCGCAGTGACGAGCGCCTCTTCGAGGCGGATGTCACCGCCGTGCGCGCGGTGGTCGGACCGCCCGAGCAGCGATGCTGGGTCGAGCGCGAAGAGGTCGTCCAGGATCGAAGCAACGCCAACGTGCCCGGGGCCATCGCCGGTGCGGTCATTGGCGGCATTCTCGGTCACCAGATCGGTGACGGCGCCGGCAGGGATCTCGCGACAGCCGGAGGGGCCGTCGCGGGGGCCGTGGTGGGCGCAAACGTCGGTCGCGACGACGGCGGCCAGCAAGCGTACACGCAGGACGTCCGGCGGTGCGAAAGCACACCCAGCCAGGCGCGTCCCGAATACTGGGATGTGACCTACACCTTCCGCGGACAGGCCTACCGCGTGCAGATGACCGCGCCCCCCGGACGTACCGTGACCGTGAACGAACGCGGCGAACCCCGGGAGTAAGCCTTCGACGCAACAGAAGCGAGCGAGGCGGCCCAGTCGGGCCGCCTTGCTTTGGGGCTCCCGATCTTGCGCCGCCTATGTGCGGCAACAGACAGACCGTAACGGGTGGTCTGCATAACCTTAAGTCATCGGAGCCAGCAGCATGCAGTAGCTACAGCGCGGCAATGTGCAGTGGTTGAAAGCAGCGCGGTCCTGGCAAAGAGATGGATGTGCAAGGCATTGCACGCCAATGCATCACTCCAAAGATCACCAGATGAAGGAACAAAAATGAACAAACTCAGCATTAACGTGATTGCGATTGCGCTTGGACTGGCGTTCAGCGGCGCTTCGATGGCCGAAGGCATGTCAAAAACCGATTACGAGGCCGCCAAGGACAAGATCACGGCCACGTACACGGCCGACAAGGCGGGCTGTGACTCGTTATCCGGCAACAAGAAGGATATCTGCGTGGAAGAGGCCAAGGGCAAGGAAAAGGTCGCCAAGGCGGAACTTGAAGCCAGCTACAAGCCGAGCCGGGACACCCGCTACGACGTGAGCGTCGCCAAGGCGGAGGCCACCTATGCAGTGGCGAAGGAACGCTGCGATGACATGGCCGGCAACGCGAAGGATGTCTGCGTGAAGGAAGCGAAGGCCGCGGAAGTCACCGCCAAGGCCGACGCCAAGGCGCAGATGAAGGCGTCGGATGCCAAGGCTACGGCCGACGAGAAATCCGCCGAGGCGCGCGGCAAGGCGAGCGAACAGACTACCGATGCCCGCAAGGACGCCACGGCGGACAAGCGTGACGCCGAGTACAAGGTGGCAAAGGAAAAGTGCGATGCATTCGCGGGTAGCGCCAAGGATGACTGCCTGATGAAAGCGAAAACGCAGTTCGGCAAGTAACTAGTCGCAGTCGACGATGGACGCAGCACCGGAAACACCGTGTTTGAGTAAGAGGTAACTCCATGAAATCGATTCAGAAATTCGCGCTCAGTGCAGTTGCCGCAGCAGTAATGCTCGGCCTGGGCGGTTGTGCCGGCATGTCGGCACAGGACAAGAACACAGCCATCGGCGCCGGTGTCGGTGCCATCGGCGGTTCGGTTCTTACAGGCGGCAGCGCCGTCGGAACGGTCGGTGGTGCTGCCGTCGGCGGCGTCATCGGTCACGAAGTCGGCAAATGATGTTCGACACGCGCTGCGCCTGCCCTACCCGGCCGGTGCGTCGCGGCCGCCTTTCACCCTGATCCCGCGGCGAGCGTGACCGATACGGTTTCGCTCGCTTCCGGGCAGACGGGCTACCAGGAGGAAGGAATGATGAAACTCGCAAGGAACGTCAGCGCAGCCTTGGTCATGAGCGCATTGCTTGCAGCGCTGGCCGGCTGTCAGAAACAGGAAGGACCGGCAGAAAAGGCCGGCAAGGAAGTCGACAAGGCAGCCGAGAAGGTCGGCGAGCAGGTCGAAAAAGCCGGCGAAAGTATCAAGGACGCGGCAACCGGCGACAAGAAGTAATCGATCTAACCGCCGCGCGGAATTGTCCGCTTTGCCATAGTCAGCACGTTGACGTGCGCATGCATCGTCACTCAAGTAGCTATGGGCGTTACCGCACAGAGCCGATCGGGTCTCACGTTTATTCTGACTCACGGCGCACCCTGGATGCCGAGGAGGCCGCTCCCGGCATCGTCCACAGCCCGCACGAGGAGAAGACCATGAACAAGGATCAAGTCAAAGGTCGCATCGAAGAAGCGAAAGGCAAGATGAAGGAAGTCGTCGGCAAGGTAAGCGGCGACAAGACGCTGGAACAGAAAGGCAAGATTCAGAATATCAGCGGCAAAGTCCGGGCGGGACTTGGCGATCTGAAGGAAGACATCAAGGACGCCATCTGAAGCAAGTAATCGCTGCGCTTGAATGGGCATGGCCGGTATTTGCTGAACACTTTTGACAGGAGCATCAAATGACGTATGAAACTCTCAATCCCGCACCGAGGCTGCTTAGCGCCACCTCTCTCATGAGCGATGCCGTCTATAACCACAAGGAAGAGAAACTGGGTGACATCAAGGACATGATGCTTAACATTCACAGCGGCACCGTGAGTTACGCAGTGTTGTCCTTCGGGGGCTTCCTCGGTATGGGAGAAAAGCTGTTTGCGGTGCCGTGGAGCGCATTGACACTCGACACGGTAAACAAACGCTTCGTGCTCAACGTGGAAACCGATAGCCTCGAGAATGCACCGGGATTCGACAAGGATCACTGGCCCGACATGGCTGATCCCACGTGGGCGCAGAGCATCCACACTTATTACGGGACTCAGTACGAGACTCAGGCCGATCCCGACAAGCCGAATGTCCCGCTCCTGTAACTGATGTGCAGCTGCTCCCACAACCGCGCCAGCCCTTGGCGTGGATGAATGAGGCCCTCATCGTGAGGGCCTCCTGTTAATTGCCAGGGACACTCGTGAATATTGAAGAGTCATTCGCATGGCTTGCGTACCGGCGCTGAACCTGACTCCATCTGCACAAGAGCGATGTGATGCGGACCATGGCAGTCCGGCAAGCGATCGTCTGGTAATTACCTGCGAGCATGGTGGCAACCGGATTCCCGCGCCGTACCGCGACCTATTCCGCTCCCATCAGGCGGTGCTGGACTCCCACTGGGGCTTCGACCCGGGCGCGCTCATCATGGCAAGAGCGCTGGCACGTGCCTTTGCGGCGCCGCTGGTGGTTTCCACCGTAAGTCGTCTGCTGGTGGACCTGAATCGATCGCCTCGCAATCCGCGACTGCATTTCGATGTGATTCGCGAAGCGCCGGCCGAGCTGCGCCAGCATATCCTGGACTGCTACTACCAGCCGTTTCGCGCGCAAGCCGAGCACCTTGTCGGGCAAGCGATCGCAGACCACGGCCGGGTGATCCACATCTCATCCCACAGCTTTACACCCGAGCTGAACGGCAAGGTACGAACGGCCGACATCGGGCTGCTCTACGACCCGGCCCGACCGGGGGAGGTGGAACTGTGTGCGCACTGGAAGACATCCCTCGAGACCTGTGTGCCCGAATTCACCGTCCGGCGCAATTACCCGTACCAAGGCAAGGATGACGGCCTGACCGCCTGGTTTCGCAGACGCCTGCCGCCCGACGCCTATGTGGGAATCGAGCTGGAAATCAACCAGAAACACGTCGCCGGGGCTGCCAGACAATGGGCCGCCTTGCGCAAGGGAATCGTCGAAGCTCTGGGCGCGGCGCTCGCAAGCCGGCGCGCGATCATGTCCGCGCAGCCGCCCGATTCAGAAACCGGTCCCAACAACCGGTCAAGGCTGACCGCAGGAGGTCCACGATGAAGATCCGCATTGGCTACGAAATGATCTACGACTGCCCGCAACCGACGCCGATGATCCTGACCCTGAGTGTGCACTACTCGCGGGTGTCGGACATCATCATCCCCGACCACCTGATCGCCGATCCACCCGTACCCCACACCGCCTATCGCGATACCTTTGGCAATTGGTGCTCGCGTATCGTCGCGCCCGAAGGCCAGCTCCGGCTTTTCACCGACGCGATGGTAAAGGACACCGGACAGCCGGATGTGGTCGTGCCGCAGGCGCGGCAGACGCCGGTGGAAGAACTGCCCGACGAAACCCTGCTGTTCCTGCTGGGGAGCCGCTATTGCGAGACCGATCGCCTGTCCGAGACCGCCTGGCAACTGTTCGGCAGGTCACCGACCGGATGGGGGCGCGTCCAGGCGATCTGCGACTACGTCCATCAGCATCTCACATTCGGCTATGAGCACGCCCGACCCACGAAGACGGCTTGGGAGGCATCCCAGGAGCAAACCGGCGTGTGCCGGGACTTTGCGCACCTGGCAATCACGTTCTGCCGCTGCATGAACATCCCCGCACGTTACTGCACCGGCTACCTTGGTGACATCGGCATACCGCCGCCCTACGGGCCGATGGATTTTGCCGGCTGGTTCGAGGCCTATCTCGACGGCCGCTGGTACACCTTCGACGCGCGCAACAACATGCCGCGTATCGGACGCGTTTTGATCGCCCGCGGCCGCGACGCCGCCGACGTCGCGATCAGCAACACCTTCGGCCCGAATATCCTGAAGAGCTTCAAGGTCCGGACCGACGAGGTGATCGAGGGGTGAAGCAGGCGAACGTTCCGCGGGTGCATCAGCACATCACCGGCCGGGGGCGGCCGGGAATCGCGCCGACCGCCAGCAGGATCGGAACGATCGGCAGGAGGATCGAAAAGTCACTGCATGCCTTGTGACGGCGAGTCATAGCGGCGCAGTGTCCGGGAGAACTCCCGCAATGCGTCGATGCCGCTTTGCTCGGCGCGCCGACACCAGTCTTCCAGCTGTCTGACCAATTGGTCCTTCGACGCGGTGGATCGGCTCCACACGGCCGTGAGCTCCTGCCGCATGGAATCGATGGTGCTCAACACCGTGCTGGAATGCAGAGCCTGTTCCAGGACTGCACGTTCCTTCTCCGGCAGAGCCTGCGCATCCCTCTGCAGCCAGTGCTTGACGGCGTCCAGCGCGCTGGAATCCTTGAAGCCGGGGACCGCGCTGGCGCGCAGTCGGCGGATTTCGTCCAGCGCGGTGCGTTGCAGGGATCTGGCGAACCGGGCCAGCACGTCGTAGCGGTGAGTGATGACCGCCTGCACGGTGTCCGCGTCGCAGCGCGTCTTGAAGGTGCTGTAGCGAATGCCGGGCGCGACCTTGTACACCTTTGCACAGTGAAAGATCTCCATCACACGGATGTACATCCAGCCGATGTCGAATTCCCACCACCGGTTCGAAAACCTGGCCGAGCTGGCGTAGGCGTGGTGGTTGTTGTGCAGTTCCTCGCCACCGATCAGCAGTCCCCACGGCACGATATTGCGCGAGGCATCGCACGGCGCGAAGTTGCGGTAACCCCAATAGTGGCCGATGCCGTTGATCACGCCCGCGGCGAAGATCGGAATCCACAGCATCTGCACCGCCCACATCGTGAGTCCGATCGGACCGAACAGCACAAGATCGATCGCGAGCATGATGACCACGCCGAGCACGCTGTGCTTCGTATACAGATGGCGCTCGATCCAGTCGTCGGGCGTACCGCGGCCGTATTGCCGGATCGTTGCGACGTTTGCGCTTTCCGCGCGATAGAGCTCGGACCCCTCGAGCAGCACTTTGCGGATTCCATGGATCTGCGGACTGTGCGGATCTTCCGCCGTCTCGGTGGTGGCGTGGTGCTTGCGGTGAATCGCCACCCACTCGCGGGTGACCATACCGGTGGTGAGCCACAGCCAGAAGCGGAAAAAATGGCTCAGCGCGGGATGGATGGCCAGCCCACGATGCGCCTGGTGCCGGTGGAGAAAGATCGTTACCGCGGCGATGGTGACGTGGGTCAGGCCCAGCGTAACCAGCACATAAGCCCACCAGGGCAGATCGAGAAGAGCTAGTTGCATCGCGGATTCCTTTGCAGAACGACCTCGCGACCGCCGGTGATCCCCGCAGTCATCGCAATATCCCTGCCTGCCATGCTACGCGCCGGCCGAGAAGCGTCTGTACGACAGCGCACGCTTCCGGAAATTCGGATTTCCTTCAGCACGGGAGCGCTGCCCCAATGGCCGCTGCCCGATACCGACACCGGAGCCGTCACTTGCCCCGTCCTCTGTGCGACGGCGCACCGACCGCAGCGCATCACGCGACTAGCCTTATAGCGTGTCGGGAGTTTCCCCGTAGTCAGTTCAAGCCGGCGCAACGCCGCGTCGCGTCACCGTACGCTTTCGCTGCGCGCCGCGCATGAGGGGCGAGACACAGGCTGCGACAAAGGATGTCCGACTGGCAATTCCGCCAGTCGAATCCCGAACCCAAGGAGGGTGACATGAACTGGGATATCGTCGAAGGCAACTGGAAACAGTTCAAGGGCAAGGTAAAGACGCAGTGGGGCAAACTTACCGACGATCACCTGGATGTGATTGCCGGCAAGCGCGACCAATTGGCGGGAAAACTCCAGGAAACGTACGGCATATCGAAGGACGAAGCCGAGGAGCAGATCAAGCGTTTTGAAGAACTGAACAAGGATTAAGGTCAAGACGCCGCTTCGTAACCCGAGCACGCTGCGCTCAGCCCTTTGCCGTGTGCAGTGTGCCGTGACAGGTGCTTTATTGAAAGGACTCAACTCATGACCAGCTATAAACACTTCATCCTGCCAGCCGTGCTGGTCGGGAACAGCGCGGTGGCCTCCGTGTTCGCGACATTCATGGCCGACCGCCTTCGCCACACACGCAAAGGCCGACAGAAAGCAGCACTCGCCGACTGGGAAGACGAGGGTGGCAGCGTGGTGGTGCCCGAAGCCACGACACCATCATCATGAAGCCTGCGAGTAACGGCAACGCCCCGGCCGTCGCTGATCGAAACCTCGAGCGAGACCTGGATCGGAGCGTGGCGTCGCCGCTGCGGCAATGGCGTGATCGGGGCATCACGACGATGAACGCGCCTTCCTCAAGCGACACGCATGATCCGGACGACCCTTGCCATTCCTCGCCTGGACGTTCATGCCCGCGCTGCAACGGTTCCGTATACCGCGTCCCGCGCCGCTTCGTAGACCTGCTCGTGAGCGCCTTGATGCCGGTCCACCGCTACCGCTGCGACGAGATGGGCTGTAATTGGGAAGGGAATCTGCGCGCGACGCGACAGTCCGTCCCGAGCGGCGGCAGTGTCGATACGTACGAAGAAGCAAGAAGAGACGCGCGCGAGCGGTCGCAGATGGGCCGCGAGACGCTGTCGGGCGCGCAGTCGCGATGAACGACGGGCTCAACCCCGCTCGCGCCGCGAGCTCGGCGACGATCGACCCGCTCGCACCCAAGACAGGCGTTCCTTGCCAGGAACCCGCAGTGATCAGGAGAAAACCATGTCCAGCGTCGGTTACCACGAGCCTTTGGAAGAACTATCTGCGGAAACGCGCGACATGCACCGGGCAATTGTTTCCCTTATGGAAGAGCTGGAAGCCATTGACTGGTACAACCAGCGCACCGATGCGAGCCAGGACCCGGAACTGAAGGCCATCCTCGAACACAACCGGGACGAGGAAAAGGAGCACGCATCCATGTTGCTGGAGTGGATTCGGCGCAAGGACCCGAAGTTTTCCGAGGAGCTCCGGGACTACCTGTTCACCACAAAGCCGATTACCCAGAAATGACCAAGGCCGGCCACTCGCCGCAGCGGACCACCGCCAACGACCGCTGGCGTCAGCTATCGCCGAGAGTATTGATGCCATGAACACGCCCCCAACCACCGTCCTGCTCGTCGAAGACGATCCCGCCGACGCAGGATTGATCCAGGCGGCGCTCGCCAGCACGGACGAGCAGCCGTTTCGCGTCGAATGGGTAACACGACTGTCCGACGCAATCGAACGACTCGGCCGGGAGGGCATCGAGGTGGTGCTGCTCGACCTGACACTGCCCGACGGCCAGGGCATCGAGGCGTTCGATCAGGTGCACCAGGCTGCGCCGAATGCGCTGATCCTGGTCCTGAGCGGAGCGACGGACGAAGAAGCCCCGCGTCTCGCCCTGCAGCGCGGCGCCCATGACTATCTCGCCAAAGCCCATATCGATGCCCACTGGCTGCCGCGTGCGCTGCGCTACGTCATCGAGCGCAAAGCCTCGCGGGAGGGGCTGCGCGACAGCGAGGCGCGGTTTCGTGCCATGAGCGACGCCTCCCCGCTCGGAATCTTCGTCTCCGATGCGCAGGGAGGCTGTACCTATACCAACACGGCGTATCACAAGATATCGGGGCTGACCTTCGATCAGACGCTGGGCACGAACTGGAGCACGGCAGTCCACCCGGACGATCGCCAGCGTGTGCTTGCCGAGTGGCGCGACGCAGCGCGAGGCCAGGATCCGTTCGAAACGGAGTTCCGCTTTCTGCGTGAAGACGAGAGCGTGGTGTGGACGCGCGTCAATGGCGCCGCCATGCGCGATGGAGCGTGGTCGCACGGTCACGTTCAGACGGTCGAGGACATCACCGAACGCAAGTCGACGGAACTCGTATTGCTAGCGGCGGAAGAGGCATTCTTCGAGGAAAAGGAACGTGCCCAGGTCACGCTCAATTCCATTGGCGACGGCGTGCTGAGCACCGACCTTCTGGGCAAGGTGACTTACATGAATCCGGTCGCGGAAGCGATGACCGGCTGGTCTTGCGAGGATGCGCTGGGTCGGCCGCTGCCGGAGGTGTTCACGATCATCGACGGCAAAGGGCGCAACGCTGTAGCGAATCCGGCGCTGCGCGCGATCACGGGCGACAGGACGGTGGAGCTGACCGCGGATTGCTTGCTGGTCCGTCGCGACGGCTCCGAATCCCCGATCGAGGACTCCGCCGCGCCCATCCACAACCGCGCCGGCGAGGCCATCGGTGCCGTCATCGTCTTCCACGATGTCAGCAAGGCGCAGGCCATGGCGCAGAAGATGTCCCACCAGGCCCAACACGACTTCCTCACCGGCTTGCCGAATCGGATGCTCCTGACCGAACGGCTCTCGCAGGCGATCGGGCAGGCCCATCGACACCGCAAGCAGGTCGCGCTGATGTTCCTGGACCTCGATTATTTCAAGCACATCAACGACTCGCTCGGGCACGCGATCGGCGACGAATTGCTGCAATCGGTTGCGGGTCGCCTGGCGGCGTGTGTGCGCACCACGGATACGGTATGCCGCCAGGGGGGTGACGAATTCGTGATCCTGCTGACCGAAATCGAGTGCCCGCATGATGCAGCGCACGTCGCGAACAAGGTGCTGGCCGCACTCACCGAGGCGCAGCATATCGGCGGACACGAACTTCATGTCACCGTGAGCATCGGCATCAGCGTGTATCCCGACGACGGCACCAACGCGGAAACCCTGACGCAGAGCGCAGATACCGCGATGTATCACGCCAAGGCGAACGGCCGTAACAGCTTCCAGTTCTTCGAGGCAGAGATGAACACCCGGGCGGTCCGCAGGCAGTTCGTCGAAGGCAGCCTGCGCCGCGCGCTGAAGGAGGACGAGTTCCTGCTGCATTACCAGCCGCAGATCGATCTCGCGTCGGGTGCGATGACCGGGGCCGAGGCGCTCATCCGTTGGCAGGACCCGGATCTCGGACTCATCTACCCGGGCGATTTCGTGCCGATCGCGGAAGAGTGCGGCCTCATCGTGCCGATCGGCCGATGGGTGCTGCGCGAAGCCTGCCGGCAGGCCCGCGCGTGGCTGGATTCGGGCCTGCTCGCGGTGCCGGTGGCAGTCAACATCTCGGCGCTGGAGTTACGACACGAGGGCTTTCTCGAAGGCGTTGCCCTGATCCTGAAGGAAACCCGCCTTCCGCCGCGTTATCTCGAACTGGAACTGACGGAAAGCATCATCATGGACGACGCCGAATCGTCGGCGTCGGTGCTTGATGCGCTCAGGACCATGGGGGTGCAGCTTGCGATCGACGACTTCGGTACGGGCTACTCGAGCTTGAGTTATCTGAAGCGCCTGCCGATCAACACCCTGAAGATCGACCAGTCCTTCGTGCACGACATCGCCACCAATACAGACGGCGCAACCATCGTCGCCGCGGTGATCGGCATGGGGAAGAACCTCAATCAGCGAGTCATCGCCGAAGGCGTCGAAACGTATGCCCAACTCGCATTTCTGCGGACTCAGCAGTGCGAAGTGGGACAAGGGTTTCAGTTTAGCCACCCCTTGCCCGCGGAGGCATTCGAGCTGTTGCTCGATTGCCCGAAAGACCAGCAGCCACGGCCACTCCTGTGCTGAATGGACACGGTCGCCAAAGTCGTTCGGACACGTGGCGTGAGCACGCCCAGCGCCCACACCATGCAGCCGCATCCCGACTGGCGGGCGCTGCGGCAGCTGGCCCGTGTGTCCATGTGCAACATGGTATTTACCTTCGGTGCCTTTCTGACTAGGCTTCTGTAAGGGCTTCAAGACAGCACGCGGTTGCCCGCCGCCAGTATCACAGGACGCTCGGATCATGGACGCTACAACCAGGACAGCCTTAGTCATCGCGCTTGTCGCCGTAGCCCTGCCATTGGTGCTCTTCAGCGGCGGAATGGCGAGCGTAGCACTGATCAGTTTCGGGACGATGGACAGCGGACTCGTGCGCGAGATCAACTGGATCTGGCTTCCCGTCCTGCTGGCCGTCTTGCTGGCCGCCGTGCTCACTTCGGTCATGTTCGGCGAGAAGTAAGGCACGCGCCAGGGGAAATCGACGCCCTGGAAGCAAGTCAGCGCAGAACCTGGTCCAGGCGGCAGGACGACCTTGATCCGATCAGCTGAAAATTGTTCTCGAGCCACGACTCCGCCTGGCTGCGGCCCTCGTCGTGCAGCGCCGCGATGAACGAAGAATGGGTATTGGCCTTGCTGAGCGAACCCAATCGGCTCATGTATTCAGGCGAGTCGATCAGGTGCATGTTCAGGCGGCGTAGTTTCCGCTGCAGACGTCCGAACGGGATCCAGCCCTGCTCGGCCTCCTCCTTCGCGAACGCGAGCCCCTGCAGTTCGGTGAAAAACGCCGACGTGAAACCAATTTCGGTCAGCCGGCGCGAGATCTCGTCCGCCGAAGACGGTGTTTCCGTGCCGGGCTCCGGATGCAGCAGCACCATGATCAAGTCGCTGGCGCGACAATGATTTACCAGCGGAATCAGCGGGGGATTGGCGGTGAGACCGCCGTCCCAGTAGGCTTCTCCGTCGATCTCGATACTGTGATGCAGGGCCGGCAGGCATGCCGAAGCTAGCAGGGCTTCGAGCGTGAGTTCCCGCGTGTGGAACAGCCTCAGCCTGCCCGTGCTGACCCGCGTTGCGGCAATGAAGAGTTCGATCCGGCAGTCGGCCCTCAGCCGCTCGAAATCGACCTGGCTTACCAGGATGTCGCGCAAGGGGTTCAGGTCGAAGGGATTGAGCTGGTAGGGCGAAAAAAACCGCGTCATGAAGAGGAATGCCTTGAGCGCGGTGGCATTGCCCAGCGACTCGTTGCCTGTCACGGAGGATGCGTTCTCGCCCATGCCGTTGAACGGCGCTCTGGTTTCAACACTCTCCCAAAAATCCTTCAGCGCCTGGCGGGCGCCATCCCGCCCACCGCAAGTGAATCCGTGCGCAACGAGCACGGCGTTCATCGCGCCGGCACTCGCGCCGCTGATGCCGTCGATATCGATGCGTTCGTCTTCCAGCAGGCGATCGAGAACACCCCAGGTAAACGCTCCATGAGAGCCGCCGCCCTGCAGTGCCAGGGTCACGAGCTTTTTTCGCATGCACAATTTCCTTGATCAAGGTTTTGAAGTCTGGTTTTTTGAATCCGACAAAGTCCTGGCATCCCGGACCAGCTGCGCGCAATCGCTGTCCTGTCCCGGGCCGGCATCGATCAGGGGAATCAGCGCAAGCAGCGGATTGACCATGCCGAGCGCAATGGCACCGAGGGCGCGTGCCGCCAAGCGCCCCTTGTCGACGCCGGCTTCGGGCCTGGCAAAGCTGCCGCGCACGTGGATCGGGCTGCGCAAGGCCACAGGGCTGGTGTCCTTGGTTTTCTGATTCAGCGTCAGATCCAGCTTTTCCTGCCCCAGATCGATGCTGCCCGTGCCGATGATGGTGGTGATCTCGGTGTCGAAGATCAGCGCCCGGCTGTTCATGATCCCTTCCTTGACGTCGAAGTCGGCCACCGCACAACGCAGCTTCACGAGTTCGTCGCCCCTCACCTGCAGTTCGAGTATCTCCCACAGATGCAGGCCGATTTGCTCCATCATCAGCCGGCTGATCTCGCCCCCGGCGACGACCAGGCCCAGCGTGCCGCTGGAAGTCGCCAGCATGCGCCTGACCGAGTTGCCGTTGCCGCTGAGGTCGAATTCGCCGTTGATCTGGCCGATGCTGGCCTTGCTGAGCTTGACCGTCGGAAACAGCTTCGAAATCAGGATCTTTCGCGCCTTCACCCTGGCGTGCGCCGCGATCGGCTCCTTGCGCCCATCCAGCGTAATTACGGCATTGAGCTGGCCGCCGGCGATGCCGAAGTCGAGCGGATCGAGCCGCAGGACGGAATCACGCAAGCTCAGATGGGTCACGAGGTCTTCCAGCGGAAGCTCCTTGGCGTGGCGAAAGGTTTTGGCTTTGAGGGTCACCTCGGCATCGACGGTGTCCCAGCGTTCGGCCTTGAACGCCATGTCCGGCAACACGCGTGCTTGCGCAGGCGTGGGGGCGGTCGTCTCGGAAGGTTCCGGCGCGGCCTCTCGGGCAGCCTCCAGGCGGCCGGGCCTGGCGCCGATCAAGGGGCCCAGATCGACGATATCGAGCACGTTGGAAACCAGATCCGCTTCCATTGCAGGGCGTTTGCCGCCGGTGACCACCTGCACTGTGCCGCCAATGTCGCTGCCCCCGATGCGGCCGGAGAATTTCTCGTAGCGCCACGTTTCCCCGCTGCGCACGATATGCCCGGCCGTCGCGTAGGCGCCCGTTTCCGGAAAGGCAATGCCAAGCAAGGGATAAAGTTGCGCCAGATTCTTGCCGCTGACGGCGAGCGTCATGTCCACCGCGGAAAACTTCAGCAGGCTGGTAATGGTCCCCTCGCCCTTCACGACGGTACGGCCGACGGTGAGTTCGCCCTTGAGCGGATAAGGCGTGCGCTCGTCGCGCAGTCCGAGCACCGGTCCGCCGCTGCCGCTCGCCTTGAGCGGCAGGCCCTTGAATTGCCCCTGTGCGGAAAAGCTCAGCCCGGCCTCGGTGGGCTGAGCGTTCGACGTCGACAGTTCCGAACGGATGCGAGTCTTCTGCGCAGCATCGTCGTAACCGAGCGTTCCTTCATCGAGCATCAGGCGGTCGATCTGGATACGCGCCCCCTCGTCCTGCTGCTGGAGGTCCAGCAGCCAGTTCTTTCGACCTTCGGTCCCCTGTTCGAGATAGATCACGGGACGCCTGAGCCGCACTTCGGGAAGTACGATGTTTCGCCGCATGAGTTGCGGCAAGTCGATCGAAACTTCGAACGCGTCGGCGGCGACCATCTGCTTTTCCCTGGCCCAGGCCGGATTTGCGAATGTCACCGCACCGGCATGGATACGCGGGTGCGGCCAGCCGAACTCGACGGCCAGATCGCCACCGATCGCCAGTTCGCGGCCGGTTTTTTCCAGCGCCATGCGCTCGATCGATCCACGCAACCAGTTCCAGCCGAAAATTGCGACAAAGAGAACCGCCAGCGCAATCAGCGCGAGAGCGATTCCGGCGATCCATTTGAGCGAAGAACGTAGCGTCATGGCGTTATTCCAGGCGATGCGGCCATCCTTTTTTGGGATCTGAACCTTAGGGTGCCAGCAATTATCGGTGTCCGACAAGCACCACACCGTTCGACAGCGCACATAAGACGATTCCCGACAGATGCAATTGCCCCGCTCGGCAGATGGGAGCCCGTCCATGCGGAGCATCTGTGCGCTGCCGTACAAACTCGGGGAACCGTTTCATCTATCCTCGAACGCATCTGCTCTCGAGTGCATCCATGAATCCCGTGTCGGTGGCACCCGCCGCCATTGCCCAGTCGTCGCCGCAGGAACTCGCACTTTCGGGCGCCTGGACTGCGCGCGGAATCGGCACTATCGCGCCGCAACTGGACGCGCTGGCCGCGCCTGCCGATCAGGAACTGGTCATCGACAGTGCGCGCATCGAGGCGCTCGATACTGCAGGCGCCTGGGTTCTGCAAAAACTTCTGCACCGCCTGCGTGGCGAAGGCAAGGCGGTACAGCTGCGTAACCTGCGCCCGGAATTCGCCCGACTGCTCGACGCCATCGGGCAGCAGACGGCAGACCAAACACACCCCCTCTCCCCCCTTGCCGGCGCGCCCGCATCGACGCTCGAGGGCTTGGGCCGGAGCATTGAAGCGGCCGCCCAACAGGGCTTTGCGCTGCTCAGTTTCGTCGGGGCATGTGCGCTCGCGCTCGGCGGATGCATCGCTCACCCGGCGCGATTCCGGTGGCGTCCGATCCTGTACAACATCCGCAGCGCCGGATTCGACGCCCTGCCCATCGTCGGGCTGCTGTCGTTCCTGCTCGGCATCGTTGTCGCCTATCAGGGCGCCGATCAGCTCCGGCAATACGGTGCCAACATTTTCGTCGCCGACCTCGTCGGCCTGTCCATGCTGCGCGAGTTCGCGCCCCTGATCACGGCCATCATCGTCGCCGGACGCTCGGGTTCAGCCTATGCCGCGCAGATCGGCACGATGGCGGTGACCGAGGAGATCGACGCCATGCGCACGCTCGGCATCGC
Organism: Aromatoleum diolicum; assembly: GCF_012910955.1. Lineage (GTDB taxonomy): Bacteria > Pseudomonadota > Gammaproteobacteria > Burkholderiales > Rhodocyclaceae > Aromatoleum > Aromatoleum diolicum. The sequence goes on from NZ_WTVQ01000005.1 coordinate 53,652, forward strand.
GCCGCTGGATGTGCTGGTGCTGCCGAAGATCCTCGCGCTGTTGATCGCCCTGCCGCTACTGACCGTGTTCGCCGATGTACTCGGCGTGTTCGGCGGCATGATCATGGCGCGCGCGCAACTGGGGGTGGGCTTCGGCGATTTTCTCGATCGTTTCGTCAAGGCCGTCAGCGTCACGGCCTATCTCATCGGTATCTGCAAGGCGCCGGTATTCGCTGCCATCATCGCCGTGGTGGGCTGCTTCCAGGGCTTTCGCACCCACGGCGGCGCCGACAGCGTCGGCCGCCAGACGACACGCGCCGTGGTTCAGTCGATCTTCCTCGTGATCGTTGCCGACGCCCTGTTCTCGGTCGCTTTCAGTGCGCTGGACCTCTGACATGCAAGACCCGACGCCTTCCGACGACGCAGTCATCACGCTCAGCAAGGTATCGACGAGCTTCGGCGAGCACGTCGTGCATTCCGGCATCGACCTTGAAGTGCGCCGCGGCGAGATCTTCGCGTTGATCGGCGGCAGCGGCTCCGGCAAGTCGACGCTGCTGCGCGAAATGATCCTGCTGCATCGCCCGGATGCGGGCTCCATCCGGGTGCTCGGCGTCGATCTGCAGGCGCTCGGTGATGGCGACGCGGACCGCGACACCCTTGCGCTACGCCAGCGCTGGGGGGTGATGTTCCAGCATGGCGGCTTGTTCGGATCGCTGACGGTGCAGGAAAACGTCGGCTTGCCACTGCGCGAGCACACCGGCCTGGACGACGCGCTGATCGATGAAATCGCGGCCTGGAAGCTCGCCATGACCGGGCTCGAGCCGCAGGTCGGCGCGCAATATCCGTCCGAACTCAGCGGCGGAATGATGAAGCGGGCGTCGCTGGCGCGCGCGCTGGCACTCGACCCGGAGTTGCTGTTTCTCGACGAACCGACCGCGGGACTCGACCCCGAAAGCGCCGGCGAAGTCGACCAGCTCGTGCGCAAGCTGCGCGACCTGTTCGGCCTGACCATCGTGATGATCACGCACGACCTCGACCTGTTGTGGCAACTCGCCGACCGCGTCGCCGTTCTCGCCGACGGCAAGGTGCAAGGCATCGGTTCGATGTCCGAGCTCGCACAAGTACAAGTGGACAACCCCGCCATCCGGAAATTCTTCGACGGCCCGCGCGGGAGAGCGGCGCACGAACAGGACAAGCAGCAGGCCGACGTGCACACCAGCGGGGAAACCGGGGAACCATCATGGAAAGCAAAGTGAATTATGCGGTCGTCGGCGCGTTTGTCCTCGTCCTCGGCGCCGTGCTGGTCGCGGGCGTGCTGTGGCTCGCCTCGGGCGGCGCATTCCAGAAGAAATACGACCTCTATCTGGCGATCGAGGACGAATCAGTCGCCGGTCTCAATCTGAATGCGCCGGTCAAATACAACGGCGTCGACGTCGGCAAGGTGCGGCAGATTGAGCTCGACCCGGGCAACCCGGAACGGGTGAACCTGCTGTTCGCCATCGAACGCGGCACGCCCATCAAGGAGGACACCGTCGCGGTGCTGAAGACGCAAGGCCTGACAGGCATCGCCTATGTCGAGCTCAGCGGCGGCACCCGCGATGCGCCACCGCTACGCGCCGCTGCGGGAAGCGCGTATCCGGTGATCCGTACCAAGCCCTCGCTCGCCGCCCGGCTCGAGAATGTGCTCACGACGGTGCTGGCGAAGCTGGACACGATCTCGAACAACATCAATACCATTCTCAGCGACGAAAACCGGGCGGCTTTCACGACTGCGCTCGCCGACATCGCCACCGTGGCGCACACGATCGCTGCGCGCAAGGACGCGCTCGATGCGGGCATCACCCATGCGGCCCGCACGTTCGAGAACACTTCACGTGCCACCGCGCAGGTCGGGCCCGTGATCGATCGTGTCGGACGCAGCGCCGAGGCCGTCGAGAAAATGGGCAACGAGCTCGCCCGGACGAGTACCAGTGCGGGAAAGGTCGTCGACTCGGCCGGGGCCGACCTGAAGCGCTTCGGCGAGGAAACGCTGCCCGAACTGGAACGTCTGCTCGGGGAACTCAGCGTTCTGTCGACCTCGTTGCGGCGCCTCAGCGAGCAAACCGAGCGCAACCCGTCCGGGATCCTGTTCGGTCGCAAGCCGGTGCCGAACGGGCCGGGAGAATCGGCAACGGCACCATCACCAGGACAACAGCGGCCATGACGCATCCATCTTTCGCACTCGCGGGCCGGATTTGTGCTGCCGGTCTGTTGCTGATACTGGTCAGCGGTTGCGGCGCTCTGCGCCCGACGGCGACACCGCAGCCGGGCTTCTATTCGCTCGACAACGCATGGATCGAAGCCCGGGCGGCGACGCGTTCCCCGGCGACATTAGCGGTCAGGGGCCCCACGCTGATCGTCAATCCACCGCATGCGGCGTCGGGTTACGACAGTCAGCGCATCATCTATGCGCGCGAGGCCTACAAGCTCGAATATTTTGCGCACAACGAATGGGTCGACACACCGGCGCGCATGCTCGCGCCGCTCATAGTTTCCGCAGTGGAGACCGGCGGGACATTCCGCGCTGTCGTGTTGACGCCGAGCGCCGCGGCCGGCGATCTTCGCCTCGATACCGAGATCACCCGCTTGCAGCACGATTTCGCCGGCCAGCCGAGTCGCGTACGTTTCACGCTGCGCGCCTATATCGTTGATAACAAGACGCGCCGGATTCTGGCGTCGCGCGAATTCGATGAGAGCGTTGTCGCCGCGAACGAGTCGCCCTACGGCGGCGTCGTTGCCGCCAATCGCGCCGTGCAAACGGTGCTCGAGCAGCTCGCGGAATTCTGCGCCGAAACGGCAGCGAACTGGCATCCGGCCGGCGCCGAAGTCCCGAAGCTCACGGAGGAAGGCCTGCCGGGGCGATGAAACTGCCGCGGCAGGCTGAAGATTACGCGGTTTTTCTAGCGGAGCGGGCGCTCGTGCGGGATGCGTTGGCGGACGTCTGCAGCGCCTGTGTCGCCCCTGTCATGGTGGATTCCGCGACCTCGCGTGAGGTGTTGATGATGTTTTCGCAGGCGGTGCCGGCGGTGTTCAATGTCGACTTCAACATATCGGCAATGCCGGCCGTTTTGAGCGGCGATCCCTGAAACAGGTTGTCGACTTGCGCCACCAGGGTTTGCGTGACCTCGGCCGCGCGCTGCGCGCTCACGGTGGCGATTTCGGCTTGCGTCTTGACGCAGATCTCATTCACGTTGCGGAAGTACTCGCTGGCGCGCTCGAAACTCTGCATGTACACGCCCACCTGCTCGTGCAGGTCCTGCGTCGAGTGGGTGGCGCTGCCTGTAGCGAACGAGCGCATGAAGTCGCCATTGAGCGCCAGCAGTTGCTGGGTCGCGTTCAGCGAGACGTCGAAGATGGCCTTGACGACTTCACCGTTGTCGCTGGCAGCCTCGGTAACTTTCTGCAAATAGCTGATCGAGTTCATATAGCAGTTTCCTCTTGTATAAGACGTTCACATTGCATGCATCGAAGCCACCGACTCGAAGCTCTGGGTCGGCAGCGGGGTGTTATCAGGGTAGTGAAACGCAGTCTGTCATCGGCAGGCGTCGTTCACGTCAGGCGCCTGCCGTCGCCGCAGGTGCCGTGACGCTGCTCGCCCGGACCGTTCAGCAAGTGACAGGCAGATGTGAATGGGATGCGCTCGCGGACGAGCCAACGGAATGTGTCGGTGCCGGAAGGCGACGCGCCTTGCGTTCCATGTTCCGGGCCTGACTCGACTCCCGGAACGCGACGGGTTGAATGGCTGCGTCCTGATCGAGGAGCCCGAGGGCGCACGCGCTCGTGCCCATGAAGCGCGCGACGTCCGGGTTGTCAAAAGGCCCGAACACACACAGGGTGCCCGCGTCGATGGTTTTCCGGCCTTGTTTCGTGCGTCTCTTCGGCATCACGAAGTAATAACCAAGACTCATACGTTCACAATCGCCATCCCGGTGGTGATAGGTTGGCGGCGATCCGGAGTCACCTTCTGTCATCATACTGATGACTTGGCTGCGCACAGCTTGCACGTTTGTCTCCTCCACACGACGCAGGCATGAGGGGCGGTCGATTTTCTTGGCATCGACTCGACCCCGGCGACGGCATCCCTGCCACATCGCCTTTATTCGATCTATCGTTTGTTCGGTTGCGCAGGCGAGTGCCCGGGACGGCTTACCTCGAGCACTCTGTGCTTTTGAGGGATTGAATAATTCTTGAAGGGCGCGGTTCCGTCAACGCAGCTATCCGCAACGGACCACGGGGGAACGCAAAGGGCTGCATTATTCCATCTCCGCCGATTGCATTCTGTCGGCCGCAGGCCCGATCGGCGTCGGAATTCAGTCCATGCAATGTAGGTGTTTTCCTACATGCATTGCTGCGAAAATGGTGTAGATATCGGGTTCGGGCTGTTCCGCGGGCTTTCCTGGCGTGACCCAGGTCTGCGGCGCGGGTAAGGCACCGGGGGAACCATGCGGTTTGAAGGGAATGGCATATGAGCGCGTTGCAGAACGACGGAGCGCAATCGATCCGCCCGCCCGGGGAGCAGGCCGGGACGCAGCCTGACGGCACATCCGGCGCAGATGCGCCACGCCGCATGCCGGACGAACTCCTGCACGAGCTCAGGGTTCATCAGGTCGAACTGGAGAGGCAGAACGAGGCGTTGCACAACGTCCGGCTTTCGCTTGAGGACGCGCGGGATCGCTACGTCGATCTGTTCGAGTTCGCGCCGGTGGGCTATCTGACCCTGACCCGGCAAGGGACGATCGATGAAATCAATCTTACCGGGACAAACCTGCTCGGGGCCGAACGCAAGCAGGTGCTGGGCCGCCGCTTTGCGCATTTCGTCCTGCCCGAGGACCGTGACCGCTGGCATGTCTATCTTGTTGACGTGGCCAAACATTCCGGCAGCCGGGATTGCGAACTGCGCCTTTTGCGCGGTGAAGGGGCCTGCTTTTATGCCAGGCTGAACGGCATCGGGGTGACCTCGACCGCTGACAGGATCGCGGTGCGCATAACCTTGACGGACATTTCCGAACAGAAGCGGATGGAGGCGCTGAACGAGAGCGAGTTGCGCCTGCGCATGGCCATGCAGGCGATGTCGGGGGGGATCTACGACTGGGATCGGCGCACCGGCTCGCTCTACTGGAGCAGCGATCTCTCACAGGTGTGTGGCATCGCTCCACGGGATTTCAGGCCTGACCGTCGCTGGTGGCGGCAGCGAGTGCATCCGGAGGACCTGCGCCTGATCCGGCCGGTGATCGTGAGCGCATTGAAAACTCGCACGAACCAGTTTCAGGTCGAATACCGCATCCGCCATGAGGATGGTCGCTGGGGGTATGTGGCGGATCGTGGCCAGATCGTGCGCGACGCCACCGGCCGCGTCGTACGAGTGGTCGGCGCCATGACCGATATCACGGCAAGCAAGCATGCCGAGGCGGCGCTGCTGCGGCTGAATGACGCACTGGAGGAGAAGGTTGTCGAGCGCACGGCCGAGGTCGAAGCGCGTTCGCAGGCCCTTGCCGAGGCCGAGCGCTTCGCGCGCGCGACGATCGACTCGCTGTCGTCCAGTCTATGCGTGCTCGACGAGCAGGGCCGGATCATCGCCACGAACAGGACGTGGCGCGAATGGGCGATTGGCACAGGCGACAGGGTGGCTCGGGCCCGCGGATGTCAGGACTGTCGCGCGACGCCGTTCAGAATACCGTGCTGGTCCGCGGAAACGGCCACCAGTGTGCACGATGCAATCCAGGATCTGCTGGCGAGAAAACGCCGGACGTTTTCGCTCGAGTATGAATGCCGCGCGCCCGCGGGATCGAGCTGGTTCGAGATGCATGTCACGCGCTTCCCCGGCGATGGTGCGGTCCGGCTGGTCGTGACGCACGACGAAATCAGCGAACGCAAGCGTGCGGCGGAAGATCAGAAAAGGACCGCCGAGCGCATCAAGCAACTGGGATTGCATCTGGAAACGCTGAGGGAACAGCAGAGTGCGATGATTGCGCGTGAGTTGCACGATGAACTCGGCGCAACGCTGACGATGCTCAAACTCGGCCTCGCGACCACTGCGGAGGAGGTGGCGAGCTCCGAACCGCTGCACACGAAGCTCTATGGCCTGCTCGAGCAGGCGGACGCGGCCTTGCGCGTAGTCAAACGCGTTTCCAGCAGCTTGCGCCCGGCGACGCTGGACACGCTGGGTCTCATCGCGACGATCAGATGGTACGTCACGCAGTTCTCGCGTAACACGGGCATCGCCACGGTGCTTCGGTTACCGGAATACGTGCGGCTATCACAGCTCGGTAATACCACCGTGTTTCGCATCATTCAGGAAGGCTTGACCAATGTTGCAAAGCACTCGGGCGCGAGCAAGGTGACCATAAACGCCCGTAAGCATGATGGTGCATTGATTGTGAGACTGGTCGACAACGGTTCAGGTATTACAGAAAGCGACCTGCAGCGCCCGGACTCCTTCGGCCTCATGGGCATGCGCGAACGTGCGGAACACCTGGGGGGGACGCTTTCAATCGGCAGCGGACCGGATAAGGGGACACAGCTAATGTTGCGTATTCCGCTCGATAGCTGAGCGCTGAAACAGGCGTACTGGGAGCAATGAAAATGGTTAACGTTCTGATTGCAGACGATCATGCGGTCGTTCGAAGCGGTCTGAGGCAGTTTCTTGCCTCCACCGAGGATATCGAGGTCGCCGCGGAGGCTGCGACGGGCGAGGAGGTGCTTGCGCTGGTGCGCAAAGGAGTGTGCGACGTTGTATTGCTAGATATCGCCCTGCCGGACCTGAACGGGCTGGAAGTGCTCAAGCGTGTGAAGCGTGAGCGGCCGGATCTGCCGGTACTGATCTTCAGCATGTACTCCGAAGACGAGTTCGCCGTTCCCGCACTGAATGCCGGTGCCTCGGGATATCTGAACAAGGACAGCCCGCCGGGCCAGATCCTGACCGCGCTTCGCGCGGTCGCCACGGGCGCCCGTTACGTGAGTCCCGCACTGGCGGAAAAGCTCCTTGCCGGCACGGTGAGCCGGGGTAAGCGGCTTCCCCATGAAGCCCTTTCCTCGCGCGAAATGGAGGTGTTGCTGCTCTTGAGCAAGGGCATTCCACTCACGAAGATCGGCGAAATGCTGCATGTAAGCGTCAAGACCGTCAGTACCTACCGCTCGCGCGTGCTCGAAAAACTCGCGATGCAATCCAACGCCGAGGTCACCCGCTACGTCATGGAGCACAAGCTCGGTTGACGAGGCTTGCCGGGCGCGCCGCCGAGTCGATCCGCTGCCATATCGGGTGGCCTTCGGCTCAGCGCCGGGTGGTGACGCGCCAGACGACATTGCCCACGTCGTCGGCTACGAGCAATGCGCCGTGCTTGTCGAGTACGACACCGACCGGCCGGCCGTATGCATTGCCTTCCTCGCCAAGGAAACCCGTCAGCACATCGACGGGTGCACCGCCGCCAGGCTTGCCGCCTTCGAAAGGCACGAAGATCACCTTGTAGCCGCTATGCGGGCGGCGGTTCCACGAGCCATGCTGGCCGATGAACATGCCGTTGACGAAGGGGGCGGGCAGCGAGGTGCCGGCGGATGACGCCAGGCCCAGCGAGGCGGTGTGGGGCCCCAGTGCGTAGTCCGGCGCAATCGCCTTGGCCACCAACTCGGGCCGCTGCGGCTTTACACGTTCATCGACATGCTGGCCGTAGTAGCTGTAGGGCCAGCCGTAAAAGGCGCCATCACGCACCGCGGTCATGAAGTCGGGAACCAGGTCGCTGCCGAGTTCGTCGCGCTCATTGACCACTGTCCATAACGCGCCGCTGAGAGGCTCCCACGCCAGGCCATTCGGGTTGCGCAAACCGGACGCAAAGATGCGGTGGGCGCCGCTGCGCGCATCCACCTCCCAGATTGCAGCTCGCTCCGCTTCTACCTCCATACCCCGTTCGGCCACATTGCTGTTCGAGCCTACGGTCACGTAAAGTTTTGCTCCGTCCGGGCTGGCGATGAGGTTCTTGGTCCAGTGGTGGTTGATCGCGCCTGCGGGCAGGTCCACCACCTTGACGCCGGGCGCCGTGATGCGCGTGTCGCCGGCGGCGTAGGGAAATCGCAGCAAGGCGTCGGAGTTGGCTACGTAAAGATCGTTACCCACCAGCGCCATGCCGAACGGTGAGTTCAGCCCTTCCAGCAGCACCGAGCGCAGATCCGCCACCCCGTCACCATCCGTGTCGCGCAGCAGCGTGATGCGGTTGGCGCTGGGTACGCCAGCTCCCGCCCCCTTCTTGAACAGTCCCATCAGCCAACCCTTGATACCCCTGCCGTCGTCGGGCCTGGGCGGAGCATTGGTCTCGGCCACCAGCACATCGCCATTTGGCAGCACGTACAGCCAGCGCGGGTGATCCAGGCCGCCGGCGAATTTGGCGACAGACGTGCCCGGTGCCGCATGCGGCATAGTGCCGGCCGGCCAGCCCACGGCGGGCGCAATGTGTACGGTCGGAAGCAGCGTCCGCTGCGGGGGTGGCAGCGCGGGTTGTGGGCCGGTGCCGGCCGATACCGGCAGCGTGGCCATCTCGCCACAGCCTGCGAGCGCCAGAGCCGCCGCGCCAATCAGGAAAATGTGTGCGCGCGTAAGCATCATTCTGACCGCAGCGCGGCGAATCAGTATCGGACGGTTCACGGCGACTCCTCAGAAAGTGGAAAACCGGCACGAATGCCGTCAAGCCATCGGAGAGCGGCCCCGCACAACTCATCCGGCGCGTGAACAGCGTAGGAGCAGACGCTGCGGAATTCCGTGCGCTGGCGAACACAGGGAGCTTGTTTCCTCTGTGTCGCTGCTGCCGTGCGGGAGTGCGGGCATGAGGACATGGAGATATATTGGCAGTCCACAACAAGGAAATGCGCTGTTACCGGGTTGGAGTAAGATTCTTGTCCGGTCATGCCGCGCGGTGCGGATAGGGAACTTTGTGCCAAACAGCAAGGTAGCTGAACCGTCCGATATCGGGACTCCCGTGATTACCGCCACTACAAGCGCCCTCCCCGACATGCATGCAGACAGATTATGCCCCGGGAATTTTTCCATCGTGGGCATGGGCGCTTCTGCCGGCGGCCTGGAAGCCTTCGAACAGTTCTTCCGTCGGATGCCCGCGGATAGTGGCATGGCTTTCGTGCTGATTCAGCATCTCGATCCGAACCACGCCAGCCTGCTCACGGAAATCCTGCAACGCGCCACCACCATGCCGGTGATCGAAGCCACGGATCAACTGATTGTGGCCCCCGACCGCGTGCACATCATTCCGCCCAATCGCGACATGGCGATCTTTCACGGCGCGCTGCAGTTGAGCGTTCCGGATCAGCCGCGCGGAATGCGCATGCCCATTGACGCCTTTCTGCGTTCCCTCGCCGAAGACCAGGGAGAGAAGGCGGTCGGCATCATCCTGTCCGGCACGGGCACCGACGGCACCCTGGGGCTGCGTGCCATCCTGGGTGCCGGCGGCATCTCGCTGGTGCAGGAACCTGCCAGCGCCCGATACGACGGCATGCCTGCCAGTGCCATCCGGGCGGGCTATGCGACCGCTGTGCTTGCCGCGGACGCCATGCCGCACGCGCTACTGGCGGGCATCCGCCGTATTGCCCGGCGTCAGGAAGATCGTCCGGCGGCGGCGCCCGTGGGCACCATGAGCCGCATCCTGATGCTGTTACGCACCGCGACCGGCCATGACTTCTCGCTCTACAAAAAGAGCACCATCGGCCGCCGCATCGAGCGGCGCATGGCGCAGCACGACATCGAGGACATGGAGATTTATGCCCGCTACGCCAAGGAAAATCCCGCCGAGATACAAACGCTGTTCAAGGAACTGCTGATCAACGTCACCAGCTTCTTTCGCGACCCCGAAGCCTTTGTCGCCCTGAAGCGGGAGATCCTGCCGCGGCTGCTGCGGGACAAACCCGATGCCTATGTGCTGCGCATCTGGGTGGCAGGATGCGCCACCGGCGAAGAAGCCTATTCAATCGCGATCCTGCTGCGCGAATTGATGGATGAGAGCAAGCGGGAATTCAAGGTTCAACTCTATGCGACGGATCTTGACGATGATGCCATCGTCGTTGCACGGGCCGGCCTGTACCCGCCGAATATTGCCCAGGACGTTCAGCCTGACAGGCTGCAGCGCTTTTTTCTGAAGGACGATGCGGGTTATCGGGTAAGGAAGGAAATTCGCGAAATGGTGGTGTTCGCCGTCCAGAACGTCATCAAGGACCCTCCCTTCACCAGGCTCGACCTGCTGTGTTGTCGCAACCTGATGATCTACCTGGAGCCGGAACTGCAAAATCGCCTCATCCCGGCCTTCCACTACGCGCTCAAACCAGGCGGAATACTGTTTCTCTCGCCCTCGGAAAGCATCGGCAATCACACCGGGCTGTTTACGGCGCAAGACCGCAAATGGAAGTTCTATCGTGCCACCCACTCCGTCGCCTCTGCCCGCGCGGTGTTGGCCAGTGGCTTGTCCTGGGCTGCGGATAGCGGGGGCAAGGCGCCCGAGGAAGTCATGAAGAAAGCCAGGGAAACCAATTTTGCCGAATTGACCCGACGCGTGTTGCTTCAATCCTACGCGCCGGCCTCGGTCGTGACGGACCTGAAGGGCAACATCCTCTATGTTTACGGTGACACCGGAAAATTTCTGCGTCCCGCCCCCGGCCGGGCCACGCTCAACGTGGTAGAGATGGCGCGCGAGCCGCTACCGCTCGAACTGCGTGCGGCCATCTTCCACGCCGCCAGCCAGGGAGGGGTGACATTGGGCCGGGAAGTCGCCGTCACCACCGATGGCGAGGTGGAGACGGTGAGTTTCAGTCTGCGCCCCGTGCCGGACACGGACGCCGGCGAGGCCGTGCTGGTGATCAGTTTTCAGGAAATGTCCGGTGCCGCACCCGGCACGCGCAAGCGAAGCAAGCGTGAGTCGACTTCGCTCGCGAACGAAAGGATCGAGGCGCTCGAGCGTGAGCTGACCTACACGCGGGAGAACCTGCAGGCCACCATCGAGGAACAGCAGGCGTCCAACGAGGAGATGCAGTCCACCAACGAAGAACTCCAATCGAGCAACGAAGAACTCGAGACCTCCAGGGAAGAGCTGCAGTCGATCAATGAAGAGCTGGTGACGGTGAATGCCGAGTTGCAAGCCAAGATCCAACAGCTGGCCGGCATGCAGAACGACATGAAAAACCTGCTCGACAACGTGAGCGTCGGCACGATCTTCCTGAATGAGCAATTGGTTATCCGCCGCTTTACGCGCGAGGCAGCGCGGGTCTATCGCCTGATCGGCTCGGATGTGGGGCGCCCCCTGAGCGACATCAAGTCGGATCTGGAGGGTGAAGACCTGCTCGCCCGCGCACAGACTGTCCTCGACAGCCTGATTCCGTATGAGTGCGAACTTCGCACGGTTAGTGGTGTCTGGTATCTGGCGCGCATAATGCCTTATCGGACCGTAGACAACGTCATCGAGGGGGTGGTGCTGACCTTCACGGACATCAGCAAGCGCGTCGAGGCTGAAGCGGCGGTACAGACGTCGCGGGATCTGGCCGAAGGCGTCGTCGATACGGTGCGCGAACCGCTGCTGGTGCTGGACGGGGCCTTGAAAATCGTCTCCGCCAGTCGTTCGTTCTACCGGAACTTCCGCGTCGCGCCGGAAGATACCCTGGGCCGTCCGCTCTACGACGTCGGCAACCGCCAGTGGGACATCCCCGAACTACGGGAACTGCTGGAAACCATTTTGCCGCGCGACCGCAGTTTTGAAGGCTATGTGGTCGAACAGGTCTTCCCCGCCATCGGCCGGCGCAGGATATCGCTCGATGCCCGCCGCATAGCAGGCAGGAGCGGCGACACCCAGCTGATTCTGCTGGCAATGCAGGACGCCGAAATGTCTGCGTGAGGGTCAGGGACGGCGCAAGAGAGCGGGTCGTAGCGCTCAAGTGTGCGAATCTTGATTGCGCGCCCGCGACAAGACACGCCGGCTCATCACAGCGGCAAGTGCGATGATTGCACTGCCGCTGTATGGTTCAACACCCCGTGCTAGCGAGATCTCAACGGGTGGGAGCCGGAGGCGGAACGACGATCACGGTATCGCCGCCGGTCTTGCCGGGCTCACCTTTGGCCCCGGTATCACCCGTTGATCCTGGTGCTCCGGTGTACCCGGTCGAGCCCGTCGAGCCAGTTGAGCCGGTATCCCCAGTGGACCCGGTCGATCCTGGGGCTCCAGGGGCACCCGCGGGGCCCGGGGGGCCAGGTACCGGGACGGGAACTACGGCGGGCGTCACAACCGTCGTCGGCTTTTCACACGCGCTCAACGCCAGCGCCATCAATACCGCTGAAAACATTATCGAATACTTCATGGGAATTCCTTTTGAGTGTTGGTCGAGGACCGCTCACGCAGGGATTTGCGGTTAGCTGGACTTGCCAGTCAAAGGTACGCGATCCCCCTGTGCCGTTCCGTTCGCTGGCGAACATAGCCCCGCTTTCCGGACACCTTGCACGGCCGGTGCATGGTCGATTGCAGCGCCAGAAAACCAAAAGCGGCGAATTGTGCGGAACGGCTCTCGCCAAGGCAGTGCTTTGTGCGGAACCGTACAGAGCCGGCAGCCTTTTCGGCGTAAATGTTATCGGGCGGACGAACATTCTCATCAACGGGCGCAAGTCCAGGGATCGACACAAGATGAAAGCCATACTCATTACCGGAGTCGCACTGATTGTCATGGGCGCAGCCGTTCTGGGCTATGACCATTACAGCTACACGACGACCGAGAACATTCTCCAGATCGGACCGATCACGGCGACCGCCGAACGGACGCATACGGTCTCGATTCCGCCGATCGTCGGCTGGTTGCTGATCGGTGGCGGCGCGTGCGTGATCGCTTACGCCGTACTGTCAAAGAAAGGCTAAAAGGAAAAGGTATCCGTATGACCATCAACCTGGCTCTTGCTCCCCTGGTATCGCTGATCGCCGGGATTCTGATTCTTGTCGTTCCCCGGCTGCTGAACTATATCGTCGCGATCTACTTGATCCTCATCGGGTTGATCGGCCTCTTCGGCGGCGGCAACTTCAATTTTCGCTGAACCGGCGATTAGCCCGCGCCCTCTCACGTGGTGCGTCGTCGTTCAATTCGGTTTTTGACAGGGCCTTTTCGAGATCGCCATCTGCCGCCGTACTGGCGGCAATCGTGACGAGAGGAACCGTAGCGGTGCGCAGTCGCGCGAAAGTGTTTCACCGATGAAACACTTCGGTTGCGTGGCGCCATTCTCATGAAAATCGTTACCAATCAAATGCTTGACGCCTACTTTTCGAGTCGTGCCGGAGCCATATCGGCGTTCACCTGTACAGGGTCTGAACATATTGTCCTTCAGCCCCTCGCCTGCAAAGGGTGCGCAGATGGAATAGTCCCTTTTGAATCAATCCCTTGAAGTGACTTTTTACGCGTGGCACAGCTCTTGCGCGATTGGGGCCACCGGGCTCGGCATGGTGCCGGCTTTGGCTCTCGAAGGGGAATTGCGATGAGGAAGACTCTGATTTCAGCCGCGATCGGGCTGGCCTTTGGTGTCGCCGGACAGGTGTGGGCCAATCCCGTGAATACCGTAAGCGATGTCACAGACACCAACACGCAGACCGCCAGTGCAAGCGCAACGCAGGCGGGCGATACCAGCCCGCAGGCGAATGAGTTCTCGACGGCGACGCAGGACAACTCGACGAGCAGTACCGACAATTCGAATCAAGGCAACAACAGCTCCACCAACAGTGCCGACAGTTCGAACCAGGGTAACGACAATTCGACGAGCAGCACCGACAACTCGAACCAAGGCAACAACAGCTCCACCAATAGTGCCGACAGCTCGAACCAGGGTAATAACAGCTCCACCAACAGTGCCGACAGCTCGAACCAGGGCAACGACAACTCGACGCAGAGCAGTAGCGCCGATGGCGACAACCGCGACAACGATGGCATGGCGACGGCAGAGGGCCATGGCAGCACGGCGGCGAATAATGGCTCGACCTCGACGGCCAATTTCACTAACGCGTTCAACACGACCCACGTAATGGCCCTGTCGTCACTGACGGGTACGGTCAGTGGCGTCTCCGTGAGCGGTCTTGGCAACGTCGCGACGAACAATGGCAATGCCAACGGCGGCGCGGGTGCGGCCGGCGGGGCTGGCAGCGGAGGTGACGCGACGGGCGGAGCGGCAGCAGGTATGGGTGGTGCCGGTGGTGCCGCATCCGGTGCTAGGGGTGGAGCAGGCAGCAATGGCGGTGACGGTTCAGTTGGCACGGCGACGACCGGCGAGGCGAATGGAGCCACCGGCGAAACCGGCGGAAATGCCGGTCCTGCGAGGGCCAACGGTGGAGCAGGCAGTGGGTCGGTTGGAGATGCGACGGCCAGCAACGGTTCGTCCGGCGGGACGGCTACGGTTACACCGTCGGTTGATCCGGGTACCGCGACGGCGACCGGTGGGAGTGGTACCGCGGGCGATTCGACGGCTGGCGCCAGCAGCAGCACCGCGACCGGCGGGAATGGCGGCACCGCCAGCAACACCGCCGGAGCCGGTGGCAACGGTGGTACGGCGACCAGCGGCAATGCCTCGACAGGCAGCGCAGCAGGCGGCAATGGCGGCAGTGGCGGCAGTGGCGGCACCAGCACGGCGGGTAACGGCGGAGACGGCGGTACGAACACCGGAGGAATGGCGACCGGCGGTGCCGGTACGGGTGGCGAAGGCGGCATGGGCGGAGCCGGCGGCACGGCGGCGGTCGATGCGGGGACCTTCAACATGTCCAATACGATCAGCAACAGTTTCACAAACGGCGCCGGCATCATCGTCAATGCCCAGAACAGCGGCATCGGCGCACTCGTGCAGCAAAGCGTGAATGTGCAGGCAAACCTGACTGTCAGGTAATTCGCACGCGCAGAGCCGGGGGAACCAACCTTTCCCCCGGTTTCATCGGCAGTCGAGGAGTCAAGCCATGAAACAGGTACTGCACTTGCTCGCCTTGGGCATCGCGCTGGCCCTCATGTACGGCACGATTGTGCCTGCGCGGGCCGATGACTTGGTGATGCTGGGTGATGCGGAGGAACTTGCGGTGCAGGGGCCGGCATCAAGGCTGCTGGATGGACCGGCGCTTGATGAGGCGGCGCTGTCCAGTCTGCGGGGCGGCGCCGATACGCATAGCAGTGAAATACGCGCGATCGGCTCGGTCAGCGAAGTTTCGGTTTCGGATGCCGCAACCGGTCACAACCTCATTACCGGCGGTGCGCTTGCCGGTGCGAGCGGCGTGCCGATGTTCATCCAGAACAGTGGAAACGGGGTCCTGATCCAGAACGCGGTGATCCTGAACGTCGAAGTGAATTGACGTGGCGACGATGAAAGTCCGCACGTGCTTATCGATCGTCATGCTGCCCTGCTGCCTGTCGGGGCTCGCGCTCGCCGAGGGGCCCGCGATACTCGGCCCGTCGGGGAACACTTATGCGGTACCGGTGACGAGCCTGAAGGGCGCGCGCTTTGTGTCGACGCTACGCCAGCAATATGACTTCAGTTGCGGCTCGGCCGCGGTCGCGACCTTGCTGACGCATCATTACGACCTGAAAGTCGACGAAGTCGAGGTCTTCAAATACATGTTCGAGCGCGGTGACCAGGCGAAAATTCGGCGCGAGGGTTTTTCCATGCTCGACATGAAGCGCTATCTCGACGGCAGGGGCTTCCGCGCGGAAGGTGTGCGCGTGTCGCTCGACCAACTCGCCGATGCTGGCGTGCCAGGGATCGCGCTGGTGAAGGAGAACGGCTATTCGCATTTTGTCGTGGTAAAGGGCGTGCGGCCAGGCAGAGTGGTGATCGGCGACCCGGCCATGGGCACGCGGGTGATTGATCGGAACGACTTCGAGAAATACTGGACCAATGGCATCCTGCTCGTGATCAATAACAGGGTCGACCTCGCCCAATTCAATCGCGAACAGGACTGGCGCGTGCGACCGGCGGCTCCGCTGGGTGATGGAGTCCGGGGGGGCAACAGCATGGATGTGCTGCTGCTCCGGCGCGGTCCGATGGACCATTGAGCGGATGGCGATGAACAGCGTACGGCCGGGACAACTCGCCGGACTGATTGCCCTCCTCGTGGTGGGGGCCGGGACGCCGCGGCTC
The DNA here is from genome assembly GCF_012910955.1 of Aromatoleum diolicum. GTDB lineage: Bacteria > Pseudomonadota > Gammaproteobacteria > Burkholderiales > Rhodocyclaceae > Aromatoleum > Aromatoleum diolicum. The sequence continues at coordinate 69,790 of NZ_WTVQ01000005.1, forward strand.
GCCCTGCCGGTTGAGCAGGACGCCTTGGAGCGCGAGCGCTTCGAGCAAATCACCGTTGTCGATGACGAGGTGCTGGATGGTCTGCGGGGAGGATTCGAAACACCGGGCGGGCTGATGCTTTCCTTCGGCATCGAGCGTCTGGTCTATATCAATGGCGAATTGTTGAGCACCACCAGTCTCAACGTGGCGGATCTCGGCAGGTTCGTCGGCGGCAGTGCGGACGCTGGCAGGATGCCGACGCTGGGAAGCACCGTGGGCCTGATCCAGAATGGGCCGAACAATACATTCGATGCGAGCATCATGGCCTCCGGGGCCTTTGCGACGGTGATCCAGAACACCCTGAACGACCAGACGATACTGTCCGTCACGACGATCAATGCAACGGTCAACAGCATGGATATGATGCAGGCCAACCGCATCGGCGACTCGCTCAGAAGCACCGTTAACAGCGCGCTTTTCAGATAGTCTCATTGTGAACTTTCCGGCAGGCTGCCCGGGGGCAGCACTGCCGATTGCGCTGCCTCAGAGCGTGAGTGGCATGCGCAGGGTGAGCTGGATGTCGGGCGCGTCGTCGGTGAGGCCCGCGCCGATGGATAGATTAAGCGTCTTGCCCGAATTGAGCCGGTAGGAGTAGCCGAGCAACAGGGTTCCCAATTGTGACCGGACCGAAGTCGTCGGCCGCCTGCCACCTACCTTGACCTTGCCGACCGACAGATGATCGTAGCCGATGCTGAACGACGATCGATCATTCAGCGCAAGGCCCATGCCGAAGTTGAAGCCGACTGCGCCGCCCGGCTGCACTTTACCGAGATCGAGGTCACCGTCGTTGGTCTTCTGCTTTACGTTGTCGCGCGCGAAGCTGTACTGATAGCTGACGCCGCCAAAAAATACCACCGGGTCAGAAGGAAGGAGCACGGTGATTCCTGGCTGAACCGTGAAAAAGCCGGAGCCAGTCGGCATCTCGGTTTGCAGGCCCGTGCCGGTGGTGCCGCGTATCGTGCGGTCCACCTTGACCTCGAAGGGGTCCCTTCCCGTACGGGTCTTGAATCGCAGGGAGGCAATGTAGTAAGGATCCTCCACACCACCGTCATTGAGCTGATAACGCCCGGTGAGTTCGATGTCGCCGAGGCCGTGCCCATCAACATCAAAGGAGGTATCGGCCGCGGCGCCCGCACCGACCGGCCGGCTTACGCTGGTATCGGTTCGATATACATACGGAATTTTCGCTTCGAGTTCGAAGCGGTTGGTAATGCCGCGGCGCACGGTCAGTGCGCCGATGAAGGTATCGCTCTTCACCTCACGCACGTCGATCAGTCCGATCAGGATGGCCGGGATAATCGTGTAACCGACCAGCGCGATGCGATTACTGGATGAGTGGGCGTATTGCAGCGAGGGTTCGACCAACCACTTGCCTGGAGGAGTGAGAACCCCCGGTTGCTCAAAGATCGGCGCCACCGCAGGCGGCCGGTTTTCAGTGCGGCGTTCGGGGGGCTTTCCGACCGGTTTCGGCGCCTGAGCCACCTGCTGTGCGGGCTGTGCTGCGGTGACCTGGGCAGTTGTCGGGGTTGACGGTGCGGCCGCCGCTCCCGCCGGTACCGTCCCCCGCCCCCTGACGCTGGCGATGTCGAGGGTCCGCTGCAAGTCGTCGAGCAGCATCTGTTGCTTCGCAAGGTCGCGATTGAGCGATTCGATCTGACGGCTTTGCTCTTCCACCCTCCGTTTAAGGTCCGCCATCGAAGTGCTAAAGGTGCCTTCTTCGGCATGGGCCACGGAGCCGGAGGTGGCGATCACAAGGCCGGCAAGACTGCAGCCCAGCAGCCGTCCTTGACGATGTGCCAGTGCGTTCATGTTTCCCCCCTTATTCTCGTGTTCGACAGAAACCCGGCACCCGTAGGCGACTACAGGATGATCTTCAGGCGATCGATCATGCGGTACAGGGTGACGCGGGAAACGCCCAGCTGGCGCGCCACTTCCGATACGTTGTTCTGGTATTTGTTCAGGCTGCTCACGATGACGTCCTTTTCAACCGTGGAGCGGACCTCATTCAGCGTGGGATTGGTGCCACCCTCGAGGTCAGGTGAAGGAATGCCCAGATCCGCGGCGCTGATCAGCTTGCTTTCGGTCATGATCATCGCGTGCTGCACGCGGTTGATCAGCTCCCGAACGTTGCCCGGCCACGGGTACTCGCACATCGCATGGAGCGCCTCGGAACTGAAGCCTTTTACCTGCGGACTTTTCTGGTGCCGGTTTTCGTTGAAGATGGTGGTGACCAACAGCGCAATATCCTGCGCGCGCTCGCGCAACGGTGGCACCTTGATATGCAGTACGTTTAGCCGGTAAAAGAGATCCTCGCGGAACCGTCCTTCGGCGACTGCACGGCCCAGATCCACATGAGTTGCGGCGATCACTCGCACGTCCACCCGCATGCGCGCGGTCGAGCCGACCCGGACGATGGTCTTTTCCTGCAGAAAGCGCAGCAGGTTCGCCTGCAGGTCGAAAGGCAGATCGCCGATTTCGTCCAGGAACAACACCCCCTGATTGGCTGCCTCGATATTGCCGATTTTGCGTTGGTTCGCGCCGGTGAAGGCTCCGCGCTCATGCCCGAAAAGCTCGGACTGAATGAGATTGGGCGCAATGGCACCACAATTCATCGTTATGAACGGCGCGTTCGCGCGCTCCGAATGGTGATGGATGGCGCGCGCAACCAGTTCCTTGCCGGTGCCGGACTCGCCGCCAATCAGCACCGGTGCATTCACCGTCAGGATCTTGTCGAGTTGACGGTACAACTGGACCATTTTCGGGCTGCGTCCAGTCATTCCGTACCGGCCGATGTCGTCCTCTTGTTCGACGATGCTCTTGCAGATCAGCGCCTTGCCGTGGGCGTGACCCAAGGTCATGATCAGGCGATCGCGGTCCAGCGGCAGCGTGTGAAAGTCATGGAAGCTGCGCAGAACCATTGGTCCAAAGGTTTGATTGCGCAGCAGTTCTCGACCCAGAATCGCGATCCATTCGACATCGTGCCTGGCGAGCAGGGATTCCAGTTCGCGGGCCGACCATGATTGCGGTGAAGTAAAGGCCACCAGGCCGACCAACGGGCAACGTATCCCCAATGCCCTGTTTGCTTCCTCAATTGTCGAAACGACATGGAAATCCCAATCGGGGAGATCCAGGTCATCCAGTGCAGTGCGGACAGCGCCGTTCCGGTCGAGTAATACTCCCTTCCGCTTTTCCATATGCAACCCCAAATTCCGAGCGGCGCTTGCCCTTTCCTGGAATCGGTGCGGCAGTGCAATTCCTGCCCCTCGACCCGGGTCCGTGCAGCAAGCCAGCCCAGTTCCTTGAACCGGAAACCAATGACCGGGGCACACAAGACAAACCCGGCCGGTTGCTCTGCCACTGGCCGGCGATCGCCCCGTTGAAGTCATGTGTGATGACGGTGCATGAATGATGCCAACTGCTTGAGGATGCGCGTTTTGAGGTGTGTCGACATGTAACGTAACTGCAAACGTCAGTTCATAAACCCATTCGCATATTCGTTTTGCATTTTTGCATTGTGCGAGATGACCTGCGGAGGCACGCGGCCGGCTGGATGTGCAAGATCCTGTTGCATCAAAGGGGAATCGAAGAACGGCCAGTGATGTTTCCCGGCGCCTGCACTGACGATGCCAAAGGAATTATTCAGATTGGACTGTCGAAGTCGCATCGGTGACTCAACAGCGCAGGTGTCAAATGCGTCGACACTCTTCCTGGCCCGCATTGCTCACACCCTCACGATTCGGTCCAAAGCGAAGGTCGTTCTCGGCAGTGTTACGTCGGTCGCGATCTTCCGTTGAGGATGAGCCCACCGACGCGCGCATCGTGTCCGTATATGTGAGAGATGCGCACTAGCCCGCGCCCTTTGCGAATTGTTTGGCCATGAAGGCCCAGATCATGCGCGACGCGTCCGGGCCTTTCGGATCGCTATAGTTCTGCCCCGCGGCGCCACCACTCCACGCATGGCCAAGGCCGTTGATCTCGCAGAGGGTTGCGACCACGTGGCCGCGCGCCCGGTAATCGGTAATCGTGGCGGCGTAGCGCGTGCCGCGCTGCACCGTGCGCGGCCTACTCGGTTTCGCGCCCACCCGGGCGCCCCACAGCCGCGCCGCTTCGGCGCCATTGCTGGGCGCCACGACATAGTCGGCGCTGCCATGGATCACCAGTAGCGCGGGCGAGCGCGTTCCGACGGCGATCGGCGCGAGTGCTGCACCTGCAACCCGGCGCCCGCGCATGGCCCGCAATGCGGTGGCTGATGAATGCGCGACACCCGTTCCGATACCCGAATGCATTGCGATCGCCCGAAAACGCTGCGGGCGATGCGCCGCCAGCAGCGCGGCCATGCCCGCGCCCGCCGAAAGCCCGGCCAGCGCGATACGCTCCGGATCGACGGGTTGCAACAGGCAGACCTGATCGATCGCGGCGTCGATGGCGCCGGCCTCGCGCTGCGCCCGACCCGAGCGCGTGTCGTACCAGTTCCAGCAACCTTGAGCATTCGCGAGGCGGTCCTGTTCGGGATAAAGCACAAAGAAGCGTTCGCGAGCGGCGATCCGGTTCATCTTGCTGCTGGAAGCCAAGGCTTCCGCGCCCTGCCAGCAACCGTGCAGCATCACCACAAGCGGCAGGCGCTCGCCGCGCTGCACGCCGGGAGGCTTGTAGAGCCAATAGCGGCGAGCGCCAGCGGTGCCGATGGCGAGCCCCGCGCTCCAGTCGCCCACGGCTGGCGCGGTGCGCTTCTCCGCGACACGCTTCTCCGCGACACGCTTCTCGGCGACCCGTTTCGTCGCCGTACGTTTCATCGCCGTACGTTTCGCCGCTGCGGGTTTGCGCGCAGGCTTGGCCTTCAGCGCCTGCGTTATCGCCTTCGAACCGGCGCGAATCGCCGTCCGCGTCATCGCCGTCAGTGCGCGCTGGAATGATCGGCCCAAAAGGGCCTTTCGCGTGCGTCGTGCCATGCTTTCAGCGCTCGATCGTCAGTGGTGCAACAGAGGCGCATGCAAGCGCCCCGTGGGAGCCGCCCCGCGGCAATGGCAGGAGCAAGCGCTTATTTCGCATCCACGCGCACCTCGACCATGTGTTCCTGGTGGTCATCAACCAGGGGAATCGCCTTGTCGGGTCGCTCGACGCCATCCACAGTCACGCTCGTCACGCCGCTTTCCCGATCGTCACCGACACGCATTTGCGAGACGCCGATGTGATAGACGGTGTCCCGATAGCGGTAGTGGATCTTGTACGCGTGCCAGTCCGCCGGCAGGCAGGGCGCGAGATGCAGGGTGTCGCCCGCCAGCCTCAGGCCCAGCAGCGATTCCATCACCAGCCGATACATCCAGCCGGCAGAGCCGGTGTACCAGCTCCAGCCACCGCGGCCGATGTGCGGCGTGAGTGCGTAGACGTCGGCTGCGACGACGTAGGGTTCCGCCTTGTAGGTGGCGATCCCCTCCGCGGAAAGTCCGTGATTGACCGGGTTGATCATGGCCAACAGCTCCCAGGCACGCTCGCGCTCGCCCAAGGCGGCAAACGCCATCGCCGCCCAGATCGCCCCGTGGGTGTACTGGCCGCCATTCTCGCGCACGCCCGGCACGTAGCCGCGGATGTAGCCGGGATCCAGATTCGACTTGTCGAAGGGCGGATCGAGAAGCTGGACGAGCGCGTAGTCGCGGCGCACGAGCCGTTCGTCAACGGATTTCATGGCCATGCGCGAACGCATCTCGTCGCCCGCCCCGGACAGCACGGACCAGCTCTGCGAGATCGAATCGATGCGGCATTCCGTGTTGCCGGCGGAGCCAAGCGGCGTGCCATCGTCGAACCAGGCGCGGCGGTACCACTGGCCGTCCCAGGCGTGCTGCTCGATGTTCCGGCGCAACTGCCCCCCCTCCTCCACGCACAGATCGGCGAAGGATGCATCACCGTACGCTCTCGCCACCCCGGCGAACTGTCTCAGCACTTCGCACAGGAAGAAGCCCAGCCAGACACTCTCGCCCTTGCCCTTGATCCCTACCAGATTCATGCCGTCGTTCCAGTCGCCCGCGCCGATCAGCGGCAGGCCGCGTTCACCGAAGCGCAGACCGTGGCGGATGGCTCGCACGCAGTGCTGGTACAGGCTGTCCACGTCGACGGAGCGGCCGGGCAGGTCATAGTAGGAGTCGTCCTCGGGATTGACCGGGCGGCCCTCGAGGAAGTGCACGGCTTCGTCCAGTACCCCCGTGTCGCCGGTACTCGTCACATAGCGGCACACCGCCAGCGGTAGCCACAGGTAGTCGTCCGAACAGCGCGTGCGCACCCCCCGGCCTGCCGGCGGATGCCACCAGTGCTGCACGTCGCCCTCCTGGAACTGACGGCTCGCGCACAACAGCAGATGCGCACGCACCAGCCCGGGCTCGGCATGGATCAGTGCCATCACATCCTGCAACTGGTCGCGGAAGCCAAAGGCGCCACCCGACTGGTAATAGCCGCTGCGGGCCCAGATGCGACACACCAGCGTCTGGTACATGAGCCAGCCGTTGGTCAGCACGTTGACCGACGGGTCGGGCGTTTCCACCTGAACCGCGCCGAGCGTGTGCTTCCAGTGCTGCTGCACCGTTGCGAGCGCACCGCGCGCGGCCAGGGCGCCGCGGAAGCGCTGCACGAGCGTGCCGGCGTCTTCGACGTTGAGCCCGACGCCGAGCCGGAAGACGACTTCGCGCTCCTGCCCCTCAGCCAGATCGAAACTCACCTGGATCGCGCCGCAGGGGTCCAGCGCCGCGCCCACTTTGCCGGACAGGCGCGTGCGGCTCATTGCCGCCGGATTTCGCAGCGTGCCGTTGCGCCCGAGGAATTCCGTGCGGTCCCCGCTCAGGTTGCGTGTCGGTTCATCCACATCGAAGAAGGCCACCCGCTCGGCAAACTCCATGCTGTAGGGGTTACGCGCGTAGAGCGCACCGCTGCGGGGGTCGATTTCGGTGCTGACATGCATGGCGGATTTCGCCCCCAGATCCCCCAGCACCCACTCGACGTAGCCGGTCACGGAGAGCCGGCGCGCACGCCCCGATTCGTTTCGCATTTTCAGCACCGAGAACTTGACGGGGGCGTCCAGCGCCACGAAAACGCGCAGTTCCGACCAAATGCCTGCGGATCGGGTCTCGAAGACGCTATAGCCGAATCCGTGCCGGACGACGTAGGACGCATCGGCACGGGCCGGCAGCGGTGTGGGCGACCAGAACTGGCCGGTCTCTTCGTCGCGCAGGTACAGGGCTTCGCCGCTCGAATCGCTCACCGGATCGTTGTGCCAGGGGGTGAGACGGAATTCGTGCGCGTTCTCGCTCCAGGTGTAGGCGACGCCGCTCTCCGAGACGATCGTCCCGAAGTGGGGATTCGCCAGAACGTTCACCCACGGCGCCGGAGTCACCTCGCCGGGCGCGAGCGCAATGACGTATTCACGCCCGTCAGGGGTGAATCCGCCGAGCCCGTTGAACAGGATCAGATCGCGGCGCGGCGGCTCGGCGGCGGGAGCGCCTTCGGAACGCTGCGCGCGACTCGGCGCAAAACGCGGCGGCCGTGGATCCGCAAGGGTGCGGCGGTCGAGCTGCTCCACCAGTGTGCCCCGGCCGTCGGAAATGATGGCACGCGCAACCGACTGGAGCAGGATGCGGTCCTCGCCGGACATCTGCTCGGCGGGCCGCACGAAAATGCCCCCCGGCCGATCGATCACGCTCGCCTCGATACCCGAGGCGATCAGCCCCATGATCTGTTCCTGCAATCGTTGCCGGTAACCGGCATGCTCCTCGTTCCAGATCACCAGGTCCACCGCCAGCCCCTTCAGCCGCCAATACGCGTGGGCCTGCACGAGTTGGCGCACGAGATCGATGTTGGCCGAGTCGCCGATCTGCAGCAGCACGATCGGCAGATCGCCCGAAATGGCGTATCCCCACAGGCCCGACTGTCCGCGGCGATTCTTGATGAGCACCGCCGGGTCGGCGCGCAGCGAGGCGTTGGCGTGGATCACCGAGCTGGCCAGGCGCGCATGCAGTTGCGAGTCGGCTTCGCTGGCATTGAGCTGCCGCAGCACCACCTGGCTGTGGGTCCAGGTCAGGTCGAAGACGCGATCGGCGAGATGGCGGTCCTGGTATTTCTCGACCAGGCTCACGGCCATGTCGCGGGTGTCACTGATGCCCGAGACGATGTCGATCGTGACCGACTGTTCCGGATCGAGCGTGATGCGATGACGGATGGCGACGACCGGATCCAGCACCGAACCGTCGGTGCCCGAGAGCGGGCCCGGGTCGCTCATCGCCAGCGGATTGGCGGCACTTCTCGTACGGCCGATGAAGCGCAGACGATCGGTCTCGTAGGACACCTCGCCGAGCTTCGCACCATGCACCGCCATCAGATGCAGCATCCACGGCGCCTGCTCGCCCGCCGAACGGGGCCGGCGCGTGCACAGGATCGCGCACCGCTCGTGCAATATCTCGGTCTGCACGAAAAGATTGCTGAAGGCCGGATGCAGCGCGTCCGCGGCGGGAGGTGCGATCACCACTTCGGCGTAACTCGTGACCTCGATTTCCCGGCGCTGTTCCGACCGATTGGTGATGCGCACCCGCCGAAGCTCGATATCGTCCTCCGGCGACACGACGATCTCGGTGTAAGTCTCGAAATCGCCATCGTCCGCGCCATCGCCGGTGCACACCGGGTCGCGGCGGCGAAACTCGGCGCGCCCTTCGGAGAAGATCGCCTCGTACGTCTCCGGTCGCTTGAGCGTCGGCTGATAGGCGGTCGACCAGAACTCGCCGCTCGCCCCGCTGGTCACTTCGCGGACGTAGCAGAACGTGCCCCAGTTGTCGCACGTGCCGTCTTCGCGCCAGCGCGTGACGGCGAGGTCCTTCCAGCGGCTGTAGCCGCCGCCCGCGTTGGTGACCATCACGTGGTAGCGGCCGTTCGACAGCAGCTGCACCTCGGGTATCGGCGTGTGCGGGGTACTGAACACCCGAATCTGCGTTTCCGCGGCGACCGACGTCGCACGCACGTCGGACAGCTGCGCCGTGTGCGCAAACAAGGCCGTGGCTTTCGGGATGCGCTCCTGCAGCAGCAGCATGACTGCCTGGAACAAACGGTCCGACTCGAAGCGCCGCTGCATCGGGCGATCCAGCACCAGGTAGGCCAGCGCCAGCAGGCTCATGCCCTGGTGGTGGGCCATGAAGGAGCGCACCAACACGTGCGATTGCCCGCGACGCTGGCGTGCCGGCGTGTAGTCGATCGCCTCGAAGAAGCCGAATTTGCCAAGGAAGCCCTCGGCCGCGAGTCGCTGCAGATTCAGGCACGCCTCCTCGGGCGCCACCATCAGCGCGAGCACCGAGGCATAGGGCGCGATCACCAGATCGTCGGCCAAGCCGCGCTTGAGTCCCAGCCCCGGCACGCCGAAGGCGCGGTACTGGTAATTGAGATGCATGTCGACGGTGTTGTAGCCGGATTCCGAGATGCCCCAGGGGACGCCGCGCTGGATGCCGTACTCGATCTGTCGCGCCACCGCCGCCTTGCAGGTCTGGTCGAGCAGCGTATTGTCGTACGTGGGCATCACCAGCAGCGGCATCAGGTACTCGAACATCGAGCCGCTCCACGACAGCAGGACCGGTTCGCCACCGGTCGCAGTGAGCAGGCGCCCGAGGGTGAACCAGCTTTCCTGCGACACTTGCCCCTGGGCAATCGCCACGAAACTACATAGGCGCGCCTCGGACGCCAGCAGGTCGTAGTAACTCGAATCCAGTCGGCGCTCTTCGACGTTGTAACCGATGGTCAACAAGTGTCGCGTCTTGTCGAACAGGAACTCATAGTCCATCTGCGCCAGTTCGCCGCATTGCAGTGCCAGGCGTTCGATGGCCGCAATCCTGTCTCGCGCGCGGGCGCGCCCTTCCGCGAGGGATTGCTGCAGTTCGCCAAGCCAGGCGAGTTGCGCCTGCGTCCACTCGCGTTGCGCCGACGTTGTCTCCGTATCGCCCCTCGCCAGTTGGCGCAGGGTCGGGATGCCGGGGGCGTCGACCAGCCTGGCGAAATGCGCCTCCATCCCCCCCGGTGCTGCCGGCAGCACCAGCCACGGCGCGAGAAAGCACAGCTCGTCCAGCGCCTCTCGGCATTGCCGGGCAAGGGCCTGCGCCCACACCTGCGCTTCCGCCCCCTTCGCATCGCGCTCGGGCACCGGACCGTCCCTGACATCGGCGCTGACGACGAACCGCTCGGCGAGTTCGGCGGCCCCGGTCGCCAAGCGCATCAGGGTCAATCGCGCCGCTGCGAGGGTGCCCGGAGGCGCCGCGGACACCGCTTCCAGGGTGTTCCTGAACTCCGCCAGCGGGCCCGCAGCCGCCCTGTCCATTGCGTCGGCAAGGTCCGCAAGTATCCTGAGCGTGTCGCTCAAGCCGTCGAATAGCCGCCCTGCGATCACCTTGTCATCGGCCAGCGCGAGCAGACCCGCACGCAAGGTCAGCAGGTGGCCGGCGAGGTTGCCACTGTCCACCGTCGAGACATACAGCGGCGACAAGGGCAGCAGCGTCTGCGTGTCGTACCAGTTGTAGAAGTGCCCCCGGTGCCGCTCCAGCCCGTCCATCGTACGCAGGGTATTCGTCGTGCGCTCGATGAGTTGTCCGGCCGGGATGTAGCCGAAGTCGTACGCGGACAGATTCGCCAGCAGCGCCACCCCGATATTGGTCGGCGACGTGCGATGCGCGACCGCGGCAACGCGATACTCCTGATAATTGTCCGGCGGCAGCCAATTGTCGTCCGCACCGACCAAGGTGTCGAAGAAGGCCCAGGTGCGGCGCGCCAGCGCGCGCAGGAACAAGATCTGCTCGGCCGCCAGGGACACCGTGCGGCGCGCCAGCGGGCGGCTGATCCACCATGCGATGCCGGGCGACACGAACCACAGCAGCAGAATCGGCCCCGCCACCCCCAGCACCACCGGCTCCGCAATCACCAGATAGATCGCCGTCACGGCGGCAATGACGGGGCCGATCCACATCGATCGCCAACACCCGAGGGCCTCGCTGCGGCCACGCTCGGCCAATTCGCGATCGACTTCGCTCGACGGTTTCCATTCGAGCAGTCGCCTGCGAGCGACCAGCATCCGCCAAACCGTGCGCGCGATCGCATCCAGGCTGAAAAACGCCTCGTACGGCAGACAGGCCAGCTCGAACGCCACCTGCGTCAGGCGCCGCGCCGCCGACTGTGCAACGGCTGCGAGGTGCTGGCGCAACAGCACCTCGTCCGGCTTGCGGAACAGATCGACGATGGCGACGCACACGGCCGGAATCAGCAGGATGCCGATCACCGCCGAGGTCCACAACCACGCCGGCGACAGGAGCGTCCATCCGGACAGCAACATCAGCGTCAGCGCCGCCGGGACGAGACTGCGCCGCAGATTGTCGACCAGCTTCCACTGCGACAGCATCGACAGCGGATTCGTCCGGCGGCGCGCGCCCTCGCCCGGAACGTGCCGCAGCAACCACCCCGCCAGCTGCCAGTCGCCCCGAATCCAGCGGTGACGGCGACTCACGTCCGCGCTGTAGCGGGCAGGATAGTCCTCGTACACCTGCACGTCGCTCAACAGCCCGGCACGCGCGTAACAACCTTCGAGAAGATCGTGACTGAGGATGCGATTTTCGGGAAAGCACCCGTCGAGCGCCTGCTCGAACGCATCGACGTCGTAGATCCCCTTGCCGATGAACGAACCTTCGCCGAACACATCCTGGTAGACATCCGACACGGCGCGCGTGTACGGATCGATGCCCGGCTCACCACCGTACAGGCGCGCATAGTGCGAGCGGTTCGTCCCCGGCAGGCTGACCGACACGCGCGGCTGCAGGATGGCGTAGCCGTCGCACACGCGACATTTGTCCGCGTCGTACCGTGCGCGATTCAGCGGGTGCGCCAGGGCACCCACCAGTTGTCGCGCCGTATCGCGCGGCAACTGCGTATCCGTATCCAGGGTAATGACGTACTTCACCCCGGTCAGAATCGCGGTGTCGCCGACGACAAGGGCAAAGCCATCCCCGGCAACGCCACGCGTGCCCGCCCGCAACAGCGCGTTCAAATCCGCGAGCTTGCCGCGCTTGCGCTCATACCCCATCCAGACCCGCTCCTGCGGGTTCCATCGCCGCGGGCGGTGGAAGAGGAAGAAAATGTCGTCCCGGGTCCAGCCCTCGCCATTGGTGTATTTCTCGTTCAGCTCGTCTATTCGCGTCCGGGCCAGCTCCATCAGCGGACCGTCCTCGGGCAGCGATTCATGCTGCGCGTCCAGAAAATCGGTCAACAAACCGAAGTGCAGGCTGGCATCGCGATTCGCCAGAAACCTGACTTCCAGCGCCTCGACCAGATCCTCGACGCTCGCAGCACTCGTGAGCATGGTCGGGACCACCACCAGCGTGCGCGACTGCGACGGGATTCCTTCGGAGAAGTCCATTCTGGGCAGCGGACGCGGCGCCACCAGCACGGTTGCCAGCCAGTTCACCAGTGCCACGGCCAGCTGACTCGCACCCAGCAGCGAGACGATGCAGACGGGCAGCAGCACCCAAACGGATGTTCCCGCGCCACTCGCCTGCGTCAGCAGATAGCCGGTAAGGATCAGGGTGATCAGCGTGATGGCGCCCAAATACGTGATCAACGGGATCCGGTCTGCCGCCCTGCACAAGGCCTCGGGGCCGGAAAGGTGAACGTCCGCCGCCCGCTCGAGCTCCGGCAAACCCCTGTCGATCAGGTAGAAGCCCACGTGCCCTGCCCGGTCGACGCTCCCGCTCGCGGTATCGATGGCCGCGCCGGCCCGCGCCAGGTCGAGCGCCTTGCGGGCCACTTCGCCCTCCGTCAGACGGCCTTTCCTCGCGATCGCTTCCGTTGCATGGCGGTAATGGTCGCGAGTAGCAAAATCCATCCTGCCATAGACGCCGGCGGGATCCTGCATCAGAGTCTGTTCGACGACACTCATGCTTTCGACGAACTTGCGCCAGTCCATCGCCCCCAGCACACGGAGACTGCCAATGCTGTTGCTGATCGAGACCTGATCGGCGGCCTGCTGCTGGTTCTCCGACTGAACCATCTGTTCAATCGTCAGGCCCGATTCGGACAGTCGCTGCTCGATCCAGGTCAGCGGCAAGGCCAGGGCCGGGCCTCGCCCCTGCAAGCGGCGCGCCAGCTCCGCAACAAACGCGCTGACCATCGGCGGATTTGAACGCGCCATGTCTGCGATCACCAGGATCAGACTCTTCGGATCCTTCTCGGCGGTCTCGGTCATCTGGTCCGCCCAGGAACCAGCCAGGTCGCGCTCCGCCCAACCCGCGGCGATGCGCGCGCCAACGCGGCGCAGATTCTCGATCACTGCCAGTCGCAGCATGATCGGGATCGCCCACAATTCGCCGAGCTTGAGAGCCGATACCGTCTGGTAGGCCGCCACGAAGCGGCTGAGACTTTCCGTATCCACGCGACCATCGCCGTGCGCCACGGTCTCCAGCGCGATGTCGTACACGCGCGGGGGCCCCGCCGACGGCCCCGCGGACCCGATTTCCAGGCGCGGCAGTTCGCGGCTGTAACCTTTGGGCAGGTGCCTCTTGGCCGTGCGGATCTGCTCTTCGATAAGGTAGAAGTTGTCGAGCAGCCAGTCCCCCGCCGGCGTGATCCGGCGGTTCTCCGTCACCGCAACGGTGAGCAGCTTGCACACTCCGACCAGCGCGCTTTCATTCGCCGCCAGCCGCCCCAGAAGCTGATCCGGTGCGCGTCCCGGGGCCAATCGGTGCGTTGCCGCGAGGGCCTTGCCATGCTGCTCCATCTGATCGGCGCTGAACAATTCCGATCGCAGCGGCGGCTCCTCGTCGGACGAAATCCTTGGCCAGCCGCTTCCGCGAAGCTGCATCTCCAATTGCTGCAAATATGCGTTGAGCTTCATGCCGGCGTTCAATTCAGGGGCCTTTTTTCAGAAAATGAAATCTCAGTGAAACGCATCACGGCGCACGAGCGACCGCCTACTCTCCAAGCAGCTCCGCCACCGACTCAAGTTCCTCCACATGCTGCGTCACCACTTTCGCGATGACCGTGATGGGAATGCTCAACAGCAAGCCCCAGATGCCCCACAGCCATGCCCAGAACAGCATCGAGACGAATACCGCTGCCGTGTTCATCTTGGCGATCCGGCCGGTCATCCAGGTGGTGACGAAAGTCCCGACGAACGTGGCGATCACTACCGACGCCCCGGCAACCATCAAGGCCGTTGACAGGGAATTGAACTGCATGAATGCCGCCATCCCGATGCCGGCGGCGGTCACAGCCGGACCGAAATACGGGATGACGTGCAGCAGGCCTGCGGCCACGGCCCAGGCGCCAGCGTTTTCCAGACCCACCCAGTGCAACGCGATCCAGGTGAGCAGTCCGACCAGCACATTGGTCGCCAGCAGCATGAACATGTAGCGCTGGATCGACGCATTGATGTCGTCGAGGATGTGAACGGTGATCTTCCGGTTCGACATCGACGGGCCCGTGAGGCGCACCAGCTTCCGCTTGTACGTGTCGCCCGAAAGAAGCAGGAAGAAGGTCAGGAAAAGCACCATGGCTGCCTGGCCGATCAGCCCCATCGCCCCCATGGAGCCCATCAAAAGGAAGTTGCCGAGTTTGAAGCCGGGCGTATCCACAACGACGCGCGTCGCCTTCTGTCTTGGCGTCGGGTCGATACCGGCCGCCTCGCTCGTTGCCTTCTCGATCTCGTCGGCAGCGGTCTGCACCTTCTGTATGGTGCTGGCCTCGCCTTTACGCAAACTCGCCAGGCCGGTCGACAGCTTGCTGACCGCTTCGGGCACCTGATCGAGGATCGTCTGCATCTGCCCGCGCAGGGAGAATGCCCCCAGACCGAGCGCACACACGACGCTCACCATCACCACGATGGTTCCGACCACGCGCGGAATCTTGATCCGTTCGAGCCACACGACGAGGGGATTGAGGGTGTAGGCAAAGAGGATCCCGAGCAGCATCGAGATGAAGAAGCTCTGCGCCCATTCCAGCGCAAACACCACCGCGACGGTGGCAAGGACGCCCAGCGCCAAGCCTCGCGCATCCGTTCCCATATCGACCGTCGGCGCGATCGCATCGTCTGCAACCGCAGCCGGGATTTCGACCGACTCCGCGACACCGTCTCCTGCACCGGTCAGGGGTTCCGGCTTCACGGGCGCTGCAGCCGGAATGTCGCCGGAGTGTGTCATCGTCCTCGCACCTCAGCGTGCGGCTCGCGCTTGCGCGCGAAGCGTCGCGGGGGATTCACAAGAGGTGTCGTGCCATTCGTTCAGCAGTTTCGCCGCGAAAAAACTTCGATGAACAGCAGCAGACCGTCGCAGACACTCCCGAACACGAGGTCCGAGAGTAGTCCGCGACGGTCAGTCCCTCACTTGAGCCGCAGGTCGTTCTTGACCGATTTCACACCGGCCACGGTGCGTGCCACGTCGGCGGCCTTGCCGATGTCGCCCTTCTCGGCCACAAAGCCGCTCAGTTGCACGACGCCCTTGAATGTCTCGACGTTGATTTCTGCAACTTTCAGTGTGGGTTCCTTGAGAATCGCCGCCTTCACCTTGGTCGTGATGACGCTGTCGTCAATGTACTCGCCGGTCCCCTCCTGCTTCGGCGTGGATGAGCAGCCCACTGCGGTCACCAGCGTAATGGCCAGGAAAAATGCGGAAAGATACTTGCCAAATTGTTTCATGATTGATTCTCCAGAAATACATACAAAAGGACTTCTCGCTTCTTGCTTCCAGCACACGCTCGACAAACTACTACCTGAAGCCGGTCATCCGCACTGCGTCGTGGCGCCCTTCCCGGCGCCGGTTGACACCGCGGCTTCGCCCCGGCGGATGCATCAGCGCCGGCTCATCAGGATGCCGATGATGATTCCGGCTGCCGCCGCAAGCCCGAGGACTTTCCACGGGTTCTCCACTACATACTCATGGGTGACGTCTGCGGTGTGCCTGGCCTTTTCCGTCACCGCAAGTCGCGAACTGTCGAGTCGGGACCTCGCCTCGACCAGCTTTCCTTCAATCTTCGTGCGTACCGCGGCGAATTCCTCGGCGGTGGAATTGGCCACCTCCTTCAGCAAGCCATCTGCATCGGAACCTACGCTTTTGAGATCTCTCACCAGCTTGTCCTTCATGTCTTCTACAGAGCCGTGGCCTTGGGTCAGATCGTTAATCATCATGCCTCCTGGTGCGAATGGTGAATGGGCGAAGCGACTGTCGCGGACAGACTTGCGCCCGCGTCACCGCTACTGGCGAGGAACCGATTTGCCGTGCTCATTTTTCACATTTACACGCATGTCGTTCCTGACGGATGACCGTACATTCGGGCCGAAGCGTTCCTCTGACACGCATCCTGTTCCTCACCGCACACGGAGTCTGTGCGCTGGCGTACAGACGGTTATTCCCCTGTGAGTAGGATTGCAACAAGGACGTGGCACTGACTATCGAAACCGAGGCTGGTCGCCACTTACTCTGACCTGGGACCACCGCCGCAAAGGCGCAATCGGCAACGCGGTTGCAACGGTGGTGCTGGCGCGCCGAGAAGGGCGGCATTGGCGCGCTTCGAGAGCTTTCTCGAACGCTTCGCCGCTACGACTCACTGTCGGGAGAATGAAATGTCAATCGGAACAATTCTACTGATCGTTCTGGTGCTATTGCTGATCGGCGCGATTCCCGCTTGGCCCCACAGCCAGGGATGGGGATACGGTCCCAGCGGTGGTATTGGGCTGGTGGTGCTGATCCTGCTGATCCTGTTGCTGATGGGCAAGATATAGCGCCTTGCTCCGTCCGGGCGTGACACCCCCGAGAAAGACAATGCGGTTCGCAAATCAGGTCGAACTGCAGGCCGGTCATGTCCGCCGACGGAGTTTCAATTAATGGGAAGGAACGAAAATGCTGCATTACGCCGTGGTGTTTTTAGTGATCGCACTGGTCGCAGCCCTCCTTGGTTTTACCGGGATCGCGGCCGGCGCCGTCGAGATCGCCAAGATCTTGTTCTTCGTTTTTCTCGTTCTCTTTGTCGTATCCCTTGTCATGGGTCTCCGCGGTCGAAAGTGACCGTGATCCCGCGCTAGCACGTCCACCGAATGCGGCTGAGACGATGGAATGCAAGTGTCCATGCAGCCCGCTCAACCACGTGTGTGCTCCGCAGTACACAGGCTGAGCATCGCCGGAAATCTCAATCGCCGGACGACCAACGCATCCGGGCGGCCGTCCCCCCACGCTTGCGGACGATTTGTTCGCGCGAGTGCATGGTTCATCTATGGAGCAGAGCATGAGCAATCCCCATTCAGCGTTCGACACTCCGGCCGGGCATCGGCCTTCCCGCCTGTCGATGCATAGCGGGCTGCTGGCCCCCGTCGTGGCCCTCGTGGTGGCCCTGCAATGCGCCCCGCTGTGGGCTGACGAGGTGGACGACGCAGCACGATTCAATGCCACCAGTGCCCCGCAGGCAGAAATCTCATGGATGAGCGGCGGTATCGGCGATGAAGCGCGCGAAGAAATGCGCAAGGCAGCGCGGGCTTACAACGTGCACATCGTCTTCAGCGCCCGCAATGGCGACTACCTCGCTACCGTTCCCGTCACCGTGACGCGGCGAAACGGCCAGAAAATCTATTCCGGCGTCAGCGACGGCCCCCTGCTTTACCTCAAGCTGCCACCCGGGTCTTACCAGCTTGCTGCCGAAATTGACGGCGCCTGGCAAAGCAAGCGCATCGAGGCGGGCGCATCCGGACGTGCCACCAAGGTGACGTTTGTCTCCCGGGGCGAATGACTGCAGTGGTCTCACGACCACTAACCTGGATCCCGCCTTCTGCCCGCAGAGCCTCCCCGGTGAGCAGGCCGCTAGCGCGCCTTTCACCGCCTTGCCACCGGGCCTGACGAGTTTAGGCTGCCTTGTCGACATTGACCCGCGCAGCGCGCAGCTTGACGTCGAGGTCGCGTAGGCCGGTCCGCAAGCCCTCTTCGATTACCGGATGATAAACCGGCATCTCGAGCATCTGCGCGACCGTCATCTCGTTCTGCAGCGCCCAGGCCAACAGGTGTGCCAGATGCTCGGCAGCGGGCGCCAGCATTTCCGCGCCCACGAAGCGCCCGCTGGCGAGATCTCCGTAGACGTTCAGCAGCCCCTTGTTCCTGAGCAGGATGCGCGAACGGCCCTGATCCTCGAAACTCACCTGTCCGGTCGCGAAGCTACCGGGTTTCATCGCATGCAGGCCGCCCCCCACGATGCCGATCTGCGGATCGGTGAACACCACGCCGATGCGCGCGCGGCGCAGACCAGGCTTCACCTGCCTGCCCAGCGCGAAACGTGCGGCATTCTCGCCGGCAATGCGCCCCTCGTCGGTCGCCTCGTGCAGGAGCGGGATGAAATTGCCGGCATCGCCCGCAATGAAAATCGGACTCGCCCTGTCTGCGCTAACCGTCCGCGTGGTCAATGGATCGAAGGACGGCACGCCTTTGGCGTCGAGCTTGAGCGTAGTCCTGTCGAGGCCGATGCCCGTCACATTGGGCGTACGGCCGGTCGCCGCCAGAACATAATCGAAATACTCGATGACATCGGAACCATCCGGCCCCGCGCGTCGAATCGCGACGCGGTCGCCATAACGCTGCATGTCGGCAATGCGCGCATCGGGCGCCAGCGTGAATTCCTCGTTGAAGGTCACGCAGGCGTATGCGCGGATCTCCGGATCGCTGATCGGGCCGACACGCCCGCCACGACCGAGTACCGCCACACGAACACCCAGCCGGTGCAGTGCCTGGCCCAGCTCCAGGCCGATAATCCCCGGGCCGATCACCGCCACGGCCTTGGGCAGATCGTGCCAGTTGAACACGTCGTCACTGGTGATCACGCGGTCACCCAGTGACGTGAACGAATCCGGGTAGGCGGCACGCGAGCCGGTTGCGATGATGATGCTCTTGCTCGTGACCCGCGTATGGTCGGCGACGGCTAACGTATGGTCGTCGACGAAACAAGCCTGGCCGCGAATGCGCTCGGCGTCGGGAATCTCTTCCACGTCGCGCAGCACGAAGCTGACAAAACGGTCGCGCTCGCGTCGCACCCGGTCCATCACCGCGCGGCCATCGATGCGGACATCGCCATCGACACAAACGCCGAACCCCCCGGCCTTCCCGACCGCGTGGGCGGCGTCGGCGGCGGCAATCAGGAGCTTGCTCGGCATGCAGCCGACGCGCGCGCAGGTGGTGCCATATTCGCCGCCTTCGATAATCACCGCGCTCGCACCGGCTTTCCTGGCTGCGTAGAACGCGGCAAGGCCTGCCGTGCCGGCACCGACCACTGCAACATCAACTTGCACGGTCTTCATGTCTCATCCTCGTTTCGTCGGCGGCTCCCGACGCATTGGGGGCGCCTTGTGCCCTGCACAAGCCGGCATCCCTGTTGCGCCGTGGGCTAGCGATTGCGGTAGCGATCGTCGCCGTGGCGGTCGTCCCGCTCGTCCCAACGCTGGTCGCCCCTGCGCTCGTCGCGGCGCCCATCGCGGCCGTCACCATGACGTTCGCGGTAACGCGGGACGTACTCGCGGTTGTACCAGTTGCTTTGTACAAAATAGACCCGCTCGCCGCAGGCGTCGTATTTATGGCAGTGCCTGCGCCAATTCTTTGCATGCCCCGGGGGCACCCGCAGATAGATCGGCGGGCGGCTAACCGGTACCCGCTCGATGGCCACTGCGCGGCGGTAGATCACTTGCGGCCGCGGATAGTCGCCGATGTCGAGGCGACCATAGAAGCCGGGATCGCCGATGCTTATCGACACGCCAACGTCGGCGCCGAGTACCGGGATGGTGGCAGCAGCCAGTGCTGCCGCAAAAATTAAACGTTTCATGTTTGACCTCGTGGTGTCGGAAGTACCACTTCAAGCACTCCCCATGAATCGGGAACGGTGCGCCACGCCATCTCGTCACCGCCTGCAATGGCGGCGAAGGTCGCCGCCGCAATTCCATTACGATAAATCGCACGAATTCGGCGCGTTACCCTTGACGCTGAGCCTACGTTAACGCCGCCACCAACTCTGTACGCAAGCGCGCATAGGGGGCAATCAGGCGTAGATGCCGCTCACGAACGCGTCAAAGGCTTCGACGGGCAAGGGCCGACTGAACAGGTGTCCCTGATAGGCATGGCAACCGTGGCTATCGAGAAACGCTCGCTGCGCCTCGGTTTCCACCCCTTCGGCGATGATGTTCAAGCCGAGGCTTCTGGCCATCGTGATGATCGCCGTAACGATGACCGCGTCGGTGCCCTGTTCCGGAAGATTCAGGACAAACGACTTGTCGATCTTGAGCTGGTCGAGCGACAGGCGCGTCAGGCAGGAAAACGACGAAAATCCGGTACCAAAATCGTCAAGCGAAAAATGGACGCCCAGTCGCTTGATCATCTCTATTTTTTGAATCGTATCGGCGACGTTATCCAGCACCATGCTTTCGGTCAGCTCGAGCGTCAAACGCTGCGGATTGGCATTGTTGGCCTCGAGAACATTGCATACCTGATCAATGAAGCCGGGTTGACGGAACTGGCGGGCGCTTATGTTCACCCCCAGCCTCAGTTCGCGGGTGCGTTCGTCGCATGACCATGCGTTGAGCTGGGCACAGGCGGTCTCCAGCACCCAGCGGCCAATGGGCAGGATGATATCGGACTGCTCCGAAAGCGGGATGAAGTCGCCGGGAGCAATCAGTCCGTGTTTCGGGTGCTGCCAGCGCAGCAAGGCTTCGGCACCGATGATGCGGCGCGTGTTGTCGAACTGTGGCTGGTAATGAAGCACGAACTGCCCGCGCCTGATCGCGTGTCGCAATTCGTTCTCCAGCGTGCTCCGCCGGTCGAGCGCGGCCTGCATCGACGGGTCATAGAAGCGCACCGTATTGCGGCCCGCCGACTTGGCCTGATACAGGGCAAGATCGGCATGCTTGAGGAGCTCTTCGACGGTATCCTGCGCGCACAACAAGCGGACGCCGATACTGGTCGTGCAGTGAAATTCCAAGTCCCCGAGATCAAATGGCTGTGCGATGGCCTCGTTAAGCTTTTCGCCAACCTGTTTGGCCAGGAGGGCAGCCTCCTCCACTTCCGCGCTCAAGCCTTCCAGGATCATTACGAACTCGTCGCCGCCCAGGCGCGCCACCGTGTCGCCTTCCCGCAAGCCGGCGCGCACGCGCTGTGCCACCTCGACCAGCAGCAGATCGCCGACGTCGTGGCCGCGGGTGTCGTTGAGCGTCTTGAAGTTGTCCAGATCCAGAAACAGGATCGCGCCACACAATCCGCTGCGCGAAGTCGTCGCCAGCGCATGCGCCAGCCGGTCGTGCAGCAAGCGCCGATTGGGGAGATGGGTGAGCGGATCGTAAAAGGCCAGGCGATGGATCTCGGCTGCCGCCTCGCTCTTCTCGGTGGTATCGGAAAACGCGCCGACATAATGGGAGACGCTACCGTCGGGCGTCGTCACCGCTGAGATCGTCAGCCATGCGACGTAGATTTGTCCGTTCTTGCGCCGGTTCCAGATTTCACCCTGCCAATAATGCTTTTCCTTCAGGGTCTGCCACATGTTCTTGAAGAACGCCCGGTCGTGGCGTCCTGAACTCAGCAACGCCGGCGTCTTTCCCAGGGCCTCGCCCGGGCTGAAACCGCTCAGTTCCGTAAAGGCGCGATTGACCTTGATGATGACGCCATTGGCGTCGGTAACGATCATGCCCTCCTGCGACTCGAACGCAATGGCGGCGATGCGCTGTTCCTCCTCGGCACGCTTGCGCTCGCTGATGTCCGTGAATGCAATTCGCACGACCGGCGTGCTTCCCGCCATTTCCATCACCACGCACTGCAGCTGGGCGGGAAAGCACGAGCCATCGCCCCGTTTCAGCAGCAGTTCGCAATTGAGCGTCAGGTTGGCCGGTCCCTGCCACGCCGCGGTGATGTGGCGCCGCCAGCGTTCATGATCATGCGGGGCAATGAAATTCTCGAAGTGGCGCTGGTTCAGTTTTGATCGCGGCACACGCATGAGCGTCGCCGCGACGAGATTGGCCTCGACAACCATCGCGTCCCGGGACAGCGTGAGATAGCCGACCGGGGCGAAATCGAAAAGATTCACGTAGCGATCGCGCGACTCCTCCATGTCGATGTGGGCGTGGCGCAACGCCTCGTTCTGCATCTCCAGTTCGATCTGGTGCACCTGGAGTTCATGCAGCAGCGCATCCACCGAACGTTGCGGCACTGCCGGGGCACTGCCGAATTGCGCTTCGGCGGCTGTTCGCAGGGGATCTTTGCTAACCGCTTTCTTGCCCATCGTCCTGAACCCTCACGCAGACCCTTCGGCTTCCTGCATCGCCAGCAGAATCAGCTGGGTGTCGTCGCTCCCGCCCGCGATGGGGGCACGTAGTGGCCACGCGGCAAACGGTTTCCGGCAGTGCCATCTTGGCATGCAGCGCTGCTGCTGTCGGCGGGTCAAAGGACGCGGAGTCAAGCGGCGCGCGGGTATCGGATTTCCTTGCAATCTTGCTGGCTGCCACAGGATCTCCCTTGAAGTACCGAACGGCATACCCGAATTGGCATGGTACTCCGATCGGAGCTGCGGTCCCTCTCGTTCGCAACCTTCCCGGATGGCATACCCCAAGCCGGGCAGTGCGAGTTGCCGCAATATGCAAAGCAAAAATTCCCGGATGCTCTTTGCCGCAGGCACTGCCCGGCAGGCACCTCGACGCTGCAGAAATCTTGCCGCTCTGTTCGGTATCGCACAGAACCATTCGTCGCAGGCGCACTAGGCTGCGCATGTCGGGCCGGACCGATTCGAACGCAGACGGCGCGTACCGATCCGTGCCACACTCATACTTGTTCAGGAGATTGCGGGAGAACTGATATGGCATCGCATCGAGCCCCGCACAAACCTCACTGGCTCGCCTGGCGCCTGTTCTGGCTGGCCGGTGTGCTGGGTCTGCCCTTGGCCGCCTGCATGAGCCTGCCCACCATCGTGCCCGACCTGGCCCGTCGCGACCCTGCGGTGCAACTGCAAGGCGCGCGCGGCCCGCTGTCGGCGGAGCAGAGCAAGGCGATTCTCGATCGCCTGGCGGCTCGTGGCCAGGAGACCGACATTTTCGAGCGCCACCTGGCGCTCGAGGAGGCCATCGTCGGCAGCCCCCTGACCACCGGCAACCACGTACTGCTCCTCCAGGACGGCCCCGCCACCTACGGGGCCATGCTGGCAGCCATCGCGGGCGCCCGCGATCACATCAACATGGAAACCTACATTCTCGACGACGACGAGATGGGCCAACGCTTTGCTCAGGCACTGATCGACAAGCAGCAGCAAGGCGTGCAGGTCAATCTCATCCGTGACAGCGCAGGCACCATCGGCACGCCGGCCGCTTTCTTCCAGCGGCTGAGCGACAGCGGCATTCAGGTGCTCGAATTCAATCCCCTCAACCCGCTGGTGGCCCGCAAGGAATGGGAGCTGAATCAGCGCGACCACCGCAAGCTGCTGATCGTCGACGGACGCACCGCATTCCTGGGTGGCATCAACATCAGCAGCGTCTACTCCAGCAGCTCCACCGGCAAGCTTTCGCGCCCCCGCCCGGACGGCAGCTTGGCGTGGCGCGATACCGATCTGCAGTTGCAGGGCCCCGTGGTGGCCGAGTTCCAGAAGCTGTTCCTCGCGGCCTGGGAAGGGCAGAAGGGCGATCCCTTGGCGGCGAAAAACTACTTCCCGCAGCTCGAGAACGCCGGCCGGCAGGTGGTGCGCGCGATCGGCAGTTCGCCCGACGAACCCTTCAGCCTGATCTACGCCACCCTGCTGTCGGCCATCGGCAGCGCCGAGACCAGCGTATACCTGACCAACGCGTATTTTGTGCCTGACCCGCAGCTGCTCGCCGCACTCGAAGCGGCGGCCGGGCGCGGCGTCGACGTGACGCTGATCCTGCCCGGCCAGACCGACTCCTGGCTGGTCTTCCACGCCGGGCGCGGCTACTACGGGCAGTTGCTGCGCGCGGGAGTCAAGATCTACGAGCGACGCGGAGCGATCCTGCATTCCAAGACGGCGCTGATCGACGGCGTGTGGGCCACGGTCGGGTCGACCAATCTCGACTGGCGCAGTTTCCTGCATAACCACGAGTTGAACGCAGTCGTGCTGGGCGCGGAGTTTGGCAGCCAGGTGCATGCGATGTTTAAAAAGGACCTGGCTGAGTCCGACGCAATAACGCTGGAGCAGTGGGAGCGCCGCCCGCTCCAGCTGCGCCTCCAGGAGTTGTTCGCCCGGGCCTGGGAATACTGGCTCTGAGCACCCACGCTCCCCGGGAATTTTCGCTAGCGCGCACAACATATCGCGCTCACTCCTTGCTGACGTCGTTGTACTCCCCGACCAAAGTCTGGATGATTTCCCGTGCGATTGCCGTCTCCTGCTCCGTCCGCGTTTCCGCCACCAGCACGAACTGACCGCTGGCGATCGCATCGCGGACCAGTGCCTCGAACGTCTTTTCCTTGGTCCCGGCGCCGGCCGCCGCACCGATGAGTCCTCCGAGGCTGGCGCCCCAACCCAGCATTGCGAGCGGAGCAATCAACGGGCTCGCAACGAACAGGCTCACGTTCGCCGCCACCAGTGCCAATTGCGCGAGCGCACCGACGCCGGTGCCGACCGCGGTGCCGATGGCCCCGTCGACCAGGACGTCCTTCAGGACTTCCTTGCTGCCCGCTTCCGGAGCCGCTGCGGAGTCAGGTGACCCCAGGTCGTTCTTTTCGAAAAGATGCAGCCGTTCGCGCGGCAACCCCTGCTCGACGAGCCTGGAAAACGCGAGTTGAGCTTGATCGCGGTGAGCGAAAAAACCCGATACGTGGTGGCGATAGTCATCCATGCTCATTCTCCTTGGCGTGCTCCGTACGAAGCGGATGGAGTTCGAGCCTAGCCGGCGCACCCCGCAGCGTCTGTGCGCTGTCGTACCAATAAGCAAAGACCGCGTAATTTAGCCAAGCCGCCGCACGTCAGGACCGGACTGACCGGAAACCTGAT
The DNA here is from genome assembly GCF_012910955.1 of Aromatoleum diolicum. Taxonomy (GTDB): domain Bacteria; phylum Pseudomonadota; class Gammaproteobacteria; order Burkholderiales; family Rhodocyclaceae; genus Aromatoleum; species Aromatoleum diolicum. The sequence continues at coordinate 94,813 of NZ_WTVQ01000005.1, forward strand.
GATGCGGCGATTGTGTCCGGAGTGTTCGCGACGGCACGCGTGCGACCGCGTCAGCGGAAAGAGCTGTATATCGCTTCGGCGAGTTTTCGACTGACGCCATCGACCCGGCACAGGTCTTCGACCGTCGCCGCACGCACGCCATCGAGTCCGCCGAACGTGGCCAGCAGATTGCGCCGACGCGTCGCCCCCACGCCGGGAATATCCTCCAACCGCGAGCCGACACGGGTCTTGGCGCGGCGCGCGCGATGGCCGGTGATGGCAAAACGGTGCGCCTCGTCGCGGACTTCCTGGATCAGATGCAACGCTGCATGGTCGGTTCCGAGGTTCAGCGGCAGCCGGCCATCCGGGAAGATCAGCGTCTCCAGCCCCGGCTTGCGCTCCTCGCCCTTGGCAACGCCGACCATCGCAATCGACTCCAGCCCGACTTCCGTCAGCACCGCCAGCGCCGAACTCACCTGCCCCTTGCCGCCATCGATCAGGATCAGGTCGGGGCACACCCCCTCCCCGGCCGCCACCTTGCCATAGCGGCGCTCCAGCACCTGGCGCATCGCCGCAAAATCGTCGCCGCCGGTGATGCCCGCGATGTTGTAACGGCGATACTCGGAATTCTTCATCGCGCCATCCACGCAGACCACACAGGACGCCACGGTCGCCTCGCCCATCGTGTGACTGATGTCGAAACACTCGATGCGCCGCGGCACCTCGGGCAGGTCGAGCGCTTCGCGCAGGGCTTCCAGACGTGCCTCGCTGCGGCCGGTATCGCGAGCCCGTGCCAGAATCGCCAGCCGCGCATTGTTCTCCGCCATCTCCATCCACGCCTTCTCCGCCGCATGACGCGGCGCGATCAGCGAGCAAGGCGTGTCGCTGATTTCCGCCATCAGCGCCTTGACCGGGTCCAGCGGCACATTCAGCAGCAGCCGCGCCGGCATGCCGTGGTCCCGGTAATGCTGCTCGATGAACGCCAGCGCCCCGTCCACTGCGCTGCAACTCCCGGCGGCACTGGGAAATTGCGGACGGTCACCAAGATGCCTGCCGCCGCGCACCATCGCGATATTCACGCACGTCAGGCCGTCCTGTTCCACGGCGGCGATGATGTCGACGTCTTCGTCCTTGCGGCTATCTGCGTACTGACGCTGCAACACCGTCTGCAGCACGCGCACCTGGTCACGACACGCCGCCGCCTCTTCGAACGCCAGCCGCTCGGCCGCCGCGTGCATGCGGGCCGTCAGATCATCAATCACCTCCGAAGCGCGCCCGTCCAGAAAGCGCGCCGCCAGCGTCACGTCCTCAGCGTAGGCCCCATTGTCGATCAGCCCGACACAGGGCGCGGTACAACGCTTGATCTGGTGCAACAGACAGGGCCGCGAGCGGTTCTGGAAGACCGAGTTCTCGCAGGTGCGCAACTGAAAGGTCTTCTGCAGCAGATGGATGCTCTCGCGTACCGCCCAGGCGTTCGGAAACGGTCCGAAATAACGTGCCCCCTTCGTGAACGCCCCCCGGTGATATGCGAGGCGCGGGAAATCATCGCCCGACAGCTCGATGTACGGATAGGACTTGTCGTCGCGGAACAGGATGTTGTAGCGCGGCGCAAGACTCTTGATGAGGTTGTTTTCGAGGATCAGCGCTTCGGCTTCGGAACGCGTCGGCGTGACATCGACGCGCAGAATCTGCGCCACCATTAGCGTGATGCGCGGACTCGGCTGGTTTCGCAGGAAATAGCTCGAAACGCGCCGCTTCAGGTTCTTCGCCTTGCCGACATAGAGCACGCGCCCCTCGGCGCCGATCATGCGATAGACGCCCGGCTCCTCGGGCACTGTCTTGAGAAAGGCCTTCGTGTCGAAGGGGGCCGCAGAATCGGTCATGGGCAACTGCGCGTCGCGCTCGCACGCACGCCTCGCTTACGCGACATCCTCGCTGATACCGGCCAGGGCGCTGCGTGCCTGCCGGTAGGTCGGGTGCAATTCCAGCGCAAACGGATCCTTGCACTGCGCACGCGAGCGCAGCGCCTCAATGCGCGCACGGCTTTCGGGGGGAATCACCGGCGCCCAGCGATCGAGCAGATCGGCCGCCAGGTCCGGACGATTGCACACCAGCACCATGTCGCAGCCGGCTGCGTACGCCGCACGGGCACGCGCGACGATATCCCCCGCGACCGTCGCCCCCTCCATCGTCAGGTCGTCACTGAACACCACGCCGCCAAAACCCAGCCGTCCGCGCAACACGTCCTGCAGCCAGAACGGCGAAAAACCGGCCGGATTGGGATCGACCTTCGGATAGATCACATGCGCCGGCATCACGCCCGACAACTGACGGCCGATTCGGTGGCGGTAAGGCGCGATGTCCTCGTTCCAGATCGCCTCGAAGTCGCGTTCATCGACCGGGATTTCCAGATGCGAATCGGCCTCGACGAAGCCGTGCCCGGGAAAATGCTTGCCCACGCAGCCCATCCCCGCCTCGGCCATCCCGGCCACCAGCGACTGCGCCAGCGTCGCCGCGACCTGCGGGTTGCGATGAAAAGCGCGATCGCCGATCACGCGACTGCAGCCGTAATCCAGGTCCAGCACCGGCGTGAAGCTCAGATCGACCCCATGCGCGAGCAACTCCGCCGCCAGCACATAGCCCACTGCACGCGCGACATCGAGCGCTGCCACATGATCGCGCTCCCACAACTGCCCGAGACGGCGCATCGACGGGATGCGCGTAAAGCCGTCGGTACGGAATCGCTGCACCCGCCCGCCCTCGTGATCGACCGCGATCACCAAGGCCGGATCGCGCAAGGCATGAATCTCGGTGGTCAGCGCGGACAGCTGCTCGGACCCGGTGTAATTGCGCGCGAACAGAATCACGCCCCCAACCAGCGGATCGAGCAGACGCTCGCGCTCCTCCTCGGTCAGCGCCGTTCCCGCGACATCGAGCATCACCGGGCCGAGCGGCCGTCGCACCTTGTTCGGGTTGTCTGCAGAATTCATATCTTCTCGATCAGCGCAAAGGCCACGACGTAGTCGATCTCGTCGCTCAGGCTCAGGTGGGCACTCAGGCCGCGTTCATCCATGTACGCGCTCAGCGCGTCATCAAATTCGTAGACCGGCTTGCCGAGTTCATCGTGCCCGACCCTCACCGCATGTAGCGTCGCGGGCACCGCCACACCGGTGCCGAGGGCCTTGCCGAACGCTTCCTTGGCGGCGAAGCGCTTCGCGAGAAAGCGCGCCTGGTCACGGCTCGCCGCAAAGCCGTCGCGCTCGGATCCCGTGAGGATGCGTGCCGCGAAGCGTTCGCCATGACGTTCCAGCGCGCCGCGCAGACGGTCAATCCTGACGATGTCGGTACCGATTCCGTGGATCATGCTGGTCCGCTTACAGCCCGCGTCCAGCCGCCTCGCGCATCAGGCGCTTCATCTCGCGAACCGCGTCGCGCAGCCCGGAGAACACCGCGCGGCTGACGATCGAATGCCCGATATGCAGCTCACGCACCCCCGGCAGCCGTGCGATGGGCTGGACGTTGTAATAGTTGAGCGCATGCCCGGCGTTGAAGCGCATGCCAAGCGCGCGAATCGCATCGCCAGCACGACGCACCTTGTCGATTTCCGCCACCACCGCGACACTTTCCGCATCGCGCCCGGCCGCGTGGAAAGCATGCGCATAGGGGCCGGTATGAATCTCGCAGACGCGCGCCCCGATCCGCGCCGCCGCTTCGACCTGGGCGATCTCCGCGTCGATGAACACACTCGTGACGATACCGGCATCCGCCAGCCGTCCCACCACCGCCTTCAGGCGCGCTTCCTGCGCGACGACATCCAGACCACCCTCGGTCGTCACCTCATGCCGCCCCTCGGGGACCAGCATTGCCATTTCCGGCTTCAACGCACAGGCGATGCCAAGCATTTCGTCGGTCGCCGCCATCTCGAGATTCAGCTTGATCTGCGTGAGGTCGCGCAGCTTGCGCACGTCCTCGTCCTGGATGTGGCGACGGTCCTCGCGCAGATGCACCGTGATGCCGTCCGCACCACCCAGATGCGCCTCCACGGCCGCCCACACGGGGTCGGGTTCCCAGGTACGGCGCGCCTGCCGCAAGGTCGCCACATGGTCGATATTGACGCCGAGTTCGATCACAGTTCCAGCAACTCCTTCAACACCCGGCGCGACTGCAGCATCTGTCCGCCGAGATAATGGTTGATCAGCATGCGCAACAGCGTCTTGCTTTGCGCCAGGGTCTCGGCGCGCGAGAAATCGTCCTGCGCCATGTCGAGCAGCGTACGACCGCTCACCGCGGGAAGGTCGGCCGCCTCCCCCATTAGCCTCACCGGACCGCGCTCGATTATATAGACGTAGTCCATCCCGGGATCGACCGGATCGCCCGAATCGCTCTCGCTATCGAGCCCGATTCCGTAGCCCAGCTCACGCAACAGCGCGAGCTCGAAGCGCCGCAGCACCGGCTCCGGCACCGCATTGCGGCCCAGCGTTGCAATCGCATCCGCATACGCCTCGAACAGCGCGGGATGCGCATCCTCGCGCGCGGTCAGGCGCACCAACAGTTCGTTCAGATAATAGCCGCACATCAATGCACGTCCGGTCAGCAGGGGCTGTCCGCCGCGCCATTCGGCCCGCACCAGCGTCTTGACCTCGCCACCACCGGACCAATCGATCAGCAAGGGCTGGAAGGCCATGATGACGCCGCGCAGCGCCGACAGCGGTCGCCGCGCACCCTTGGCGACCATCGCCACGCGGCCATGATCGCGCGAGAAAGTCTCGACGATCAGGCTGGTTTCCCGCCACGCATGCGTGTGCAGGACGAACGCCGGCTGCTGATCGATGCGCTGCTTCTGGCTCACGCCGACACGCGCAAGTTCGGCTTACTCGTAACCCAGGCTCTTGAGCGCACGTTCGTCATCGGCCCAGCCACTCTTGACCTTGACCCACACTTCGAGGAAAACCTTCCCGTCGAAGAGCTGCTCGAGCTCGACACGCGCTTCCGAGGCGATGCGCTTCAACTGCTCGCCGCCCTTGCCGATGACCATCGCCTTGTGGCTCGCACGGTCAACGACCACTGCCGCATGGATGCGACGCAGCTTTCCCTCGGTCTCGAACTTCTCGATCTCGACCGCGATGCCATACGGCAACTCGTCGCCCAGCAGGCGGAACAGCTTCTCGCGCAGGAATTCGGCTGCAAGAAAACGCTCGCTGCGGTCGGTAATCTCGTCCGCACCATACATCGGCTCGCCCTCGGGCAACAGCGGCGTCGCTGCCTTGAAAAGTGCGTCAACGTTGGTACCGCGCTCCGCGCTCAGCGGCACGATCTCCGTAAACGGGAAAACCTCGCTTACCCGCGCGATGAACGGCAGCAACTGGCTCTTGTCCGCCAGGCGATCGACCTTGTTGATGACCAGCACGACCTTCGCTTCCTTCGGCAACACCTCGACCACCTTGCGGTCGTCCTCGCCGAAGCGCCCGGCCTCGATCACGAAGAACACCAGATCGACATCACCCAGCACCTGAGACACCGTACGGTTCATCGAGCGATTGAGCGCATTGCGATGTTTGGTCTGGAAGCCCGGCGTGTCGACAAATACGAACTGGGAATCCTCGCGCGTCAGAATACCGGTGACGCGATGCCGCGTCGTCTGCGCCTTGCGCGATACGATGCTGATCTTCTGCCCGATCAAGCGATTCAGCAGCGTCGACTTGCCTACGTTCGGACGGCCGACGATGGCGACGAAACCGGTGCGAAATCCTGCGGGGGTGGCACCGGTTTCCGGGCTAGTATCCTGATTCATGACTTCCTCAACTGCGCCAGCGCGTTCTCGGCCGACTGTTGTTCTGCCGCACGACGGCTGGCGCCCCGCCCGGTGGTACGAAGATTCAGTGCGCTGACCTCGCACGCCACTTCAAAATCCTGCGCATGGGCTTCGCCATGCACCTTCACGGTGACGTAGGTCGGAAGTGGTAGCTTGCGCCCCTGCAGCAGTTCCTGCAACGCCGTCTTGGGATCCTTAGACGCCAGTTGCGGATCGATGCGCGCAATCACCGGGCCATAGAGCCGGTCAATGACCTCCTTCGCCGTGGCAAAGCCCTGGTCCAGGAAAACCGCGGCAAACACGGCTTCAAGCGCGTCGGCCAGAATCGACGGCCGCCGGAAGCCACCGCTCTTGAGCTCACCCTCACCCAGACGCAGATATTCACCCAGGTCGAGTTCGACAGCGATCCGATGCAAACCGTCCTGGCACACCAGCGACGCACGCAGGCGCGACAACTCCCCTTCGCGCAACTCGCCGAAGCGCTCGAACAGCGCGATCGCAACCGCGCAGTTCAAAATACTGTCGCCGAGAAATTCCAGCCGCTCGTTGTTCGGCTGGCCAAAGCTGCGGTGCGTGAGCGCCCGCTCAAGCAGCGAGATATCGGAAAAACGATGGCCGATACCGCGCTGCAGACGATCCAGATTCGCGATCACTATCTGCCGGCCGTCGTCGCCTGGAAATCGATCAACAGGCTGACGTTAGCCACCACCGGCACCTTGCGCGAATACTCGACTTCAATCACGACCTTCCCCGCTTCCTTGACGATGTCGAGGTCGGCCCCGCTGATCGTGACGACGTCATCGATCTGGCCGCGGCGGTCGAAGCTGCGCCGTAATTCAACGATCGATGCCCCGCCATCGCCCTCGTCCGCCACCAGCTTGATGATGCGCTGAATCGCGAAATATTCATTCAGAGCCGGAACCGAGCGAAAACCGATCAGAAGAATGAAGCCAAGAAAGGCTCCGACAAACAGCACACCGATCGGGCTGATGCCCATTTGCCTGCGTTTCATCCGTTTTCCGTCTCCGTATCAGTGAAATCCGCCAATCCGCTGCATGTCATTGAAGTTGAACCAAATGAAGAATGCCCTGCCGACAATATTGGTATCCGGCACGAAACCCCAGACCCGGCTGTCGCTACTCGAATCGCGGTTGTCGCCCATGACAAAGTAATGCCCCGGCGGCACCGTGCAACTAACACCGGCGGTAGTATAGGTGCAGTTTTCGCGGAACGGATAATCGAGCACCTGCGGGACGAAGGCCGGCACATCGCGCTCGATCAGCACTGAATGCTCGACCTTGCCAAGCTGCTCGGAAAAGCGCGGCGAATAGTACAGGCGGTCGGGATGAAGATAATCGTCCTGCGGCGCCATTTGAACCGGCTGACCGTTGATACGCAGACGCTTGTCGAGGTATTCCACCCTGTCGCCGGGCAAACCCACCACGCGCTTGATGTAATCCATCGACGGATCGGCCGGATAACGGAACACCATCACATCCCCGCGTGCCGGCTCGTTGATTGACACGATCTTCTTGTTGATCACCGGCAGACGAATGCCATAAGTCCACTTATTGACGAGGATGAAGTCGCCAACCAGCAACGTCGGAATCATTGAACCCGACGGAATCTTGAACGGCTCGACGATGAAGGAACGCAGGCCGAAAACGATCAGGATGACCGGAAAGAAACTCGCTCCGTATTCCACCCACCACGGAGCGGGTGCTTCCGCCGAGCGGCGCTTGCGCGCAAAGAACCGGTCGATCACCCACAGGATGGCTGTTGCCACCAGCAACAGGAACAACACCAACGCAAAATTCACACAGACTCCGTATCGACGCGATTCAATGCAGTCAGGTCAGGCGAGACAGCCAACCCTTACTTGCCGTCGTCCACCCGCAGCACGGAAAGGAACGCCTCCTGCGGAATTTCGACGTTACCCACCTGCTTCATCCGCTTCTTCCCTTCCTTCTGCTTTTCGAGAAGTTTCTTCTTGCGGGAGATGTCGCCGCCATAACACTTGGCGAGAACGTTCTTGCGCAGGGCCTTGATCGTTTCGCGCGCAATGATGTGCGAACCAATCGCCGCCTGAATCGCGACATCGAACATCTGGCGCGGAATCAGGCCGCGCAATTTCGCAGCCACTTCGCGTCCGCGATATTGCGACGATGCGCGGTGCACGATCACCGACAGCGCATCGACTTTTTCGCCACCCACCAGCAGATCGAGCTTGACGAGATCGGCAGCGCGGTATTCCTTGAATTCGTAATCGAGCGATGCATAGCCGCGCGACACCGATTTCAGCTTGTCGAAGAAGTCCATGACCACTTCGTTCATCGGCAGGTCGTAGATCAGTTGCACCTGGCGGCCGTGATAGCGCATGTCCACCTGCGCCCCGCGCTTCTGGTTGCACAGCGTGATAACCGGCCCGACGTAGTCCTGCGGCAGAAAAATCGTCGCGGTGATGATCGGCTCGCGGATTTCCGCAATCTTCGACTGGTCCGGCAGTTTGGCGGGGTTCTCGACCCGGATCACCTCACCGCTGTTCATCACCACCTCATACACCACGGTCGGCGCCGTGGTGATCAGGTTCATGTCGAACTCGCGTTCCAGCCGCTCCTGCACGATGTCCATGTGCAGCAAGCCGAGGAAGCCGCAGCGGAAGCCAAACCCCAGCGCCTGCGACACTTCCGGCTCGAACTGCAGCGACGCGTCGTTCAGTCGCAACTTCTCCAGCGAATCGCGCAGCTGCTCGTATTCGCTCGACTCCACCGGGTACAGACCGGCAAACACCTGCGGCTTTATTTCCTTGAATCCTGGCAACGGCTCGCTCGCCGGACGGGTCGCCAGCGTGACGGTGTCGCCCACCTTGGCGGCCTGCAATTCCTTGATGCCGGCGATGATGAAACCCACTTCACCGGCGGCAAGTTCCGTGCGAGGCACCGAGCGCGGCGTGAACACACCGACCTGATCGCATGGATACTGGGCGCCATTGGCCATCAGCAGAATGCGATCTTTCGGCCGCAGCACGCCATCGACGACACGCACGAGCATCACGACGCCGACATAATTGTCGAACCAAGAATCAATGATCAGCGCTTTCAACGGCGCAGCCGGATCACCCTTCGGCGGCGGCACACGGCGGACGACGGTTTCCAGCACATCCTCAATGCCGAGTCCGGTCTTCGCCGAACACAACACCGCCTCGGACGCATCGACGCCGATGACGTCCTCGATTTCCTGGCGCGCATTCTCTGGATCAGCGGCGGGCAGATCGATCTTGTTCAGAACCGGAACCACCTCGACGCCCTGCTCGATTGCCGTGTAGCAATTCGCCACCGTCTGCGCCTCGACACCCTGCGACGCATCGACCACCAGCAGTGCGCCCTCGCACGCTGACAGCGAGCGGCTCACCTCGTAAGAGAAGTCGACGTGTCCAGGGGTATCGATCAGATTCAGGTTATAGACCTGCCCATCCTTGGCCTTGTACTGCAGGGACGCGGTCTGCGCCTTGATCGTGATGCCACGCTCGCGCTCAAGGTCCATCGAATCGAGAACCTGCTCCTCCATCTCGCGATCAGACAAACCACCGCAAAAGTGAATGAGGCGATCGGCCAGCGTGGACTTGCCGTGATCGATGTGGGCGATGATCGAGAAATTTCGGATATGTTGCATGCGACAACAAAAGAAGGGTGCCATGCGGCACCCGGGATGGATTGGTTGAATCGGCTAAGCCGCGGATTCTAGCGGAAAACGCCCGCAATAGGCACGGACTGCGGACTCGTCCAGATGGTAATGACACAGTTCCACGTCGCCGGCAAGGACTACCGGCACCAGTTCGTCCCAGCGCGCCTCGAGCGCAGGATCCGCGTCGACGTCAAACACTCTGATCGTCCAGCCGAGTTCGGCAGCCAGCGGCTGCAGCTTCTCAAGCAGGTCGTGGCAAAGGTGGCACCATTCTCGGCTCATCACCGTCAGCTCGCGCACTGCGTTCATTCTCCCGCCCGCAAGGTGACGTAGTTTGCGCCCTCGCTGCGCTGGACCAAGAGTGTCACCAGTTGTCCGTCCTTGAGTTCAGCCACTTGGCGATTGAACACATCAACGGCCTTCAGCGGCACCTGGCGCCCCCCCGACACGATCGCCAGCACAATATCGCCGACCTGGAGATCGGCGCGCGCAGCGACGCCCTGGACACGCTCGACGATCAGTCCGTGCTCGACATTTCGTTCTCGCCGTTGCGCCGGGGTAGGTAACGCCAGAACCAAGCCCAGCTTGTTTGGTGCCGGCTGGACGCGTTCGCTGCGCCGCGTACGCTGACCTGCGTCATCCAGCCACTCACCGACCACAATGTTCAGGTCACGCGCGGCCCCATTGCGGTAAAGCGATATGGTCACCTGCGAACCAGGACGGCTCGCCGATACGATCCGCGGCAGGTCACCCGATGATTCGACCGCCTTGCCACCAAAGCGCACGATCACGTCGCCCTGTTCGAGACCGGCCTTTGCCGCCGGACCACCCGCCTCGACTGCGCTCACCAGCGCTCCTGCGGCACGCGGCAGACCGAAACTCTCGGCCAGTGCACGCGTCACCTCCTGGATCGCGACACCTATGCGACCACGCTGCACCCGTCCACTCGCACGCAACTGTGCCTGGACATCCATGGCCAGATTGATCGGGATCGCAAACGACAATCCCATGAAACCACCGGTCTGACTGTAGATCTGCGAATTGATGCCGACAACTTCGCCCTTCAGGTTGAACAGGGGGCCACCGGAATTACCCGGATTGATCGCCACGTCAGTCTGGATGAAAGGCACAAAATTCTCATCGGGCAGGCTGCGCCCCTTGGCGCTGACAATACCGGCTGTCACCGAATGATCGAAGCCGAAGGGCGAACCGATCGCCACGACCCATTCGCCAACCTGCAATTTGTCCGGATCGCCGATCGCCAGGCGCGGGAGATCGGAGGCATCGATCTTGATCAGCGCCACGTCGCTGCGCGGATCTGCACCGACCACACGCGCCCGGAACTCACGTTTGTCGATCAGGCGGACAAGGATTTCCTCCGCACCATCAACAACGTGCGCATTGGTCAAGATAAAACCGTCAGCGCTGATGATGAAGCCCGAACCCAGCGAACGATTTTCCGGGTCGACGCGCGGATGCTCCGGTTTGCGCGGAATGAAGCGGCGGAAGAAATCGAACATCGGATCGTCCTGCCCCAATCCGGGGAACGCCAGCGGACCCGCCTTGCTCGCTTGCGCTGCACTGATATTCACTACAGCCGCGCCGTGTCGCTGCACAAGCTGAGTAAAATCCGGCAATACAACGGTTCCTGCGCCCACTGCGGACAACGGTGCAAGCGCACACACTACCGCAAGCAGCACCGCTCGGCACAGGCGCACCAGATTCATGCGCGCAGCCCTTCCGGTGCGTGGCATTGCGCCCCCACCCGTGCCATCTCGATCTCGAATCCACCGCGCACCGCACGACTACGCAGCACCAGCCGATTGAAGACCATCGAACACACCAGTCCTATTCCGGCCCCCATCAGCGCAAACAGATCTTCCCGCCCGCCCGACGCCACTGCATTGCCAATGCCTGCTCCGACCACCAGGAGGCTGCTAGCCAATCCGTAACCAAGCAGAGCACCGCGCAGCGGCGCACCGTCGTGCATGCGCAACAGCACCGCGTCGCCCGCCTCGACGCCGATGGCGTTGGGAAGACTGAAAATTTCGTTCGGGCTCTTCAGCGCGTAGGCAATGCCTGCGGAACGGCAGCCGCCTGGCTCATCACAGCGGCCGCAACCACCGGATCGCTCGCGCAGCCGAACCCAGGCACGCCCCCCCTCGACGCGCTCAACAACCGCGCTCGCTTCGATCATCGCACTACCGGCTCGATGCCGTCGCCGAGTCGCTGAACCGTCCGCAAAGGCACTTCCCCGAGCGCAGTCACCAGATGCGCCCCCGCCATCCTCTTGTAGATGTTAATGGCGCCGGTTGCGAGCGGCCCGATCGCCTGGCGCGATCCGTCTGCCGGCTCGATGAAGACCGAGATCGAGGCCAACCCGTCGCTATACACGAGATGCAGCGCTTCTCCACGATCACGACCCAGCGGACGTCGCACAATCGACATCAAGGAAAAGCCATTGAGCGGAGCGTTCAACGCCCATCCGCTTTCCTCCTTGCGCACCTCGACGCCGTTGGCATGCACCACTCGCCATTCGCCGTCCTTCGCGTAGCGAGGACGGAGTGCGTCGTTGCCGATATCCCCGCCGATCTTGACGTCGCTAAAAGTGAATTGCTCGATGATCTCGCCACGCTCGTCCACGGTACGGGCCTTAAGCAGCAGACCGGACTGAAGCTCGGCCCACAACTGGTGGCCATAGCGCAAATCGTCTTTCGGCTCCAGCACCACCAACTGCGCATCGAGGCCAGCCACGCGGCTCACCTCGCCCTTGCGGATACGGTAATTTTCGGCGAGACCGGCGAAGGAAGCTGGCAAGCGAGACGGAAATGCACGCCGTCCACCGGGCCTGTCGACGATCACCATTTTCTGGTCAGGCAGGACACAACGCACTTCGCTATTGCTGCGAATGACTTCCCGCGGACTTCCGTCCAGTACTTCGAGCCGCTCATGTTCGCCATTGGCATCAGCCATGTGAACAATCCGGGACGTTTCGAAGTTCTTCCCCGACTGGTAAATGAAGGTTCCGGCGTAATTGAGACGCTGCCCTGCCGTTGCAATGCGTCCGAGCCAGGAAAGGGGATCTCCGGGTGACTGCGCAATTGCCTGCGAATGCGCAAGCACAGCGCAGAACCCCAAGACAACGGCAAGTCCCCTCATCGACCGTTATCCTGCCTTACGTCGGAAACGGTGCGCACATGCTGGATGGCCCCGGAAAGCGGACCACCGCCCGTCATGGATTGATGCGCAAACACATATTCACGATTCGGATCGACGGATATCGGCGACTGCGTCACCGATACCGGCCGCACTGCTACAAGAGCGGACTCGGATGCCTGGACTCGCGGCGGCGCCGTCGCTACACGGCTCATATCATCCTGATCAGCGTACAAGGTGTGAGCAACCCAACCGACCGCAGCTACCCCCATGACCGATGCGGCCAGTGGCATCAGCGAACGCCAAGCCTTGCCACGGCCCGGCTCGGCCGGCCGTACCGTCGGCGCAAGCACAGTGGGTTCAGACTCGATCTCCGCCATAACCCGCCCGACGAAACCTGATGAACCATCCCTATCGCCCCGTAGCAGATCGCCAATCAGGCAATAGGTCCCCCACTCGGTGCGCAACGACCGATCGCGCCGGATCGAGTCCAATACCGGAGGCGCCGACTGCTCGTCGAGATCACCATCAAGAAGTGCCGACAGTTTGTCCTTCATGAGTACCACCTACCAACGTTTGTCAGGAGCCGTATCCAGCAGCGGCCGCAGTTTTTCAGCAATTGCCTCGCGTGCGCGGAATATCCGCGAACGCACCGTTCCGATCGGACAATCCATGATGCTGGCGATCTCCTCGTAGCTCAGCCCTTCGAGCTCCCGCAGCATGATCGCCGTGCGCAATTCCTCTGGTAGCGCCTCCATCGCCTGATCCACCGTCTCACCAATCTGCCGCGTCATCATCAACCGCTCCGGCGTATTGATGTCACGCAACTGGTCACCTTCCTCAAAGGTTTCGGCCTCTTCAGAGTCGAACCCGGTCGATGTCGGCGCACGCCGACCCTGCGATACCAGATAATTTTTCGCGGTATTGATTCCGATACGATAAAGCCATGTGTAAAAAGCGCTGTCGCCCCGGAACGATCCCAAGGCGCGATACGCCTTGATAAAGGTTTCCTGGGCCACGTCTTCCACCTCGGCAGAGTCGCGGATCAATCGGGAAAGCAGCCTATGCAACTTGCGCTGGTATTTCGTTACCAGCAAGCCAAAGGCCTGCTTGTCGCCGCGTTGTACGCGTTCGACAAGCTGCTGATCTATCTCGCGATCGCTCATGAGCGGGTCGTTTCTCTAGGTTGGGCAAAATCCGCGCCAGTATAGCGACCCCCCATGAGTACGGCAAAGCCGAAGCTAATCAAGAGACACAGGGCTTGGCAAATAGTTCAGACGCTGAAGGGGTCTTGTGGCGAAAGCGCCTGTATCCGAGATTTCGCTGAATACGGAGCGCGCAGCGGGACATGATATATTCGTGCGGGTGTCCGACCCTTGCCTTTCACGATCTTGTCAAAACAATACGACGTACTCATTCTCGGCAGTGGCACGGCTGGCCAGTCGCTGGCGCTGCGACTGGCAGATCATCTTCGCGTTGCGGTCGTCACGAAACGCTTGCTCTCCGATAGCGCAAGCGCATGGGCGCAAGGCGGAATCGCCGCGGTACTCGACACATCGGACAGCATCGCCGCCCACATCCAGGACACGTTCACCGCGGGAGCTGGCCTGTGCGATCCACAAGCCACACGTTTCGTGGTCGAACACGGCAAAGCCGCCATCGAGTGGCTGATCGGGCGCGGCGTTCCGTTTACACGCGAAGATGAATCGACGATCGGCTACCACCTCACGCGCGAGGGCGGCCATTCGCACCGGCGCATCATTCACGCCGCCGACGCCACCGGCGCCGCCGTTCAGGCGACGCTGAGCGAACAGGTCAGCAAACACCCGAACATCGACATACTCGAGAACCACATCGCGGTCGATCTTGTGCTGGGCGAAAAAATCGGGCTGCCTGGCGAGGGCTGTCTGGGAGCCTATGTCCTCGATATCACCAACGACCGCGTGGTCACAATCGGCGCACGCAACACGGTGCTGGCCACCGGCGGCGCAGGCAAGGTCTACCTGTACACAACAAACCCGGGCGTAGCGACCGGAGATGGAATTGCAATGGCCTGGCGCGCAGGCTGCCGCGTCGCGAACCTGGAATTCATCCAGTTTCACCCGACGTGCCTCTACCACCCCCAAGCAAAATCCTTTCTCATTTCAGAGGCAGTGCGCGGCGAGGGCGGGCTCCTCAAGCTGCCTGACGGCACCCGCTTCATGCCCGAACACGACCCGCGTGCAGAACTGGCGCCGCGTGACGTCGTGGCACGCGCGATCGATTTCGAAATGAAGAAACACGGTCTGGACTGCGTCTTCCTCGACATCAGCCACAAACCAGCCGACTGGTTGCGCGGACACTTCCCGAACATCCATGCCCGTTGCCTGGAACTTGGCATCGACATCACACGTGAAGGCATTCCGGTTGTCCCGGCTGCACATTACACCTGTGGCGGCATTGTTACCGACTTGGCAGCGCGTACCGACCTCAGCGGGCTCTATTCGGTCGGCGAATCAGCCTGCACGGGTCTTCACGGCGCCAACCGACTGGCCAGTAACTCGCTTCTCGAGTGTCTGGTATTCGGCGAAGCCGCAGCAAAGGACATCCTGTCTCAAGCACGTCGCAGCCTGCCTCGCCTCCCCGACTGGGACGAAAGCCGCGTCACCGACGCCGACGAAGAAGTGGTGATTTCGCATAACTGGGCCGAACTGCGACGCTTCATGTGGGACTATGTCGGTATCGTGCGTACCAACAAGCGCCTGCAGCGCGCCCAACACCGCATCCGTCTGCTGGCTCGCGAAATCGACGAGTTCTACTCGAACTTTCGCGTCAGCAATGACCTGATCGAATTGCGGAATCTGGTGACCACAGCGGATTTGATCGTGCGTTGTGCGCTGCGTCGCAAGGAAAGTCGAGGCCTGCACTTTTCGCGCGACTTTCCAGAGACCTTACCGAAAGCTCGCAATACGGTTCTCCGACCACCGAAGATCTAGCGGGGCATTCCGGCCTGCACGGACGTGGCCTCATCGCGGCCCGCCAGACGCTCGGACGGCATCGCATCTTCGGATCGAGCGTCACTGCCACCAACTTGCATGGTTGCCTTGTGCCGCAGCCAGATACGCAGACCACGCCAGCTGTCTGCGGGCAGATTGTCGGGCAGGAGCATCATCGCGCCACGCATTGTGCGTCGTCGCGGCCGGGCGACGCGGGCGCCTCGCCAATGTATCCATACAGCCCACCCAAAATCGACGCACGTCGCTTCGGGCAACGCATACACGACGCGGCGATGTTCCATGATGCGAAGTTCGCCGTTGTCGTCCAGCACCAGGATGCGACCTTTCGTACCGATCTCCGCCCGCATTGCCGTGCGGAAGGACACGCCTAGTACCGCCAGCACGAAAAAAACGATCAGCGGATGGACCGCGGAACGCACAAACGCGAACGCCGCGATCAAATGAATCGCGGCGTTCAAACCCAGCGCCAACCTCGACGGCTGGATTTCAATTTCAAGCGGGTAACGCATCGTTATTGCGCACCCGCGCGAGCTCAGATCCGCCGGAACGCGAGCGTCCCGTTGGTACCGCCGAACCCGAAGGAATTCGACAGTGCCGCACGAATTTCCATCGGACGTGCCTTGTTGGCCACGTAATCGAGGTCGCACTGCTCGTCCTGCTCGAAGATGTTGATCGTCGGCGGAGCGATCTGGTGATGCAGCGCGAGTGTCGTGAACACTGCCTCGACGCCACCCGCGGCACCGAGCAGGTGCCCTGTCATCGACTTCGTCGAGTTCACCGCTATCGACTTCGCACGATCGCCGAAACAGCGCTTGACGGCAGTCGTCTCAGCCAGATCACCCAGCGGCGTCGACGTGCCATGAGCATTGATGTAATCGACTTCGTCGAGCGACATGCCGGCATCGCGCATCGCATTCGTCATGCAACGCGCCGCGCCACTGCCATCCTCGCACGGTGCAGTCATATGATAGGCATCGGCGCTCATGCCGTAACCGACCACCTCCGCATAGATCCGCGCGCCGCGAGCCTTGGCATGCTCGTACTCCTCGAGCACCATCACGCCCGCGCCTTCACCGAGCACGAAACCGTCGCGACCCTTGTCCCAGGGACGGCTGGCCGTCGCCGGATCGTCGTTGCGCGTCGACAACGCGCGGGCCGAAGCGAAACCGCCTACTGCAAGCGGTGTCACGGTCGACTCGGCGCCACCTGCGACCATTACATCCACATCGCCATACTGGATGAGGCGCGCAGCCTCGCCGATACAGTGGGTGGCGGTGGTGCATGCGGTAACCATCGCCAGACACGGCCCCTTGAGGCCGAACATGATCGACAGGTTTCCGGCGATCATGTTGATGATCGTGCCCGGAATGAAGAAGGGGGAAATCTTGCGCGGCCCACCCTTCAAGTAATCGTCATGAGTCGATTCGATCATCGGCAGACCGCCGATACCCGATCCGATATTCACGCCGATGCGTTCGGCGTTCGACTCGGTAACTTCGAGTCCGCAATCCTTGAACGCCTGGATGCCTGCTGCCATGCCGTAATGGATGAAGACATCCATGCGGCGTGCTTCCTTCGGCGACAGGTACGCGTCAATATCGAAACCCTTCACTTCGCCGGCGATCTTCACCGGAAAGTTAGAGGTATCGAAACGCGTGATCTCACCAATACCGGAGCGGCCGTTGACAATATTGTCCCAGGCCTCCGGAACGGTATTCCCGACCGGGGAAATGATGCCCAGACCGGTAATGACGACTCTGCGACGGGTCAATGTTCGCTCCGGTGATCAGGTTTACTTCTTCAGATGGGCGGTGACGTAGTCAATCGCCTGCTGAACCGTGGTGATTTTCTCGGCTTCTTCGTCCGGGATCTCGCACTCGAACTCTTCTTCGAGCGCCATGACCAGTTCCACGGTATCCAGCGAATCCGCGCCCAGATCGTCGACGAACGAAGACTCGATCTTGATCTCCGACTCGTTCACACCAAGTTGCTCGGCGACAATTTTCTTGACGCGCTGTTCGATGTTCTCCATGAACTAACTCCTTCCCTGAGTGATCCAGATATGTAAAAAAAAGCCGGCGTATTCTACCAAAAAGGATGGCAACCGCTATCGCTGCCGGCAATCACGACATGTACATGCCGCCGTTCACGTGCAGGGTCGTACCCGTAACGTAAGCAGCAGCGGGTGAAGCAAGAAAGGCGACCGCCCCGGCGATTTCTTCCGGACGACCAAGACGCCCCAGCGCAATATTGCCGAGCAGCGCGTCGCGCGCGGCTTCAGGCAGGGCTCGCGTCATGTCGGTGTCGATGAATCCGGGGGCCACGCAATTGACGGTGATGTTGCGGCTTCCCAGCTCACGCGCCAGCGCGCGGCTCATGCCGGCCACGCCGGCCTTGGCCGCCGCGTAATTTGCCTGACCCGGATTGCCGGCACTACCGACAACCGAAGTGATGTTGATGATGCGACCCCCACGCGCCTTCATCATGCCCCGCATGACGAGGCGCGACATGCGGAACACGGACTTGAGATTGGTATCGATGACCGAATCCCATTCCTCATCCTTCATTCGCATCGCGAGGTTATCGCGGGTGATGCCTGCATTATTGACGAGAATACCGACCGCGCCGAAGCGCTTCTCGATCTCCCCGATCGCTGCCTCGCATGCAGCCGCATCAGTCACGTTGAGTGCCAGGCCGCACCCCTTGATACCGGCTTCCTGCAAACCTTTTCCGATATCGGCTGCACCGGATTCGGAGGTCGCCGTTCCGACAACAGTGGCGCCGAGACGCCCCAGTTCGAGGGCCACCGCACGCCCAATCCCGCGAGACGCTCCGGTAACCAGGGCCACCTGCCCTTCAAGCGAAAAACTCATCGTACTTACCTCAGCGCCGCAATCGACTGTTCGAGACTTGCGGCGTCGTGAATCGAGCCGCCCTGGACCTCACCAGCAATGCGCTTGGTCATGCCTGCCAGCACCTTGCCCGGTCCGCATTCAAAAATGTGCCCCATACCGCGTCGCGCCATTTCCTGCACCAGCTCGATCCAGCGGACCGGCGAGAACGCCTGCCGCACCAGTGCATCACGTATCTGCGCGGGATCATCATAAGTCGCAACATCGGCATTATTGAGCACCGAGATTGCAGGCCGCCCGATCCGGATCGTCGCCAGACGTTCAGCCAAGCGCTCGGCCGCCGGCTTCATCAGCGCACAATGAAATGGCGCACTGACCGGCAGCAGCATTGCGCGCTTGGCACCGCGAGCTTTCGCTGCTTCGATGGCCCGTTCGACGGCTGCCTTGGCTCCGGCGATCACGATTTGTCCCGGCGCATTGAGGTTAGCCGCCTCGACGACTTCGCCCTGTGCGGCCTCGGCACAAGCCTCGCGAACTGCATCGACCTCCAGCCCCAGAAGCGCCGCCATGCCACCCTCGCCGGCCGGGACCGCTTCCTGCATTGCCTGCGCCCGAAAGCGCACCAGCGGAACGGCGTCGCCAAAGCTCAACGCCTCCGCGGCGACCAGCGCCGAGTACTCTCCGAGACTGTGACCCGCAACCAGTTGCGGCTTCGGACCACCGGCGGCAAGCCACGCGCGGTACGCCGCAACACCTGCGGTCAGCATCAGGGGCTGCGTATTGACCGTCAACGCGAGACGCTCGGCCGGCCCTTCATTGACCATCTGCCACAGATCCTCGCCCAGCGCGTCCGATGCTTCGGCAAAAGTGTCGCGGATTTCGGCACGCTCGCCATAGCCCGACATCATGCCGACGGACTGGGACCCCTGTCCCGGGAAAACCAGAGCAAAAGCCATCGTTTACCTATCCTGTATCAGAATTGGAGCAACACTGCGCCCCAAGTGAAACCACCGCCCACGCCTTCGACGATGAGTCGCTGTCCCGCACGAATGCGGCCATCGCGCACTGCCAGGTCGAGCGCCAGGGGAATCGACGCAGCCGAGGTATTGCCGTGGCGATCGACTGTGGCAATCACCTTTTCCATTGGCACACCCAGACGCTTGGCGGTCGCTTGAATGATGCGCACGTTCGCCTGATGGGGAATCAGCCAGTCGACTGCTTCAACGGACATACCCGCCTGGTCAAGGACTTCCAGCGCGACGTCACCGAGCACCTTTACCGCAAATTTGAACACGGCCTGCCCATCCATGCGCAGGAACGGATCCCCGACGATCTGTCCGGCGGCGACACCGCCCGGCACACAAAGAATCGGGTGATGACTTCCGTCCGCATGCAGGGCACTCGCGAGCACGCCCGGCGTCTCGGCAGCTTCAAGCACCACGGCGCCGGCGCCATCGCCAAACAGCACGCAAGTGCCGCGATCGGACCAGTCAAGAATGCGAGAAAACACCTCCGCCCCGACCACCAATGCGCGTTTGTGACTGCCGGACCGGATGAATTTTTCGGCGATGGTCAGACCATAGACGAATCCGGAACACACCGCCTGCACGTCGAATGCGGCCGCGCCATTGCGGATACCCAGCTTTGACTGCAGCAGTGCCGCGGTGCTCGGAAAGATGCAATCCGGCGTGGACGTCGCAACAATGATCAGGTCGATATCGTCGGGGGCAACGCCCGCCGCATCGAGCGCGCGGAGACTTGCCGCATGGGCGAGATCGCTTGCCGACATGTCAGCCGACGCGAGATGCCGGCTGCGGATCCCGGTACGCTCGACGATCCATTGGTCCGAGGTATCGATCCCGCGCGCAACGAGATCGTCGTTGCTCACCGGTTCACCCGGCAGGAAACTGCCAGTGCCGGCAATCCGTGCATAAATCATGCTGCGACCCCCATTGCCGTCATGCGTTCAGAAATACGTTCGATGAGGCGATTCGACGCGGCCTCGGCGGCGCGATGAATGGCTTGCTCGAAGGCAAACGCATCGGCAGAACCATGACTCTTCACCACAACGCCGCGCAAGCCAAGCAGGGCGGCACCGTTGTAGCGACGATGATCGACGCGATGCTTGAACCGCTTGAGTGCGGGCATTGCGATCACCGCCATGATCTTCGTAAGCAGGTTGCGACTGAACTCTTCCCGAAGGAACGCTGCAAGCATCTGCGCCAACCCTTCGGAAGATTTCAAGGCGACGTTACCGACGAACCCATCACACACGACAACATCCGTCGTGCCCCTGTAAATGTCGTCGCCTTCCACGTTACCGTAAAAATTCAAACCGCTGGTCTTGAGCAATTCGCCTGCGCGCTTGACCACCTCGTTGCCCTTGATCGCTTCTTCGCCGATATTCAGCAAACCGACCGAGGGGCGCTCGACGTGCTCGACCGCAGACACCAGCATCGCGCCCATGATGCCAAACTGAAGCAAGTGCTCCGGCGAGCAGTCGACATTCGCACCGAGGTCGAGTACATACACTTGGCCTTTACGGGTCGGCAGAATGGTGGCAATCGCCGGCCGGTCAATACCTTCCAGCGTTTTAAGGACAAATCGGGAGATCGCCATCAGCGCCCCGGTATTACCCGCCGACACAGCGGCCTGCGCCTTGCCGGCCTTGACGAGATCGATGGCGACACGCATCGACGAGTCCTTCTTGCTCCGCATCGCAATGGCGGGCGGATCGTCCATCTCCACCACCTCGGACGCGGCCTGCACGGACAAACGATCACCAAAACGGTTTCCGATCGCGGCGACCGCCTGCTCGAGCGCATCCGGCTTACCGACAAGGATGACCTTAGCTTCGGGATGGTTTTTCAAGAAAGCTTGCGCGGCTGGCACCGTCACTGACGGACCATGATCGCCACCCATGCAATCTATCGCAACGGTGACACCCATCGGGCTCTCGCGTAGCTCAGACAAAGTTGGGAAAGAAAAAACGGCGCAGACGCACGAGGCGCCGCGCCGTCTTCAGAGGCAGGACTTACTCGCCCTTGGTCTTGACGACTTTCTTGCCACGATAGACACCGCTCGGGCTGATGTGATGACGCAGATGAACCTCACCAGTGGTCGCCTCGACGGCGAGCGGCGGGTTGGTCAGAAAATCGTGCGCACGATGCATGCCACGCTTGGAGGGGGACTTTTTGTTCTGCTGAACGGCCATGAAAAACTCCTAATACAAATATCGCGGCTAATCCGCGCTGTCAGTCCTGCGTAACTTCACAAGCGCCGCAAAAGGCGATTCCTCTGCGGCCCCGCCTTCGGGGTGCGGCGCATCACAACTGCCATGCCGCGGTGCGATGGGCACCGCAAGCACGATTTCGTCCTCGACCAGCGCCAGCACATCCATATCCGGCGTCGCCTCGATCGCATCGAACGCGTCTTCCTCCAGCTCTTCTTCGGGAATTGGCTGCCCGGGGCGAACCAGCTCGAACAGCGCATCAATCTGCAGCGGCCATTCCATCGACCCGAGACAACGCTGACAGCGCGTTCCGAGCACACCAGAAATAGCAAGCCTCAGGCGCGCCTTGCGATCGATACCCTGCTCACCACGCAGACTGAAGAACACCTCGCCGGATTGTTCCTGCAAGGCGTCCATCAGACGCGGCATGTCAGCCAGGGCAATTTTTCCCGACAAACTGCGGCCTTCGGCAGCGAACTTGAACGGATCTGGAATAACGCTTCGTTGCGGCATAAGGGGCGCATGATATTATTTTCGGCTGACCCTGTCAAAGCACTGAAAGCCCTGTTTTCAAGGATTTGCACTGCGGGGTGCGTCTTGAGCTCTGGCGCCGACAGGTCGAAGCGACTCCCACATACGAAAGACATAACCACTGACACGCATGAAACTTGTTCTCGCCTCCACCTCAAGCTACCGGCGCATGCTGCTCGAACGCTTCCAGCTATCCTTCGAGACAGCCAGCCCGCAGATCGACGAAACCCCGTTGTCGGACGAAGCGCCCCCCGCCACAGCGAATCGGCTTGCAATCGAAAAAGCCCGCGCCGTTGCGGTGAAGTTCCCCGAGGCACTGATCATTGGCAGCGATCAGGTGGCACACATGGGAAACGAAATTTTCGGCAAACCGGGCACAAGCGAACGCGCCATCGCGCAGCTTCGCCGCATGAGCGGACAAACGGTGATATTTCATACGGCACTCGCAGTGCTCAATACGCGCAGCGGAGTCGTACAGAGCGAGAGCGTTCCCACACGCGTAAAATTCCGTGACCTGAGCGACGAGGAAATCGCGCGCTACGTGAACAAGGAGCAGCCGCTGGATTGTGCGGGCAGCGCCAAATCCGAAGGGCTAGGCATCACCCTGCTCGACTCCCTGTCCGGAGACGACCCCACCGCACTGATCGGACTGCCGCTCATCGCGCTGTCCCGCATGCTCCGTGCGGAAGGACTGCAACTACCATGACGCCGACGCCCGGAACGCTGTTCCTGGTACCCGTGAGTCTCGGCGATACGCCTTGGTCGCACTTTCTTCCGCGCGAGGTGCAGCGGATTGCTGCCACCATCCGGCACTTCGTCGTGGAAAACGCAAAGACCGCACGCGCCGAACTCAAGCGACTCGAGCACCCAACCCCGCTGCGCGAAATTGATATCCGCGTTCTGCCAGAGCAAGACAACGCCCCCGCGCTCGACGCGTTACTGGCGCCCGCCCTGGCGGGAGACAATATCGGACTGATGTCGGAAGCCGGCTGCCCGGCGGTCGCAGACCCGGGGGCAAGACTCGTCGCACGCGCCCATGCACTGGGAGTGCCTGTACACCCCTTGGTCGGACCGTCGTCGATTTTGCTGGCGTTGATGGCATCCGGCCTCAACGGACAGAGTTTCGCCTTCAATGGTTATCTGCCCGTAAACGATACCGAGCGCGACGCGCGCATCCGGCAACTGGAAGATGAATCGCGACGCCTGCGGCGAACGCAGATTTTCATCGAAACCCCTTACCGCAACGAGCGCCTCTACGAGGCTCTGCTCGCTGTCTGTCGCCCCGCGACCAGGTTATGCGTCGCACGCGACCTGACAACCGGCGACGAATGGATTCACAGCCGATCCGTCGCCGAGTGGCATAACACATCGAAACCCGAACTTGGCAGGCGGCCCGCGCTGTTCCTGATCCTGGCTACCTGATCCGATAAAAACCGACCGGATCAGCGCAGACTGATGCGCGCTAGCGCACCCATCATGCTTTCCGCAACGTCGGCACCAAAGCGTTGCGCAAATCGCTCCGCGAGGTTACGCCGGTGCGTAAAATCGCGAACCTCCTCCACCTGGAATACGTCGCGCGCCACCGACTCGACGGTGCCATAGTCGTCGGCCAGTCCCAACGCAATGCTGCGCTCCCCGGTCCACACAAGTCCGGAGAACATTTCCGGCACCTCCTTGAGGCGAGCCCCGCGCCCCTTGCGGACGACCTCGATGAACTGCTGGTGGATCTCGCCCAGCAGGCCACGTGCGTGCGCAAGGTGATCGGGACGTTGCGGCGAAAACGGGTCAAGAAATCCCTTGCTTTCCCCCGCAGACAGCAGACGGCGCTCCACACCGAGTTTTTCCATCGTGCCTACAAAGCCGAAGCTGTCCATCAACACGCCGATGGACCCCACCAGACTTGCCTTGTCGACATAGATGTTGTCAGCTGCTACCGCAACGTAGTACCCCCCGGACGCACAGACATCCTCGATCACCGCAACCACCTTCAAGTCCGGGCGCTTGAGGCGCAAGCGGGCAACTTCGTCGTTGATCATGCCGGCCTGCACCGGACTCCCCCCCGGGCTATTCACGCGCAGCACGACACCCCGTGCGGAGCGGTCGGCGAACGCACTCTGCAATGACGCAATCACCTGCTCCGCGCCTGCTTCGCCCCCCGCCTCGATGACCCCGTCGATCGACACCATCGCCGCGTAGCCCTTTCCGTCCGAAAGTTTTTCCGATGGATCGGACCAATCGCCGGCCAGGTAAATCAGGAAGCTCAGATACGCAAACCCGAGCAGTTTGAAAAAAATACCCCAGCGCCGACGGCGCCTTTGCTCAGCCAGCGACTCGAACGCCAGACGCTCCAGCACGCTACGCTCCCAATTTTCTTCACGTTTACCGCTTTCCATGATTCCGTCCCAAGCCCCTCAGGCGTTTTCCCGCAACCAAACGACGAGATCAGCCGGTATCGCGATGACACCGACTGAAGGCTCGCTTTCCAGCACCGCACGCGGATGAGCCCCGAAAGCCACCGCGAGGGCGTCAACACCTGCATTCCGGGCCATCTGCAGATCGTGTGTCGTATCTCCGACCATCAAGGTGCGATCGGGCGCGACACCCAGCTCACACATGATTTCTTCGAGCATCTCCGGATGCGGTTTCGAAAAACACTCGTCCGCACAGCGCGTGCTATGAAAAAATCCGGTGAGCCCACTATGCTCGAGGGCACGATTGAGCCCAAGGCGACTCTTCCCGGTTGCGACGGCCAGCATGCGACCGGCTGCGGCGAGCTCCTCGATCATCTCGTACACACCCGGGAACAGGGTCAGTTCGTGGTCCTTTGACAGGTAATGATGGCGGTAGCGCTCGACCATCTTCGGATAGTCGTGCTCCGGCAGTTCCGGCACCGCATGGCGCAGTGCATCACTCAAGCCGAGACCGATCACGTGCCTAGCGCGGGATTCCGGCGGCGCCGGCAGGTTCAGGTCGCGCGATGCCGCGATGATCGCATTTACGATCGCAGCCGCTGAATCCATCAGCGTGCCATCCCAGTCAAAAACAATCAGGTCGTAGCGATCAGCCATGTTTGCGCGGCTCGGTGGCATCCAGATGGTCAATGAAGGATTGAAGTTCGTCAGGCAATTGCGACTGCAGCACGATTGACTCGCCCGTTAGCGGGTGCACGAAGGACAGGTGCGCCGCATGCAAGAACATCCTTTTCAGCCCCTCCTGCTCCAACGCCTTGTTGTGCGGAAAATTGCCGTACTTGTCGTCGCCACACAACGGGAATCCGAGATGCGCGAGATGAACACGAATCTGATGCGTGCGACCGGTCTTCAGTTCCACCTCCAGCAGACTGAAACGTTGCCAGCGTCGCACCAGGCGTACGACGCTGTGCGCAACCTTGCCGTCGCTGCTTACACGTACACGCCGCTCACCTTCCGGCGTCAGGTACTTGAACAGCGGCTCCTTTACGTGCTGCAGCGGATTGGCCCAGCGTCCGGGCACCAGTGTCAGATAGCGCTTCTCGATCCGCCCCTCGCGCATCATGTCGTGTAGCGCAGTGAGCGCAGACCGCTTTTTCGCGATGATGAGCAATCCCGAGGTTTCGCGGTCGATCCGGTGCGCAAGTTCCAGCAGGCGCGCCTCCGGACGCTGGCTGCGCAACTGCTCGATGACACCGAAGCTCACACCACTCCCACCATGGACCGCCTTACCCGAGGGCTTGTCGATCACGATCAGGGCGTCGTCCTCGTACACCACCGGCAGCGGCTTGCCGGCGGGCGCGGCAGCGGTCGCCGTTGGCGCGGCAACCCGCACCGGCGGAATGCGAATCTCGTCGCCTTCCACGAGCCGGTATGTCGGCCCGACACGCCCGCCATTCACGCGCACCTCACCGCTGCGCAGGATGCGATAGACGTGGCTCTTCGGCACCCCTTTGCACACCCGCATGAGGTAGTTATCAATGCGCTGACCGGCAACAGAATCGTCCGCCCGCTCGCGCCGCACCGCAATCGCTTTGCCTTGCGCCATCATCCTGAAATATACTTGCCGCCGGTTGGACCCGGTTTTCGGTCGGCGCCCCCTCGCGCACTGATGCGGAGGAGGACGGACGACAATGAGCCCAGAAGAGCTCCCGGACAACCAAAACGTGCTGTCGTTGCCAAAAAAGGTACCGATGGTAACGCAATCGACAAACTTCGATCCATTTGATTGAATTTAGACGCGTAACGCACACGCAGGATCAAGCGTTCCGGCCCATGGCGGGAATGCATGAAATTCGACCAGCCGACCCATCAATGCCCATTACCGACCGGAAAAAAGTAGGCCTAACTACCCGCTCCTGATCTCGTAACAAGCGCGATGGTGCGCGCCGTTCGTCCTGCCCGTGGGTTTCGCGCGGGGGAACGACACTAATGAAGCGCATGCTTTTCAATGCGACGCAGGCGGAAGAACTTCGCGTCGCGATCGTGGACGGTCAGAAACTGATCGACCTCGATATCGAATCGGCCGCCAAGGAACAACGCAAGAGCAATATCTACAAAGCCGTGATCACGCGCATCGAGCCGAGCCTCGAAGCGGCGTTCGTCGACTACGGCTCCGAGCGGCACGGTTTCCTGCCATTCAAGGAGATTTCCCGCTCCTACTTCGCCCCTGGCGTCGACGCCGGCAAGGCGCGCATCCAGGACGCACTGAAGGAAGGCCAGGAACTCATCGTCCAGGTTGAAAAGGACGAACGCGGCAACAAGGGTGCGGCGCTCACGACGTATATTTCCCTAGCCGGGCGTTACCTCGTCCTGATGCCGAACAACCCGCGCGGCGGTGGCGTTTCGCGCCGTGTCGAGGGCGACGAACGCAGCGAGTTGCGCGAGGTGATGGATCAGCTCGAAGTCCCCGCCGGCATGAGCCTGATCGCCCGCACCGCCGCAATCGGCCGCAATGCCGAGGAGCTCCAGTGGGATCTCAACTACCTTCTGCAGCTGTGGCGAGCCATTGACGGTGCTGCGCAGTCGCAGTCAGGGGCCTTCCTGATCTACCAGGAAGGCAGCCTGGTAATCCGCGCGATCCGCGATTACTTTCAGCCCGACATCGGCGAGATCCTGATCGACACCGACGACGTGTACGACCAGGCACGCCAGTTCATGGCCCATGTCATGCCGGCCAACGTCAATCGTGTGAAGCGCTACAGCGATGACGTACCGCTTTTCTCCCGTTTCCAGATCGAACATCAAATCGAATCCGCGTACTCGCGCCAGGTCAGCCTGCCAAGCGGCGGTGCGGTCGTGATCGACCATACGGAGGCGCTGGTATCGGTCGACGTCAACTCGGGACGTTCCACCAAGGGTGCGGATATCGAGGAAACCGCGTTCCGCACCAATCTCGAAGCCGCCGAAGAAATCGCCCGTCAGTTGCGCCTGCGCGATCTTGGCGGCCTGATTGTGATCGACTTCATCGACATGGAGTCGCAGAAAAATCAGCGCGAGGTCGAAAACCGGCTGCGCGACGCGCTGCGCCACGACCGCGCACGCGTGCAGACCGGCAAAATCAGCCGTTTTGGCCTGCTCGAACTGTCGCGCCAACGCTTGCGTCCGGCACTCGCGGAAACCAGCTACATTCCCTGCCCGCGCTGCAACGGCACGGGCCATATCCGTAGCACCGAGTCGTCGGCACTGCACATCCTGCGCATCCTCGAAGAGGAAGCGATGAAGGAAAACACTGGCGCGGTGCACCTGCAGGTTCCGGTGGATGTCGCCACCTTCCTGCTCAACGAGAAGCGCGTTGACATCGCGCATATTGAGGTGCGTCACAAGATTCAGATGGTCATCATCCCGAATCGGCACCTCGAAACGCCGCACCACGAAATCATCCGCCTGCGGCACGACCAACTCAACCAGGAAGAATTGGGCCTCGCGAGCTATCAGATGGTTGGCAAGCCCGTTGAAGTCGACCTGCGCCTGCCCTCCAAGGACGACAAGAAGCCGGCGCGTGCCGAAGCGGTGGTCAAGGGCATCGCGCCCGGACAGCCTGCCCCGGTTGTTGAACCCAAGGCTGAGTCCGCGTCAGCAACTTCTGCCCCGAAGGTCGGCCTGATTGAGCGCCTGTTTGCCTGGCTGCGCGGTGAAAAGCCTGTCGCAAGCCCACAACCTGCTGCTGAAACCGCGCAGAAACGCGAAGCTCGCCCGCGCGGCGAACGCGGTGACAACCGCCGCGGAAACAATCGCAATCGCCGCGACGGCCAACGCAGCGACCGACCGGAACGCGAAGAGTCAGCACAGGCGCCTCGCAGCGGCGGCCGCAATGAGCGTGGCGAGCGCCCGGAGCGGACTGAACGGCCGGAGCGCACGGAGCGCACGGAACGGCCGGAAGCTGTCGAACGCGACAAGGCCGAGCGCAGCGAGCGTAGTGAAGGCTCGGGTCGCAATCGTCAGGGACGCGGTCCGCGCAATCCGCAAAAAGCACCGGAAAACCTCGAAATCGCGCCGGAACTGGAAGCAGTTGAAACCGCAGTGGCAACAAATGCTGTCACTATCGACTCCACTGCGGCTCCGGCACCTAACGCAGAAGAGGGAACCCCCGAGAAGCGCCGCCGCCGTAGCCGCGGCCGTCGCGACCGTCGCGGCAGCGAAGAGCAGAGCGGCATCGTCGCAGGCGCCGGGGACGAACTCGTGGTAACCGCAGCGCCTGGCAATACAGAAACTGCCGAGCAAGCTGAACCGATGCAGGTTGCGTCAGTTGTCGATAGCGCCATCGAGTTGCCTGCTGCTGCGGAAACCGCGGCGCCGATGCCAGTGGTCGCAAGCGCCGCGGAAGCGGTGCCGACTGGGATCGAGGAAGCCCCGATGCCGATGCCGGTGCTGGCGCAACCTACTGTCCGCGAACCGGTCGAATCGACAATCGTGAAGCCGGTCGTGACTGAAGGTTTCGTCGTCGAGACCGTCGAGGTACAGGCCGCAGTCAGCGCGGAACCCGAGTCGGCGCCTGCGGAAACCATCACCTCACCGGAGACCGAGTCGCCGCAAATTGTCACGAGCGAACTTGTCCAGCCGCCGACGATCGCAACGGAGGCAGCCGCACCCGCTGAGGAAATTGCCGTTGCGAGCGTAGCCGATATCTCCGAGGTGCCCTCGCGCGCACCATCCGCGCCCATTGATCTGGGGGCGGTGCTGACCGAAAGTGGACTGGTGATGATCGAAACGAGTCACGATAAGGTGCAAGCCTTCACAAGCGGCGCACCTCAAGAGGCCTCAACGAAGCCGCTCGGACGCCGTCCGCGCCCGGCGCCGGCGATCGTTGATGAACCGCTCCAGCAGGTAGAAACCCACAAGTCGAGCTAAGCGGACCGGCAAGAACCCGTCATGCGAAGAAGGGGCGCTCCATGTGGAGCGCCCCTTCTTGTTTTCTCAGCCGCATTTCGCTCCAGCAAGGTCAGCGCTTCGTCACAGCCTCAATCAAACCGCAGACGGCATCCTCACAGTAGTCGAGCACCACTTCGAAACCTTTCTCCCCACCGTAGTATGGGTCGGGAACCTCATCCACGGCGAATTTGTCCGCATACTGCATGAACAGTCCGAGCTTCGGGCGATAAACCTCAGGACAAGCTCGCCACATGATGTCGAAGTGAGCGGCATCCATCGCCAGAAGCAGATCGAACTCCTGAAAATCGCGCGACTCCAGCTTGCGCGCCCGTAATCCCGACAAATCATAACCGCGCTTCCCTGCCGCCTTTAGTGCGCGAGGGTCCGGCGCTTCGCCAATGTGATGACCATGAGTGGCCGCCGAATCGACGTCGATCAGCCCCTGCAACCCCGCTGACTGTATTGCATGCCGGGCAACCCCTTCAGCCGTCGGGGACCGGCAAATATTTCCCGTACATACAAACAGAACTCTCGTCACGCCTGTCCCTCTCACGATGTCCCATGCTGATCTGCGCCGAACGCACGCTGCCGCAGACGGAACAGTTCGTCACGTGCAGCCGCGGCCTTTTCAAACTCAAGGTTGCGGGCGTGCTCCTGCATTTCCTTTTCCAGTTTCTTGATCATCTTCGCAAGCGCCTTCTCGTCAATCGAGAAATATTCGACACGGGCCTCGGTCGCCGTATGCCCCAGGCGTTCGTCGTTACTCGCATAGACACCGTCGATGATGTCCTTGATCCGCTTGGTCACCGTTTTGGGCACAATGCCATGCGCCTGGTTGAAGGCAATCTGTTTGGCGCGGCGACGGTCGGTCTCGCTCATCGCGGCGCGCATCGAACGCGTCATCACGTCAGCGTACAGGATCGCCCGGCCATTGATGTGGCGCGCTGCGCGACCGATAGTCTGGATGAGCGAACGCTCCGATCGCAGGAACCCCTCCTTGTCGGCATCGAGAATCGCCACCAGTGACACTTCCGGAATATCCAGGCCCTCGCGAAGCAGGTTGATCCCCACCAGCACGTCGAACTTCCCCAGGCGCAGGTCGCGAATGATTTCGACACGCTCGACCGTATCGATATCCGAATGCAGGTAGCGCACCCGAATGCCGTTTTCCGCCAGGTAATCAGTCAGATCCTCCGCCATGCGTTTCGTCAGAGTCGTCACAAGCACCCGCTCACCAACGGCTATCCGGCGCTTGGCCTCCGACAGCAGATCATCCACCTGCGTCGTAGCTGGTCGCACCTCAACCGCCGGATCGATCAGCCCCGTAGGGCGCACCACCTGCTCAACCACCTGCCCCTGATGCTCCGCCTCGTAGGTCGAAGGCGTCGCCGAGACGAATATTGTCTGCGGCATCAAGCGCTCAAACTCTTCGAACTTCAACGGCCGGTTATCCAGTGCCGACGGTAGCCGGAAACCGTAGTCAACAAGATTTTCCTTGCGCGAACGATCACCCTTGTACATCCCGCCAACCTGCGGAATCGACACATGCGATTCGTCCACGAACAGCAGCGCGTCGGACGGCAAGTAATCGATCAGCGTCGGCGGTGGCTCACCAGGACCTCGCCCGGACAAGTGGCGCGAATAATTCTCGATTCCCTTGCAGAAGCCCATTTCATTGAGCATTTCCAGATCGAACCGGGTACGTTGCTCGATGCGCTGCGCCTCGACCAGCTTCCCGGTTTCATGAAAGGAGCGCGTGCGCTGCCGCAACTCCTCCTTGATCGCCTCGATCGCCTGCAGCACAGTCGCCCGCGGCGTCACGTAGTGACTCGACGGATACACCGTGAAGCGCATGAGCCTCTGCTTCAAATGGCCAGTCAGCGGATCAAACAACGTTAGATTCTCGATCTCGTCATCGAACATCTCGATGCGCACGGCCAGTTCGGCGTTTTCGGCAGGAAATACGTCAATGACGTCACCACGCACACGGAACGTGCCGCGCCGGAAATCGATGTCCGAGCGCGTGTACTGCATCGCGACGAGACGTTGCACCAGGTCACGGTGGGCAATGCGTTCGCCTTCGCGCAAATGCAGGATCATCGCGTGATAGTCGACCGGGTCGCCAATACCGTAGATGCACGACACCGTCGCCACAATCACGACATCACGTCGCTCCATCAGGCTCTTGGTCGCAGACAGCCTCATCTGTTCGATGTGCTCGTTGATGCTTGAGTCCTTCTCGATGAACAGGTCACGTGACGGGACATAGGCTTCCGGCTGGTAATAGTCGTAATACGAAACGAAATACTCAACCGCGTTCTCCGGAAAGAATTCGCGGAACTCCGCATACAATTGCGCCGCCAAAGTCTTGTTCGGTGCCAGCACGAGTGCCGGTCTGCCGCAACGGGCGATCACGTTGGCCATCGTGTAGGTCTTGCCGGACCCGGTGACACCCAGCAGCGTCTGGAACATCAGCCCGTCGCTGATCCCTTCCATCAACAAACCGATCGCAGTGGGCTGATCACCCGCCGGAGGAAACGGCTGGTGGAGACGAAACGGACTGCCTTCGAAAGTCATCACCGGAACGCTGTCCGTGGAATTCGTCATGCTAAAATTTCCGGCTGTTTCACGCCATTGCCAGATCGTCGCAACAACAGGGACGATCACGGCCAGACGCCCATTATTTCGCAAAATGCGGCCCAAAGCACGGCAGCATGGACCAGAACTGCAATAGCAGCTCCATCCCCCAACCGTGCATCCGCCCAACCCTGGAGTTGTTGACATGTCCGCTTCGATCTTCGCCGCCGTCGAGATGGCGCCCCGTGACCCGATCCTCGGCCTGAACGAGGCCTTCAACGCGGACACCCGCGGCGACAAAGTAAACCTCGGGGTCGGTGTTTATTACGACGACAACGGCAAGATTCCGCTGCTGGCCGCCGTCAAGAACGCCGAAAAGGCGCGCCTCGAAACGATGCCGCCGCGCGGCTACCAGCCGATCGAAGGAGCCGCCGCCTATAACAACGCGGTGCAGAACCTGCTGTTCGGCAAGGATTCCGCTCTCATCGCCAATGGCCAGGTCGTTACCATCCAGGCCCTCGGTGGCACAGGTGCGCTGAAGGTTGGCGCGGACTACCTGAAGCGTCTGATTCCTGGCGCAACCGTTTATATTTCCGACCCGAGCTGGGAAAATCACCGCGCACTGTTCGAGTCCGCGGGCTTCCCGGTCGAGAACTACCCGTACTACGATCCCGCCACCCGCGGGGTGAACTTCACCGGCATGAAGGCCAAGCTCGACCAGCTTGCCCCCGGCTCGGTCATCGTGCTGCACGCCTGCTGCCACAACCCGACCGGTGCCGACCTGACTGAAGCCCAATGGGGCGAAGTGGTCGAGGCGTGCCGCGAACGCAGCCTGGTGCCCTTCCTGGACATGGCCTATCAGGGCTTCGCCGACGGGATCGAACCGGACGCCGTCGCCGTGCGCCTGTTCTGCGCCAGCGGCCTGCAGTTCTTCGTCTCCAGTTCGTTCTCCAAATCCTTCTCGCTTTACGGCGAGCGCGTCGGCGCCCTGTCAATCGTCACGGCGAACAAGGACGAAGCCGGCCGCGTGCTGTCGCAGGTCAAGCGCGTGATCCGCACCAACTACTCGAACCCCCCCATTCATGGCGGTGCAGTCGTCGCTGCAGTGCTCAACTCCGCCGAGCTGCGCCAGATGTGGGAAGACGAACTGGCCGGCATGCGCGACCGCATCCGCGCCATGCGCGTCGGCCTGGTCGAAAACCTCAAGGCAGCTGGCGTTGCCCAGGATTTCTCGTTCGTCATCCAGCAGCGCGGCATGTTCTCCTACACTGGACTGTCGGTCGCGCAGGTTGAACAGCTCAAGAACGAGTTCGGCATCTACGCGGTGTCGACCGGTCGTATCTGCCTGGCAGCATTGAATTCGCGCAATATTGGCTATGTAGCCAAGGCAATTGCGAGCGTCTTGAAGGCCTGAAAAATACCTTAAGCAAATATTGACGCGGGCCGGCGCGGTAACTATACTGCGCGGCTCAATTCCCCGATAGCTCAGTTGGTAGAGCAACGGACTGTTAATCCGTGTGTCCCTGGTTCGAGCCCAGGTCGGGGAGCCAAAATTTCAGCTCCTGCATTTTTTGCATGAGCAGACGATACCGATCCCCGATAGCTCAGTCGGTAGAGCAACGGACTGTTAATCCGTGTGTCCCTGGTTCGAGCCCAGGTCGGGGAGCCAGACTTGAGAGGGGCGCAGGATGCTGCGCCCCTTTTTTTATCGGAGGCGGACTTATCCTCCATCGTGTCGCCGTCGATGCCGGATGTGACGTGCCGGCCCCTGATCGAACGCGTGCTTCGCCGCGGTCATACCGGCAAGCGCCGCAGCGACCTTGTGATTGACGCTCTCCTTGGGCATGACACCCTTCACGTCCGGAACCCCCGCGGGGAATCCCGTCAGCACCTCCATCGCGTCATCGACCGTATTCACCGTAAAGACGTGGAAGCGACCATTACGTGCCGCCTCCACAACATCCTCCCGCAGCATCAGGTGACGCACACTCGCGGCAGGGATCACGACGCCCTGTTCGCCGGTAAGTCCGCGCACTGCGCATAGATCGAAGAACCCCTCGATTTTTTCGTTTACCCCCCCGATCACCTGAACTTCGCCAAACTGGTTTACCGACCCGGTGACCGCAAAAGACTGGCGAATCGGGACTTGCGCCAACGCCGAGAGAAGTGCGCAGATTTCGGCAAGCGAGGCCGAATCCCCTTCGACCGGTGCATATGATTGCTCGAACACCAGACTCGCCGACAGCGACAAGGGTTGATGGCGCGCATAGCGTGCTGCCAGGAAAGCCGAAAGGATCAGCACGCCCTTCGAGTGGATCGCACCACCAAGTTCCGTTTCGCGCTCGATATCGACAACATCGCCCTCCCCAAGCCTGGCTGTCGCGGTAATACGCATCGGATGACCAAAGCGCTCCCCTGCCATTTCGACTACCACCAGACCGTTGATCTGGCCACAACGCTCACCACTGGTCGAAATCAGCGTCGTGCCTTCGACCATCGACTCCAGCACCCGCTCGGAATACCGACCGAAACGGCGCGCTCGCGATGCTATGGCCGCATCGATGTGCGCACCTCCCACCGAGCCCCCCCCTGCTCCCCTCGCGTGGAAATCCGCTTCGCGCAACAAGTCCGCCAGCTGACGCGTCTGCAAACTCAAACGCCCCCCATCTTCGGCAAGGCGCGCCCCTTGCTCCACCAGTCGTGCAACGCCGCTGCGATCGATCGGCAGGAGGCCCGAAGCACGCGCCAGCGTAGCTAATAGCCCCGCGTAGCGCATGATATTTTCGTCGGTACGCGGCATGTCGTCGTCGAAATCGGCCGCGACCTTGAAAAGCTCGGGGAAGTCAGGATCATGCTCTGTCAACAGATAAAACATCTCGCGATCACCAACCAGAACCACCTTCAAGTCGCATGGCACCGCTTCCGGTTCCAGTGTCAGCACATTGCTCCACCCCTGCGCTTCGGCCGGCGGCTCGATGCGAATCTCGCGCGCCCGCAACGCCCGCTTCAGACCTTCCCAGGCGAAGGGTTGTGTCAGCAGCCGTTCGGCATCAAGGACCAGGTAGCCGCCACGTGCGCGATGCAAGGCCCCGGCGCGTATCAGGTTGAAATGGGTCACCAGCGTTCCCATTTGCGCTATGTGCTCGATGCGTCCGATCAGATTTCCAAACACGGGATTGTCTTCACACACCACCGGTGCGCCGCGGGTCGTCGAATGGTCCACCAAAAGCTTTACCTGGTAGCGATGGAAACGCGCCCCCGCATCGGCTTCCGAAACCTCCTCCTCGTCCTCGCCGGGACTTGCCCACTCCTCGCCGCTCTCCAGCACATCGTGGGTAATTGCATCGAAGAAGACCAGCACCTGCGGAAGATCGGCATAGCGTTCGCGCAAGCCCCGCATCAAGTGGGTGATAGCCGGACTCAATGCGTCGCGCACCGCACGCTTGGTCGCCTCTTGAAGCTCCTTGCGCCAGCCTGGGAACTGCTCCAGCAGATCCGCGAGACGATCACTCCACGCGCCCACTTTTGCCTCGATCGTCTCACGCGCCTCCGGCGCCAAAGCGTCGAAGTCCTCGGGTGACATTGTCTGGCCATCCTTGATCGGGGCAAACACGAATCCCTCAGGCGTCCGCATCAGCGACACCCCCTCAGCCGCGCAGGCCTGACTCAGCTCACGCAGCACGCCCTCCTCGCGCGACTTGTGGGTCTCCTGCAAGGATTCAACCCGACTGCTATGGGTATCGCTGTCGAGCGCAGCCTCGATTGCCGGCCCGAGATCGGCAATGAAGGCCTGCATGTCCGCGCGGAGTATCGCTCCGCGGCCAGCCGGGAGGGTCAGCAAACGTGGTCGCGGCGGATCGTCGAAGTTGTGCAGATAACACAGATCGGGCGGCACCTCGCCTCCCTCCGACAGCTCCCGCAACAAGCGGAACACCGCGGCATGCCTACCGGTACCGGGCTCCCCCAGCACGAAAACATGGTACCCGGGCTGCCCCATCGCAAGCCCGAAGCGAAGCGCCTCCTCGGCACGCGCCTGACCGAGGCCACCCGCCAGATCTTCGA
This sequence comes from Aromatoleum diolicum, assembly GCF_012910955.1. Lineage (GTDB taxonomy): Bacteria > Pseudomonadota > Gammaproteobacteria > Burkholderiales > Rhodocyclaceae > Aromatoleum > Aromatoleum diolicum. The sequence continues at coordinate 131,034 of NZ_WTVQ01000005.1, forward strand.
GACTTGCCGTAGTTTCAAAATCGAATACGTCGGGCGCACAACGGACACGCAGTTGTTTCGCAGGAAGGGGCTGTAGGTCGGCCATGTTCTTGTTCTCCTGACGCCGATAATGAAACGGGGGCATTCCCGCTTAGCCGGAAGCCCCCATCATCATCACCTTCCCTCTTGCTCACAGGCAAGCGACTCCCTAGCGATGCCCCCTACGCGAGATATCGCCCCAGCGCGTATCGTGATGCGCGACGTCGTTCTCAAACTGGGGAAACCGGCGATCATGCTCCATGAGCAGGGACATGATGGTCCCTGCGTGCTCCTTCGGGAAACCCTGCCGGGTACCGCCCCGAGTATCAGTCATCAGCAGGAAGAGGAATCTCCTACACTCTGCGGTCCCCCACAGCGCGTCGATCCTGCGCAAATGCGGAAAACGCTCATAGAGATTTTCGGTTGAAGTTTCTGTAACTCGCGCAGTCATTGGCAAATCCCTGTCCAGCGTCATCGAGGACCGATACAACTCTATTACTTTGGTGCTATATCGAGCAAACTGGTTCCGCAACACTCGGGAAACTACTGATCATTGTAGCCACAAGCGCCGCGGTCGCGCGCACACTGGCGAGACGGCCCGCACGGCAGAGACCTTGCGCACGTCACCGGCGCTGCCGATAATTGTCCATGGAGCCACCGCACGCATCAGATCCGATGGACCTCCGGCCACTCCAACCGTCACCGGTTAATCCTGTCAAACACTCAATGAAATTCATACCGATCCATCCCGCACCCGTGATTCCTCCCAAGCAAACGCCTGCTGTCCTGGCGCCTGCCGGGGCTCCTCTGCGGGATCTGCGCGGTCGCACGGTCCACGACCTGCGAATCTCGGTCACCGACCGCTGCAATTTCCGTTGCGTGTATTGCATGCCGCGGGCGGTATTCGACGCAGATTACCCCTTCCTGCCGCGCAAGGAACTGCTGTCGTTTGAGGAAATCACCCGTATCGCCAACCTCTTCGCGGCCCGCGGCGTGCGCAAGATCCGGATTACTGGCGGCGAGCCGCTGCTTCGCAAGCATGTCGAGAATCTGATTGCCCAATTGGCGCAGATTCCCGAAATCGAACTGACGCTCACCACCAATGGCGTACTGTTACCGAGGATGGCACAGACCCTGCGCGATGCCGGCCTGCACCGGGTTACTGTCAGCCTTGATGCCATCGACGATGCAACCTTCCGCGCCATGAATGACGCGGACTACCCGGTCTCCGCAGTGCTCAAGGGTATCGACGCAGCGGCGGCAGCCGGCCTCGGACCAATCAAGGTCAATATGGTCGTCAAGCGCGGTGTCAACGATCAGGGCGTGCTTGACATGGCCCGTCACTTCCGCGGCTCGGGCCATATCCTGCGGTTTATCGAATTCATGGATGTGGGCAGTTCCAACGGCTGGGAGATGGGCGCAGTTGTACCCTCGCGCGAGATCATCGAACGCATCGACCGCGTTTTCCCCCTCGAGCAGATTGACCCCAATTACTCAGGTGAAGTCGCCGAACGCTGGCGCTATCGTGACGGCAGCGGCGAGATCGGAGTGATCTCATCGGTCACCCAGGCCTTCTGCTCCACCTGCACACGTATCCGGCTCTCCACCGAAGGCAAGCTGTACACCTGCCTGTTCGCCCAAAGCGGTCACGACCTGCGTGAACTTCTGCGCACGGGGGCAAGCGACGCAGAAGTGGATCACGCCATTGCTGCCGTCTGGCAGGGGCGAGACGACCGCTATTCGGAAATTCGTACCGCCAATACTGGCCTACGCAAGATTGAAATGTCGTATATCGGCGGGTAAGCATTCGACACGCCCTGCACATTCTTGGCCGCGTCAGCCATTTGCCCAGCGTAGCAATCTACGCACATCCCTCCACCGAGAACCACGGCGCGCAGACGCTGCTGCAGGCGACTCGGCGAATCGGTACATCCACAGCCCGCCCCCTGCTCGATTGAAATTATTCCAGTCGAGCGGGTGCGCGAGTGATTCCTTTTGGATTTCACGATCCACATATCTCGCACGCCGGGGCTGACAAGATTACCGACACATTCATCCCGAAAACGAAGTTACAGTCGGCATCAAATTTGCTTACATTCGATGACTCTCGCCGAATGAGTTCTGATTCTCGCTGACTGCAGCACATCTTGGCTTCACCGGTCCCAAAAACGAGAACAACGCATCCGCATACACAATGACATTAGCGGCAATTCTCCGATCGAGCGTACCGATGCTGCGCACGCTCGTCACCAGCATAATGGTCGCGACAACCGTCGCCCTTCTCAGTGGCTGCGCCACCGAGAAGGGCTCTGTATCGGAGAAAGAGCACGTCATCCAGTTGCAGTGGCCCGCGCCTCCAGACCCTGCACGCTACGCATATGAAATCACGCTGCGTGCCGCTGCCGATATTGAGAAAGAAACAGAAGACCAGCGCCTCAAGCGAATGCTGACAGGTGGTTCGTCGTCCGGCGAACCCCTCTACAAAAAGCCATCAGCCATCGCTGCGCGCAAGGGGCGCGTCTACGTAGCCGACCCCCCTACCGCTTCAATCGTCGTTTTTGATGCTGCGCGCAGAAAGACGTTTCGCATCGGGGTACGTGAACCGAACAACAGCCCACGGCCTGTGTCGCTCTCGGTGGACGACAAGAGCAACGTCTACGTGCTTGATTCAAAGCTCAAAAAGGTCATGGTCTATGACTCGCTGGGCCTCTTCCAGTTTTCGGTTGGCGATCCCAAGGCGTTTGCCAAACCAGTGGGGGTCGCTGTTAGCGGCGACGGCCAAAAGATTTTCATCGTAGACCGGGGAAGCATCGAAGAAGACGATCACAAGGTCATCGCGTACGCACCCGATGGATCGGAACTCTACCGCATCGGCCCCCGGGGGCATGGTGAAGGGCAATTAAACGTGCCGCTCGCGGCAACAGTGGCACCGGACGGCTCCTTGCTCGTTCTCGATTCCGGGAATTTTCGGATTCAGTCATTTGATACGGAAGGTCGGTATCGGTTCTCCTTTGGCGAAGCCGGCGCTGGATTGGGCCAGTTCTCAAGACCAAGAAGCATTGCCACCGATAGGGAAGGAAAAATCTTCGTGTCGGACGCGTCCTTCAACAACGTTCAGATTTTTGATCCGACCGGCCGGCTCCTTATGTGGATTGGCAATTCGGGCCTCCGCAACAACCCGGGAGAATTCGGACTCCTCGCCGGAGTCGCCGCAGACGAAACAGGGCGCCTTTACATCGCAGACCACTTTCATAACAAGGTGGAAGTTTACCGGCCAGTTCTCACAGCAGAGCCGGGAAAAACGGGTAAATAGACAAGTGCACCAAAAAACTTCTTTGTCATGCTAGAGTCTGCCGAATAGCATAATTAATGAAAAAGACATGTCGATCTCTCACATACGGTCACATCAATAACAATGAACAATCCACACCTGGACACCAATAAACCGCTGCCCGCGCATGCGTTCGGGGCACACGATCAACTAGTGACGCTGCGCACATCTCGTTCCACCGGCTCATATCAGGCAAAAACCCGCTTCTGCGCAAACGCCGTCCCGACTTTGGACGCTTCATTTGGAGTGACCCAAGCATGAACGCAACAATAAGAAAAGTCGCTATCGGACTGTCCGTCGTCACGTTTGCCGCAGTCGCCTGGGCAGGCTCGGACACTGGAAGAACAAAGTTCTCGAACACCGGCGGCATCACCAACACGCGGCATAACCTGACACAACGGCCGATCGGCACCGGTTCGGCGTTCATGGATGGGTCACGGAACGACTACGGCCAAGTCTGCGTTTACTGCCACACTCCGCACGGCGCAAACACAAAGATCCAAGTTCCGCTGTGGAACCGCACGATTCGCGGAAATGTGACGTTTAACACCTACAACGAACTCAATACTAGTTCGCTCACGCAGGCGGTTACCCGCCCAGGGGCAAATTCCCTGTCCTGTCTATCGTGTCACGATGGACAGACGGCAGTTGACTCAATCATCAACATGCCAGGTTCGGGACTGTACAAGGCCAGCCAGGAAGACGCCGCAACCACCGATAACGGATTCCTCAACCTCTGGACGAAGGGCGGGGATGGCGCCGGATCACCCACTGAGCATACCGGTCTGAATAACAGCGGAGCCGGATGTCTGGCATGTCATGCGCCGGGCGCTTTTGTCAACGCCACGGACTTCCGGGCCTTCGTCATCGGCACCGACTTGCGCAACGATCATCCAGTAGGGATCACATTTCCGACAAACAACACGGACTTCAAGGCAACCACGGGAGCCAAGGGGCCAACCAGATTCTTTGATGTCGAGGGCAACGGCAACCTGGACTCCAAAGACATTCGCCTTTATGACACAGGGGATGGCCCAGAGGTCGAATGCGCCTCCTGCCATGATCCTCATGGAGTCGATAGCGGCGCGGGAACGTTCAATGCGTCGTTCCTGCGCGTCTCAAACGACGGCAGCGCTGTCTGCCTGACCTGCCACACGAAGTAGCACATCTGGCGGGGAAGTGGGGCTCGATTATGTCGAGCCCCATTTTTTTGTTTGCACTTTTATTCAGCCCTTGCTGAAACGATTTTTCCGGCGGATCCGGCATTCGGCTGCAAGCAGAGTGGCAAAGCCAGTGCGCGGAGGCGCCCACAAACAAGCAATCAGGCGAGTGAACGTAACGTCGCCAGTGGCGAGCGTTTCAGCAGCGTGCGCGTTCCCAGCCAGCCGCCGGCGACGACGGCGACACCCCCTGCAAGCATCGCCAGCATGAGTGGCCAGATTTCGGGCATGTAGTCGATCTTGAACGCGTAGCGTGCGAGCAGCCATCCGATCGCACTCGCTCCAGCGGCTGCCAGCACGGACGCAACGCCACCCAGCACCGCGAACTCGGCGATGAGTGCCTGGCGCATCTGACGATTTCGGGCCCCGAGGGTCCGCAACACGGCAAGTTCATAATCACGCTCGTCGTGTGTCGATTGCAGCGCGGCAAATAGCACGACAAACCCTGCCAGCAGGGCAAATCCGAACACGAACTGCACGATCAGAATGAGTTTGTCTGTCATCGACTGGACCTGGGCGAGCACGGCTTCAACATCGATGACCGAAAGATTTGGAAAACGGCTGACGAGTTCCGTCGTCAGCCCCGGATCCCCCGGCGCAAGGCGGAAGCTCGTGATCAGGCTGGCGGGGTCCGCTTCGAGCATCCCTTCTGCGGCAATGAAGAAGAAATTCACCCGCATCGAATCCCAGCTCAGTTTGCGCACGCTGCTGATTGGGGCCTCCACTGTCCGCCCTGCAACATCGAAACGCACCTGATCACCGATCTTCAGGGCGAAGGTTTCGGCCAGCCCTTGTTCCACCGAGAATTGTGGCGCTGATCCGCTACCGTGCCAGCGTCCGTCGACGACCTGGTTCCCATCGGGCAATGCGCTGCCGTAGCTGAGGTTGAATTCCCGTTCGGCGAGACGACGAGTGCGTTGGTCGACGTAATCATCGGGACGCACCTCGCGACCGTTGATCGCAACGAGACGCCCGCGAATCATCGGCCGGATCGCAGGGGCGTCGAGATTGCGCGCCTTAAAGAAGTCAGCGAGTGGTTCTCGCTGGTCGGGCTGGATGTTGATGATGAAACGGTTAGGAGCATCGGGCGGCGACATGCGGCGCCAGTTGTCGAGCAGGTCCGCACGAATCAGGGTGAGCAGCAGCAAGGCGGTCATCCCCAGTCCGAGGGCGCTCACTTGAATCACGCTGGCCCCCATGCGGCGCACCAGCGATGCCAGACCGTAGCGCCATCCGCTCCCTCCCAGGGCCCCCTGCCCCCGCAGACGCGCCAGCAGGCGCAATACCCACCAAGCCGCTCCAGCAAATACGGCAAGCGCAACGGCAAACCCGGCGGCCACGAAAACGCCGAGACGGAAATCGCCGGCGATCCAGAAGACGATTGCAAGTAGTGCAGTGGCCCCCGTGGCCCACGCGATGCCGCTACGCGATTCGACCGTGGTGATCTCGCGACGCAAGACGCGCAAGGTCGATACGCGACCGAGACGCAACAATTGAGGCAACACAAACCCGATGAGCAGGACCAGGCCCACCGCGAGGCCATGTGCAAGCGGGATCAGCGACGGCGCGGGCAACTCCGTCGCCATCACTTGGACGAGAATGACCGCAAGCCCCTGCTGAACACCCCAGCCGAGCCCGGAGCCCATCGCAGCTGCGACCACGCCGAAAAGGATGAATTCGCCGATGACAATGCGCAATACTTGAGTCTGCCTGGCGCCGAGGCAGCGCATCACGGCGCAACCGTCAAGATGGCGGCGCATGAAGCGGTGCGCGGAAAGTCCGACGGCGACGGCAGCAAGAATGACGGCCAACAGTGCGGCGAGGCGGAGGAAACGCTGCGCCTGATCCAGCGCATTGCGGACCTCGGGTCGCGCATTGTCGATGTTTTCGACGGACTCGCCACGTCCCATGCGTTGCCGCGCCCAGCGCTCGAACGCGGCCACCGCATCGGCATCGCCAGCAAGGTGAAGGCGCCAGCTCGCACGACTGCCTTCGATGAGCAGACCGGTGTCGGGCAGATCGACGGCGTTGAAGATGGCACGCGGCAGGAGGCTGAAAAAATTCGCCCCGCGGTCGGACTCGAAAGTGAGCATGCCACCGACGCGGAACTCCAGTCGCCCGAGACCGACGCGATCCCCGACCGACACGCCCAGTGCGACAAACAATCGTTCGTCGAGCCACACTTCGCCGCGATCCGGCATGCCTTTGGCGAGCGCGTCAGGCTGATTGGGGCCGGGCGCGATCCGCACGCTGCCACGCAATGGATAGGCAGGATCGACGACCTTGACACCGGCGAGTTGCGCTGACGCTTCCGTGCTGACCATGCTGGTAAACAGGACGGTATTGGCGCTGCGCAGACCTCGCCGCGCAGCCTCCGCCACGAAGGCGCCATCCCACGGGTGATCGGCACGCAGAAGAAGGTCGCCACCGAGCAGCTGGTTCGCCTCGCGGTCGAGGCCCCGTGCGACACGGTCGGCGAGGAATCCGACGCTGGTAAGGCTGGCGACGGCGATCACGATGGCAAGCCCCAGCAGATGGAGCTCGCCGGCGCGCAGATCGCGCAACATCATGCGCAGGGCGAGGCGAAAGGTATTCATGCGCTGGTGGACGGCGGATACCGCCAGAGGTTCAGGCTTTCGGCAAGAGTCGTCGCACGAGTTCGATCCAATAGTTCACCCCGGCGGGAATGATCTGGTCATTGAAGTCGTAATGCGGATTGTGCAGGGTACAGCCACCCTCCCCCGGACCGTTGCCGATCCAGACATAGCAACCGGGTTTATGCCGCAGGAAGAACGCGAAATCCTCGGCCCCCATGCTCGGCCGCGCATCGGCCAACACACTGCAGCCGGGCAGCGCGGCCGCCACCTCGGCGCACAGGGCGGCTTCGGTGGCCGTATTGATGGTCGGCGGGTAACCACGCCGGTACTCGATGTTCACGCGCACGCCATGGCTCGCGGCAATGCCGGCGCAGAGGCGTGAAAGTGCGGCCTCGACCTGGTCCTGCACGGCCTCGCTGAATGCGCGCACGGTGCCGCAGAGCTGTGCCCGGTCGGGAATCACGTTGTACGCTTCACCAGCATGGAATTGCGTAACCGACACTACCGCGGCGTCGAGCGGGTCCAGCGTCCGGCTGACGATGGACTGGATCGCCTGAACCAGAGCGGCGCCGGCGACGATCGAATCGGTTCCGAGATTGGGCATTGCGGCGTGCGCGCCCTGCCCGAGGATCTCGATATCGAAACGGTCGGCGCTGGCCATCACGGGACCCGCATGCACGGCAAATTGCCCGGCGGGCTGACCCGGCCAGTTGTGCATGCCGAAGATGGACTCCATCGGGAAGCGATCAAACAAGCCGTCGTCGACCATCGCATCCGCGCCGCCTTCACCTTCTTCGGCGGGCTGGAACACGAAGTACACAGTGCCGTCGAAATCCGGGTGCGCGGCCAGCACTTCGGCGGCGCCTAACAGCATGGTGGTGTGTCCGTCGTGTCCGCAGGCGTGCATGCAGCCCTGATGCCGGGAATGGTGGGCAAAGTCGTTGCGCTCCTGGATCGGCAGCGCGTCCATGTCAGCGCGCAGGCCGACGGCGCGCAGGCTGCGACCGGAGCGCAGTACGCCGACCACGCCGGTACGGCCGACACCGCGATGTGCTTCGATACCTAGCGACTCGAGGTGGCGGGCAACCAGATCCGCGGTGCGATGTTCTGCGAACGCGAGTTCCGGGTGGGCATGGATGTCACGGCGAATTTTAATGAGTTTGGGGTGGCACTGCCGGATCGTTTCGATGACGCTCATGTCTTCACCTGTTCAGGCAGGTTTGGAGGGAATTGTCTGTGGGGGTGCCTTCGAGTTTAATGGGCATCGCCGCTTGCGTCGATCGCCCGGATGAGGACATTCGCGCCCCCGAGCGCAGGCCCTAAAGGAAAACCTGCCGTGAAACTTTTTTACGCCGATCACTTCGTGTTGCCATTGCCGCAGGGACATCGCTTTCCCATGGAAAAATACTCGCGCCTGCGCGAGCGGCTCGCCAAGTGCGGGGCGTTTTCCACCGGGGACTTCGTTGTGCCGGAGGCCGCCACGGACGAGGAAATCTTGCGCGCACATCACCCCGACTACCTGCAGCGCATGGTTACGGGGACGCTGGAACCGGTGGAGCAGCGCAGTATCGGATTCCCGTGGTCGCCACAGATGGTCGAGCGCTCACGCCGTTCGGCTGGTGCCACGCTGCAGGCCTGCCGTCACGCGCTGGCACAAGGTTGCTCGGCCAATCTGGCGGGCGGCACGCACCATGCTCACCATGATTTCGGTTCCGGCTTCTGCGTATTCAACGATGCGGCGATCGCGGCGCTGACGATGCGCGCCGAAGGACGGGTGCGCAAGGTGGCGATCGTCGACTGCGATGTTCACCAGGGTGATGGCACCGCCACGATTCTGTCGGGAGAGCCTGACTTCTTCACCTTCAGCCTGCACGGCGAGAAGAACTTCCCGTTCCGCAAGGCCGCATCGGATCTCGACATCGAACTGCCGGACGGAACCGGCGACGAGGCTTACCTGGAGGCGCTCCGCCATGGATTGATGAGCGTCTTTGGGCGCATCGCGCCGGATCTCGTGATCTATCTGGCCGGAGCGGACCCGTACCACGGTGATCGTCTCGGACGCCTGGCGCTGAGTTTCGAGGGGCTGGCTGCGCGCGACGAACTGGTACTGCAGACCTGTATTGCGCACGGCACGCCGGTGGCCCTTGCGATGGCCGGCGGTTACGCGCATGACATCGACGATACGGTGGCAATTCACGCCAACACGGTGATCACCGCGGCACGCCTCGCCGAGCACTTGCGCTGCGGGAGCAGCCGGCACTGAGCGCCCGGCGAGATTGGGCGCGGGGAGGAATCCGGCGACAGCCCCCTTCTGCTGCCTGGCGGTCCCGCTTATTGAGTACCGGGAGCTCCACCCGCCGGAAGTGCCGGACGACGGCCGCGCTCGGCGCGAAGCAGAGCGGCGATATCGGTGTTGCCGTTCTCCAGTGCCCAGCTCTCGGCCGTAAAGCCGGCATCATTTTTCTGATCGAGGCTGATCCCGGTTTTGAGCAGGCGCCGAACGACCTCGATATGCCCGTTGCGCGCCGCGAGCATGAGTGAATTGGACTGATTCGGCGCCAGCGCCTGAACGTCTGCGCTACGTGCAAGCAGACGTTCAACGAGTTCGAGGCGCCCTTCAAAAGCGGCGTACATCAGTGGCGTCCAGCCGTCATGGTTCACCTGTGCGCCGGCATCGAGCAACAGGTCGACCACCGCGGTTTCGCCCTTCAACACCGCAAGCATCAGGGCGGAATCGCCCGCGGGATTGCGCCGCGAAACCTTTGGTCGGTACTTGAGCAGCGCTTCCACCGTCTGGGCGTTGCCATCTCGCGCAGCAAGCATCAGCAGGGTATTGCCCTGCGCGTCCACGGTGTCAGGGTCGAGGCCACGATTGAGGAGTTGCACGAGTTGCTGTGTATCACCGCGGCGTGCGGCGCTGAGCGAATCCTCATAGCTGTCCGCATGCACGAGACCGCTGCCGAGCGATACGGCAACGAGGGCGGCGGCGGCGAGGCGCCTCACGGATTCAGTGTGCTTGGGCATGGTGAAAGAGCCGGAAAAAGTTTTCGGTGGTCGCCGTTTCAATACGCTCGAGTGTTTCGTTGCGCAGGCGGGCGATTTCTTCGGCCACGTGGACGACCCACGCGGGCTCATTGGTCCTGCCGCGGTGCGGGACCGGCGCGAGATAAGGCGCATCGGTCTCGATCAGCAGGCGATCAAGCGGCACATACTGTGCAACCGCCTTGAGCTCAGTGGCGTTCTTGAAGGTGACGATGCCGGAGAAGGAAATGTAGAAGCCGAGGTCCAGCGCGGCTTCCGCGACGTCGCGTGATTCGGTGAAGCAGTGCATCACGCCACCAGCTTCTCCCGCACGTTCCTCGCGCATCAGGCGCAGGGTGTCTTCGGCTGCTGAACGGGTATGCACGATGAGCGGCTTGCCACAGACCCGCGCGGCACGGATGTGAGTGCGGAAGCGATTGCGCTGCCATTCGGGCGCGTCCTTCTGCCAATAGTAGTCGAGTCCGGTTTCGCCGATCGCGACGACCTTGGGATGGTCGGCGAGCGCGAGCAGGCGGGCTTCGTCCGGCTCTTCGACGCCGTCGTTGTCCGGATGCACGCCGACCGACGCGGAAAGCTGCGGGTGTCGCTCGGCCAGTGCGAGGACGCGCGGAAAGTCTTCCAGTTTGACGCTGACGCACAGGGCGTGGCCGACGCGATTGGCGGCCATCGCTGCAAGCACCGCCTCTTCGCGGCTTGCCAGGTCAGGAAAGTCCAGATGGCAGTGGGAATCGACGAACATCAGGCGGAAATCAAAGCGTATGGGTCGGGCGATTGGAGCCGAGGTGGCCGGCGAGGATCTGCTCGATGCGGCCGCGCAGTGCCTTGCCGGATTCGTCAGCGCTGAAGTGCACCCCGATCCCCTGCGTCTTGCCACCCTGCGCACCGTGGGGCGTGACCCACGCCACGGTCGCTGCCACCGGATGCTTGGTGGGATCGTCCATGAGCTGCAGCAGCATGAACACCTCGTCGCCGAGCGCATGCACGCGCGGCGTGGGCACGAAGATGCCGCCGTTGGCGAGGAAGGGCATGTAGGCCGCGTACAGCGCGGACTTGGAGTTGATGTTCAGCGACAGCACGCTGGGGCGTGCCACGCTCGGTTTGGCAGCTTCGCTCATCGGCGGGATCCGGTTACGGCGCGCGCATAGCGCAAGAGCATGTCTTCGAGCATCAGTCTGGCATTGAGGGGATGCTGGGCTACCCGGCGAATCCGGGCCAGTTCATTGTAGCAGTTCACCACCATTGCCACGTTGGTGCGCGAAGCCAGCGCGGACAGCACGCCTTCCTCTGCAGGAAAGAAGCGCAGCCGTCCGCCGAGCCGCAGGGAGGCAAGGTCAGTGACCCAGCGCTGCATCCATTCGACGAGCTGAACCATGCCGAAGCCGGCAGCGAGCGCCTCCTTCGACTTGAGCCAGCTTTCCCACTGCCCCGCAAGCCTGAGCGGATCTCCCGCAGGAAGCTGCCCGAGATCCTTGACGAAGCGCTTGAGCAGTAAGTCCGAACCGTTCTGCGCCAGACGCTGCGCTGCCAGCGGCATGCCCCCGGTGAGGGCGAGCAGATCGCCGGCAACGGCATCCTGGGTGCTCAGCCAGTGCGCGACGGCGTCGCCCGTCGGACGCGAAAAAGTCCATTGCTGGCAGCGGCTGCGGATGGTCGGCAACAGGCGGCGCGGCGCGGACGAGATCAACAGGAATATGCAGCCTTCGGGCGGCTCTTCGAGGAGCTTGAGCAAAGCGTTGGCGGTGAAGGCGTTCATCGCCTCGGCGGGATCGACGATGACGACACGGCGGCTGCTCTGGTGGCCGGTGACCGCGAGCGATTCCTGCAGGTCGCGGATCTGCTCGATGACGATCTGCGACGATTTCTTCTTCGCTGCTCCGCCGTCAGCGGCGTCCTCGGCCCCGTCGCCGTCCGCCGCAACGGTGTCGGCGGCCGGGACAACCGGCAAGAGATCCGGGTGGTTGCCGGAAATCCTGAGTTGGCAGGGCGTGCAGTGGCCGCAGGCATGTCCGTCCGGGCCGGGCGTCGCACACAGCAGTCGCGCCGCCAGGGCGTCGGCGAGGTCGCGTTTGCCCAGACCGGCCGGCCCGACAAACAGCAGTGCATGCGGCAGGCGTTCGCCAAGACCGATCAGACGCTGCCAGGTTTCCTGCAGCCACGGGTGGATCATCGGAACCAGCGCTCCGTGACGATGGCTTCGAGCTCGGCGCGAATCTGTTGCGGTGGTCGATCGGCGGCGATGACCCGGATCCGTTCAGGCGCCATGCGTGCGCGCTCAAGATAGGCAGCACGCACCCGTTCGAAGAAGTCGCGTTGTTCGCGCTCGAAACGGTCGGGATTGACACCCGTGCTGGCAACCCGCGCCGCGGCGATTTCCGGCGCGAGGTCGAAAACCAGGGTCAGTTCGGGCTGGAATCCGGGGTGAACCCAGTTTTCCAGCGCGGCAAACTTGGCGGCATCCAGCCCGCGCCCGCCGACCTGGTAGGCGTAGGTTGCATCGGTGAAACGATCGGACACCACCCATCTGCCGGCTTCCAGCGCCGGCTTGATGCGCGCGGCAAGGTGTTCGCGACGCGCGGCGAACATCAGCATCGCCTCGGTTTCAAGGTGCATCGGCTCGTGCAGCAGCAGGTCCCGCAGCTTTTCTCCCAGCGCAGTACCGCCAGGTTCGCGTGTCTGGTCGACGCTCAGCCCGCGTGATTCGAGCAGCGCGACGAGTGCCGCGATCTGGCTGCTCTTGCCGGCACCGTCGATCCCCTCGAAGGTGATGAAGCGCCCCGGGGCGCGCGTGTCGGTCAACTTCCTGGTCCCCGCTGATAACGATTGACGGCCTTGTTGTGGTCGTTGAGGTTGCTTGAAAACTCGCTGCTCCCGTCGCCGCGGGAGACGAAATAGAGATAGTCGCTTGGCGCCGGGCGCACTGCGGCATTCAGCGCGTCGCTGCCTGGCATTGCGATGGGCGTCGGTGGCAGTCCCGCACGCGTGTACGTGTTGTATGGGTGATCGGTCTCGAGATGCCACTTGCGCAGGCGCCCGTCGAAACCGTCACCGTATCCGTAAATGACCGTCGGATCCGTTTGCAGGCGCATGCCGATACGCAGGCGATTGGCAAATACCGAGGCAACCAGTCCGCGGTCTTCAGGGCGGCCGGTTTCTTTTTCGATGATCGACGCTAGGATCAGTGCCTCGTAGGGCGAAGCGAGCGGCAGGAGCGGATCACGCGCCTCCCAGGCCTGCGCAAGTCGTTGCTTCATCGCTGCGTACGCACGCCGCAGCACGGCGAGCGAACTCGATTGTTTGTCGAAGAGATAGGTATCCGGGAAGAACAGGCCCTCGGGGTGCTGTTCGCTGGCGCCGATCGCGCGCAGGATGTCAGCCTCCGACAAGCTTGCGGTGTCGCGCAGGAGATCGGGATGCGTTTCGAGCGCGGCGCGTACCTGGCGGAAGTTCCACCCCTCGAGCAGACGCAGTTCCGCCTGTGACACGTCTCCACTCGACAACTTGAGAATGAGCAACCACGGCGTCACGCCCTCGTGGACTTCGTAGCTGCCGGCGAGAATCCGCTCGGCCTTGCCGGTAACGCGTGCCAGCCAGTACAAGGCGCGTGGGCTGACGTCGACGCCGGCAGCGGAAATCGCAGCGGCCGCCTGACGCATCGTGAACCCGCGTTGAACGGTGAAATCCACCACCGGCTGCACAAGTTTCAGCGGTCGCTGCGCATACCACCACGCCGCAGCGGAGAGCGCCGCGACGGCGAGCGCGAGTACGATCAACAAACGGAGGATCAGGGCCTTCATCAGGGCGGAAATTGTGAACCGGATGCCGGGCACGCGAGTACCGGCCCGGAAATGTTTGACGTGCAACCATCGCGTCTGCGGGGCCCTATAATACTTCATCCCCTTTCCCTGCTCCCGACAAACAGACATGAACACACCCTGGACCGACTTTCTCGCCCGCGCGGGTGCCACGCTTGAAAATTCCACTATCCGTTTTGACTCGCCGGAGGCCGAAGTTCGCGCCGCGGCGTCCGGCACGGTGGTCGTGCCGCTGGTGCATCTCGGCCTGATTCGCAGCGCCGGGGACGATTCGGTCGGTTTTCTGCACAACCTGCTCTCCAACGACGTGAAAAAGCTCGGCGCGGACGGCGCGCAGTGGTCGAGCTTCAACACCCCGAAGGGGCGCATGCTGGCGAGCCTGCTGATGTGGAATGACGCCGCTGGCCAGATGATTGCAGCGTCCGCGGACGTTCAGCCGATGCTGCTCAAGAAGTTGTCGATGTACGTGCTGCGCAGCAAGGTGCAGCTCGGCGACGCAGGTGCGGACACCGTACTGATCGGCGTCAGTGGCGGCGACACCAGCGCCGTGCTGGCGCGCGCCGGCATCGCGGCACCCGTCGCGCCGATGACACAGGCGGTCGCGGGCGAGGTGCGTTGCATTCGCCTCGATGAACGGAATCTGGTTCTTGCCCTGTCCTCGACGTCGGCACCGGAGATCTTCGACAAGCTGGTCGCGAGTGGTGCCCACAAGGCCGGCACCGCCGCCTGGCAGCTGGCGATGATCCGCGCCGGCCTGCCGCTGATTACGGCCGCGACGCAGGAGGAGTTTGTCGCGCAAATGCTGAACTTCGAGGTCATCGGCGGCGTGAGTTTCAGCAAGGGTTGCTACCCCGGCCAGGAAATCGTCGCGCGCACACAGTACTTGGGCAAGCTGAAAAAACGCATGTACCGCATTCACGTGAACACCGACACGGCACCCGCCGCGGGTGCCGACGTATTCACGCCGGATTTCGGCGAACAGTCGGCAGGAAAGCTGGTCAATGTAGTACCTGCACCGGATGGCGGTTTCGAGGCGCTGGTAGTGATGCAGACGAGTTCTGCGGCGGCCGGTGAAGCGCATCTTGGAAGTCTGCAGGGGCCTCGTCTAGAGTTTCTCGATCTGCCTTACTCGCTGCCCGAAAAATGACGAACGATACCGCCGTACCAGTCGCTTATTACATCTACTACAGGGTCCGTGCCGACGCGGAGCGCGAGGATGCGCATGCGACCGTCCGTACAATGCAGGCCGCCCTGGCGGCGCGCACCGGCGTCCAGGGGCGCCTGCTCGAACGCTGCGGGGATGATGTGACGTGGATGGAAATCTACGAGTCGGTGGCCGATTCGGCCGCGTTTGAAGCCGCCTTGCGCGTCGAGACCGAAGCTCACCAGGTTACGGATCTGGTCGAACCGGGGTCCGGACGGCACCTGGAACGTTTTGTCGAATGTGCCTGATTGTCGTCGGCTGGCAGGCTCACCCGGATTACCCGCTGGTCGTTGCCGCCAATCGCGATGAATTTCTCGCCCGTCCGGCTGTGCCGGCCCACTGGTGGACCGATGCGCCGGAGCTGCTCGCGGGTCGCGATCTGGAAGCCGGCGGCACGTGGATGGGGATCAGCCGCAATGGTCGCTTTGCGGCACTGACCAATTATCGCGATCCGACGCTGCACCGAGCGGGCGCGCCGTCACGCGGCACGCTCGTGCGCGATTGCCTGACTGCCAGCGACAATGCTCAATCCCGTCTGGACGTGGTGGCCGCCGTCAGTGCCGAGTACGCCGCCTTCAACCTGCTGGTGAGCGACGGCAAGCAACTTGGCATTCACGAGAGCACCACCGGCGTCGTGCGCATGCTGGAGCCGGGCGTATACGGCCTGTCGAACCATGTGCTCGACACGCCGTGGCCGAAGGTACGGCTCGCACGGGAACACTTCGCTGCGGCGCTCGCGCAGTTGCCAGCCCATGACGCTTTCCTGTCAATGCTGCGCGACGACACGCCTGCCCCGGATCATCACCTGCCGGAAACCGGTGTCAGCACGGACTGGGAACGCTGGCTGTCGCCAGCCTTCATTCGCGCCCCCGGCTACGGCACGCGCTGTTCGACTCTGATTGCGGTGCATCGCGATGGCAGGGTGACGTTCCGCGAATGGACCTGGGACGCGAAAGGCGAATTCGCCAGCGAGGCGCTCCACCGTTTTGTCGGTGCGGCCAGCGGACCGCGTTCCTAGCCGGACTCAGGAAACGAGTCGGCGACGCATTGTCTGGTGTTCGATACCGGCTTCGATGAAGATATCGCCTTCCGGCGCGAAGCCGTGACGCAGGTAGAAATCGACTGCGGCAATCTGGGCGTTCAGTGCCACTTCCGCAAAGCCTCGCCGTGCGGCCTCTTCGACCAGCGCTTCAAGGATCAGCCCGCCGATACCGCGATCGCGCGACTGGGCGGCGACCGCCATGCGCCCGATATGTCCGTCCGGCAGCAGGCGCCCGGTGCCGATGACGCAGCCGTCCGCGCTCGCGGCTACCGCATGGCGGCACAGCGGGTCGTTGGCATCGCGTTCCAGCGCCGCCGGCACCCCCTGCTCGACGACGAACACCTGTTCACGCAAGGGCATGACCAGCGGGGCCGCTTCCGTCCAGTCGAGAATGCGGATGGTCGGGGCCAGAGGCATGTGCAGCCCTTCGGTTTGCCTGCAGCGTGCTTCGTCAATGTCGACACGGGTGCCCACCGGCACCAGGTCAAACAGCTCGATCACGTCGCGGTTGCGCATGCGGATGCAACCGTGCGAACGCGGTACGCCCATCGGCTGGTCGTCCGGCGTGCCGTGGATGTAGATGTAGCGGCGCATCGAATCGACGTTGCGGAGCCGGTTGCGTCCGGGCTCACAGCCGCACAGCCACAGGATGCGCGACAGGATCCAGTCGCGCGCGGGATGTTGCTCGGCCAGTTCCGGGGTCCAGATCTCGCCGGTCGGGCGCCGCCCGCGGAACACCGTGCCAGCCGGCGCACCCGCGCCGATGCGTGCTCGCACGCGATGCCGTCCGCGCGGGGTGCAGTTGCTGTCCTGCAGTTCGCCTGCGCCGTTCAGTGCCGTCGACACCGCGTAACGGCGGATGCACGCCCCGTCCGGTCCGTACAGGCTCAGGCGCTGTTCAGCGAGGCTGACGTGAATGCGCACGACGATCAGGCCACGAGCGTACGGCCACGCCGTGCGGCAAAAAAATTCGACAGCATGCTGCCGCACTCATCGGCAAGAACGCCACCGGTGACGCTCGCATGATGATTCAGGCGCGGCTCGGCGAACAGGTCGATGACGCTGCCGGCCACGCCGGTCTTCGGATCGCGCGCGCCGAACACCACCCGCGCAATACGCGAGTGCATGATCGCGCCACTGCACATCGCACACGGTTCCAGCGTCACATAAAGTTCGCAGCCCGGCAGGCGGTAATTGCCCAGGCGTGCCGCTGCGTCGCGCAGCGCCATCACCTCGGCGTGCGCGGTCGGGTCGTGTTGACGGATCGGCTGGTTGAAGCCACGCCCCACGATCTCGCCGTCCAGCACCACCACGGCCCCGACCGGCACTTCCTCGCAGGCCCCAGCCATCCGCGCCTGCTCCAGCGCGGCAAGCATGAATTCTTCGTCGGTCATTGAATTGCTCTCCAGAACGCGCAGTTTACTGGAGCGGACGCGAGTCGTGCGAGACCTGCGGTCCCACCTGGCGTGACGGACCATGCATAGCCCGATAGGTACGACAACGTGCGTCATGCGGCCTGTTACGGTGTGAGGGATCGATTTCGGCCATGAGCAACGATTTCAGGTCGTTACAAGGGAAGCCGCGAGAGCCGCTTCTGCGCGCTATGATTGGCCCGAGAGGGATCCCAGTCCGCCGAACGACCGCTGCAGGGCCTGCTCTTGGTGGACCGGGCGATCGACGGAGGTACGCCCAAGCCAATGTATTACGGAGAGAAGTTCAACGCGCTGACGCATCTCGTCGGGGCCATGCTGGCGCTAGCTGGCACCGTCGTGCTCATCGTACTCGCCGCGCAGGATGGCGACCCGTGGAAGGTCGTGAGCGTCTCGGTCTACGGCGCGACGCTGGTATTGCTCTACAGTTTCTCCGCGGCGTACCACAGCCTGCGCGGGCGGGCCAAAGACATCCTGCGCGAGCTGGACCATCACAGCATCTATCTGCTCATCGCCGGGACGTACACCCCGTTCTGCCTGGTGACACTGCGTGGCCCGTGGGGCTGGTCGCTGCTTGGAGCGGTGTGGGGACTCGCAGTGCTCGGCAGCCTGCAGGAGCTGAGGCCGAGGGGCGGAGCGCGAATACTGTCGGTCGTGATCTACGTGGTAATGGGCTGGGTAGCCCTGGCCGCCCTGGTCCCGCTACTGCGGGTGCTGGGGCCGGCGGGTTTCGCCTGGGTCGTGGCCGGCGGGCTGTTCTATACGCTCGGCATCGTTTTCTATGCACTCGACACGCGCCTCAGGCACGCTCATGGCATCTGGCACCTGTTCGTGATCGCGGGTAGTGCGGCCCACTACGTTGCGATCCTGCGTTACGTGCTGTAAGCCGCGCAGGGCGTCGAGATGCCGGAGGAGCCGCCTTGCAGTCGTGCCGGCAGCCCGTGAAAGCTGCCGGCTTGGCCACAGATACGGTAACTCAGGCGCTTGCCAGCGCCTTTTCCAGCTTCGCCTTCAGCCGCTGAGCGGTTTTTTCCGCGCCGACGACGAAGCGGCTGTGTTTGCCGCGGGCGACTTCTTCGAGGGCGTCGCGAGCGCTGAATTCGAAGGTGACGGCGGGCCCGTTAACCTCGGTGACGGTGACGGTAATCTCGATCCACATGCCCAGCAAGGTGGCGCCGACGTGGTCGAGTTCGACGCGGGTGCCGACGGAGTCCTTGCCGGCTTCGATGTGTTCCAGCAGCAGGTCGCGGCACACGACTTCGATGTCGTAGAGCAGCGAAGGCGTCGAATAGACGCGGCAGTCGTCGCCCATGAAGCCGATGGTGCGGCCCTTGTCGATGTCGTAGCGGCGGGTCGATGTCAGGCCGGCCTTGAGTTCGCTCATGTTGCAGTCTCCTTGGTTTTGGCGCCGGACTGGGCCGGCGCCGGGTTCGTGTCGATTTCGCTTATTTGGCGCGCTGGCGGATTGCGTCGGCGTTGAGGCGAGCCTCGACGTAGCGTGCGAGCGCGCGAGTGCCGCGGCCGCAGTTGCGGAATACGCACACGCCCTGGTCCATCAGGCGCGCGGCCATCGCATCGTAGAGCACGCCGCCGTCGACGATGCCGATGACCGGCTTGTCGCTCTTCGCGGCGAGCGGCGGGTAGATGTGCACGGTGCCCTTCGGGTCCGACAAGTCGTAGCCGGGGCGCAATTTGCTCGCTTCGAGTCCGCGGATTGACGGTGCGGTCGGGTCGAGGCCGACGACGACGGCGTCGATGTTCGGATCGTCGAGGAAGGCTTCGGTGATCTGCAGGTGCGCTTCGTCGTCCGCGCCGGGGTTGATGTCGATGGGGTTGCGCACTTCGACCAGCGCATCGAGGCGCTTGGCGGCGAGGATTTCCTGCACGCGCTGGACGGTGGCGGGTTCAAGTTCGCCCATTTCCAGCGAGAACGTTTCCGACACGATCGAATCGGCCATGCCGACGGCTTCGAAGCCGGCGCCACTGATCGCGCCGAGGCGTTTTCCTACTTGCTTGTGATGCAACGCGCCGGCGATGTAGAAGAGATCGTCGAAGCTGTTGAAGTCTTCGGCGACGATCGCGCCGGCCTGGCGCAGCACGGCGTCGAACAGCACGGGGTCGCCGGCGATCGACGCGGTGTGACCCATCACGCCACCGGCGCCGGCCTCGGTGCGACCGGATTTGTAGACGACGACCTGCTTGCCATTGAGCACGGCCTTGCGCACCGCTTTGGCGAAATCGAGGCCGTCGCCGTCCTTGAAGCCTTCGATGTAGACGCCGAGCGTTTCGATCTCGGGGAGCTCACCGAAATAGGCGAGCATGTCGCCATGTGTGAGGTCGGTCTGATTGCCGAGCGCGAGCATGTAACGCGGGTCGAGCCACGGATTCTGGGAGAGGCGCGTGATCATGAAGGCGCCGCTCTGGCTCAGCATCACCGAATTGCGTTCGACCTTCTTCTGCGGCTTGGGCAGGCGTTCGAGCGGGATGAACCAGGAGTCGTAGCCGCCCGGATGCGACACGACGCCGAGGCAGTTCGCGCCGAGGAAGACCGGCCCGCCGCCGGGTCTGCCGTGCGCGGCGTTGATGCGGGCGGCGAGCGCTGCGGCGGGTTCGCGGCTCTTCTGCGTTTCGCCGAGGCTGCCGGGGATCAGCATCACGGATTCGACGGCGTCGGTTTCGATGATCTCGTCGACGAGGTCGTACACCGCATCGGCGGCGACCGCGACGATCAGCAGGTCGAGATTGTGGTCGAGTGCCTTGAGGCCGTCCACGCAGCGCACGCCGTCGATTTCGCTCTCGCCGGGGCGCAGGATCGTCAGCTTTTCCTTCGGGTAACCGCTGCCCATCAGGTTCTTCAGGATGATGCGGCCGAAGTTCATGCTGGTGGCGGACACGCCGATGATGCCGATCGAGCGGGGGTGGATCAGTTTGTCGATCTTGTGCACGGGGCGCGGCAGGCGGCCGGCGACCGGAACGCCGAACTCGCAGCGCGCGGCGCCGACGGTGGGCTTCTTGGCGAACTGCACCGCGTCGAGTTGGAGACTGCGCAGCACGAATTCGGCCTGCGGATTCTGCGCCGAGTATTCGTGGCCGAGGCCGAGCATCACGCCAAAGCAGAATTCCAGCACCTGATCGGGTGGCCGACGGCCGTCGCGTTGGGCAATGGCCGCCATCTTCTGGTACGCAAGCGTGCGACGGAACAGCCCGAGGAAGTCGGCGGCGTCGGTCAGTTCGACGGCCGCGGTAACGCTTGCGCGGTCCTTGCGGAAATTGGCGCGATCGAGCGCCGCGTCGAGGCCGCCGAGGCCGGCGCTGAGCACCATGCCGAATTCGCGGGTGTTGTTCAGCTCGATGCGCAGGTCGACGCCGCCGGGTACGCCGTCGGTCAATGCCGCGCCGAAACTCGCAACGAAGCGTTCGAGTTCCGCCTGATTGAGACTGTCGCGCCCCTCCGCCACGGCCTGCTTGAACAACTCGCCGGTGACGGCATTCACCGCCGCCCCCGGATTGATGGTCGATCGATCGTTCACTGCACTGTCTCCGATTGCGCCACACACGTTGCGCGGTGGCCGGTTAGTTGTTTTCCGACGTGGCGCGTCAGGATGCCGGCGCGCCCTTCGGGCGCTTGTCGATGACCCGTTTCGCCTTGCCGACCTGGGTACGTTCGATACGCCCGGTCTCCAGCACATACACGTCGGCACTGACGCCGACACCGCTCTTGATCTCGTGGCGCACCGTGGTCGCGATCGCCGCACGCTGGCTTTCGTTGAGGACGTCCGACAGATCGCTGCGCAACTCCGCGAGCACCGTGAGTTCGTCCATGTGATTCGGCCGCGTGATGTGCAGCTGATAGTGGCCGCACAGGCTTTCGTGGCGCAGGATGATTTCCTCGATCTGCGTCGGGAAGACGTTGACGCCACGGATGATGAGCATGTCGTCGCTGCGGCCGGTGATCTTGCCGATGCGCCGCATCGTGCGCGCGGTGCCCGGCAGCAGCACGGTGAGGTCGCGCGTGCGGTAGCGCACGATCGGCAGCGCCTCCTTGGTCAGCGAGGTGAATACCAGTTCGCCGGGCGTGCCGTCAGGCAGCACTTCGCCGGTCACCGGGTCGATGATCTCGGGGTAGAAGTGGTCTTCCCAGATGTGCGGGCCGTCCTTGGTTTCGATGCATTCGCAGGCGACACCCGGGCCGATGACCTCCGACAGGCCGTAGATGTCGATGGCGTCGATGCCGAGGCGTGTCTCGATTTCGCGGCGCATTTCGTTGGTCCACGGCTCGGCGCCGAACACACCGACGCGCAGCGACGTGGACGCCGGGTCGATGCCCATGTTCTGCAGTTCGTCGGCGATCGTCAGCATGTAGGATGGCGTGGCCATGATCATCGTCGGCTGGAATTCACGGATCAGCTGCACCTGCTTCTCGGTGTTGCCGCCGCCCATCGGGATCATCGTCGCACCGAGGTGCTCGCCGCCGTAGTGTGCGCCGAGGCCGCCGGTAAACAGGCCGTAGCCGTAGGAGTT
Organism: Aromatoleum diolicum; assembly: GCF_012910955.1. Lineage (GTDB taxonomy): Bacteria > Pseudomonadota > Gammaproteobacteria > Burkholderiales > Rhodocyclaceae > Aromatoleum > Aromatoleum diolicum. Next base: position 153,251 of record NZ_WTVQ01000005.1, read on the forward strand.
GAGGATGATGTCGTTGCGCGTGCCGCCGGCCGCACGCAGCGAACGGCCCATCACGCCCGCCCACATCGCGATGTCGTTCTTCGTATAGCCCACGACCGTCGGCAGGCCGGTGGTGCCGGACGAGGCGTGGATGCGCACGATCTCGCTCATCGGCACCGCGAACATCCCGTAGGGGTAGTTGTCGCGCAGTTCCTTCTTGCTGGTGAAGGGGAAACGCGCGAGATCGGACAGTTCCTTGACGTCCGATGGATGGACGCCGGCCGCATCGAAAGCGGCGCGGTAATGCGCGACGTTGTCGTAGGCGTGTTGCAGCGACCACTTGAGGCGTTCGAGCTGGAGCGCCGCGAGTTCGTCGCGGCTGGCCTTCTCGATCGGTTCCAGCATATCACCCGCCGGGGCCTGCCCCGCTTCCCAACCCTGTCTAGCCGCCATGCGCCTGCTCCGAAAAACGTTGAACGAACTTCGCGTTCTCCACGACCTTGCCCTGGATATGCGTGATCTGATCCTCGCTGAGGTGACGGAAACGCCCCATCACCTTGAGGTACTCGGTAACCGGCAACGGATCGTCGACCGGCTTCGTGAAGCGCAAGCCTTTCTGGGGCGTGAACTCCCACAGCATCACGAAATTGGTCTCGACCGCCTTGCGCGCGACTTCCATGTTCTGGTGGGTCGGGAAACGCCAGCCGGTGGTACAGGGCGAATACACGTGGAGGTAGGCGAAGCCGGTTTTCGACGCCAGCAGCGCCTTGTCGAGTTTCTCGTAGAGATCCTCCATGTACGCGGTCGAGGCCGTCGCGACGTAGGCGCAGCGGTGGTTGACCATGATCAGCGGCAGGTTCTTCGCGTCCTGCGTCTTGCCCTGCGACGGCATGCCCGCCGAGCAGCCCGCGCCGACTGGCGTCGTCGAGGTCCAGGCGCCGTAGGGCGTGCAGCTGGAACGCTGCATGCCGGTGTTCATGTAGCCCTCGTTATCGACGACCATGAAGAGCATCTGTTCGCCGCGCTCGGCCGCGCCGGACAGCGACTGGAAGCCGACGTCGGAGGCGCCGCCGTCACCGGCGATCGCCAACGCGTTGATCTCCCGCCCGACGCGCTTGTACTGGCGCTTGATGCCGGCGAGCATCGCGGCGGTGTTGGTCAGCAGCGGGTGGAACACCGGCACCTTGGTGCCGGTCGTGCCGTTGAAGCCGACCGAGCCCATGCCCGGCACACAGCCCGGCGGCGTTGCGAGCACCGTGTCCGGGCCGACGCGACGCAGCGTGTGGCGCATCAGCAACTCGGTGTTGCAGCCTTGGCAGCCGGCGAGGCCCGGCGCGAAGAGGTCTTCCCAGTCGCCGACCTCGTTGTAGATGTTCGCGGTGGTGATGTATTTCAGCGCGCCGTGCGGACAGGCCGGCACGCAGGCGGGGTTGCCGTCGCAGGTGTCGCACTTCGACACGTGGCCGGAGACCTCGTCGAGCGCGATGCCGGCGTAGGCACAGCCGACCGTGCACAACAGGCAGTCGACGCACTTGCTGGCGTCCCAGCCGATCACGCCGGTCTCGCCGTCCTTGCCCAGTGCGCCCGCCGGGCACACGGTGACGCATTTCGGATCGGCGCACTGGCGGCACAGCGCCAGTTCGAAATCCTTTTCACGACCGACGATCTGGATGCGCGAACGCGCAATGTCGTCGGTGCCGGTCTTGGCCTGCGCACAGGCGACCATGCAATCGCCGCAGCCGTCGCACTTGGCGGCGTCGAAGGCAATGGTGTTGAAAGCTCGTACCATCATCTGCTCCTTGGTCCGGGCGCTTAACGCCAGGTCTTCGACATGATTTCGCGGCCGACCGCCAGCGGATTCGCCAGCAGGCGTTCCTTGACGTCGGTGAGGTCGATGCGCCGCAGGATCAGCTGGCACATCACGCCGCCGTCGAAGAACTCATTGACGCCGAAAATGCCGGTGAGACGGCCATCCTGGAAAATCGCCTTGAGGTAGCGGCCGGTTTTTTCATCGAAGCGCGTGACGACCTCGCCACCTTCGGGAACCTTGCTGCTGCCGACCGAAATCGCGTGGCGACCGAAGAAGTGGTAGGTGTTGAGCGGCACGCCGCCGGGGTATTCCTTGATGCCCGGATCGCCTGCCATCGCCATGCCGGCGACGCGGCCCTGCACCGTCGCATCGGGCAGGATCGCGTTCATCACTTGGGTATCGGTGAAGAAACCGCGTGCCTGCGCGCAGTCGCCCGCGGCCCAGACGTTGGCAACGCTGGTCTGCATGCGGTCATCGACGAGGATGCCCTGCCCGTGCTCGACGCCGCTGCCGTTAAGGTAGGCCATTTCGGGCTTCACGCCGGTGGCGACGAGCAACAGGTCGGCTTCGAGCGTGGTGCCGTTTTCCAGCGTCAGTTTCGCGCCGACCGGCGACGGCTCGAGGCGCACGACGCGGTTGCCGGTCATGATCTTCGCGCCGTTGTCGATGAAGGCCTGCTCGATCATCTGCGCGGCGACCTTGTCGAAATAGCCGGCGGTGAGCTGGTCGCTCATCTCGACGATGGTCACGCTGGCGCCGGCTTTCACGAGATTTTCCGCCGCGTGCATACCGACGAGGCCGGCACCGAGCACGACCGCCTGTTTCGATTTGGCGATCGCGTCGCGCAGCTTCAGCGCGTCGTCGAGGGTGCGCAGCACGTGGTAGGAGACGGTGTCGATGCCGGGGATCGGCGGGATCGCCGGCGAGGCACCGGTGGCGAGCAGCAGCTTTTCATACGCCAGGTGCGAGCCGTCGGCGAGTTCGGCGGTGTTCGAGTCGGCGTGCAGCGCGGCGAGCGCGGCCTTGGGCCGGTAGCTCACCTTGTTGCGCGCGAAAAAATCGTCATCACGCAGGAAGATGCGCTCGGGCGCGGACTTGCCGGATACGACGTAGGGCAGCACGGTCGGCGAATACGGCAGATGCGCGTCGCGCGTGACGACGGTGAGGCTGCCCTCGGGGTCGTGCATGCGGATCGCGGACACCGCTTCGAGCGCCGCGTGGCTGCTGCCGACGATCAGGTATTTGGTTTGTTCCATTGCTTGATCCATGGTCGCGGCCCTCAATCCTTCTCGTTCAACCAGACAGGTTCTGAAGGCATCGGCCCCGTGAGCAGCGCTTCCGTCTCCTCGATGACGCGGTGGAAATGCGGAATCGTCAGATCCGCGCCGGCCAGCCCGCCGATGAAGCTCATCGACGGTAGCTGGCGCCCGAGTCGGTACAGCACGCCCATCGTTTCCTGGTACATCGGCCCGCAGTTCCAGCGGAAACCCACCGAACGGTCGACGACGCCGAGCGCGCGGATCTTGCGGAATGCCTGCAGCAGCGCGTCGATCGGGAAGGGGCTGAAGGTCTTGATCTTGATGAGGCCGACCTTCTTGCCGGCCTCACGGGCCTCGTCGACCGCATCCTTCGCGGCGCCGGTCATACTGCCGAGGGTCATGATCGCGAAGTCGGCGTCGTCGAGGCGGTATTCCTCGACCAGCGGCGCATAGCTGCGACCGATGCGTTGCGCCCATTCCTCGTGCACTTTTGTTATCACGCTCAGCGCGTTCTGCATGCCGCGACACTGGCTCTTGCGATAGCGCACGAAGGTCGACGGCCCTTTTCCTCCGGAGCCACCGGTCAGCGGATCGACCGCCATCGGGCGCAGCGGATCGAGCGCGACGTGCCAGTTGACGTCCTTCGGCCCCATGAAGGCATCCACATCGGCCTGGTCGGGCAGCTCGACGCGCGACGTACCGTAGGAAAGATAGTTTCCGTCGAGGCAGATATTCACCGGCAGCATCACGTCGTGGTCTTCGGCGATGCGGAAGGCCATCACGGTGGTGTCGAGCACTTCCTGCACGGATTCGCAGTAGATCTGCACCCAGCCGACTTCGCGCACCGTCATCGCATCCTGATGCCCGCCCCACACGCACTGCGGCGTGATGCCGTCGCGCGTGACGATCGACATCACGATCGGCAGCCGCATGCCCGTGGTGCGGAAATACGGCTCGAACATGAAGGCGAGGCCGGGGCCGCAGGTCGCGGTGTAGGTACGTGCACCGGCGAGTGCTCCACCCTGCAGCACGGATAGCACCGAATGCTCGCCCTCCGCGTCGACGATGTCGGCATCCATGCGGCCGTCGGCGATCAGCTTGGCGACGTGTTCGACAAGCGAGGACTGCGGCGTGATCGGATAGACCGCGACCATGTCGGGGCGCGCCAACGCGACACCCAGCGCGGCGGCCTCGTTGCCTTCGCAGAGAATGACTTTCGGCTTGCGTGCGGCGTCCGCGGTCGCCGGCTTTTCCAGGGTCGCGGTGCTCATTGGGCTTCCTCTATCATCGTGATCGCCCGTTGCGGGCATTCGTTGGCGCAGATGCCGCAGCCCTTGCAGGTCTTGAGGTTGAAGTCGAACCACGCGGCGTGTTCCTCGACGCACTGCACCGGGCAGTACAGCCAGCACACCGCGCATTTGACGCATTTGTCGCGATCGACCACCGGCCGCATGCTGCGCCAGTCGCCCGGCAGCATCGGGCTGACGACGGTGGCGACCGGACAGAGATCGTCCGGGACGTTCGCCTGCTCGAGGTTGAACAGCGGATAGCTGTGATGCCGGCTCATGCCGCGGCCCTCCTTTCGATCTGATGCACGACGGTTTCGGCGTAGCCGCGTTCGAGCGCGGTCATGTTCTGCACAAGACCGGCATCGCGGAATTCGGAGTCTTCGAGTGCGCGCTTCAGCGCATCGAGCGACACGATACCGGTCGTGCGCGCGAAAGCGCCGAGCATCAGCGTGTTGGTGATCGGCCGCTTGAAGATGTCCAGCGCGATGCGCACCGCATCGCACAGGCCGACGGTGGCGACGGTGTCGGGAAGCGCCAGCTCCTCGAGGGACCGGTGCGTCGCCTGCACCAGCGCGCCGCCGGGCTTGAGGCCGGCAAAGATGTCGACCGACTTGGTCAGCGTCGGGTCGACGCAGATGATGCAGTCGGGGTGATAGATATTGGTGAGCTGGCGGATTTCACGGTCGCTTGCGCGCAGAAAGGAGACGACCGGCGCGCCACGACGTTCGAACCCGAATGACGGGATCGACACCGCGTACTTGCCCTCCTCGACCAGCGCCGCCGCAAGAATGCCGGACGCCATCACCGAACCCTGGCCGCCCCGGCCATGGAATCGCACTTCGTACATCTCGTCTCCTCCTGCGTCGCAGGGACGGGGCTGCCTGGCCCCGCCTTGTTGTTTGCTTCGGGTGCTATCGGTATTGCTATTCGTGCTGTGTCAGTTGGCCCCGCCCCAGCCGGGCTTCACCGCTGCCCCCGCCGTGCCGCGACCGCGCACCGGCAAATGCTTCAGCGCGAATCCCTGAGTGAAGGCCGCGCGCCGCACCAGCGTGTATTTGAGCAACCAACCGCCACCGACCGCGATCAATCCGGCCGGAATCAGCGCCACGCCAACCAGCGGAGCGCCGAGCGCCGCAAGCAGCAGCAATGCAGCCGGAAGCAGGTTGCCAAACATCAGGAACTGCCCGTCGACCACCGCCAGCGCGCGCAGGCTACCGTCCGGCGCCCCGTCGGCGCGCAGGCCGGCGAGGTAGCTGCGCCACAGCAGGACGCGAATCAGCAGCAGCAGGAGCGTCACGGCGGCGACCCCGATCTGGCCCGCCGCGCTCGTGATCACGAACGGCGACGCCACTGCCACCAGCGCCGCGCCTTCCGCGAAGCCGGTCGCAACCAGCATCGGCAGGCAGCGCGGATGGCGCCAGGCCGGGATCCCCTTGTCGGCAGACAGAATGCGTGCCTGTGCGTAGACGAAGGCGGCGCCGAACAAGCCTGTCAGCAGCACGAATATGCTGTGCCCGGTGAGCAGTGCGAGCCCGCCACAGATAAACACCAGCGGCGCAACCGCCGCTTCGCGCGTCATCCACGACGTCGCGAGGTGGCGATAGACATTCAGCGCACGCCACGGCCGGCCGATCTCGAACCACACGCAGGTCAGCCCCGCACCGATCAGCGCCATGCCGCCGAGCAGCAGTGCGCGAACGTCGGTGCCCCACAGGCTCGCGAATGCGGCGCAGAACAGCAGTCCGCCGCCTGCCCCGCCAGCAATGAAGTTCGACGCCGCGCGCCAGTCCCAGTTGTGTTGCTGCCGGGGAGCCAAACGGTCACCGGGCTTGAGGTTTTTGGCTTTCATGTCCGCTTTCACCCCTTGTCCCAGATGTAATACACGCTCGGTTCGGTGCCGAGTTCCTCGTGCATGCGGAAATGCTGCGTCTCTGCGAGCAGCCGGCTGACCTTGCTGTCCGGGTCGTCGATGTCACCAAAGGCCATCGCACCGGAAATGCAGGAATTGACGCAGGCCGGCGTGACTTCCGGGTCGCGGCCGGGGATCTGGCCCGTCTGCGCCGCGAGGTCGATGCGCTCGACACAGAAAGTACATTTCATCGATACCGCAATACGTGCCGGGTCGAAGCGCACCGCTTCGGACGCGATCGGCTTGTCGCCGTAGGCGAAACGCACGTCGTGCACGATCGAGCGCGCCTCGTAGGGGCAGGCCATCACGCAGTTCGCACAGCCGATACAGACGTCGTAGTCGATGGTCACCAGGCCGTCGGCGCGCTTCTTCGTCGCGCTCGTCGGGCACACTTCCTCGCACGGCGGGTTGTTGCAATGCATGCAGGCGACCGGCACGAAACTGCGGCGCACGTCCGGAAATTCGCCGGTTTCCATGTCCAGCACACGGCGCCACTGCACGCCCGGGGGCGTCGCGTTGGCGTTCTTGCATGCAGCGGTACAAGTCTGGCAGCCGACGCAGCGGCGCAGATCGATCGCCATCACGTAGCGGGTCATACAGCCTCCTTGCGAGCGACCTTGCGTACCGCGACGCGGACGATATCCGAGCCCGAACCGGTCGCATCGGTGAGCTCCATCGACATCGGCGCAATGGTATTCAGGCTCGGCATGCCGAAGTCCTTGGCGAACGGCGTCGCCCAGTGATCGAACTGCCCGAGGATCACCAGCGTGTCCGGGCGCACGCCCTGTGCCAGCACCGCGTCACCGTAGGTCGCGCCAATGTGCGAGCGCACCTCGATGCGGTCGCCGTCGGCGATGCCGAGGCTCTTCGCGGTCTTCGCGTTGATGATCACGCCGGTGTGGCCGCGCACGTTCTGCGCGACTTCGCGCATCAGCGCGATGCTCGCGTTGCCGCCGGTGTGGTACTGCATGCTCTTGGTCGCCAGCAGCCACAGCGGGAAATCCTCGGGCTTGGCGCCGGCATTGACGAGTTGCTGCGTCCAGCGGCCCGGCACATCGTGCCATTCAGGCAGCGCGGCGTATTCGGAGAGCTGCTCGTCCCACCAGTGCATCTTCTGCTCGTGCAGGCGGTTGCCGAGTTCGCGACCGATGCGCAGCAGGCGCTCCTGGTAGGGCATCTCGTAGCGCAGACCCTGTTTTTCCAGCGTCGGCGTCAGATACCAGTCGAGCTTCGACATCGGTACGGTGTAGAAACCGTGCTCCTTGAACCATTCCAGGTCGTGGGTTTCCCGCCCGTCCGACAGGTGTGCCGACGACGCGCGGCACACCGCGTCCCAGATCTCCTCGACACCATGCTCCTGCGCCGGATCGAGGCTGTAATCGTAGTTTGCCGCCTTCAGCGGCGAGCCGCCGCCGGCACCCCGGTTCAGCGCGTTGTTATAGGCTTCGAGCAAGCCGGTGCGCTTGGCGAGCTGGGTGCTGATCCACGTGAAGTCGCGCGTATCGCCCTGCGGCTCGACCGCCGGCTGACGCAGCACGACGCCGCGGTGCTCCCAGAACTGTTCGACGAACTTGGTACCGCCAACCTTGATCATCTGCACCGATTCGAGATCGGTCGCCTCGGGCAGCAACAGGTCGGCGAGGTAGTTGGTCTCGTCGACCGTGTAGGCGAAGCACACGGTGAAGGGGAAGGTCGCAATCGTCTTGACCAGTGCCCCGGTTTCCCAGAACGAGATCGCCGGGTTCGAGCGATAGACGAACCACACGTCCGGCAGCGTCGGCGCCGGCATCGACCAGTCGCTCGGCAGTTCGCGCTGGAACATCCACGCCAATTGCGTCGGGCCGAGCGCCTGGCTCCATGCGCTGTTGCCGACGATCGGCACGAGGGTCTTGTGGATGTTGCGCCCCGTCGGCTGGGCCGCCCAGTGCGCCTTGTCGGTCGCGTTGAAGTGCTGCGACATGAAACCGTCTTCGCCGGCCTTCACGCTCTGGTGGCGGTCGTCGTGCGGACGGTTCAGGCGCACCGTCGTGCCGAGCGTGCCGCCCGGGTTTTCGAGCGCGCCCACCAGCACCGCGAGCAGCGTGCGCGCCCAGCAGCATTCGAACGCGCCCCAGCCGTTGTTGACCGACTTGCCCAGGGTCACCGCGACCGGACGCAGCGCCAGCGTCTGGCCGTCGATCTCGATGGTCTCGCCGATACCGGCGTTTTCCAGGTATTCGTTGGCAATGCGGCGGATCGTCTCGGCCGGTACATCACAGATCCCCGCGGCCCATTCCGGCGTGTACTTGCGAATGTGGTCGACGAGCTTGGTGTAAGCGGTCACCGCCTCGACCTCGCCCAGCGTCTGACGCGCGTCATCGGCATCGATGCTGATCGCGCCGCTGACGCGGAAGCGCCCCGCCACCGCCGGCACCGCGCCCGGGGTGTCGAAGGGCACCGCGCGGCCACTCGCCTCGTCCCACAGCAGCGGCTTGGCGCTTTCGGCGTCGCGCAGGTACAACCCGTCCGGCCCGACCAGATACGGCGACGAGCTGCGGTCGCGCAGGAAGGGCACGTCGAGCTTGTCCAGCCCCTGTTCGCACACCAGCACGTGGATCAGCGCAAACATGAAGGCGGGGTCGGTCTTGGGCCGGATCGGCACCCATTCGGCCGAACAGGCACCGGTGACCGACAGATGCGGCTCGACCTGCACACGCTTGTAACCGCGAACGCGCGCGTCGGCGTGACGCGTCACCGCACACGGGCCGCCGGAGGCTTCAACGTTGGAGCCGATCGAGATCACATAGCGCGCATTCGGCGTATCCGCGGCGACGGTGAAAGCGCGGTGCCAGAATTCACCGTACAAGTGCTCGGAATGCACGCACTTGACGCCCTGACCGGAGCCGAAGCTGTAATCGATCGCCCCCCACGCGGCAAGGAAAGCCGGGAAGGTGCCCATATACATGCCGGGCGTGCCACCGTGGCCGAAGGTCGCCGCGACGCGCGGCAGGCCCGATTCGTCCAGCAAGCCCTTCGCACGCGTTGCGGCAAGCTTCTCCGCCAGCATGTCCAGCGCCTCGTCCCAAGAAATCGGCACGAACCCCGGATCCTCATCGCGCCCCTTCTTCGGATTGGTGCGCTTCATCGGCTGCAGCACGCGGTGCGGGTTGTAGGTCTTCTGCACCAGACCATAGGCCTTCACGCACACGCGGCCGCGCGCCGGATGCATATCCTCGGCGGCGAAATTCGGCTCGACTTCCGTCGCGACGCCATCGACGACCTTGACGGTCATGAAGTCCGGACCGGCAACGCAGTTGTAACAGTAGGTCGGAATTTTCTTGACGGTTTGCGGCTTGGTAACTGACATGTTCTCCCCTGCCTCAATGAACACGTTCGGGGTGCGAATACACGCTGTGCCGTTCGCCGCGCGTGAAACCGATCAGCGTGACACCGGCCGCCTGCGCCACCCGCACCGCCATGCCGGTCGGCGCGGAGACTGCGGCAACGACCGCGATACCGACCGCGGCCGCCTTCTGCACGATTTCGTAGCTCGCGCGACTGGTCATCAACACGAAGCCGTCGCCGAAGGATTTGCGCTGTGCGGCGACTGCACCGATCAGCTTGTCGAGTGCGTTGTGCCGGCCGACGTCCTCACGTACCAGTTCGACCGCGCCGTCAAAACGGCACCAGGCCGCTGCATGGACCGCGCCCGTCAGGTGGAACAGGTGCTGCATGGTCTGAAGTTCGGACTGTGCACGCAGCAGCGCGCCCGCCTCGAGTGCGCCGGAGACGCCGATCGTCGCGATCGGCCGACAAGCCATCTGATCGAGACTCTCGACACCACAGATGCCACAGCCGGTGCGCCCCGTCATCGCGCGGCGCCGCTCACGCATCCCGGCGAAACGCTCGCCGGCGAGGTGCATCTGCACTTCCCTGCCGTGGGCATGCTCGACCACTTCGATGTCGTAGATCTCGCGCGCATCCCCGACGATGCCTTCGCTCAGGCTGAAGCCGACCGCGAAGTCTTCCAGATCCTGCGGGGTGCTCATCATCACCGCGTGCGAGAAGCCGTTGTACACCAAGGCCACCGGGACCTCTTCGGCCACCATGTCCTCGGTGTGGGTGGTGCCGCTACCCACCCATCGATCCACGCCGTACCTGCCGTGTGCATCTGCCACTGAAGCCGCACCGTGTTGCATCGCCCACCTCGCCAACCGGTTTCATCGGGTCCGCCGGAGTCCGGCACGCCAACCACGATGTCTTGGACTAACGATACAAATTACTAGGTCAATAGTCAATGTTTTTGTATCACATTTAATTCAATTGTTTGACCTACATCAATCTTCACGCGAGTACCATGCCGGAACTCCGCGCCTGCGCCGGCCGGCATCGTTTCGCAAGCTTGGGACATGGCGTTAGAATCGGATCACAACCCCTCTCCAACACAAACGCCGGCTTGCCCGGGCGCACAAAAACGGTGTCAGAACAATGAAAAGCCGTTTCATCGAGCAGTGGATCAGCGACTACCTGGCCGAGCATCGGGTCCGTGCCAACTCGCTCATCATCACGATTTATGGTGACTTCATCGCGCCGCACGGCGGCACGGTGTGGCTCGGCAGCTTCATCCGGCTGGTCGAGCCGCTGGGGCTCAACGAGCGCATGGTGCGCACCAGCGTGTATCGCCTGTCGCAGGACACCTGGCTGCAGTCGGAACAGATCGGGCGCAAGAGCTATTACAGCCTGACGGCATCCGGCCGGCGGCGCTTCGAGCACGCCTACCGACGCATCTACGACGCGCCGCAGGACACCTGGAACGGTGAATGGCAGATGGTGCTGCTGCCCTCGACACTCTCCTCGCCGCAACGCGACACGCTGCGCAAGGAGCTCTCATGGGCAGGCTATGGCAGTGTCGCGCCGGGCGTGCTGGCGCACCCCTCGTCCGACACCGCAACGCTGATCGAAATCCTTCAGGACACCGAAACGCAGGACAAGGTGGTGTCGATGAGCGCCCGCAACATCGGCGTACTGTCGAACCAGCCACTACAGGATTTCGCGCGCGAATGCTGGAACCTCGAAGCCATCGAGGCCGCATATCGCGAATTTTCCGAGCGCATGCGCCCGGTGTTGCGCTCCTTGCGCGGCACGCGCAACCTCGATCCCGAGCAATGTTTTCTCGTGCAGACGCTGACCATGCACGAGTTCCGCCGTGCGCTGCTGCACGACCCCAAGCTGCCGACGCAACTCATGCCGAGCGACTGGAGCGGCGCCGCGGCACGCGCGCTGTGCGGCGATATCTACCGACTCACCTATCGCCTGTCGCAACAGCACCTGATGGCAGTCTGCGAGACGCCGAGCGGCGCGTTGCCCGCCGCGGCGCCGTATTTCTACCAGCGCTTCGGCGGACTCGAGCGCGAATCCGCCGCGCCGGAACTGACTGCGGGCTGAACCGCAAGGTCTGCACTACAGCGGTGACTCAGGCCGCCCGCGGCACGATGGCATCGACCGGACAGACCTCCTTGCACTGCGGCGTGTCGTAGTGGCCTTCGCATTCCGTGCATTTGCCGGCGTCGATGATGAACATCTCGTCCCCCGACGCAATCGCATCGTTCGGGCATTCCGGCACGCACACGTCACAGCTGATGCAGTCGTCGATGATTTGCAGCGCCATTACTTGATCTCCTCTTTGTTTTAGGAATGATTGACTCTGATGGGGTTGGGGGTGCGCCCGACGGAGCCGCACCCCGCGCTGATCGCCGTCACAGCGCGAAATCGGCTTCCAGTTCGGCCACCGGCACATTGCCCTTGGCTTCGGGCCGGTACGGTGCGCGACTGCCCTTGTAAAGCACCTTGCCGACGTTGAAGCCGTCGTCGGTCATCAAGCGACGTGCGGCGCGGGCGGGGTCATCGGTCACATCCACCACCGCGGTACGCACCTGATGCTTCCACTCGGCCTGTTCGGGGCGGAAGGTCACGCATGGGCTCAGCACATGCACCAGCGAGAAGCCCGGGTGCCGGATCGCCTGCGCGATCATGTCGGCGACGTTGTTCGGATCGCTGCTCGAACAACGCGCGATGAAGTTTGCACCGGCCGCGAGCGCCACCACCAGCGGGTGGAAGGGGTTGATGCCGGCGCCGTCAGGCGTCAGCTTGCTGCCGTCCCAGTCCGGCGACGTGGTCGGCGACGCCTGCCCCTTGGTCATCCCGTACACCTGGTTGTCCATGACGATATAGGTCAGGTCGACGTTGCGCCGGCAGGCGTGCAGAAAGTGATTCCCGCCAATCGAGAAGCCGTCGCCGTCGCCGCCGGTGACCAGCACCGTCAGGTCGGGGCGCGCGATCTTGAGCCCGGTCGCCACCGGCAGCGCGCGTCCATGCACGCCATGGAAGCCATACACGCTGGTGTAGGCCGGGATACGCGACGAGCAGCCGATGCCGGACACCACCGCCACGTCCTCCGGCGGCAGGTTCATCGTTGCCAGCGCCCGCGTGATCGCCGCGAGCACCGAAAAATCGCCACATCCGGGGCACCAGATCGGCTTCACGTCCGACTTGTAGTCCTTTGCGGTGTATTCCCGCTGCTTTACACAGGTGTCCATGATCAGCTCCACTGGGTGATTTGTTCGACGATGGCGCCGGGACGAACCGACAGCGGTCCGGGTTGATGCAGTGCCTTGACCTGGCGCGGCAGGTCGTACTGCGCACGCAGATAGCGATAAAACTGCCCGCTGTGCGACTGCTCGACGACCAGGATCCGACTCACGCCAGCCAGTGCACGTTCGAACTTCTCGGGCTGCACCGGCGAGATCAGCCGCACGGCGACGAGCTTCACGGCACGCCCTTCGCTGCGCAGGCGCTCCAGCGCTTCGCGCGCCGGTCCCGCACTCGACCCCCAGGTCACGATCGCGGTATCCGCATCCTCGTCGCCACTGATGTCGGCCCAGTGGTCGCCGTAGTTGTAGCCGGTGAGCTTGCGCAGCCGCTTGTCGAGTTGCGCCTGGTGGTCGGACGCCTGCGACGACGGCGTGCCGGTCTCGTTGTGCTCCAGTCCATCCGCCGTATACGTAAACCCCGCCATGCCGGGCACCGCCATCGGCGACACCCCCGACGGCGTGTTCGCGTAGCGCTTGTACTGCACACCCGCCTCCAGCGCCGCCGGCTTCTCGCGCTGGCCCATGAAGGCGATCGCGGCCGAGCGCGAAATCACCGCGCGCGCCTGCCCCATCGCCTGGTCGGTCAGCACGATTGCCGGTGTCTGCAGCATCTCCGCGAGATGCACCGCCCACTGGGTCGTAAACAGGCAGTCGGCAACCGAGGTCGGCGCCAGCACCAGGTGCGGCGCATCGCCGTGCAGGCCATATACCGCGATATTCAGGTCGCTTTGCTCGGACTTGGTCGCAATGCCGGTCGAAGGCCCGACGCGCATCACATCCACCACCACGATCGGCACTTCCGCCGCCACTGCGAGACCGAGCGACTCCGTCATCAGCGCCAGACCCGGGCCCGAGGTCGCCGTCAGCGACGGCACACCACCGTACGAGCCGCCGATGATCTGGTTGATCGACGCCAATTCGTCCTCGGCCTGCACCAGCACGCCACCGACTTTCGGCAACGCCGGCGCCAGCCATTCCAGCACCTCGGTTGCCGGCGTGATCGGATAGGCCGCGACGAAACGCACGCCGCCACGCAGCGCACCCATGCCGGTTGCCTCGTTGCCGGTGATGCTCCAGCGCTCGCTGCTACCGGCCTTCGTCGCCGCCAGCCTCGGCACCGCCGGGAAAGTCGCCGCCGCCTCGACACCGGCGCGGAAGGCCGCGATGCTTGCAGCGATCGCGTCCTCGCCCTTGCGCTTGAGGTTATCGCGCAGCACTTCCAGCACCACGTCTTCGGTCAGACCGATCATCGCCGCGATCGCACCGAACGCGATCATGTTCGGACGTCCACCCGGAACACCCTTGGCGAGCGCCTTCATCGGCAGATCGACACGCTGCGCACCCATGCGCACGATGGATTCGGGCGCCTCGCCCTCGCCCGGGTCGCCGATCAGCAAGCTGTCGGGGCCCAGCGGGATTTCCGCCGCGAAGCGATTGAGGTTCTGCCAATCGATGGCGACAAGGAAATGGAAACGGTCGTCATGCGACGAAACCGGCTCGGTCCCCAGGCGGATCATCACTGCCGCCTCGCCGCCGCGAATCTGCGGCCCCGACGAGCGGGTCATGTACGCGTACCAGCCCGACTTGGCCGCAGCCTCCAGCAACAGACTGCCGGCGGTCACTACCCCCGCTCCGCCGTTGCCCGCAATCACCAGTGAAACCGTTTGCCCGCTCATCCGCCCCTCCGTCTTTACCGACTGGAATTGGCGCGCATCTCACGCGCCTCGATGGACGAAATCTAGCAACGCATTTGCTTCCTGTCAAATGATTTGTCTTCCACTATTTTTATCATCGTTTGACCGGCATACTTGGGACACCCAACGTTTTGTATTACCGCAGATATTCCATGACGCAAAAAAAATCGACTGAAAAGAAAGGCCTCGACTACGGCATGCTTCCGGGGCTGGCCGGCTACCAGCTGCGACTGGCGCAGATCGCGATCTTTCGCGACTTCTCCGAAGCGCTTGGCGAGTACGACGTCACGCCCGGCCTGTTCGGCATCCTCGTCATCATCGAAGCCAACGCCGGCCTCAAGCAGACCGAACTCGCGCGCGCCGCACACCTCGACCGCTCGACGGTAGTTTCCGTGATCGACAACCTGGAACGCCGCAGCCTGGTCGAACGCCGCGCCGCCGAGAACGACCGGCGCTCCAATTCGCTGGTGCTGACCGCCGACGGCGCAGCGCTGCTCAAGAAGCTCAAGCGCCGCGTCGTCGATCACGAGAAGCGTCTGGTGGAGCACCTGACGGAAGAAGAGCGCGGCACGCTCGTGACGCTGTTGCAGAAGATATTTCCCGAACACCGCTGAGCGCCCGCGCCGCCCGCGGCCTGCCACGTCATGGCGTGGTGACTTCGTCAATGCACCGGCCGGCAAAATCCACCGGCTAAAACCTCATTTCCGGGAGAACCCGAGATGTCAGCACATGCATCAACCATCGAGTGGACACGCGCAGTCAATCCTGGCGATGCGACCACCTATTCGCGCAATCACGTCGCCACCCTGGGCGCCGGGCAGAAAATCGCCATGTCGGCGTCGGCCGATTTCAAGGGCGACCCGCAATGCGCTGATCCCGAACAGATGGTGGTCAGCGCGCTGGCAAGTTGCCACATGCTGTTCTTCCTGGCGATCGCCGAGCTGAAGGGCTTCCCCGTCGAGCACTACACCGATCACCCGGTAGGGCATCTCGAGAAGACCGACAAGGGCCTCGCCATCACGCGCATCGTGCTCGCGCCGCGCGTCACCTTCGGCCAGGGCAAGCAGCCCGATGCCGATACCCTCGCGCAGATTCACGCCAGCGCGCACAAACGCTGTTTCATCGCCAATTCGCTGACGGCCGAAGTCAGCCTCGACCTCGGAACGGCCTGACTCAGCGAGCACTCCCGGCGCGCAGCGTTGCCGCGCCGGGACTGTCGTTCAGAACGGCAACACCAGCTTGAACCACGCCTTGTCGCCACGGAAACGGTTCTCGGCTTCCGTTTCGTGGTGCCACTGCGCGATGAACATCGTGCCGTTCTTGTTCGTATAGCTCAGACTCGGGCCGATCGCGAACACCTCGCCCTTGCGCCCCCTTGACCACAGCCCGTCGATCGCCGGCAGCGTGTCGCCTTCGAGCTTGTCGTTGGTCGTCTGCTTAAGGTAATAACCCGCGAGGCCCACTGCCCACGGCCCGAAGTGCTTGCCGACCACGTAGTCCATGTGGAAGTCGTCACCGGACTCGTAGTCCATCTTCGGCATGCCCGGCGCCAGGCGGAAGTCCTTGTTCTTGCGCTTGATGTTGTACATGAACTTGCCCGACACCTCCCAACCGGAGTCGGACATCCAGGTCATCGCGAAGATCGGCTCGACGCTCCAGTAGTTCGTGCCGATGCTCTGGCGCGGGTCGCCGGACTTGTACTTGCCGGTCGGCAGATTGAAGTCGAGCGCGACGGTCCAGTGCAGGTTCGGCGTGTGCCACGCGATGATGACCGGGTTGAAGGTGATGTCGCCAAGGCCGGTCACGGTCTTGCTGTCGCCGCCGAGCTTCACCTTCTGATGCACCACCGGCACGATCAGGTGCATGCCCCAGTCGCCCCCGAGGATCTTGGTGTCCGTCATCTTGATGAAGCGCATCGCGTCGAACCATGCATCAACCTCGGCGCCCGGCACCTTGTCGCCATCGCCGTCGCGCAGCTTGCCGCCGTAGTGGCCGAAGTAGTTCAGAAAGTAGTTGCCCGGCGGCGGTACCGCACCGGCGAGCCAGCTTTCCGCGCCGTTCGGGTACTGGTCGCCGCCCTCTTTCGCCAGCGCATTGCCGGCGAGCAGCCCCGCCAGCGCCACGGCAACGGTGATCCGTCTGATTTTCATAGGTGCTCCCTGATATTCAATTCGTCGCGCTTCAGAACGGGAATTGCCGCTGACCCAGCTGCACGGTGATCCACTTCAGTTCGGTCATCTCGTCCATCGAGTGATGCCCGCCCTCGCGCCCGACGCCGCTGTCCTTGACGCCACCAAAGGGCACATGCGGCTCGTCCATGATCGACGAGTCATTGACGTGCACCATCCCGGCCTCGAGTCGCAGCGAGAGGTCGAAGGCCTTCTGCAGGTCGTTGGTGATGAGGCCCGACGACAGGCCGTAACACGAGTCGTTCGCGAGCCTGAGCGCGGCCTCGCTGTCCGCCGCACGGATCACCGACACCGCCGGACCGAAGCTTTCCTCGCGGAACACCAGCATGTCGGGCGTCACCCCGCCGAGGATCGTCGGCTGGTAGAAGGCGCCGTCACTCTTGCCGCCGGTCAGCAGCTTCGCGCCCTTTGCGACCGCGTCGGCAACGTGGCGGTCGAGCACGCCGCACTGCTTGCGGTCGATCAGCGGGCCGATTACGGTTTTCGGGTCGCGCGGGTTGCCGACCTGGAAGCTACGGACCTTCGTAACGAGCTTGTCGCAGAACGCGTCGAAAATCGGCGCCTCCACGATCAGGCGCGAGTTGGCCATGCACACCTGCCCCTGGTGCAGGAAGATGCCGAAGGCCGCCGCATTCACCGCGTAATCGACATCGGCATCCTTCAGCACGATCAGCGGGCTTTTTCCCCCGAGTTCCAGCGTGATGCGCTTGAAGTGCTTGCCGGCTTCGGCCGACAGTTCCCTGCCGACCTCGGTCGAACCGGTGAAGGTGATCATGCGGATGCGCGGGTCGGCGACGAAGGTGTTGCCGAGCACCGAGCCCTGCACCGGCACGACGTTGAGCACGCCTTTCGGCAGGCCCGCGGCCTCGAAGATCTCGGCGATCTTGAGTCCGGTGACCGGCGTATAGCTCGCCGGCTTCAGGATGAAGGTGTTGCCGGCGGCGAGTGCCAGCGCGACCTTCTTCATCGCCAGCAGGAAGGGGAAGTTGAACGGCGCGATACCCGCGATCACGCCCAGCGGCCGGCGCACGCTCATCGAGAACACGCCGGGGCTGTCGGACGGCAGCGTTTCCCCGGTGATGCGCCGGCATTCGCCAGCTGCGCTGCGCAACAGGTTCACAACGAAGGACGCCTCGAACATCGCCTTGCCGAAAGTCGACCCGGCTTCGTCCATCAGCACGTCGGCGACTTCCGGAATGCGCTTCTCCAGCACGTCGGCGGCACGCAGCAGGATCGCCTCGCGCTCGTTCGCCAGCGTGTTGCCCCAGCTCTCGCGCGCCCGGTAGGCCGCGGCAATGGCACGTTCGAGATCGTCGGCCGACGCCTGGTGCACGCGACCGAACACCTCGCCGGTCGCCGGATTGATGTCGTCGAGAATGGTCTCGTTCGACGAGCCGACCCACTCGCCGTCGATGAACAGCTTGTATTCCTTCATGCTTCCCCCCCTTACAGGCTGATGCCGCACCGGCCCGGCGCGATGATGTTGTTCGGATCGAGCGCCTTCTTCAGGCGCTTCTCGACGTCGCGCTTGACCGGCCCGTAGGTCGCCGCGACTTTCTCGGCAAAGGCGGTGTTGGCGCGGTACATGCCGTAACCTTCCTTGGCGAAGGTGTGCAGCAGCTCGTCGTAGCAGGCGTAGGCGTTCTTCGTCTGTGTCTCGTCGGAGCGGTCGTACAGCAGGTCGATGACGTGGTGCATGTCGCGCCAGCCGACGATGAACTCGCCGACGTAGTCGAAACCGTACTTGCCGAGGATGTCCTTGGCCATCTTCATCTGCTTCAGCGTCTCCGAGCCCTTCGCCTGCGATACCGGCGCGAACCAGATCGAACCACCGCCGCCGCGCCAGTTGTAGAGCCCGAACTCGCCCAGGTTCGGCTTGCCCTTCATCAGGTCGAAGCGGTATTGCAGCGCCTGGCTTCCCTTCGATTGCTCCTGCGTGATGATCTTGCCGCCGGTGCCGGCCGCGACCGCCTCGATGATCTTCCAGTTGGCGTCGTTGGTTTCCTTGGTGCCATAGAGGCCCGCATACACGTTCCACGCGCCGATGTTGTGATCCGCCTGGATCTTCTTCACCGCCTCGTCGGGGATCGCACCCGGCCCGGTGAAGTAGTCCGCGCGCTTGACCGGCGTGCACGGCGCCTCCCACAGCGTGTGCGCGATCACCACCGCGTTCGGAATCACCATCGCGATGCGCAAAGGGCGCAGCGCTTCGACGATCTTGGTGATGTCGGTCTCGTTCGGATACTGGATGCAGAACGGGCGGAAGTCCGGCGGCGCCGGCATCAGCCACATCCCCATCTTGGTGACGACGCCGTAGTTCGACTGCGTGAACATTCCGTCCAGCGTCGGGCCGTAGCCCCACTTGAACACCTGCCAGGTGTTCGAGTTCTCCATCGCCCCCATGCCGGTGCGCAGCACCTGGCCGTCGGCGAGCACGACTTCCATGCCGCACGAGAACATGAAGTGCTCGCCGTAAGGCGTGTAGCCGACGCCGCGATCCACCATGTTGCCGACCGGTCCGGCGATTGCCGACGGTGCCGGACACGAGAACCACAGCGGCAGCTTGTGCTCCTGCAGGTAGTCGTAGAGCTGCTGGTAGGTCACGCCCGGCTCGACCAGCGCCGTACACAGATCCGCATCGACCTCGAGGATGCGGTTCATGCGCCGCAGATCCATCACGATCTGGCCGCGCTGCACCGGCGCCGCCGAGCCGTAGCCGAGATTCTTGCCGGTCGAGATCGGGTACACCGGGACGCGGTACTTGTTGGCGACCTTCATGATGCGCTGGATCTGTTCGACCCCGTCCGGCGTGACCGCCGCCGACGGCGCGTGCTGCGCGTCCGGCACCGGCATCATGATCTTGTTGTATGGCGCAAGCTGCTCGTCCTCGATCTGCACATGCTCGTCGCCGACGATGGCGCGGATCTCGCGCAGGGCCTGGTCGAAATCACCTGCAGACACGCCCTTCGGCAATGCCTTGTTCTTTGAACTCATTAGAATGTCTCCGTCGTATTTATCGTTGCCTGCGGCTTCAGGTATGGATCGCGAAGGACACCAGGCTGACCGCCCCGATGCGGCGGTGCGAATCCATCGCCAGTCCCGCCCCGCGCGCCGCCGCGATCTGCTGGAAGATCAGCGCCGAGGCGTCGTCCATCACCCCGATCACACGTGCCTGCCCCGCGCGCTCCAGCAAGGCCGTCACGCCCGCAAAGCTGCCCAGCTCGCGCACGCTCGCCGCCACCGGCCGCACACCCAGCTCCGCCGCCAGCCCACCCGCGAGCGCCAGCGCCTGCGGCAACTCCGCCTGCGCCACCACCATCACTGGCCGCTGCCCCCTCCGAACACACCCGGATTCGCCATCGCCATAAGCGGCGTTGCCCCGAGCGCCCCACCGCCCAGCACACCCTTCAGGAATACCCGCCTGTCCATGTCGGCTCACTCCCGCGCCAGCGCCGCACTGGTGCTGATGCGCCGCGCCACGTCGGCGAGCGTCGCGTCGTCGATCTCGCTTCGCCGAAATGCCGGCATCGCCCGGTTGCCCATGCGCACCACCCGCTGGATGTACTCCGCCGGCAACGCGCGCCCCTTCAGCACCGGCCCGACGTTCGCCTCATGGCAATAGCGGCACACCTTCTCATATGCCTCGCCCCCGTCCCGCCAGGCGGCCTGCGCCCCACCCGCGGCCACCAACACCGCCACCGAGCCCAGGCAAACGGCGAATCTCCTTGCGTGCATTTCCATCCCCTCCCGACTGTTGGACTTCCAACTTCTTCGGACGAGACAACGCAAGCGCAATGCCCGTTTTGCACGGACGCGCCATTCTTGTTTATTTACAAAGACTTGAGATTTGTGCGCAGCCAATCACGGCGCGCCTTGAAAACGGTCATCGTGTCTGAAATTCAGACACTTCTGCACCGCGGCAGCCTCGCCTCGCTGTGGTGACGCGGGCCACCCCCGCACCCGCGCCCGATTCGCAAATTCAGACACTGTCCAGATTTGCGACAGCCACCCAGCGGCCCTCAGCCCGCCACGTCCAACGGACTCAACACCCCCCGCCCGCCTGCAATTCGGCGGCGTGCAGCGCACGCACCACTTAAACCTGCGCCCGTGAGTGCTCGGCCAGGCTCCCCGGCAACATCGTCAGGCGATCCTTGTCGCCCTTCCCCTCGCGCACCACGATCTCGCCGCGCCCTAAGTCGACATCGTTGACCGCAGCCTCAGCCCCTCCAGCAAACGCATGCCCGTCCCATACAACAGCGAAACGATCAGCCTCAGCAAAGGATCATCCACCCCCGCAATCAGCCGCTGCACTTCCTCGCGCGAAATCACCGAAGGCAAGCGCGCCGACAACCGGCCTCCACGGACCCCGGGCGATTCAGGCTGTGAACGGGTAATCTCTACCTATTCAGTACCAAGAGCGCCGAAAATGTCCGCCAAACCCCAGCCCCAGCAGAATCATCTTCTGGCAGCCTTGTCGCCTGACGTTCAAGACCGTTTGTTCCCGTACCTGGAACTGGTGAGCCTGCCGTTGCGCGCGCTCCTGTATGAATCCCGGTACCCCATGCGTCACGTTTACTTTCCCACCGACTCCATAGTCTCGCTGCAGTACGTGATGGAAAACGGGGCATCGACCGCGATCTCGGTGGTGGGCAACGAGGGGTTGATAGGCATCACTTTGTTTCTGGGCGGCGAGAGCACGCCGAGCCGGTCGCTGGTACAGAGCGCCGGTTACGCATATCGACTCCCCAGACTGCGGGTGAAAGAGGAGTTCAACCGCCACGGCCAGTTGCTGATGCTGATGCTGCGCTACACGCAGGCCCTGATCACGCAAGTCTCTCAGACCGCAGTTTGCAACCGGCACCATTCGATCGACCAGCAACTCTGCCGCTGGCTCCTGCTTTCCATGGATCGCCTGTCACATAACCACTTGACGATGACACAGGAATTCATCAGCAACATGCTCGGCGTTCGCCGCGAAGGCGTCACCCAGGCCGCGTCAAAATTGCAGCAGCTAGGCGTGATTTCATATTCGCGCGGATTGATCAAGGTGCTTGACCGGCCGAAACTTGAAACTCTTAGTTGCGAGTGCTATGGCGTGGTCAAGAAGGAAACAGATCTGCTGCTTCATTACCTTCCGCAGCGCCACGTGATTACGAATACCGACTCCATCCCCACTGCAACGCTTTGAACGCCGTAGGCAGTGAGACGTCAATGAAAACGGTGTTTGGGAAACGATTTCTTAGCCGCAGCCCAACAAAGCGCTCCAGCCGAACTTCGCGCCTTCGGCGCTCGTCGGCTGAGCTTGGGCGTTGGGAGTCATAGCTATGCGTTACTGCGCCGAGTACTGTGTTGACGTACCTGACGACTTCCCGATCGACGAACTGACTGCGTTCATGGCATCTGCTCGTCGGACGCTCCTTCACCCTGCGATGGGCCGGGAGTGGAACGAGTTCGCGGCTGCTTCAAATCTCATCGGTTGGCGTTACAGAGCGTCGTCGGAAGACTGGCTCAATTACAGGCACTCTTGGCAAACAGAGGGCGTAGCAGTTAATCACGAAGGTCTTTATCGGCGGGAACGCGCACTTTTCGGAATGTTCTCGGCAGGAGTCGCGTGCATCGACAGCGCCGCATACGCGCTTGCTGCACTTTCGAGCCATCCCGGCGTATTGGCGATAGCCTTTGGACCGACCGAGCAACGTGCCTGTAGCCCAAAGCAGCTGCTTGAGTGGCTTGCGCCAATGCCCAAGGCAGCTGCCCTATCACAAGCACTGTCTAAGCTGTGCGCATCCGCAGAGTGGAAGCTGTGGGTCGCCCTCCGCAACCGCATGAGCCATAGGTCTAATCTTCCATGCATAGTCTTCGGCGCAGTTGGTAGCGAACCGCCCCTAGCTAAGGCGCTTCATTTCGCCGCGACTTCCAGCACGCCAATCGTCGAAGGCGACTTGGAATCGTTCGATGCTCTGCACGCGTGGTTAGCATGGTCGCTTACCGAACTGCTAGTCGAAGGCACGAACCTATGTGCAACATGACGCCCACCCCCCATCGAGCGGACGTTTCCGACGCGCTTAGCACGCCTGCAAACGCCGTTCATTTCGAACGCTTAGGCATCTTTGATGAATTTTGACCGTTGTGACGTCATTATTGATCAAGCTCTCTCGTCCAAGAGTGAGGCAGAGTTTTGCCACTACATCGCGCCTTTGTTTAATACATACGAGATACTTTCCGTGGGCTTAGGCCGCGGAAACATCTTCTGGCGAGCCAGAGCTGTCGAAAGCGACGTATGGGAAAACGTTTTCGATTTGGACTATCCACCAGCAGAAAAGGCTCGCCGAGGCCGCCTCAACGATGTCGGGGTCCCATGCTTTTACGTTGCCAAAGATATTCAAACAGCTCTATTGGAAGTTGAGGCGACGGAAGGTCAGCTCATACAAATTGCTGGTTTTCGTGTGCTCGCCGATGAAATTCTTCGGCTTATCGTAGTCGGAGAATATGCAAACGTACAAAAGAACGGCTACATGCATTTCTCAGGCACGGATCCAGGCCGAACTATACAGAAGCTACTCAATCAACAAGATAAAAACGCCTTACCGTTACTCTACATCGATAAGTTTCTCGCCAATGTGATCGGCGATCCGGCTGCACGTGAGTCGAACTATGCATTTAGCATAGCACTTGGGGCATTTCTTCATTCAAAAGTGGACGCTGACGGAATTGCCTATCCCAGCATCCGAGATCCAGGTGGATTCAACTTGGCAGTGCCCCCTCTGCCATCCGACAGAGTGTTTCACAATGTTGCGTGCGTGCTTGTTAAGGTTGGAAAGAGGCGCCGGTTTGGCGTTCTTGATTATCAGATCGTTTCGTCCGCGACTCGAATTGACGAACAGCTCAACTTCATTTGGCCTGATCGGTATCAAAGTGGGCAACTTAATATATACGGTCTCAACAAGCAGGAATATGACTTCTCATGTAACCGAGTTGGCAACAACGACGCCATGTTTGAGCTTTTATCAATGTATTCCCCGCGCAATGTTCGGGATGCCTAGATTCAATTTTCAAATGCAACAAAAACATTGGCGCACTCCGCCTAAGAAATCCCTAAGGGACTTCCCGTCAACCTCGTCTTCCTGCGCGAAATCCGCGCAGGTCCGGTGAATTCACCCGTAAGCCCTCACAGGAGATCTCTCTTCATGCACGACCTATTTGTTAGTCATGCATCTGAAGACAAAGCCGAAATTGCCCGTCCACTTGCACTGGCACTTGTCGACTGCGGACTTAACGTCTGGTATGACGAGTTTTCGCTTTCCCTGGGAGACAGTCTCTCCGAGTCCATTGACCGCGGCCTTTCGGACAGTCGATTCGGTGTTGTCATACTCAGCCCAAGCTTTATCGCTAAGCCTTGGCCAAAGCGGGAACTGCGCGGACTAGTATCCAAAGAGGTCGCTTCAGGCCGAGCAATACTGCCGGTCTGGCACAGAGTGTCGCACGGGCAGGTCCTCGAGTTTTCACCAACGCTGGCGGACCTTCTGGCCATCTCCACTGACACGGGCATCGCCCATGTGGCCGAACGAATAGCGCAAGCCATTGGGAAGACCGGTGGTTCATCTCCGGCTCTTCATCGATCCAAGGAACTGCACCGCTCTGGCCACTATCAAGCCGCAGTTCTGGTTGCCTGCGCCCACCTCGAGCATGTGCTAAGGGCGCGCCTAAGGACTGCATTTACGCGTTCGCCGCGTGAGCTCCGTCTTGTCAGTTCATACAGCCTAGGCCCGCTGCTTGATCTGGCGCTTAAAGCAAGGATGCTCCCACTCAAAGGTAGGCTTACCGCTGACGAACTGAGGGAATGCGTCCGAATACGCAATGAGGCCGCCCATTCCGTGCTTCAGCCAAGCGCAGAACAGACAGCACTCGTTCTTCGCTGCACAGCTTCCGTCGAAGAACTGGCGTGAGGGCTAACCCTTCCCTAAGGGACTTCCCGTCAACCTCATCCTCTTGCAGACCGGCCGTAGGCCGATCGTGACGTCGATCACGTACTCATCGTCGGACCTCCGCGATCACGCGCGTGCATGACCGGTTTTCGACTGCCGGCATCGCCATGGACAAAGACAGAGCAGACTGCCTTTCCCTAATCGGCCTTGTTCGGCGCGCCAGCGCCGGGGCCCTGCGATTAACCGCACCGGCTGGCCTCAATCAGTCGTCGGCGCGACCGGGGCG
>NZ_WTVQ01000060.1 GCF_012910955.1 Aromatoleum diolicum
TGGTTGCCGCGACACTCGGCCACCATGCGTACGGCACGCTCACGGACTTCAGGGGAGAACTTCACAGACTTCTTCATGGCTCTATCTTCTCAAGAGTTAGAGCCTCCACCAAACTCGGGGCGATTCAGGCCGCATCCTAAGGCGACAGAGGGAAGAGGGCATTTTCTCAAATGCGCGGCCGGCGTGGCCACGAATCGAGCGCAGAGCTTGCCTTGGCAGGGAGTGACGGCTTGGCCGGTTCGCGCCTATAGTTTGGAAGCGCGAACCTGCAGGAACTTTGGCGCGCGGAAATATGCCATGGATATATAAGTTATGGAGTAAGCTTTGATATGTCGTTATCGTTTGTCCGGGGTGAGCACAGCGCTCCGGCTTATCTGAGGAGTCAGCGCAATGCGAACCACAATTCTGAGAATGGCTGCCGTATCGGTACTCGTAGCGGCGGTGACGGGCGCCAATGCGCAAAGCGCTCCCGCAAACCTCGGAATTCCGGTCGACGTTCGCGATGAAGTGCGGGAAAGCTATATTTTCGTGTTCAAGGACGACGTGCCGGCGGCTGAAGCGGATCGTCAGGCCAATGCATTGGCCGGCGCTCAGGGTGGCCGGGTCACGCACGTGTATACGACGGCACTGAAGGGCTTCGCGGCAAAGATGCCGAGCGAGGCGGCAGCCCGCTTGGTCGCACGGAATCCGAGAATTGCGTATTTCGAACCCGATGCTGTGGCCTTCGCGTTTGCGAAGCCGTCGTCGGGTGGTGGCGGTGAGCCGATTGCTTGCGCAGCCCCTCAGCAAACTCCCTGGGGCATCACTCGCGTGGGAGGGGCGGCAAACGGTGTCGGTCGCAGAGCCTGGGTAATCGACACGGGCATCGATTTCGAGCATCCCGATCTGCATGTGGATGTAGCCCTGAGCAAGAGCTTTCTTCGGCGGGGCAAGACTTCTGCTGACGACGGCAACGGCCACGGCACCCACGTCGCCGGTACGATTGGCGCGCGCGACAACGGCTGTGACGTCGTCGGGGTTGCGGCCGGCGCGACCCTGGTCGCCGTGCGTGTCCTCGACAATAGCGGCTCCGGCAGCTATTCGGGTGTGATCAAGGGCGTCGACTACGTCGCCGCCTTTGCGGCAGCGGGCGATGTTGCGAACATGAGTCTTGGCGGCCCGAAGAGTGATGCGCTTAACGCCGCCGTCGTCGGAGCGGCGAAGCTGGGCATCTTTTTCGCGCTCGCCGCGGGGAACGAATCGGACTACGCTGAGTTGTATTCGCCTGCCAGTGCCCAGCACGAGAACATTTACACGGTGTCGGCAATCGACTCCGCCGACACTTTCGCGTGGTTCTCGAACTACGGCAATCCGCCGGTCGATTGCGCCGCACCGGGCGTAAACGTGCTGTCGACGAAGAATGGTGGTGGTTTGACCACCTTCTCCGGGACGTCGATGGCTGCTCCGCACGTCGCAGGCCTGCTGCTACTCGGCGCGCCGCTGCTAAATGGCGCCGCGATAAGCGATCCGGACCGTATCGCGGACCCGATTTGTCAGCGCTAAGCTTGATTGGGGTGACGGCCGCGACCGTGCGACCGTCACCCCTAGTCCTGACGACGTTCGGCTGACTGTCCTGTGGCCGCGCACTTGCCGAGGGGTGAGTGCTGCAGGGGCGAGCGCAAATGCGATCTCGCTATCTAACCTACATGACACGCTTCGATGCACCCGAAACCACCACCGAATTACCTAGCGGGCTACCAGGTGGCACTTGTCGAGAAAGTGCGGTGGCTGATCGAACAGGACCTGCTGGCCGATATCCTGCTGCGGAAGTATCCGTCCACGCATGTGGTACGCACCGACCGCGCGCTTCACGATTACGTGATGGAGCTCAAGGATGCGTATCTGCGGAACGCCGGGCCGCTAAGCAAGGTGACGTTCGACGGCAAGCTGCACGTCATCCAGAACGCCTTGGGTACGCACACCCGGATCTCGCGGGTACAGGGCACAAAACTCAAGTCGAAGCGCGAAATTCGTGTTGCGACTGTGTTCAAGGAGATGCCCCTCGAGTTTCTGCGCATGATCGTCGTGCATGAGCTTGCACACATCAAGGAACAGGAGCACGACAAGGCCTTCTACCAGCTGTGTCGGCATATGGAGCCCGACTACCACCAGTTGGAGTTTGATCTGCGGGCTTACCTCAGCTTTTTGGAAGCGACTGGCCGGTCACTCTGGTCCGGCACAAACGTCGACGTCGTCGCGCCGCTTGACAAGTAGGGCTGCAAAGCAGGGCGATGGTGCATCGCCTCGACGTGACGCGAGCTGCCCTGAATGTCAGCGGCACGCGTTTCCGGACTCAAGCGGTTTGGCACCGGCGCAAGTGTGGACGCGCTCCAGCACCATGCGTGTCAGGCCTGCGGTGATCTTCGCAGCCTCGATGCGCCTGATCGTTTCGATCGCGTAATGGGTGTCGGCGGATGTCACGCCGTGCGCTTCGCGCCGCAGCCCCGTCGTGCCGGGGCGGCGGGGACGAGGCTCATGATAAGCGCCATGCCGGGGCTACCTTTCAACCCCGACTCCCATCTCGCGAAAGCGTTCGATGGCGTCGCTCGGGCCGAAGTCCTCCAGTTCGAACAACTGGCGCACCTCAATCTCGCCCTGCTTGCCATCCACGGCCGGGTTGGGGAAGTGCCGGGTCCATTCCAGCGCCTCGCCCTTCGATTTCACCTGGATCAGCGTGTAGCCGGCGATCAGCTCCTTCGCCTCGGTGAAGGGACCGTCGATGACGGTACGACTTGCGCCGTCATACTTGATGCGCCAGCCTTTGGCGCTCGCCTGCAGGCCCGAGGCATCGAGCAGGACGCCGGCTTTTGCGAGTTCCTCATGGTACGCGGCCATCTCGGCGATGAGTTTTTCCTCGGGCATCACGCCGGCCTCGCTGTCGCTGGTCGCCTTCACAATGATCATGAATCGCACGTTAGTATCTCCTTCCTGAATGCACCGATGCACAAATGCGCAGTGAGGCTCAAGGCGCAGTCATGATCATCCACGACACGCCGAAGCGGTCGGCGAGCATGCCGAAACGCGGCGACCAGAAGGTCTTCGCAAGTGGCATCTGCACCTGCCCGCCGTCGGCCAGCGCCGCGAACACGCGATCGGCCTCGGTTTCGTTCGATACCGTAACGGACAGCGAAAAACCCTCAAAGCCGGGTTTCCCGGTGCATCGACCGTCCGAGGCCATCACCGTCGTATCGCCGATGCGCAAGTTGGCGTGCATCACCTTGTCCTCGAACCCCGGCGGGAGCATGCCGGGTTGCGGCGGTTCGGGGCTTTCCCGGAAGCGCATCAGCATCGTCACCTCGGCGCCGAGTGTGATGCGGTAGAACTCGACCGCTTCTTCGCAGCGGCCGTCGAAGAACAGGTAGGGCTGGAATTGCATGGCAGTACTCCATGGCGTTCGCGAGCGGGGCAAGCGAGCCGGATTGCGCGCTTTGACCCTCACTCAACCTCTATGACGAACGACGCCATGCGAAATCGACACGCGGCGCGAAATTTTTTCGCATCAGCCCTGATAGCAGGGACCGAACGCGCGCACCTCGACGGTCGCCCATTCGGCCGCGGGACATTCGCAGGCGATCGCGACGGACTGATCCCTCGACTCGCAATCCAGAAGGAAGAATCCGCCGACCATCTCCTTGGACTCGGAGAATGGACCATCGATCAGGGTGCGCTTGCCGTCGCGCACCTGAACGCGAACACCTTCAGTGTCGGACTGCAGCGACTCGCTGGCGATCAGCAAGCCGCGGGCTTTCAGATCCTCGCCGAAACGCAGCATCCGCACCGCGAGTGCCGGCGGTTCCTGCCGGTCCGGCAACTTGTGCGCGGTAAAAATTGCAGTGAGTCACAGGCAGTCGGAACCGAAGCGGAGTACTTCGATGTCGATTTCGTTCTTATAGTCCATTGCATCAAGAACGATGGCCGTGCTCACTGCCCACTGTCCGCGGGCGGGGCCTCGCTGCGTCGCCGGGCATCAGCGGGCCTCAGTCATCGAGGATCGCGTTAGCCAGTGCCGCGGGGTCGGACAGTGCGCGCCAGTGGCGCGCCATGTCGGCCGGTTCGAGGCTGCCGTAGCCCCAGGTGGCGGCGAGGAAGGGCAGGCCGTTGGAGTCGGCTGATTCGCCGTCTTCGCTGCGATCGCCCACATACACCGCGGCATCGCACGAGATGTTGCGGTCGGCGAGCAGTCTGGCGATCATTGCCGCTTTGTGAGGCAGGCGCGGTTCGAACATGTCGAGGGCGTACACCGCGTCGAAGTATCCGCTCCATCCCAGGTGTTCGAGGATGAGACGGGTAGGGTGGAGGCGCTTGTTGGTGGCGATGGACAGGGATCGCCCGCCCGCGACAAGTCGTGCGAGCATCTCTGCGACGCCGGCATAGGCCGCGGTTTGGCGATAGCCGGTGGTGTCGTAGGTGGCCTTGAAGTGCCCGGCAAGTTCGGCAATCAGTGCGTCGTCGGTACTGCCGGCAAGGAGTTGCAGGGTCTCGGTGAGAGGCGGGCCGACAATCGACGCGTCCACCGGGATCGCCGGTGTACGGCCGGCGGCGGCGAAGGCCTCGCGGTAGCTGGCCAGTATTGCCGGCGCAGAGTCGATCAGGGTGCCGTCCAGGTCGAACAGGACGTGCCGATAGCAGGACATGGGGGCAGGTTTCCGGTTTTGGGCCGCTATTTTACCGGGATGGTCGCGTATTCTGACAGGAGCGGCCCCGCGTCGCCATCCGGAAAGTCTTGGTGATGTCGCGAACCCTGCGCGACAATGCTCGCCAAAAAACGCGAACAGGTGTCCCATTCAATCCCGTCAAGCCCTTCCGACGCTGATCGTCAGCGCCATCGGTGTCGTCTTCGGTGACATTGGCACCAGCCCGCTGTATGCCCTGAAGGAAATCTTCAATGGACACCACCCGATCGCCGTGACGCCGGAGAATATCCTCGGCGTGCTCTCGCTGATCTTCTGGTCGATCATGGCTCTGGTTTCGATCAAGTACGTGGCCATCATCATGCGTGCCGACAACCGCGGCGAGGGCGGTTCGCTCGCCTTGCTGGCCTTGATTACCGAACGCGCCAGGAATGCCGGCATGGCCTGGATCGTGACGATGCTGGGGATCTTCGCGGCGGCGCTGTTCTTCGGCGACAGCATGATCACGCCGGCGATTTCGGTTCTGTCGGCGGTCGAGGGGCTGGAGTTGATCGCGCCGACGCTGAAGGCTTACGTGCTGCCGCTGACCGCGATCGTCCTGACCGTCCTGTTCTTCGTGCAAAGGCACGGCACTGGGGCGGTCGGCATGTTCTTCGGACCGATCATGATCCTTTGGTTCGCCGTCCTCGGTACTTTCGGATTGTTCGAGATCACGCGCCACCCGGCCGTGCTGGCCGCGATCAACCCGCTGTACGCGGCCGGCTTCGTCGTCGCGCATCCGTGGCTGGCCTTCCTCGCGCTCGGCTCGGTGGTGTTGGCGGTCACCGGGGGAGAGGCGCTGTATACCGACATGGGGCATTTCGGCCGCCGGCCGATCCGCCTCGCGTGGTTCAGTTTCGTCCTGCCGGCGCTGGTGCTCAACTACTTCGGACAGGGCGCGCTGCTGCTCAATGATCCGTTGGCGATCGAAAGCCCGTTCTATCACCTGGCGCCCGATTGGGCGCTGGTGCCGCTCGTCATTCTGGCGACGCTGGCAACCGTGATCGCATCCCAGGCAGTCATTTCCGGCGCCTTTTCCGTGGCGCGTCAGGCGATCCAGATGGGGCTCCTGCCACGCATGCTGATCGTGCATACCTCGGGCAAGTCGGAAGGGCAGATCTACGTCCCGTTCACCAACTGGACTCTGTATATCGCCGTGATGGCCCTCGTCCTCGGCTTCAAGAACTCGTCGAATCTCGCCGCGGCCTACGGCATTGCGGTGACCGGCACGATGATGATCGACACGGTCCTGATCGCCTTCGTGATGTTTCTGCTGTGGCGCTGGAACATCGTTTTCGTCGTGCTCACTGCCGGCAGCCTGTTCGCCATAGATGTGGCGTTTTTTGCCGCCAACGCAATCAAGATTCCGGAAGGCGGCTGGTTCCCGATTGCGATGGGTTTCGTCTCGTTTACCGTTCTCACCACCTGGCGACTCGGCCGACGGCTGGTCGGGGAGGAGGTCGCCAAGCAGAGTGTTCCAATGCACGCCTTCCTCGCCTCGGTCGACGACGGCATCCATCGCGTCAACGGCACCGCGGTGTTCATGACCAGCACCAAGGAAGGGGTGCCGGCCGCGCTGCTGCACAATCTGAAGCACAACCAGATCCTCCACGAGCGCGTCGTCCTGGTGACGGTACAGACGACCGATTCGCCGACTGTGAACGAACTGGACCGGATGTTCCTGCACCCGATGGGGAAGGGTTTCTTCCGACTCGTCATCCGTTATGGATTCATGGAAGATCCGGATATCCCCGCTGCGCTGGCGCTGTGCAAGCGTTTCGGCCAACCGTTCGACATGATGGAAACCACGTTCTACCTGTCGCGCGAAACCATTGTTCCGAGCCTCCGGCGCGGCATCATCACCTGGCGCGCCCGTTTGTTCGCTTTGATGTCGAAGAATGCGACGAGCGCCACCGACTTCTTCAAGATTCCGACCAACCGCGTCGTCGAACTCGGAACTCAACTGGTGATTTGACATGTTCATCCCAGGCCCCCGGTGAATCGGTCGCAGAGAGGGACTTCGAACGAGAGCTTGGTGAATGTATGAGGGGAGATTCTGGCGAGG
This sequence comes from Aromatoleum diolicum, assembly GCF_012910955.1. Lineage (GTDB taxonomy): Bacteria > Pseudomonadota > Gammaproteobacteria > Burkholderiales > Rhodocyclaceae > Aromatoleum > Aromatoleum diolicum. Next base: position 6,775 of record NZ_WTVQ01000060.1, read on the forward strand.
TCGTGCGTTTGCGAAGTGGTGCCTTCGAACAGAACCTGCCCAGGATGATGCTCAAACGTGTGGCTTGTACGCTGGTCCGTTTGCCCGCTCTCGGGTAGCATCGCCGGCCTTGTTTGCCCCAAATTAGAAGACATGCATCAGTTTCCCCGCGCCTGCGGCATCGACTTCGGTACTTCCAACTCCACCGTAGGGTGGCTGCGCCCGGCTGCGCCTACTTTGCTCGCACTGGAAGACGACAAGCCCACGCTACCGTCGGCCGTGTTCTTCAATGCCGACGAGGATTCGACCTCGTTCGGCCGTGCCGCGCTTGCGGAATATCTGGATGGCTACGAAGGCCGGCTGATGCGCGCGCTGAAAAGCCTGCTCGGCAGCAGCCTGATCGATGGTCACACCGAGGTGCATGGCCGCGCAGTGCGCTTTCGGGACCTGCTCGCCAACTTCATCGGCGAACTGAAGCAGCGTGCCGAGACGCAGGCCGGACGCAGCTTCGACCAGGCGGTGTTTGGCCGCCCGGTGCATTTCGTCGATGACGACACAGCCGCCGACCGCAAGGCGCAGGACACGCTGGAAGCGATCGCACGCCAGGTGGGATTCCGCGATGTCAGTTTCCAGTTCGAACCGATCGGTGCCGCACTGCACTACGAACGCTCGCTGTCGCGCGAGGAACTCGTGCTGATCGCCGACATCGGCGGCGGCACGGCGGACTTCTCCATCGTGCGCCTGTCGCCCGAGCGCGCCAGGCGCGACGACCGCGGCGAGGATTTGCTCGGCAACGCCGGCATCCATATCGGCGGCACCGACTTCGACCGCGCGCTGAGCCTGGAATGCGTGATGCCCTTGCTCGGTTACCGCGGCCAGATGAAGAACGGTGCGGAGATTCCGTCCAGCATCTTCTTCCAGCTCGCGACTTGGCACACCATCAATTTCGCTTACAGCCGTCCGGTGTGGACCGATCTGCAGCACATCTACCGCGACGCCACCGCGCGCGAGGAACTCGATCGTCTGTCCAGGCTGGTCAGCCAGCGCGAAGGCCACTGGCTGGCGCTGCAGGTGGAGCAGGCGAAGATCGACCTATCCGCGGTGCCGATCGCGACGCTGCAACTTGACCGACTCGCCCCCGGCCTCACGCATGCAATCACGAGCGAAGACTTCACCCAGGCGACACGCGCGCTGGTCGAGCGGGTCGGCATCTGCGTCGGCGCACTGCTCGATGAGGTCGGGGTAGGGCGCGACCAGATCGACACCATTTACTTCACCGGGGGCGCCAGTGGCGTGCCCCAACTGCGCGCCCGGATCGCCGCCGAATTGCCCGCCGCGCGCAGCGTGGAAGGCGATCTGTACGGCAGCATCGGCGCGGGGCTCGCAGTGGAGGCTGCGCGGCGGTACGGATGAGTCGGGCGATAGCCGCTGCCGGCGAAGACCACGACTTTTCATAGCTGCTGAATCGACTGCCTGCCGCTGCGGCGGTCAAGTTCGACCTGAACCTCCGTGTCAGGGAGCCTTGGCCGATGCCGCGATGTCATCGCGTGTGTGTTCGACCCAGATAAGCCGCTCCGTATCGAGGCCGAGTTGTTTGGCCTTGGTCACGAGCTGTTGGCGGATGTCGGGAGCAAGGACTTTGTCGCGTGACAGGATCCACACGTAATCGCGGTTCGGACCGACCACGAGCGCCCAGCGGTAGTGCTGCCGGTCAAGTTCGGCGACGTGGTAGCCGCCGTAAAACGGCCCGAAAAACGACACTTTCAACGAGCCGCGCGTCCGCTCGCCGATGAAAATCGCGCGTCCCACGGCCTCGCGCCATGCGCCCTTCTTGATGTCATATCCCCGGTTGACGACTTCGACGCTGCCGTCGGGTTTTGGCCGGTAGTTCGCCGAGACGTCGGTGAGTCCGCGTTCGAAGGAATGGTCGAGGCGGGCGATCTCGTACCACTTGCCGAGATAGCGATCGATGTCGAAAGGCGACACCGGGTTAATGCCGTCGGGGACTGTCGTACACGCTGAGAGGACGAGCGCGAACAGAAGGAATAGGGCCGTGCGCGCGATATGCGTATCGACCTGCGTGGAGAGGGAACTTGGCATGGATGGGACGCCTATTTGATTTATGTCATAAGAACATAAGAATTTAATGATTCATTGAAATCGTGCGAGTAATATTCAAACAGGATTTCCAGTGCCCTCAAGCGCCCCGGCTTCGAGAACGGGGACTGGGCCGAGCTTGAAGGCGCAGACATATTCCGTTAAGAGGAGCGTCACGCCATGAAAAGCCGTCAGTTGTTGCTAACCGCCTTGACCATCGGGCTCCTCGGTTTGAGCTGCGGCGCCGGGGCCTACGATGGTGACTGGAAACGCGGTCGAGTGTACTACCGCAGCGTTTGCACTGCCTGTCACGCCGCTCAGGCCGGAGGCTCGATCGCCCCCAGCACGATGACGAAGGCGCAGTGGGACAGCTATCTGCAGGCCGATAAACATGCCAAGGGCAAGGATTCGCTGAAGCAGTACGTGGGCAAGGCCTATCGGGCAAGCATCAGATCCCAGAACAAGGCCGCGGAGAAATTTTCCGACGTGCCGGACGATGACATGTTCGAGGACATCAAGGCATTCGTCATCAAGGGCGCCAAGGATGGCGACGCGCCGGCGAGTTGCAGCTGATCGCGCGATTTCACCAAAAAGATCCGGTCGGACGATTACGCGACCGCTTGCTCACGACAATTGCTCAGGGGGTTCTATGAAATTCCATCGCACCGTGGCGATGACCGCCATGTTTGCGGCGCTGTGCGCCGCACCGCTCGATTTCACTTGCAGCGCTGCCCTGGCCGCGGATGCGCCGACCGCCGAGGCCAAGGCGGGCTGGTACAGCCAGATCGTCGATGGCGATTTCGTCGCCACACATGCCATCCTGCCGAAGCCCGAGGGCGTGCAGATCATCGATTCACGTCCGTCGACGCGGAAATACGATCCCGGACACATCCCGACGGCACTCAACATCCCCGACAGCCAGTTTGACAAGCACGTCGACAAGTTGCCGCCGGAGAAGGGCACCCTGCTTATTTTTTATTGTGACGGGCTGGAGTGCATGCTGAGCCACAACTCCGCCTTCAAGGCGGAAAAACTCGGCTATACCAATGTCCGCGTCTACGCCGCGGGCTACCCGGACTGGGTGAAAGCCGGCCGCATGGCTGCGGTGTCCATTCCGTTCATCAAGAAACAGATGGACGAGGGCGCGCCAATGACGCTGATCGACTCCCGTCCCAAAGAGCGTAAATACGACAAGGGCCACATCCCCACCGCGCTGAGCATTCCAGACCTGCAGTTCGACAAGTTCGTCGATCGTCTGCCAGCCGACAAGGGCAGCCCCCTTTATTTCTACTGCGAAGGCCTTGGCTGCAAGCTGAGTTCGGACTCTGCCGCCAAGGCGGTGAAACTCGGCTACACGCAGGTCAGGGTTGTGTCCGATGGTTATCCGGCATGGGTGCAAATGTATGGCGCCGGTCCGACATCGGAAAATGCCCGTGCAGAAGCAAAGCCGGCGATCCAGGCGGGCAAGGAAAGCGGCACGATCACGGTGGCCTCATTTGAGCGAGTCTTCAAGGACGCGCCCGCGAGTATTTACCTGATCGATGTGCGGGAACCGCAGGAGTTCGCCGCCGGCACCTTCAAGGGCGCGGTGAATTTGCCGATCAACACCCTCGAAAAGCGCATCGACGAACTGCCTACCGGCAAGCCCATCGTGTTCTTCTGCGGCGCCGGCGGCCGCAGTGGCGAGGCGCATGACATGGTTCAGCTGTACAAGCCGGAACTCAAGACCTATTTCCTTAACGCCGACATCAAGTGGACCGCGGAAGGCAGCTACACGATCGTCGAAAAGAACTAGAAGAACGCTTGTAAGCCATTATTCCCCGGGGGTTCGCCATGAAGACGTCAAGCTTCACTCACCTCGCCCGATGCCGGGTTAGACGCGCGGCCTTGCTGGCCGCCGTGCTGCTCGGTGGCGCGATCCAGGGCGGCCATGCGCTGGCGGCCAGGGCCGAAAGCACCGCCGATCACAGCAAGTTCAAGGAGCTGCAACAGGCATTCAGCTCGGGGCCGGAAGTCACCCAGGCCTGCCTGAACTGTCATACCGAAGCATCGAAACAGGTGCATCGCACCAAGCACTGGACCTGGGAGTTTCTCAACCCGGCGAATGACCAGAGGCTTGGCAAGAAGAACGTCATCAACAACTTCTGCATTTCGGTGCCGTCGAACTACCCCTTCTGCACGAGCTGCCATGTCGGCTACGGCTGGAAGGACGCGAGCTTCGACTTCAAGTCCGAGGCCAATGTGGACTGCCTGGTATGCCACGACACCACCGGCAGTTATCGCAAGCTGCCCGGCCTGGCAGGCCACCCGCCCTATCAGGACACCGAAATCCCGCCGGGCTCGGGCAAGATCGCCCGGGCCGTCGATTTGACGAAGGTTGCACAGAAAGTCGGCAGGACCAGCCGCGACACCTGTGGCGCCTGCCATTTCTTCGGCGGCGGTGGCGATGGCGTCAAGCACGGCGACATGGACTCGTCGCTGGCCGCGCCGGACAAGGAACTCGACGTGCATATGGATGCCACGGGACTCGACTTCACCTGCGGCACCTGCCACCGGACCTCCAGCCATGACATCCCCGGCAGCCGTTACACGCCGGTGGCGCGGGACACGGAAGGCGCCCACGTCCCGGGGCGGGAGGATCGCTCCTTGCCCGCCACCTGTCCGGCCTGCCATGGCCAGACCCCGCACAAGGGTAACGGCCCGGCGGCGAAGCTTAACGACCATACCGACACGGTCGCGTGCCAGACCTGCCACATTCCGGCGATCGCCCGCGGCGGCGTCGCGACGAAGATGAGCTGGGACTGGTCGACGGCCGGCCAGTTGGGCCCGGATGGCAAGGCGATGATGAAGAAGGATGGCGACGGACGGGTCATCTACGATTCGAAGAAGGGCGACTTCGTCCTCGGCGAAAACGTCATTCCCGACTATGCCTGGTTCAACGGTGACGTGACCTACACGCTGCTCGGTGACAAGGTCGACAAGAACGACGCCGTGACCCGCATCAACACGCTGGGTGGCAGCGCCGGCGACGGCAGGTCGCTGATCTGGCCGATGAAGGTGTTCCACGGCGTCCAGCCCTACGATCCGGTGAACAGGACCCTCGTCACGCCACACACGGCGGGTAACGACGACACCGCCTACTGGAGGAATTTCGGCTGGGAAAAAGCGATCGATGCCGGTATGAGCGTCTCGGGTGCATCGTTCTCCGGCAAGGTAGATTTCATCAAGACCGAGATGTCGTGGCCGATCACCCACATGGTCGCGCCCAAGGAGCAGGCGGTCCGCTGCGGCGAGTGCCATAGCAAGGGCGGGCGCCTGGAAAGGATCGAGGGAATCTACATTCCGGGACGTGACGGCAACCGGTTGATTGATCTGCTGGGCTGGCTGATGGCCGGTGGCGCTCTGGCCGGTGCATTGATTCACGGTGGCCTGCGCCTGCTACGGCGCGATGCCTGAGGGGAAAAACCATGGAACGCATCTACATCTTCAAGCGCTTCGAACGCTTCTGGCACTGGTCCCAGGCACTCCTCATCATCCTGATGATGGCGACCGGCTTCGAGATCCACGGCACTTACACGCTGCTGGGCTTTGGCAAGGCCAGCCAGTTGCACACCAACGCAGCGTGGGTACTGATCGCCCTGTGGGTGTTCGCGATTTTCTGGCACTTCACGACCGGGGAGTGGCGGCAATACATCCCGACCACCGACAACCTGCTGGCGATGATGCGTTACTACCTGAGCGGGATCTTCACGCATGCGCCGCATCCGTTCCGCCTCACCCAGCTGCGCAAGCACAACCCGCTGCAGCGAATGGCCTACCTCGGCGTAAAGCTGCTGATCAACCCGCTCATCTGGATCAGCGGGCTCGTCTACCTCTACTACAACGACCTGAACGCCGCGGGCTACGAGGTGGAACTGGGCACGATCGCGTTGTTCCACACGATAGGCGCATTCCTGATGCTGGCTTTCTTCGTCGTGCACGTCTACATCATCACCACCGGCCATACCTGGAGCAGCCACCTCAAGGCGATGATCACCGGCTGGGAAGAGATCGAAGACACGAAGTAGCCACTGAGCGACTTCGCTTACAGAAGAAGGTGGCTGCCACCGCACAAGGTGGCAGCCCCCCATTGCTCTCGTCGGACGTGTTTACCTGCTTGCCGGTGCGGCTGGTTGCGCCTGGTCCGACGTGCGCTTTTCGGCCGTCTGGCGGGCCATGTCGGCCAGCGGCGGGAAGGGCCCGTACTTGTGCTGCTCCGCTGACGCGCCATCGACATAGGGAGGGAAGGCCGCATCGATGGGCTTGTTCCAGCGCGCCGGGAAGTCCCGTTCCAGGCTGGCTTTCACCGGGCGTGGCTTGGAGACGATATAGCCAGCGACGTCGAAGGCTTCGTCGTCCGAGAGCACGGGGGCGGTGTGGTTTGTACCCTGGGGCATGTTGTGCTTGATGAAACGCATGGCGGTCAGGATGCGGTTCATGCCAGCGCCGTCATTGAAGGTGTCGGGGCCCCAGAGCGGCGGGAACACATACCCCTGGGCGTCACCCTTGACGCCGACGCGCTTGCCCTCGCCATTTTCGCCGTGGCAGACCTGACACTGTGCCTTGAAGACCGCTTCGCCGGCGACCAGGTCGGCGCGGCGATTGGGTGCCTTGCTGGCTTTGGTGCCGCTGCCCTCGAGTTTGGCTCCCACCGGGATGCCGCGCGAGAGGAAGTGGATATACGTGGTGAACGCTTTCATCTCGGTGGAATCGAGCGGCAAGACCTTGCCATTCATGCTGCGCTCCATGCAGCCATTGATCCGCTCCTCGACAGTGCTGATCGCATCCTCGCGGGCTCGATACTGGGGAAAGGTCGATGTGACCCCCACCCAGGGAATGGCAAAGGGTTTGGTGGCGTTTTCCTGGTGACAGGAGGTGCAGGCGAGGTTATTACCCGTGTAGCGCATCTTGTCGTTCTTGACCTCGGGTCCGAGGTGAGCGTAGGTGCGGGTGGCCAGTTCATGGCCGTAGCGGACCAGTTTGCCGTATTGATCGTCGGGAAGACTCTCTATGCTGGGGGCCGTGCGGTCGAGCAGGTTGAACTTTGCCTGGGCTGCATCGGCTGGGCCGGGTGTCTCTGCAGCCCGTGTCTGGGCATGGGCATAAGAGCCCCAGGTCAGGGCGAGCATCAGGGTCAAGGGCAGGGCGGGGAGATGGTGGAGATGCATGGCATCACTCCTATAGTTATCGGTACGATTTCATGAAACGTGCTCGTAAATTACAATATAAGTAAATACTTAATAAGTATAGTAAACCCTAGGCTTGTGCGTCGCTCGCTGCGCGGCACGAAAAGCGGCGCGTTGTGCGTCGCGATCCCGGGGGATGCGCGAGTTCTGGCAGGCTTCGATGGCTTCGGAAACACGACCCGCGGCAAAGGGTGAGTGTGGTCGACGCCTTGTCCGGTCGAAGCAGGACAGGATCCGTGGCGTGCGACAGGGCGAATTGCGCCAAGGGTCTCCTGCATTGCTGCGATCCTTTTGGCAATTTCGCGCCTGCGGGTCGGAAATCCCTGATAGACGCGCGTTACCATAACTGGAGATACTTGGCACCTTGCCGTAGAATTGCCTATCCTTCGGCCGCTCCGATCCACTTGGCGCATGGCACAACGACACCGAAAGTCGTGCCGGTGTGCCGCTCTGCCATTGCGTGCACGACCGCGCGCATGGCGACCGAACGGTGGATTTCCGCCGGGACGTCCGTCTCATCCTCATTAATCCCGAACACTTCCTGTTGCTCACTGTTGCGGGACAAACCACTGGAGTTTCACCCGCATGATCACCCTCAAGAGCGTCACCTTGCGCCGCAGCGCGAAGGTGTTGCTTGATAACGCTTCCGTTACTCTGAATCCCGGCGAAAAAGTCGGTCTGGTCGGGCGCAACGGCGCCGGCAAATCGACGCTGTTCGCTTTGCTAAATGGCACGCTCCATGAAGATGCCGGCGACTTCAGCATGCCGGCCCAGTGGCGTATGGCGCAGGTCGCGCAGGACATGCCGGAAACCGACCAGTCCGCGACCGATTTCGTCATCGAAGGCGATACCGCGCTGCTCGCCGCGCAAAAGGAGGTGCATGCCGCCGAGGCAGGCGAGGACGGCGAGCGCATGGCCTACGCCTACATGGCGTTGCACGATGCCGGCGCGCACGATGCGCAGGCGCGCGCGCAGGCGCTGATCCTGGGGCTGGGTTTCAAGACGACCGAGCTGTGCAATCCGGTGAACAGCTTCTCCGGCGGCTGGCGGATGCGACTGCAACTGGCGCGCGCGCTGATGTGCCCGTCCGATCTTCTGCTGCTCGACGAGCCGACCAACCACCTCGACCTCGATGCACTGGTGTGGCTCGAAGCCTGGCTCAAGCGCTACGACGGCACGCTGGTGGTGATCAGTCACGACCGCGAATTTCTCGACGCGATCACCAACGTGACGGTGCATATCGACAACGGCAAGCTCACGCGCTACGGCGGCAACTACAGCACCTTCGAAGACACGCGCGCGCTGCAGATGGAATTGCAGCAGAACGCCTACGCCAAGCAACAGGACAAGATCGCCCATCTGCAGAAGTTCATCCAGCGCTTCAAGGCCAAGGCCAGCAAGGCCAAGCAGGCACAGAGCCGGGTGAAGGCGCTCGACCGCATGGAAAAACTCGCGCCAGTACTGGCGAGCGCTGACTTCACCTTCGAGTTCAAGGAACCGGCGAACCTGCCGAATCCGATGCTGGCGATGGAAAATGCGTGTTTCGGCTACCCGCCGCTGGACGATGCGCCGGCCGGTTCGCCCCCCACGGTAATTGTGCATGACGTGAACAAGTCGGTGATGGCCGGTGAGCGTATCGGCATCCTCGGCGCCAACGGGCAGGGCAAATCGACACTGGTGAAGACGGTCGCGCGTGCGCTGGCACCAGTCAGCGGCGTCGTTACCGAGGGCAAGGGGCTCAACATCGGCTACTTCGCGCAGCAGGAACTTGACGTGCTGCGCCCCCTCGACAACCCACTCGAGCACATGGTGCGCCTCGCCAAGGAAGGTCTTCCGGCCGGGCAAAGCGGTCGTGAGCAGGATCTGCGCACCTTTCTCGGCACCTTCAATTTCAGCGGCGACATGGTCAAGCAGCCGGTGGGCACGATGAGCGGCGGCGAAAAGGCGCGCCTGGTGTTGTGCATGATCGTCTGGCAACGTCCGAACCTGCTGCTGCTCGATGAGCCGACCAACCACCTCGACCTCGCAACCCGCGAGGCGCTGGCGATGGCGCTCAACGAGTTCGAAGGCACGGTGATGCTGGTCAGCCACGACCGTTCGCTGCTGCGCTCGGTGTGCGACGAGTTCTGGCTGGTGTCGCGCGGCGGCATCGAGCCCTTCGACGGCGACCTCGACGACTACCAGCGCTACCTGCTGGACGAGGCCAAGCGCGCCCGCGAGAGCCTGAAGGCGTCGCTGAAGAACCCGCAGGAAACGGTTACGCAGGCGCCGCCGGTGGTTGCCGTCAACAAGAAGATCCCCGAGAACCTGAAGGCGCTCAAGCGCGATCTGGGCAAGCTGGAACAGACGATCCTCGACCTGCAGACGAAGAAGCATGCGCTCGAAGCGCGTCTGGCGACGTCCCTGCCGCCACAGCAGATCGGCGAGCTCGGGCTGGAACTGCAGAAAATCGACGAGGGGCTCAGCGCCCACGAAGAAAACTGGCTGCTGCTATCCGAGCAGATCGAAGCGGCGACGCTTTAATTGCGAGAGACTTTCACGAACGAAGAGCCGATTGCGGCCGGTGTCTGCAACAGATCCGGTCCCGGACGCGAAGATTGCCCGCGCTGTCGGTGCTTGTTCCGCAGGTATTCAAAGGAAATTCGATGCACCCGATTCACGATGTTGATGTAATCCTGCTGCTGGCCGTTGCGCTTGCTTCAAAGAGACGGCCGGCGGAACTTGTCGAGATCATGGTCGCGGTCGATCTGATTCATGGCTCGATTCCGCCGGAATCGAAGGTGGTCGAGGCGTTTCATCGGCTCTCGACGCATGGCTTGCTTCGCGAGGAGGAGGGCCGCTTCTCGCTGACCACGGATGCGCAGAGCATCATGGCAGGGCAGCCCAGGAAGGCCGACATGGCGGACCGCATCTTCTGCATCAAGGAGAAGCTCGCGTCGTGGAACCCCAAGGCTGAGCAAACACCCATCGTGCTCACCGCGGAACAGCTGAGTGCCGCAATTGTGGCGCAGCGAGCGGCCGCAGCGGCCGCGGAGAAAGTCGTTCTTGTTGCCAAGCCCAAGGTGCCTGAGCTTGGCAACAAGCGCGCCGGGCATTGGCGCAAGCCGATGTCGGGGCGCGGACGGAGGTAATTGCGCATGACCGACATCATTCCGTCTTCGGTTCCGGCCCCCCTGTCGTCGCCGCCCGCCGAGGAGACCGCAGGGCGTTCATTCGCCGAATTGCCGCTGTCGCCGGCCCTGCAGGCGAACTTGCAGCAGCTCGAATACCGCACGATGACGCCGATTCAGGCCGCCAGTCTGCCGCTTGCGCTCGCCGGGCACGACCTGATTGCGCAGGCCAAGACCGGCAGCGGCAAGACGGCCGCGTTCGCGCTGGCCCTGCTTACCAACCTGAACCCGCGTCGCTTTGCGGTGCAGGCCATGGTGCTGTGCCCGACGCGCGAACTGGCCGACCAGGTGACGCAGGAGATCCGCCGCCTGGCGCGCTTCGAGGACAACATCAAGATCCTTGCGCTGTGTGGCGGCACCACGATGCGTCCGCAGATGGCAAGTCTGGAGCATGGCGCGCACATCGTCGTGGGCACGCCGGGGCGCATCATGGATCATATCGAGCGCGGCAGCCTGAAGCTCGATGCGCTCAATACGCTGGTGCTCGACGAAGCCGACCGCATGTTGGACATGGGTTTTTACGACTATATCGCCTTCATCGCCAAGCAATGCCCGGTCCGTCGCCAGACTCTGCTGTTTTCGGCGACCTATCCGGAAGGCATCGCCCGGCTGGCGCAGCAGTTCCTGCGCAATCCGCAGGAGGTGAAGCTGCTGGAACGGCATGAGGGCAGCAAGATCCGCCAGCGCTTCTATGAGGTGAAACACGAAGAGCGCCTGCAGGCCGTCGGCACCTTGCTCAAGCACTATCGCCCGGTCAGCACGCTGGCATTCTGCAACACCAAGCAGCAATGCCGTGACCTGCTGGAAGTGCTGCAGGCGCAAGGCTTCCAGGCGCTGACCCTGAACGGCGACCTGGAACAGCGCGAACGCGATCAGGTGCTGATCCAGTTCGCGAACCGGAGCTGCTCGGTACTGGTGGCGACCGACGTGGCGGCGCGCGGCCTGGACATCGCGCAGCTCGAAGCGGTCATCAATGTCGACGTGACGCCCGACCCGGAAATTCACATCCATCGCATCGGCCGCACCGGCCGCGCCGACGAGGATGGCTGGGCGCTCTCACTTTGCAGCCCTGCCGACAAGCGCCGTGTGGCGACCATTGCCCAGATGATGGGCAGCGAGCCAGAGTGGCACGGCCTCGGCTCACTGCAAAGTGGCAGTGACGCGCCGCTGGTGCCGCCGATGGTGACCCTTCAGATTCTCGGCGGGCGCAAGGACAAGATCCGCCCCGGCGACGTGCTCGGCGCGTTGACCGGCGAGGCGGGATTCACCCGCGAGCAGGTCGGCAAGATTACCGTGACGGACCAATCGACCTATGTCGCCATCGCGCGCGATATCGCTCGTGACGCGGTGCGCAAACTCGCGGCCGGCAAGGTGAAGGGCAAGACGGTGAAGGTGCGCGCGCTGGAGGGTTGATTCACCGCGCAATGTCCACCGGGCGGTGACGCGCTGAATCAAGCGCGCCGGGCGCGGAACCGTCGCAGCGAGGGCCGAGATGCAAGAAACGGGATCAGGCCCCTCGCTGCCGGGTCTTGCGGCGCAGCATATCGACATACAGCGACTCGACCTGCTCCCGTGCCCACGGCGTTCGGCGCAGGAACTTGAGGCTCGAGGCAACGCTTGGTTCGTGGTTGAAGCAGCGTATGTCGATCTGCTGCCCAAGCTCATTCCAGCCGTAGCAGGCCACCAGTTCGTTCAGGATCATCTCCAGGGTCACGCCATGGAGGGGGTTATTGGGCTGTATCACGTTCATTCATTACCTGATTACGGATGTTCGAGGTTTCGCCGGCAGCTGTTTCCGACCGGATTTTTCTCATCGCGGACGCCGGCCACTGCCGATCAATCCTGCGGCAGCAGTTGCGGGTTCCATACTACCTCCCACAGGTGCCGGTCCGGGTCTTGAAAATAGCCTGCGTAGCCACCCCAGAAGGTGTCCTGGGCGCGTTTCACGATAAAGGCGCCAGCTTTTCCGGCCTGCTCCATCACGGCGTCGACTTCTTCCTTCGACGCGACGTTGTGCCCGAGCGTGAATTCGGTGGCGCTCGGGGCGGATAGCGCGAGGCCGGTGTCGCGCGCAAGGCTGCTGCGCGGCCAGATGGCCAGCTTCAAGCCGGGCTGCAAGTCGAAGAAGGCTACCGCGCCGTACTCGAACTCCGCGCCGATAATGCCTTCCGTACTCAGGCCGAGTCCGGCGCGATAGAAGTGAAATGCGCGCTCCAGGTCGTCGACACCGAGGGTAATGACGGTCACACGAGGTTTCATGGTGGTGTGCTCCTTGAGATTGCATGCCGGGGCCAGAATCGCGGCCCAAGCGGGTGGGCGTATCGATTCAAGATAGGTCATGGGACATGGCCTGCAAGCCGCAGGCGGAGTAGTTGGGGCCGAGGTCCGCGTCACGATGTTGGTGCGGGCCGGGGTGGATTGCCGTGTCGCTGCGCTTGGTCGCGGTACCCGTCTCGATTCGATCGGCGGTCGGAGCGATTATCCCAGCGTCGCAATCATTTATTTTTGACGGCGGAATTATCGCATCGCACGCGCGAATTACACTTTGCGTTTCCCCCACGCTATCGAGAGAAAAAGTTATGACCATCAAGTCGCGCGCCGCCGTCGCCTTCGCGGCCAACGAACCGCTGCAGATCGTCGAAGTGGATGTCGAGCCGCCGAAGGCCGGCGAGGTGCTGGTGCGCATCGTCGCCACCGGTGTCTGCCACACCGACGCTTTCACGCTCTCCGGCGATGATCCGGAAGGCATCTTCCCGGCCATCCTCGGTCACGAGGGCGGCGGCATTGTCGAGGCGGTGGGCGAGGGCGTGAGCTCGCTGGAAGTCGGCGACCACGTGATCCCGCTCTATACCGCCGAATGCCGCGAGTGCAAGTTCTGCAAGTCGGGCAAAACCAACCTGTGCAGCGCCGTGCGTGCGACCCAGGGCAAGGGTCTGATGCCGGACGGCACGACGCGTTTCTCGTACCAGGGCAAGCCGATCTACCATTACATGGGCACGTCGACCTTCTCCGAGTACACGGTGCTGCCGGAAATTTCGCTGGCGAAGATCCCGAAGGACGCGCCGCTCGAGAAGGTCTGCCTGCTCGGCTGCGGGGTGACGACCGGCATCGGCGCGGTGCTGAATACCGCCAAGGTCGAGGAAGGCGCCACGGTGGCGATCTTTGGTCTGGGCGGCATTGGCCTGGCGGCGATCATCGGTGCGACGATGGCCAAGGCTTCGCGCATCCTCGCGGTCGACATCAACCCGGCGAAGTTCGAGATCGCAAGGCAGCTCGGTGCGACGGACTTCGTGAACCCGAAGGATCACGACAAGCCGATCCAGGATGTCATCGTCGAGATGACCGACGGCGGCGTCGACTATTCCTTCGAGTGTGTCGGCAACGTGAAGCTGATGCGTGCGGCGCTGGAGTGCTGCCACAAGGGCTGGGGGGAATCGACCATCATCGGCGTTGCCGGGGCCGGTCAGGAGATCAGTACGCGTCCGTTTCAGCTCGTCACGGGCCGCGTCTGGCGTGGTTCCGCATTTGGCGGCGTCAAGGGTCGCACCGAGCTTCCGAGCTACGTCAACAAGGCTCAGGCGGGCGAGATTCCGCTGGATGTCTTCATCACGCACAACATGCCGCTGGAAGACATCAACAAGGCCTTCGACCTGATGCACGAAGGCAAGAGCATCCGTACCGTCATTCATTTCTGAAGCCGGCGTGCATCCTGAGGGGGACTTATCGATGACCCTGGAAAACCTGTCCTGCCAGAAGAGTTTCGGCGGCTGGCACAAGCGTTACCGGCACCGTTCCGCGACGCTGAACTGCGACATGGTGTTCGCCGTGTACCTGCCACCGCAGGCCGAGCAGGGGCAGCAGCTGCCGGTGCTGTACTGGCTGTCGGGGCTTACCTGCACTGACGAGAACTTCATGCAGAAAGCCGGGGCGCATCGGATCGCCGCTGAACTGGGGCTGATGATCGTGGCGCCGGATACCAGCCCGCGTGGGGTCGGCGTACCTGGCGACCCGGACGGCGCCTGGGATTTCGGCCTCGGCGCGGGCTTCTACGTGAATGCCAGCGAAGAGCCTTGGGCGCGCCACTACCGCATGCACGATTACGTCGTGCAGGAATTGCCGGCGCTGATCGAGGCGAATTTCCCGGTCTCCGGCAAGCGAGGCATCAGCGGGCACTCGATGGGTGGTCACGGTGCGCTGGTGTGTGCCTTGCGCAACCCCGGGCGATACCAGTCGCTGTCCGCCTTCGCACCGATCAGCAATCCGATGGCGTGCCCATGGGGCGAGAAGGCGTTCAGCCGCTATCTGGGTGAAGAACGTTCGCGCTGGCGCGAATGGGATGCCTCCGTGCTGATCGCCGGGGCACGGGAGAAGCTGCCGATTCTGGTGGATCAGGGCGCGGACGACGACTTTCTCGCGACCCAGCTTAAGCCGGAAGTGCTGCAGGCGGCTGCCAGCGCCGCGAACTACCCGCTGAAACTAAGGCTGCAGCCGGGATACGACCATAGCTACTACTTCATCGCGAGTTTCATCGAGGACCACCTGCGCCACCACGCGCAGGCGCTCGGCGGCAGGCGTTAATGAAAAGTCCCGCGGGCCAAGGACGTGGCGTGTAGCGCGAGTCGGGACACGGGCTTGGGACGCCGATGGTTACCAGCTGCGCATGCGGCCGGTATCGAGGTGCACAAACTGTTCCTGCGGATAAAAGCCGACGCCGCCGGCGCGCAGGGAAAGCGCGGCATCGCGCAGCTCGGCAAGCGGCAAGCCCGCAATGCGGACGTCGATGGCCTTGCCCTCCATGTGCAGGCTGCGCTTTGCGACGCCACCATCGCGTGTGGTGCGCAGGCTCGTATTGGTGGCCGGGCAGCGGTAGCCGGAAATGACCTGAAAGGGCTGCTCGCAGCCCAGCACGAGCTTCACGCGGTGGAGAAGGTCGAACAGCAGCGGGTCCATTCGGCCGATTTCGCCCGAGTAGTGATCGCGCAGGAAATGATCCAGGCTGTTCAGTGCCGTGGGCACATACTGCTCGCCAATGGCGTAGGTGACGGCGAGGCTCTCTCCGGTGTGCAGATGGTCGAAGGCCAGCTGGCGGGCATCGGGCACCGAGGCCGACACCGGCCGCGCAAAGGGGAGGCAGACACTGGCGAGGGCCAGTCTGGACGTGTGACGGAGAAAGTCGCGGCGGGAATGCCTGGTCGGCGTCGTGTTCATTTATCGGCTTCAGCGTCGGTCTCTTGTTCTGCTGCGGATTGCGGGGCGTCGTTAGCAGGGCTGTTCGGGTCACGCCGGCGCAAGGCCTCGTCGAGTAGTTGATCGTGCCCGTAGATGTCCGGAAAGAAGTATACCCGAGCATCGCTTTTC
The DNA here is from genome assembly GCF_012910955.1 of Aromatoleum diolicum. Taxonomy (GTDB): domain Bacteria; phylum Pseudomonadota; class Gammaproteobacteria; order Burkholderiales; family Rhodocyclaceae; genus Aromatoleum; species Aromatoleum diolicum. Next base: position 22,604 of record NZ_WTVQ01000060.1, read on the forward strand.
ACCAGCGCCGTGCCATAGGCAATCACGACCGGCAGGGGGGTGCGAAGGCGCAGCGTCGAGGATACGCCCGCTGCCATCGCGGCGAGGATGCGTTCGTCGTCCCACTCGGGATCGTCCCGAAGGACAAATTTTGCCAGCGACACGGGATCTTCGACACGAATGCAGCCGTGGCTCAAATCACGCCGTTCCCGTCGGAAGAGCTGCGGTGCCGGCGTGTGGTGCAGGAAGATATGTTCGTTGTTGGGAAAAACGAACTTGATGTCGCCCAGCGCATTCATTGGCCCGGGACGCTGGCGAATGCGCAACTGGCCGCGCATCACGGCGTCCAGACTCGCCGACGAGAGCGTCGCAAGCGCCTCACCGGTGGTGGTGACGAATTCAAGGCCCTGTTGCGCGAAGTAGTCCGGATCGCGGCGCAGCCGGGGGATCGTTTCCTCCCGCGCGATTGACGGCGGGATGTTCCAGTAGGGGCTGAACTCGATGAACCGCATATCCTCGGCGAGCAGTGGCGTGCGCGTATCCAGCGCCTTGCCGACGATGACCTTCATCTGCGCCCGGACTTCGATCCTGCCGTCGCGTATCTCGTAGGCGCGCAGCACGAACTCCGGGACATTGACGACGATCATGCGCGGTGCCCGCAACAAGGGCGTCCAGCGCAGGCGCTCGAGGTTCAGTTCGATTTGCCGGACGCGGGCAGCCGGTGAAACATTCAGCTGCTCGTAGGTAAGTCTGCCGAGCACGCCGTCCTGCGCCAGTCCGTGACGCGTCTGAAACGCCTTGATGGCGTCGATGATTGCACCCTCATAGCGCGACGGTGCGGGCGTACCCGCCGCCAGGTCGCCAAGCGCAAGCAGGCGCTGTGTCAGGATCGGCATGGCGGCGTACGCCTGTCCCGGCTCCAGCTTTCGGCGCGGCAGAGACGGCAGGGGCGTCTGCCAGAGGGCGTCGTAAACCGGGTCGTTCGCGAGCTTGCGGTAGGTTGCGAGGGCCTGGCGCAGGCGCGCATAGAGCGGCAGTGCGGGCGCTGCGTCGCGCACCGCCTCGGGCAGGCGATGTTCGGCCAGCGCCGCATTCAGGTGGGCGGCGGGGTCGAACTCGTTAGGGG
>NZ_WTVQ01000061.1 GCF_012910955.1 Aromatoleum diolicum
GGACCCCGCCGGGCAGCCCCGTGCCCGCGGACGGCAATGGAAGCGCCGTCGCCTAAATTCGCCCGCCGGCCAAGCGAACGGCCGGCGCCCGAGAGCCCGCGCGCGGCCTCGCGCAGCGCAAACACGCGCACCGAAGGCACGTCCCCGGCCGCAACGCCCGCCACGCCGCCGACGCTCCCCGCCTACGCGACGCCTCCCGCACGCGTCAGCCAACCCGGCGAGAGCATCGAGCGCGAAGCCGAGCAGCGCGCCAATGCCGTCGCTCCGCCCGCCACGCCCGACCCGACACCGACCGCGACCGTCCCCCCTGCGCCGAGCCCGGCGACATCCGACGACAGCGACACCGCCCCGACATCGTCCGGCTCCTCATCTGCGTCCTCATCTGCCTCATCGACCACCTCAGCGACGCCCACGACAAGCGCGACACCCGCGTCCGCATCGGCCGCCGCGACCCTGCCCGCCTACGCTGCCGGCCGCGTCGACGACCGGCGCGGGCGCGGCGAACCGCTGCCGCAGGACGCCCGCGGCACGCTCGAAGGCCAATTCGGCCGCGACTTCGCCGATGTGCGCATCCACACCGATGCCGAAGCCGCGCGCCTCGCCGCCGCCCTCGGCGCACGTGCCTTCACGTCCGGGCGCGACATCTACCTCGCGCCCGACGCCTTCGCCCCCGACACTACGGAAGGCCAGCGCCTCCTCGCGCACGAACTCACCCACGTCGTGCAGCAGGACGGCCAGGCCGCAGCCGTGCTCGCACGCGCGATCGAGCCGGCGGTGAACGCCCGTTACCACGAGACCGAGCGCACCACCGCCGCGCTCGCGGCGCTCGAACGCCTCGAAATCCCGGCGGTGAAGTCGCGCCACCTGCCGCTCTACAGCGGGCTCGCCGGGGCCGGCAACCTCAAGCGTGTGCGCGGCTACGGCCGCGAGGGCGCCGACCAGCGCTCGGTGTGGAACGAAAAGGCGCAGGTCAGTGCCGATGCGGTGCGCGCGCGCCTCGGCGAACGCAACATCCCGGTGCCGGCCGACGCCAACGGTCGCATCCGCCTGAAGCCGCACCGCGGCGCGCGGCTCATGTCGAAGCGCCTGTCGGAACTGCAGACGATGCTGCGCATCCCCGGCTGGGACCGCCGCGGCCGCAAGGTCCCCCAGTTCCAGGTCGACCACATCGTCGAGTTGCAGGTCTCGGGCCAGATGGGCTCGGGCGTCGGTAACAGCCCGCAGAACATGGAGCTCCTCGACCAGCCGTCGAACAGCAGCTCCGGCGGCACCATCCGCAGCGGCATCTATCGCAAGGTCGACGCCTTCCTCGACACCTTCGATCCCAAGCCCGACCGCGGTCGCTTCCTGCGCCAGCACGACGTCGCGTTCCCCAGCGTCGCCGCGACCGGCGGCGGCTCCGCCGCGGGCGCCTCCGCGTGGTGGACCAAGACCGAGATCGAGGAAGCCGAACCGCTCAGCACCGCGAGCCCGCCCAACGCGGCCGAGGACGGCGACACCCAGGGCACCGCGGGGGAATTCATCCTCAGCGCCGGCCCCGGCGGCATCACGGTCGGCCGTTTCCGCCACAGCCCCGGCGCCGCGCCGCCCCTGAGCGCGACACAGGCTCGCGCGCTCGCCGGCTTGCGGATCACCGCGCTCAACCTCACCAACAACACCGGCAACCCGGAAGGCCCGCTCGGTTCACTCGCGGCCGTATGGGATCTCCCCGCGGACTGGCAACCTGAAACGCCGGCTGTCACGATCGACCTCACCGCCGACGGCGAATACCGCGGTTACCCTTCGGCCGTCCCCGAGCTCAACCTCACTTACCGCCACCTCAGCCCGGTCAGCTTCACCAGCATCTCGACCGAAGACGGCGAACTCTCCGCCGACGGCGAGCTGACCCCATCCATCCCCATCCTCAACGCGCCGATCACCGTGCGCCTGCGCGGGAAGGACATTACCTTCTCGCTCGACTATGGCCCCGACCAGATCAGCCTGCCGATCCCGCGCACCACCATCGACGACGCCTACGTCAGCGTCTTCTACTCCACCGCGCGCGGCCTGGGCCTGGGCGGCCAGGTCATCTACTCGATCGAAGGGGTCGGTAGCGGCGAACTCGCGGCCTCGGTGTCCACCACCGGCGGCGTCCAGTTCGAAGGCGGCTTCACCTTCGAACGCTCGCTCTTCGACCGTGCCCGCGTCAGCGCGTGGTGGCGCAACGGCCAATTCGGCGCCGAAGGCACGATCGGCATCGACACCCCGGACAAAATCAAGGGCATCAAGAGCGCCACCGCCACGGTCAGCGTCAACGAGGGCAACTGGGCCTTCAACGGCAGCGCCGAACTCTCGGTGCCCGGCGTCAGCGCGGCCTCGATCGCCATCACGCAGGGCGAAAACGGCCTCAACATCGCCGGCGACGTCGCCCTCACCGCCAACCCCGCGATCCGCTCCGGCTCGATCCACGTCGAATGCGCGCAGACCGACGGCGACTGGAAGGTCTCCGCCACCGGCACCGCCGAGCCCGCGATCCCCGGTTTCGATTCGCAGCTCACCGTCACCTACGACGACGGCGCCTTCGACGCCCAGTTCAGCGGCGCCTTCGAGCGCGGCATGCTCTCCGGCCAGATCACCGTGGGCGCCACCAACCGCAACATCGGCGAAGACGGCAACCCCGGCGGCCCCCCCAGCGGCCCCGACGCCCCCATCGTCGTCTACGGCAGCGGCTCCGCAACCATCCAGATCGCCCCGTGGCTGCAGGGCACCGCCGGCATCCGCGTCGATCCCGCCGGCGAGATCACCGTCTCCGGCGAAATCGCCCTGCCCAGCTCGCTCGAGATCTTCTCCAAGCTCGAATACGACAAGCGGATTTTCGGCCTATCGACGCAGATCCCCATCGTCCCTGGCGTCGTCGCCGAAGTCGGCGGCAACCTCAGCGCCAACGCCAGCATCGGCCCCGGCGCCCTCGACCAACTGCGCGTCGGCATCGAATACAACCCCTCGCACGAGGAAAACACCCACGTCACCGGCGACGCCCACCTCAACGTCCCCGCCGAAGCCGGCCTGCGCCTCGCCGCCCGCGCCGGCGTCGGCCTCGGCATCACCGGCGCCAGCGCCACCGGCGGCATCGAGATCGGCGGCACGCTAGGCATCTCCGGCGCCGCCGAAGCCAGTGTGCACATCGACTGGATGCCCTCCCAAGGCCTCGCCATCGACGCCGAAGCCGCCCTGCACGCCCAACCCAGCTTCCGCTTCGACGTCTCCGGCTACGTCGCGGTCACTGTCCTCGGCGCCAGCCTCTACGACGAACGCTTCGAACTCGCAGCCGTCGAACTCGGCTCCGGCCTCGAATTCGGCGTGCGCTTCCCGGTCACTTACCGCGAAGGCGAGCCGTTCGACGTCTCGCTGGATGATCTGGAGTTCGAGGTACCGGACGTGGATCCCGCAGCGCTGGTCGATCAGCTCGGCGCGCAGATCTTCTGAGCCTGAACCTCTTTCTCGCGGCCGTACCTCATGAACGAATGACCGAACCGGCAGCCGGGCCGATGCGCTCGATGCACGCGAAAAGTCGGTGAGGCTGCACCGCGGCGAGCCCGCGCAGTCGATCGGCAAAATAAGGGCATAATCGGCTATGTCCTTAAGATATCGTCGGCGGGCGCTTCGCATGGCCCGGACAATCATTCAATGACGCTCATACGTTGCCTCGCCACCTTGCTCGCGAACGCCCTGCTGGCCGGGTCGGTCGGCGCGCAATCGCCCGACCTCACCGAGCTGAGCTTCGAGAACCTCGCGACGCTCAAGGTCAGCTCCGCGTCGAAGTTCGTGCAGTCGGCACGGGAAGCACCCTCGGCGGTCGAGATCATCGGCCGCGAGGATATCCGCCGCCACGGCTGGCGCACGCTGACCGAGGCACTGTCCAGCCTGACCGGGACCTACAGCGCCAGCGATCGCGCCTACGACTTCCTCGGCGCCCGCGGCTTTCTCGTCCCGGGCGACTACAACACGCGCTTCCTGCTTCTCGTCGACGGCCAGCGCAGCAACGACAACGTCTACGAGCAGGCCTCCTTCAGCGAGGAGTTCCCGCTCGATCTGGCGCTCGTCGAGCGCATCGAGTACGTGCCCGGACCCGGCTCGTCGATCTATGGCAGCAATGCGATCTTCGGCGTCATCAACGTCATCACGCGGCGGACCGAGGAAATGCCGCCACTGCAGCTGGCGACACGGCTGACCGAGGACGGCTGGCGCGAAGTGCGCGCCACGCTCGCCCGCCACTTCGACTCCGGCGCCGCCGTGCTGCTGTCGGTGACGGATGCCGACAAGGAGGGCCGCAACCAGACCTATCGCGATCCCGACGGCGGGCTGCTGCGCTTGGGCGGCACGCCTTCACCGGACGGCGTCGCGCATGATCTGGACCGCATGCACCAGCACCAGCTCTTCGCGCGCTACGAGGACGGCGGCTTCTCCCTCGCCGCACGCTATGGCGAACGCAGCGTGCAGCCTTCGTCGGCACTTTACGGGACGCTGTTCGACGACGGCGGCCTGGATGTCGAGGACGCCTATCTGAGCCTGCTCGCGCGCTACCAGCGGCAGCTTGCCGACGGCATTAGCATCGATGCGCGCCTCGAATACGGGGAGATGACATATCGCGCCGACTATCCATACGACGATGGACTCGGCACGCGCTACCTCAACCGCGACGACACGCTGGGCCGCTGGTGGTCCGGCGACATGCGCCTCCTTTACACCGGAGTGGCCAGCCACAAACTCGTCGGCGGCGTCGAAATGCAGACCGATACGGCAAACCGTCAGCGCAATGTCGACGTCGGAGCGGCCATCAATCCGCAGATCGACGTCGACAGCCGCCGCCGCCGCGCGGGTGTCTACGTACAGGATGAATGGCATTTTGCCGAACGCTGGCGACTGAATGCGGGGCTGCGCCACGACAGCTTCTCCGCCGGTGAATCGGCAATCAGTCCGCGCGTCGGTCTGATCTGGCTAGCGAGCGACGCAACGACGCTCAAGCTGCTTGCTGGCCGCGCCTTTCGCGAACCCAACGCCTACGAGCGCGATTACGCCAATGGCGTGGGCTATCTTGCCAATCCGCGGCTGAAGCCGGAATCGATCCGTACCGTCGAACTCGTCTGGGAACGGCGTTTCGGGCGCCATCACACGCTGAACATGAGCGCTTTCGACTACCGCATCAGCAACCTGATCGCACAGGTCGACACCGGCGATGAACTGTTTCAGTACCAGAACCAGGCGCGCATCCAGGCCCACGGGGTGGAAGCAACCTGGCGCACCGACTGGGAGTCCGGCGCCCGCTTGAGCACGGGGCTCGCCCTCAATCGGGCGGAGGACGCCACGGGACACCGGCCGGGATTCAGCCCGCGCTGGATCGCCAAGCTTCGGGGCAGCGTGCCGCTGCCCGGAGCGCGCTGGCTGCTCGCCCTCGAAGCCCATGCAATGGGCGCCACCAATTACCGCTGGAACGGCACGCCGCAGCGGCGCGACGCACGCCTGCTCGTGGATGCGGCGCTGACCACCGCACACCTCGCCCCTGGCCTTGACGGTCATCTACGCGTGCGCAACCTGTTCGATCGCCATTTCGCGCACCCGGGGTCAGACGAGGCGCCGGTGCCGGCCATCCCGGGGCACCGACGCACATGGGAGCTCGGTTTGAGCTATTCATTCTGACGGCCGCCGCCATGGCCTCCGAACCGACTCGTCGGAGCATTCTCCGGTCCCTCGTGCCACGACGCGAGCACTGCGTTTCACTGCGATTGCGGCTGCAGCACTGCTGCGGCCCCCTGGCCTTGCTCGTCGGCATGCTGACGCCCGCCATGCCCGCGCCCGCCGCGGACGCCAATGAAGCGGCACTCAAGGCGGCCTTTCTCTACAACTTCGCCCTCTACACCGAATGGCCCGGTCTCGGTCCGGCGTTCGAGATCTGCGTTGTCGGCAGAGACGGGCTCGGTGAGGCGCTCGACGCGCTCGGTTCCAAGGCGGTCGCCGGCAGGCCGATCCGCATCCGTCGGCTCGCCGGCACCGCGGTGCCGGAGGAATGCAACCTGCTGTTCCTTGCCTTGGCCGAAGCCGGTGAGCCCGCAAAGCTGCCGGCACTGCGGCCGTCGCGACCACTGCTCACCGTCGCGGAAATGGGTGCGGACGTGACTGGCAAGGCGATGCTGCAGCTCGCGCTCGAACAGGGTCGGCTGATCTTCGACGCCAACCAGACGGCCGCCCACGCCGCAGGCCTGCGCTTCAGCGCCAAGTTGCTGCGCCTCGCACGCAGCGTCGAGTAAGGCCCCGAGGAGAAACGATGCGCGCCTGGCTCAATGACCTACCGATTCCAGTCAAACTCTGGATTTTCAACGTGCTGACGGCCCTGATCGCCGGCGTCGTGTCGGCCGTGCTGTTGATCCTGATCGTATGGCGGGTCGAGTACGGCGAGGCGCAGCGCGATGCCGAGATCAAGGCGGCCATCATCGCGGAAAACGCACTGCCGGCATTGCAGTTCCGCGACAACCGCACGGCGGACGAAATCCTCGCCGGCCTCGCCCGCGACGGCGCTGTGCTCGACGCACGCATCGTCGAGGCGAACGGCCAGGTATTCGCCCGTTTCACACCACCCGACGATAGCGGGCAGCGCGACGTGAGCGAGGACACGCTCCAGGTCGCGGTGCCCATGAGTGCCGGCGGGGAGCGGCTGGCCACGCTCGAGGTGATTAGCGATACCACCACGGTATCCGATCAGATCGTCACGTACATCGCCGCGCTGGGGCTGGCAACCGCAGTGGCGCTGATCGTTGGCAGCTTCATTGTGGTCCGGCTGCAGCGTGCGATTACCGACCCGCTTGCGGAACTCACCCACCTGATGGGGGAGGTTTCGGGCAGCAGGGATCTTTCGCGCCGCGCGCGGGTTCCCAACCGCGACGAACTGGGCCAGCTCAGCGATAGTTTCAACCGCATGATCGATCAGATCGACCAGCGCAATACCGCACTCGGCCTGGAACTCGCCGAACGCCTGCGGGCCGAGGAACGGCTTGAACATCTGGCCCACCACGATCCGGTCACCGGACTGCCGAATCGGCACTTCTTCCGCAAGCGCACCGGCGACCTCACGCGCGGCAAGGCACTCGCCGAAGGCTCCATGGCACTCCTGTTCGTCGATCTGGACAATTTCAAGTACATCAACGACACCTTCGGCCACGACTGCGGCGATCAGCTGTTGGTCGCAGTCGCGGAGCGGCTGCTGGCGTGCGTTCGCGCCCATGACATGGTGGTGCGTTTCGGCGGCGACGAGTTCGTCGTGCTGCTCGACCGCATCGGCGACTCGGCCCAGGCGCAGCGCCTCGGGGAGAAGCTCCTGGAGACGATCGTTCGGCCGTTCGACCTCGCCGACGCGTGCTTCTATGTCACCTGTTCGATTGGCGTCGCGGTGGCTCCTGAGCATGCGGCCAATTTCGACGAGTTGCTGCGCAAGTCGGATGCGGCGATGTATGTCGCCAAGGCCGCCGGCAAAAATGCCGTGCGCCTGTGGGAACCGTCGATTTCGGACGAGTCGAGCGCCCGCTTCATGCTCGAGCTGGACCTGCGCAAGGCCCTGGCGCACGGCGAATTGGCGATGCATTACCAGCCGATCGTCGCCCTCGACACCGGGCGCATCGCCGGCATGGAGGCGCTGATGCGCTGGCACCACCCGACCCGCGGTTTCGTCTCCCCGGCCGAATTCATCCCGATTGCCGAGGACACCGGACTGATTCTCGAACTCGGCGAATGGGCGATGCGCGAGGCATTTTCGCAGGCGGCCCAATGGAACGCTCGATTCGGGCCGCTGTTCGTCGCAGTCAACGTGTCCGGCCGGCAATTCCGCGACCGCGAGTTCGCAAGCAAGGCAGAGTCGATTGCACGCGCCAGCGGGCTGGCGCGCGACATGAGCGAGCTCGAGGTCACCGAGAGCATCATCATGGGACACACCGAAGAAGCGGTTCACCTGCTTGAAGATCTGTCGGCGCGCGGCTTTGCGCTGGCCCTCGACGATTTCGGCACCGGCTACTCGTCGCTGTCCTACCTGAAGCGCTTCCCGCTCGACAAGCTCAAGATCGACCGCAGCTTCGTCAAGGATCTGCCGGATGACCTCGAGGACGCTGCAATCGCCGAGGCCATCGTCGGCCTCGCCAGGACGCTGTCGATGCGCGTGGTTGCCGAGGGCATCGAGACCGAGGCGCAGGCGCAGGTGTTGCGTGAGCTCGGCTGCCAGTACGGCCAAGGCTATTTCTTCAGCAAGCCGCTGGCGGCGGAGCTAATGGCCGCGTTCATTGCCGAAAATCACGGTCAGCGCATGGCGGAGCCGGGGCTGGGCACCTCCTGCGCAGCATCCTGCGCCTGACCGAGCCACCCGAGGTATCCATCGAAATTGGGAAATAGGGGACAGACCAGAATGAGGTGTCGAAAGTGCCGATGACCACTAACCTCGCAGCATCCCCCGTCAAGCATCCGTCGGCCGCGCTCCTGTGTGTCCAAATCCTGGGCATCCTGCTTTATCCACTGATGGAAGACACGTCGGCGGAGCGTGCATTGTTCGGTGTTATCGGCCTGTTTGTGCTCGGTGCGGCGCTGTATGTCGTGAAGCGCGGTCCCTGGTTGACGGGCTTCGGCGTCGTGCTCGCCCTCCCGGTGGTGGTTCTTTCTATATGGCTGGCGTTCGACTTCGATCCCCACAGACTGGTCCTCATGGCCGCGTTCGAGGCCATGTTCTACTTCTACGCAGCGGGCAGTTTGATCGCCTACATGTTCGAGGACGAAGTCGCATCAGCCGACGAGTTGTTCGCCGCTGGCGCGACGTTCACCCTGCTCGCATGGGCATTCGCCTACACCTACGTGGTGTGTCAGACCTTGCTGCCGGGTAGTTTTGGCGCCCTCGTGGCCCCGGGCGACCCGCGCACGTGGATGGAGCTGCTCTTTTTGAGCTTCACGACGCTGTCCGGCGTCGGACTCGGCGACATCGTGCCTCTCCTGCCGATGGCCCGTGCCCTCGTCATGATCGAGGAATTCTCGGGCGTGATGTATCTCGCCCTGGTCGTGTCACGGTTGGTTGCGCTGTCAGTGACGACCCGAACGACGCGGTGAGTCAATCTACCCAAGGCGTCACTAAAGTTGTCGGGAGTACGAATGAAGACTATAGGCTTGATCGGTGGCATGAGCTGGGAATCCACCGTTCCGTACTATCGGCAAATCAATGAAACAGTCAAAAACCGATTAGGCGGCCTGCATTCGGCAAAGCTAATCCTGTATAGCGTCGACTTTCACGAAATCGAAAGGCTTCAACGCGAAGGCGATTGGGAGTCTGCCGGTGCAGTCTTGGCAAACGCGGCACGTTCGCTAGAGGCGGCGGGGGCCTCCTTCTTGGTCCTGTGCACGAACACGATGCACAAGGTTGCGCGCAGCATTGAAGCCGCAGTGGCCATCCCGCTGCTTCACATCGCCAACCCAACAGCCACTGAAATCAGGCAAGCCGGCCACTCTGTCGTGGGCCTTCTCGGTACCCGCTTCACCATGGAGCAAGACTTCTATCGGGAGCGGCTGCGCGCACATGGATTGCAAGTCATAGTCCCGGCAGCTCCGGACCGCGAGATCATTCACAAGATTATCTATAAAGAGTTGTGCCTGGGCATCGTAAAGCCCGAATCACGCGCTGAGTACCGAAGGGTCATGCAAAACCTGGTTTCTCAAGGGGCGCAGGCGATCATCCTTGGGTGTACAGAGATCTCTCTCTTGGTAAATCAGGAGGATTCAGAGGTTCCCCTGTTCGATACCACGGCCATTCACGCTCGGGCGGCTGCAGAAGAGGCGCTCGAGGAGTGACACCCGGCTATGTCGATCACTTCGAGCGAGATCAGCAGGCGCTTCGCCTGGGTGAAATCACGGTCACTGGTGAATCCTTGCAGAACATCACGAAAACGCCAAACCGCTTCCTGCTGGCGAAGGCGCAACAATGTCCGCACGTTTTCCTATCAGAACAAGGCCCTGAAACGCGATTGAAGCCTGCGCACGAACGCCTCATTGCCCGTCACACAGGAGGAAGCCTATGGACTTCATGACCGGGATGGACCGCCGCACGGTTCGCGCCAACGGCATCCGGATCAACCTGTGGGCAGGCGGCAACGGCCCGCCGGTACTGCTGCTCCACGGCTGGCCGCAGACCGCCCAGATCTGGCACCGGATCGCGCCGCGACTGGCCGAGCAGTACACGGTCGTGTGCCCCGATTTGCGCGGCTATGGCGACACCGACAAGCCGCGCGACGGCTACGACAAGAAGACCATGGCACGCGACATGCACGAGCTGATGCTGGCGCTGGGACACCCGCGCTATGCGCTGATCGGCCACGACCGCGGCGGGCGCGTGGGGCACCGCCAGGCGCTCGACTACCCGGAGGCCGTCACGCGGCTGTGCGTCCTCGACATCGTGCCGACACATACGGTGTTCGCGCAGACCGACCGCCATCTCGCAGCCGCCTACTGGCACTGGTTCTTCTTCCAGGCGCCGGATCTGCCCGAAATCATGATCGCCGCCGCGCCGGAGGCCTTCCTGCGCCATGTGTTCCGCGCGCTGTCCTTCCGCGCCGGCGCGATCGAAGAGCCACTGATCCAGGAGTACCTGCGCGCCTTCACCCTGCCCGGCACGATCCGCGCCACGCTGGAGGACTATCGCGCCGCGGCGACCCGCGACTTCGCGGACGACGCGCACGACCTCGCCCGACGCGTGCGCTGCCCGGTGCTCGCGATCTGGGGCGAGTTCGGCAAAATGCACGACCTGTTCGACGTGCTCGCGACCTGGCGGGAGAAGGCCGATACCGTCACCGGACATCCGCTGCCCTGCGGTCACTTCATCCCCGAAGAGGCCCCCGAGGAGCTGCTGGCCGACCTGCGGACGTTCCTGTAGAAAAATGCACAAATAGGGGACGCCCATTAGCCGGCCTCAGTCGAGCAAGCGAACGATTCCAGGGCAGGGCTCAAGGCACGAACGACGGCTTCTCTACACCGTCGTTAGGCTAATCCGGTTGAGTGTCGCTTTTTTTAACAACTCTAACGACACGCCAAAGACCATCCAAGCAATATCAATGGGTTACGCCGACGGCACGATTTGTGCGGGATTCGCGCTTGTGGCAAGTTCCTTTTGAAAGGGAACGACGTGTTCGAAATCAAGAAACTCGTTACTGCTTTGGCATTGGTCGTTGGCTCGAAAACAATGCTCCTATACGGGCAAACAGGAAGCGGGGCTCAGGCCCGCTTCCTGTTTGCCGGTTATGCTGCATGTTGAGCGTCACCCAATCATCATCACGTCGTCGATTATGTTCCCGCAAATGTGTACTATGCATAAGGCGGGAGGCTACGTGTCCCTGCAATCCAGCAGGGTAGTGCCGTCCGACAAACCTCCAAAGGAGTGAATCATGGGATTCTTCAGCAAGATTCTCGCGAAGCTTGGCATCGGTAACGACAGCGCGGCTGCCGCCCCGGCACCCACCGCGGCGCCCGCGGGCACGGCGCCGGTCGCGCTCGTCGATGTCGTCGCGCAACTGGAGCAGCGCGCGGCAGCGAACCCGCAGAAGCTGAACTGGCGGAGCTCCATTGTCGACCTCCTGAAGCTCCTCGATATCGACAGCAGCTTGGCGGCGCGCAAGGAGCTGGCCACGGAGCTGGGCTGCCCGGCCGATTTGATGGGGGATTCGGCGAATATGAACATATGGCTGCACAAAGCCGTGCTCGCGCGCATCGCCGCCAACGGCGGCAATGTGCCCAAAGACCTCCTGGACTGAGCCGGCGGCGCAATCACCCAAGCAAAGGAGCAGGCGCATGCAGATCACCGACATCCTCGCCCAGATGGGCGGCCTCCAGTCCATGGCGCGGGAACTGGGCGTCAGCGAGGCCCAGGCAGCGAGCGGCGCCGAGGCGCTTGTCCCGGCCATCCTCGGCGGATTCAAGAAGCAGGCACAGTCACAGGGCACGGGCCTCGAAGGGCTCGGCGGGCTGCTCGGGCAGCTCGGTGGCGGCGGCCTGCTCGACCAGGTGCTGGGGCCGCAGCCGACGGACGTAAGCAGCGGCAACGACGTACTCGGCCAGATCTTCGGCTCCAAGGACGTTAGCCGCACAGTCGCGCAGAACGCGGCTGCGCAGTCCGGACTCGAACCCTCCCTGCTCAAGAAGATGCTGCCGATGCTGGCAATGCTGGTTACAGGTTACTTGGCGAAGCAGCGCGGTGCCGGCGCCGCGGCACAGGAGCTCTCCCCGGAGGGTGGCGGGCTCGGCGGCCTGCTGGGGGGGCTGCTCGGCGGTCAGGGCGGCGCCGCGCCGGGGCTCGCCTCGATGCTCGACCTGAACGGCGATGGCAATGCGCTGGACGACATCATGCGGATGGCCGGAAAGGTGATGCGATAGCCGTGCCGGGGGTAATCCCCCGGCGTCTCGCCCCCTGCCGCGGCACGATAAGTTTCCTATTTCTTTTTCGGCACCAGGTCGACAACCCAGATTTCGGCCGCTTCGGTCTTGCTGGGGTTGCGGAACCAGTGGACGGTGTCCGCGTTCTCGTACCATGTGTCGCCGACCTTGAGCGTGCGACTCGCCTCGCCGCGGTACTCGATGACGGAGCCCTGGGTGACGCGAACGATGCCCGGGCGCCCGTTGTGCGGATGATTATGGATTGCACCGCCCGGGGCGAGCCCGACGACGCGCGCGCGGAGTTCATAGTCGCCGACCGCGCCGGCGAGATTGTGCGGCGCCAAGTCGACCACGCCGACGGCGTCGGCGGCGCCGCTCACGCCCACGGGCTTTTCAGGCGGAATGTTGTCCTCGGCCGCCATCGGCGAGGCCGAACATGCCAGAGCTGCGAAAAATGCGACACAGTGCTTGGGAATACGGATTGCCATGTAAGCCTCCATTCTTGTTCGTGGCGTTCTTTCCGCGGCTTTTGTTCTGCAGGGGCTCATGAAGAATAGGCAGGGCGATGGCATTTCGCCACCCCTGATCATGCCCTTGGGGTGATACGGCTCCAGGGCTCGAGAGAATGGCGCGGACAGCGGCCGCCCATTGCCGAGTATGTAGGTAGGCGTCGCTTCTGCCCGGGGGAATCGGCGCTGTGCCTTCAGCCCACCTGCACCGTGAACCCCGGGTCGAAGCCGGGGTTTTCCGCCGTGCCCTTGAGCACGTAACCGCGCGGATTGGCCACTACGCGCGTGCCGCCAAGCTGATAGTCGAAACTGTCGTGAGTGTGGCCGTGTATCCACAACGCGGCACCGCTGCCCGCCACCAAAGCGTCCAGATCCGAGACGAAGCACGCATTGAGCGGCGATCCGGCGAATCGCGGGGCGATGCTGCGGGGCGACGGTGCGAAATGGGTCACAACGACGGTGATGCCGTCGAACCGCTCCGCGAGCCGCGCCCTGAGCCAGTTTGCGTGTCCCGCGAACAGCACGGCGCAGTGCCACGGCGTGAATGGCTCGTTCTGGCCTTCGTCTGCCGCGATGCGGCTGAAATCGCGGCTGAAGCGAACGGCGTCGTCCATGGCCTGCTCCCGCGGCGCGCCTTCGCCGGCGATGCGGAAGTCGCTCCAGAGCGTCGCACCGAGTATGCGCACATCGCCCATCCGTTTTTCTTCGCAGTCGAGCACCGTCACCTGGCTGTCGCGACTAAGTTCGCGTAGCAATTGGTTCGTCGCGCGGATGCTCGAGCCGTAATACTCGTGGTTACCGGCCACATAGATCGCGGGTCGCTTCAATGCGCTAGCCCAGCACAGCGCTTCCCGCGGACGGTGGATATCTCCCGCCAGGATCAACAGGTCTGAGCCGGTGTCGGGGATTTCACAGGGCGCGAGCCCGAGATGGATGTCCGATACGATCTGAAGTTTCATGCACGGCTCACAGGCGCAACCGCTACGAAGACTCGCGCACGAGCGCGAGCCGGATGCGTTCGATCGCATGCGACGGACTCAGGCCCTTGGGGCAAACCTCCGTGCAGTTCATGATCGTGCGGCAGCGGTACAGGCGATACACGTCGTCGAGGTAGGCGAGCCGCTCCGCGGTCGCCGTGTCGCGAGAGTCGGAGATGAAGCGGTACGCCTGCAGCAGGCCCGCCGGACCGATGAACTTGTCCGGATTCCACCAGAAGGACGGACAGAAGGCGCTGCAGCACGCACACAGGATGCATTCGTACAGCCCGTTCAACTTCTCGCGCTCCGCGGGCGACTGCACGCGCTCGCGCTCGGGAAGCGCCTCGTTATTGATCAGGTAGGGCTTGATCGAGTGGTAATGCGCGAAGAATTGCGTCATGTCGACGATGAGGTCGCGGATCACGGGAAAGCCGGGCAGCGGCCGCAGCACGACCGGCTCCTTCATCCCCTGCAGCGACGTGAGGCATGCCAGTCCGTTGCGACCGTTGATGTTCATCGCATCCGACCCGCACACGCCTTCGCGACAGGAACGGCGGAACGACAGGCTGTCGTCCATCGTCTTGAGCCGCATCAGCACGTCGAGCAGTTTCTTGTCGCCCGCCTCGGGCGCGACGTCGTAGTCCTGCATGCGCGGTTTCGTGTCGGTTTCGGGATTGAAACGGTAGATGCTGACTCGCATGTTCTCTCCTCCGCCGCCCTCAGCCACCGCCGGCAAAGTGCGCCGCCATCGTCAGCACGACGCGGATGAAGATCGCAAACAGGATCACTGCAACCAGCGCGAGCAAGGGCAGCCGCAGCGCGGGCGCGTGGATGTAGTCGAGGACGATGTCGCGCACGCCGATCCAGCCGTGCAGGCACAGCGCGGCAAAGAACACCACGATCAGTACCGCGCCATGCGTGCTCGTCGCCAGCGCGTGCCAGCTTCCATAGCTGAGCGACGGCCCCGTCAGCAACGTCGCCGCCCCCAGCGCAAGCAGGATCAGTAGCACGAGCGCCGTCACGCGCTGCAGCACCCAGGCCCGTTGCCCGAGAAAGAGCCTCACGACAGCCACCTCAACGCGGCGGCGAGCGCAATGATTCCCGCCGCGACGATCACGGCCCAGGCGCTGGTGCGCGCCTGCGCGAGACGGCTCCCGACGCCGATATCCGCCAACAGGTGGCGCACACCCGCGAACAGGTGATGTGCGGCGGCCCAAACGAGGATGACGAGGAGCAGTGCCCGCCAGGGCGCGGATACCAGATCACGCAACGCCGCGAACTCCGGCTCGCTGCGAAGCGAGCGGTCGAGCGCGAGCGCAAGAAGCGGCAGGCTCACCATGAGCAGCACGCCCGAGAGCCGGTGTCCGATCGACGCGATCGCACCGATCGGAAAGCGGATCTGCGACAAGTTCAGGAATTTCGGCGCGCCGGCCGACCGTGCTCGCATATTGGCCTCCGGCCGATTCAACGCCACGACGATGGCAAGTATCTCCGGGTCGGCGGGCACGGTAGCCCCGCGCCGAGGTGAGTGCCATCCGTTTCAATATAGCGGGCGTTTCAAAAGAGTCAACTTCAATGCATCTTTAAATCCACCCCCGCAATCGCCGAGCGCTGCGCCGCGGGCGAGCGATTTCGGACTCGGCTGTATCGATTGATTTCCGCTCGTGGAGATCCGCCTCAATGACGGGCAGTGGCATCGTTTTTCCGCGGCGGAAGTGTGCCCCGTGTTCGGATCGGGACCGCGGAATCGACGGCGACGCGACGGTATGCCGGCGGCGGCGGCGATGCAGACGCCGGCACAACGCGGTCGATTCTTGATGGCCATCAACGTCTTCCCTCTATAGCCGAGTAAACTGGTCGGGAAATGGCCAAGAAATTCCCCCTGCACCCCAAGCACCCCGAGCGCATCTGCTGGGGCTGCGACAAGTACTGCCCGTCGGATTCGCTCGCCTGCGGCAACGGCTCGGGCCGCACCCTGCACCCCGCCGAGATGCTCGGCGACGACTGGTACGAGTACGGCGACTGGGGCCTGGACGTACCGGACGATAGCAAGAAGCCCGGCGCCTCCGCCTGAGCTGCGCCCTTCAGGGCACCATGCGCCGCGCGCACTCGGCGCAGGACTCGCCGAGGTAAGATTGCGCCATGCACACCCCGATCGACCACGTATTTGTCGGCACGCTGCGCCCGCTGCCGCCCGAAGGCCAGCGGACGGGCATGTTCAAACTGCCGGTTGATGGCCCCGTCACCGTCACGGCCGAGGGCCTCGCCGGCGACCGGCAGGCCGACCGGCGCTACCACGGCGGCACCGAGAAGGCGCTGCACCACTATCCCGCCGAGCATTACGCGCGCCTCGCGCAACGCTATCCCGAGCGCGCCGGCATGCTGCAGGCGGGCGTGCTCGGCGAGAACCTGTCGACCCGCGGGTGGACGGAGGACAACGTGTGCATCGGCGACCTGTTCCGCGTCGGCAGCGCCCTCGTGCAGCTGAGTCAGCCGCGCCAGCCATGCTGGAAGATCAACCACCGCCTCGACGCCGAGGGGGCGTCGTTGTTCGTCGCGCAGGAGGGGATCACCGGCTGGTACTACCGCGTCCTCGAGACGGGCATCGTCGCGCCCGGCGACACCTTCGCACTGGTCGAGCGTCCGAACCCGGAACTCACCGTCGCGGCGTTCCTGGCCGCGACACGGGCGCATCGGCCCAACCCGGGCGTACTGCGTGCGATCGCTGCCGCGATCGGTCTCGCGCCCGAGCTGGCACAGCGGCTGGCCGGACGCGCCGCCTGGCTGGAGAACAATCCTTAGGGCGGCTGACACGGACGCGGAACGCGGGATAATCCGCGCATCGACGAACGGCAAGGTGGAACACGATGGCTGTTAGAACGCTGCTCAGGATGGGCGATCCGCGCCTGCTGGAAACGGCTGCGCCAGTCGGCGAATTCGGCACGCCGGCGCTCGATGCGCTGATTGCGGACATGTTCGACACGATGGCCGCGGCCGGCGGCGTGGGGCTCGCGGCGCCGCAGATCGGGGTCGGCCTGCAGGTGGTGATATTCGGCTGCGAGCGCAGCGCGCGTTACCCGGACGCGGAGCCGGTGCCGCGCACGATCCTCGTCAATCCGGTGATCACGGTGCTCGACGCGACGCCCGAGGAAGACTGGGAGGGCTGCCTGTCGGTGCCCGGGCTGCGGGGCGTCGTGGCGCGTCCCCGGTGCATCCGTTACCGGGGTTTCGATCCCGCCGGCAATGCGATCGAGCGCGAGGCGGCAGGCTTCCATGCGCGGGTGGTGCAGCATGAGTGCGACCACCTGAACGGAATTCTCTTCCCGATGCGGGTGCGCGACTTCACCCGCTTCGGCTTCACCGACGTGCTGTTCCCGGAGCTGGCCGCGGGCACCGACGACTGAACGCCGTTCACACCTCCAGCGGGTCGATGTCGAGCTGCCAGCGCAGTTCGCGTGACGTGCGCTGCGCGCGCAACACCTCGATCCAGCGGCCGATGAAAGTCTGCAACAGCGCGCGCTCGTCGGCTTCGATCAGCAGTTGCCCGCGTTCGCGGCGCGCCAGCCGCGTCAGGCGCATCGGCACCGCGTCGAACACGCGCACGCCGGCGGGCGCCATGTCCTGCGCGAGGCGCCGCGCGTGGGCGAGAAACTGCATCGCGTCGTCGAGCACCGGGGCGTCGGCGCGCAGCATCGCCTGGTAGGTGAAAGGCGGGAATCCGGCCGCGCGACGCTCGCTCAGCGCGCTTTCGGCGAAGGCGTCGAAATCGTGACGCACCAGGCAGCGGTACAGCGGATGGTCGGGGTACTCGGTCTGGACCAACACTTCGCCCGGCAGGTGCGCGCGCCCGGCGCGGCCGCCGACCTGCATCAGCTGCTGGAACAGGCGCTCCGGCGCACGGAAGTCCGCCGCGTGCAGCGAGGCGTCGGCGCCGATCACGCCGACCAGCGTGAGCTTGGGGAAGTCGTGGCCCTTGGCCATCATCTGCGTGCCGACGAGGATGTCCGCCTCGCCGTTGGCGATCTGCGCGAGCATGCTTTCCCACTGGCTGCGCGTGCGTGCGGAGTCGCGGTCGACGCGCAGCACGCGTGCTTCGGGGAACAGCTCGGCAAGGCGCGCCTCGATGCGCTGGGTGCCGCGGCCGAAGGGCTGGATGTCCTGGTTGCCGCACACCGGGCAGGCGTGCGGCACCTCGCAATCGCAGCCGCAGTGGTGGCAGCGCAGGCGGCGATCGGCCAAATGCACGACGAGGTTCGCCGAACAGTGCGGGCAGCGGCTGACCCAGCCGCAGGACGGGCAGGACAGTACCGGGGCGTAGCCGCGGCGGTTGAGAAACACCAGGCTCTGCTCGCCGCGCGCGAGGCGCTCGCCGATGGCGCTCTGCAGGGCGGGGCTCAAGCCCTCGTCGAGACGCAGGCGGCGGGTGTCGATACGCCGCACCTTCGGCAGCGTGCTGGCAAGCGCGCGCGCGTTGAGGCGCAGGCCGCGATAGCGCTCGGCGCGCACGTGATGCCAGCTCTCCAGCGAGGGCGTCGCCGAGCCCAGCACGATCGGCACACCGCGCTGGCGGGCGCGCCACACCGCGACGTCGCGCGCCGAATAGCGCACGCCTTCCTGCTGCTTGTAGGACGCATCGTGCTCCTCGTCGACGAGGATCAGCCCGAGGCGCGGCATCGCCGCGAACACCGACAGGCGCGTGCCGAGCACGAGGTCCGCGCGGCCTTCCAGCGCCTGCACGAATCCCCGCGAGCGCGCGCCCTCGGCGAGCCCCGAATGCAGGCTGACCACGCAGGCGGCCGGGAAGCGCCCGGCGACGCGCGATTCGAGCTGTGGCGTGAGCGCGATCTCCGGCACCAGCATCAGCACTTGCTGCCCCGCCGCCAGCGCCCGCGCCGCAAGCCGCAGGTACACCTCGGTCTTGCCGCTGCCGGTGACGCCATGCAGCAGCCAGGGCACGAAGCCCGCGGGTTCCGTCGACACCGCGTCGACGGCGGCGCGCTGTTCGTCGGTCAATTCCGGCTGGCCCGCGGCCGCCGTCGCCGGGCTCGCGCCGCGCACCGGAACGACCCAGCCGCGACGCATGGCATCGGCCAGCGCCGCGCCGTCGGGCAGTTCGCGCGCGATGCTGCGGCGGATCACCCCCGCCGCCTGCAACTGCTGCAACAAGGTCAGCGCGCGACTGACGCGACGGCCGGCGGCCAGCGCGGCATGGCCTGCGGGGCCGAGGTCCAGCAGCGGGTCGCTTTCCCTGTCGCTGACCGCGTCGGCACGCCGCAGCCCGGGCGGCAGCGCCAGCGCGATCACCTCGCCGAGCGGCTCGTGGTAGTAGCGGGCGACGAACGCGACCAGTTCGAGCCAGTCCGCCGGCAGCGGCGAAACCTCGCGCTGGATATGGCGCACCGGTTTGAGGCGGGCGGGGTCGACATCCGATACGGCGGGCAGCGCGACGATCACGCCGCTCTTTTCACCGCGTCCAAAGGGTACTCGCACGCATCGGCCAATATCCTCTTCGGATGCGTCTTGTGACGTGTAATCAAAGAGTTGCGGTATCGGAACGGGTAGCGCAACACGAACGATTTGCATGCCGGATTCGCGCCTTAAAGCAGTTCTCTTTTGAAATCATCAGGTTGGAGATGAATGTTAAGCCGATACCTGGGAAATCGGACTAAATCGTTGCCGCGCAACCCTTCCAGAGCTTGTCCACAATTTCTGTGGATAACTTTGTGTATTGCATGGGTGAAACGCCGCCAAACCGATATGAGACAAGCACTTCTGTCACATTGCCTTAACAGTAGGCAAAATTTTTACCGTTTATTTTCAATAACTTAAACAGAATGGTGAATAATCCCCAATCCCGTGTCTCGGCACGAGCGGGAAACCGCCTGTTGTGCATAAGTCAAGCGTTGAATGTACATTTTTGCTATTGACAAGGTGCATTTGCCCGACCCCGAGCGCTCGGCCCGCACCACGGTAGTGCTCCGCCGCTTCGAGCCAAAAAGAGAACCCCGGCGGGTGCGCACTGCGCCTCCCGCCGGGGTCCGGTCACTTCCCGATGATCCGGATCAGGCGCCGCTGCGGATCTTGCGGCTGTGCTCGTGCACCGTCTCGACCAGCACCGACACCGCTTCCGGCGGCGTGAACTGCGAGATGCCGTGGCCGAGGTTGAACACGTGGCCGGGATTCGGGCCGTAGGAATCGAGCACGCGCTTCGCCTCGCGCGCGATCGCCTCGGGCGGCGCGAACAGCACGTTGGGGTCGAGGTTGCCCTGCAGCGCGACCTTGTCGCCGACCAGCGCGCGCGCGCGGCCGATGTCCATCGTCCAGTCGAGACCGACCGCATCGCAACCGATGTCGGCGATGCTCTCGATCCATAGGCCGCCGCCCTTGGTGAACACGATGTTGGGCACACGCTCGCCGTCGCGCTCCTTGATCAGACCGTCGACGACGCGCTTCAGGTAGGGCAGCGAGAACTCGTGGTAGGCCGCTTCGGATAGCACGCCGCCCCAGGAGTCGAACACCATCACCGCCTGCGCGCCCGATTCGATCTGCGCGTTGAGGTAGGCGACGACGGAATCCGTGGTCACGCTCAGGATGTGGTGCAGCAGGTCGGGGCGCGAATAGGCCATCGCCTTGACTTTGCGATAGTCGTCGGACGAACCGCCTTCGACCATGTAGCAGGCCAGCGTCCACGGGCTGCCGGAGAAGCCGATCAGCGGCACGCTGCCGTTGAGCGCGCGGCGGATCTCGACGACGGCATCCATCACGTACTGCAGCTCGGCGTGCGGGTCGGGGATCGCGAGGTTGCGGATTTCCCATTCGTCACGCAGCGGGCGCTCGAAGCGCGGGCCTTCGCCTTCGGCGAAGTACAGGCCGAGGCCCATCGCATCCGGCACGGTAAGGATGTCCGAGAACAGGATCGCGGCGTCGAGGTCGTAGCGCGCGAGCGGCTGCAGCGTGACCTCGCAGGCCATCGTCGGGCTCTTACACAGGTTCAGGAAGCTGCCGGCGCGCTTGCGCGTCTCGCAGTACTCGGGCAGGTAACGCCCCGCCTGACGCATCAGCCACATCGGCGTGTAGTCGGTCGGCTGGCGCAGCAGGGCGCGCAGGAAGGTATCGTTCTGAAGGCGGCTCACGGTTAACGTCCTTAAATCTGCCCGATCGGGCGCAAACCGCAATTATCCGCGTTTTCCGCCGTCATGCCGACCCTCTGACGGAGGAAGCTGCAGATTCCCGCCCGAAAAGCTGCTCAGATGGCGAACAGCAGCGCCCCGCCGGCGGCAGCGAGTCCGCCGAAAGTCCAGCGCAGCACGCCCGTCTGGCGCACCGCCAGCAGGCCGCTGACGACGGTCAGCAGCGCGGCGGGCAGATGCCCGGCCCCCGAGAACATATGGACGAAGCCCGGAAAGAAGCCATGGTCGCCATGCGCCATGGCGGAACCGGCAGCGAGCGAGAGGGCCAGTGCAATCGTGAAACGATCGAGACGCATGACAATATCCTTGCAAAGCGTTGCGGAACGAAACCGGGTGAAAACAAGGTGATACACGCTGCGCGCGAAACCCGCGGGAGCGGCAGCGGTCACGCGCTTGCCACCGGCGCCGCGGCGCCATCGCTCGGCGGCGTGCGCAGCAGGCCTTGGTTTTCGATGAAATCGATGATCTCGGGGAGGCCCTGTCCCGTCTTCAGGTTGCTGAAGATGAAGGGCCGCTCGCCACGCATCTTGCGCGCGTCGCGATCCATGACTTCGAGACTGGCGCCGACCAGCGGCGCGAGGTCGATCTTGTTGATCACCAGCAGGTCACTGCGCGTGATGCCGGGCCCGCCTTTGCGCGGGATCTTGTCGCCGGCGGAGACGTCGATGACGTACAGCGTCAGGTCCGAGAGTTCGGGCGAAAAAGTCGCGGCGAGGTTGTCGCCGCCCGACTCGACGAAGATGATCTCGACCTCCGGAAAACGCCGGATCAGTCGATCGACCGCCTCGAGGTTGATCGACGCGTCCTCGCGGATCGCGGTGTGCGGACAACCGCCGGTCTCGACGCCGATGATGCGCTCGGGCGCGAGCGCCTCGTTGCGCACGAGGAACTGCGCGTCTTCGGCGGTGTAAATGTCGTTGGTGACGACCGCGATGTCGTAGCGCTCGCGCAGGGCGAGGCACAGCGCCAGCGTCAGCGCGGTCTTGCCGGAGCCGACCGGGCCGCCGATGCCGACGCGCAGGGGTTGGGATGCCGTCGAAGTCATGATCTGAAAAGCCTCGTGTATTGGGTTTCGTGCCGGCTGCTGGCGAGCGCCAGGCCGGGAGTGAAGTTGCTCCATGCCGCTTCGGGCAAGTCGGCCGCCTGCGCGGCCAGCGCCGGAATCCGCGCACCGAGCGTCGCAAGCAGGCGCTGTCCGGCCGACTGGCCGAGCGGCACCGCCTTCACCGCGGCCATCACCTGGTTTTCCAGCCAGGTCCACAGGTAGGCCGGCAGCGCCATGTCGACCGGAATGTTCCACGCCGCGGCGGCCGCGCTCCAGGCCGCCGGAAAGGACGGCTCCGCGAGCGCCACGAGCCGTGCACGCCAGCCTGGCAGCGCGGCGAAGGCGTCGAGATCGCCGAGCAAACGCACCAGCGAATAGCCCATCTGCACCGTTTCGGCACGCAATTCGGCGCTCTCGCGGCTGGCGAGGAAATCCGCGTTGAGCGCCGCAACGCGCGCGTCGTCGCCGGCTTCCCAGGCGCCAATCAGTTGCGCAAGCAGCGGCGCCTCGAAGCGCGCGAGGTTCCATTCGAGCAAATCGCCGATCCAGCGCCCGGCCCGTGCCTCGTCGCGCACCGCGCCGGACTCGACCGCCCACTCCAGCCCTTGAGAGTAGGTGTAGGCGCCGACCGGCAATGCGGGACTGGCGAGCTGCAGCAGGCGGATCAGCGGCAGCACGGAAACCCCCTCCC
>NZ_WTVQ01000062.1 GCF_012910955.1 Aromatoleum diolicum
GCCTTGGGGGGGCGGGGTCGTGCATTTCGACCGCGTTACCGGCGCCGGCTTGAGTCGTGCCGTGCTGGCGCGGGCCAGCGCAGTCGAACTGACTGTCCGCTGGCCGGTCCTGGCATTGCGGCAGGGCGTCGGGCGACCACGTCGCAGCTTCAAGAACCTGTGTCAGGAGGCCGGTATTCCCGCGTGGTTGCGTGCGCGCCTGCCGGTGCTGCGCGTCGACGGCGAGGCGGCGTGGATTGCCGAGATCGGCGTCGCTGCCGAGTTCCGCTGCGGGGCCGACGAGTCCGGGGTGTTGCCGGTGTGGCGGCGCTGAGCCTGCTGCGCCGGGGTTCGCAATCCGACCGCTTCAGAACCCTTCGCTGAAGCCGCGGATCAGTCGCCGCGCCTTCTTGGTGGGACGGCCGCGTAGGTCGCTGCCCGGCACAGGGGCCAATTGACGGGCTTCTTTCTCGGCGGCGCGCCGTTCGATGCTCTCGCGGGTTTCCTCGTACAGCTGCTGTGCTTCAGGGGCGGGACGGCGCTGCTCGTTGAGACCCCGCACCCGCACGGTCCACTGCACATCGCCGACTGCGATTTCCAATGTGTCTCCCGGCCGCAGCTCGCGGGCGGGCTTGATCGCGTGGCCATTGAGTTTGACATGGCCTCCCTCGATCGCCTGGCTGGCGAGCGAGCGTGTCTTGAAAAAGCGCGCCGCCCACAACCATTTGTCGATGCGCATGCGCTCCGTTGCCGGTTTGTCTGTGTGTGCCACGATGCTTAAGCTGCCGGACGGCCGCGCACCAGGTTGACGAGTTGCGCGAGTTCGACCGCGGAGCGGACTTCCATCTTTTCGAAGACCTTGGAGCGGTGGGCTTCGACGGTGCGCATCGAGATGTTGAGTTCGTCGGCGATGACTTTGTTGAACTTGCCGGCGAGGATCAGTTCCATGACTTCCTGTTCGCGCGCGGTCAGCAGTGCGAGGCGGGCTTCCACCGTCTCGCGTGTGGCGTCGGCGCGCTGACGCACGGCATCGGTTTCGAGCGCGCGCATGACGACATCGACAAGGTCGCTGTCGTTGAACGGCTTCTCGATGAAATCGAAGGCTCCCTTCTTGAGCGCAGCGACGGCCATCGGCACGTCGCCGTGGCCGGTGATGAACACCACCGGCAGCTGGTTGCCGCGCGCGCGCAGGGCGTCGAAGCACTCCAGGCCGCTCATGCCCTCCATGCGGATGTCGAGCACGGCGCAGCCGCGCCAGTCGGGCTGCACGGCATCAAGAAAGCTTTCGGCGCTGGGCCAGGTGGCGCAGGCAACGTCGCGCGTCTTGAACAGCCATTGCAGGGCGTCGCGAATCGCTTCGTCGTCGTCGATGATATGGGCGCAAGGCGGATTCATGAGGGTTCCACGGGTAGCGACAGGGTGAAGATGGTACCGCCGTCTGGGTTGGTTTCGAAACCGAGGCGGCCGTGGTGCAGTTCGGCGATGGAACGGCAGATGTTGAGACCCATGCCCATGCCCTCGGCCTTGGTGGTGAAGAAGGGTTCGAACAGGCGGCGTGCCGTCTCCGCATCGATGCCTTTGCCGCGGTCGGCTACGCACACGACCAAATGCCCGCCTTCCTCGCGGGTGCTGACACGCACCGTTCGCCGTGCGGGCCGATTGTCGCGCATGGCATCCATGCCATTGCGTACGAGATTGACGATGACCTGTTCGATCATCACCGGGTCGGCGGGGATGTATGGGAGATGTTCGGCAAGATCGGTCTCGATGCGCATGCCGCGCTTGTGCGTATCGGCTTCGATCAGGCTCACCGCTTCGCTGATGACGAGGTTCAGGTCGAGGTCTTCGCGTTTGGGTTCGGAGCGGCGCACGAAGTCGTGCACGCGACGGATGATTTCACCGGCGCGGCGTGCCTGGCGGCCGATCTTGGCATGGATGTCCTTGAGTTCCTCGCGATCGATGTCGGGCTGGTCGAGCCGGTTGAGGCAGCCGGTGTTGTAGCTGGCGATGGCGGCCAGTGGCTGGTTCAGTTCGTGTGCCAGCGTCGAGGCCATTTCGCCCATCGTGATCAGGCGCGAGGTGGCCTGCAGGCGTTCTTCCTGCTGACGGGCAAGTTCCTGGGCGCGTTTCTGTTCGGTGATGTCGAGCATCGAGCCCATCCAGCCGGTGTGTCGGCCTGCGGCGTCGATCAACGGCGCCTCGAAGATGAGTGCGTCGAGGCGTTCGCCGTTCTTGCGTCGCAGCCGGATCTCGAAGCCGTCGGCCGGGGCGTCGCCGCTCAGGATACGGTCGTGGATCTCCTGCGTCTGCTCGCGGTAGTCGGGATCCCAGTATGGCATCGGCGGCGTGCAGCCGACGAGTTCCTCTGCGTCATAACCGACCATCTTGCAGAAGGCCGGGTTAACGTAGGTGATGCGCCCGGTGAGATCGCGTGCACGCAGGCCCGTGAGCATCGAGTCTTCCATCGCGCGGCGGAACAGCGATTCGCCGCGCAGCGCCTGTTCGGCTTTGTGGCGGCGTCCGAGTTCGCGCCGCAACTGCCACACACTCCAGATCAGGATGCCGCTCAGCAGCACGATCGACCCGATCAGGAGAACCGGCACCCAGCGCGTTTCGCCCTGATAGGCGGTGATTTCCAGCGTGAGACCCCCGCCGGGCGGTTCGAAGGTCATCGAGTAGCGGCGCGTGTCGGACAGCGGGGCGACCTTGGACTTGGCGACGATTTCGCGCCCGTCGGAGTTGCGGACGCTGACCCGATAGCGTTCCGCAAACCACCAGGGCAGCTCGTTGATGACAAGATCCTGCAGCGAGTAGATGCCGACCATCGCGCCGATGAAGGCATCGTCGGAGTAGATGGGGACGTGCACCTCGAACTGGTGACCACCGCCAGCGACTTCGTAGGTCGGCCCGTACACGTGGCGACCGAGCGCGGCAGCGAGGCGGAAGGTCGATTCGGCGGGCACCGCGCCGAGCGTTTCGCCAATCTGGTCGCCGGCGGTGACCGGGGGCAGGGCGCCCTGGGTATGGCCGCGGGCGTCGAGCCAGATCACCCGTGCCAGCCCGTTTTCCGCGCGCACCAGTTGGCGTAGCGCGGCGCCGGCCTGTGGTTGATGGCGGTCCGCAAGCAGCAGTTCATGACCAATCTGCGCAAGCTGCGCGGCATTGCGGTCGAGCTTGAACTGCATGTTCTGCTCAAGCCAAAGCACGTCGTTGATGAGGGTGGCGCGCTGCTCCTCTTCGTCATAGCTGCGGGTGAGCCAGACGAGCGCGACCATGACGGCCAGGAACAAGGGCAGCGTCAGGTAAGGCAGTGCCGTCAGCAACCGCTGGCGCGCGGAAAATGCGGTCTGGGTGCGTGGAGTCATGTGGGGCGTGCGGTTGCGACAGGCGGCATTGCGGAAGACCACAATATTGCACCGGGTGGACGGACTATAAAGTGAAAAGCGTGTCCGGCGTTATGCGTTGCCGTATGGCACCGCCCCGGATTCGGGTCAGATCAAATAAATCAGTTGTCTGGAGGAGATGGAAATGAAAATGCGTGCACTTCTTGTCGGACTCGTCGCCGTCGGCCTGTCCGCAGCCGCCGTGGCCGCGGATCCCGTAGTGATCAAGTTCAGCCATGTGGTGGCGAACGATACGCCCAAGGGCAAGGCCGCCGACAAGTTCAAGGAACTGGCGGAGAAGTACACCAAGGGTGCCGTGAAGGTCGAAGTCTATCCGAACAGCACGCTGTACAAGGACAAGGAGGAAATGGAGGCGCTGCAGCTGGGCGCCGTGCAGATGCTGGCGCCGTCCCTGGCGAAGTTCGGTCCGCTGGGCGTGAAGGAATTCGAGGTATTCGACCTGCCGTACATCTTCGACGGCTACGATGACCTGCACAAGGTCACGATGGGGCCGGTCGGCAAACTCTTGCTGAGCAAGCTGGAAGCACGCGGGATCAAGGGGCTGGCGTTCTGGGACAACGGCTTCAAGTCACTGTCGGCCAATACCCCGATCAAGACGCCGGACGACATCAAGGGCAAGAAGCTGCGCGTGCAGTCGTCGAAGGTGCTCGAAGAGCAGATGCGCTCACTCGGCGCGATTCCGCAGGTGATGGCGTTCTCCGAGGTGTATCAGGCGCTGCAGACCGGCGTCGTGGACGGCACCGAGAACCCGCATTCCAACCTGTACACGCAGAAGATGCACGAAGTGCAGAAGCACATGACCCTGACCGAACACGGTTATCTGGGTTATGCGGTGATCACCAACAAGAAGTTCTGGGATGGTCTGCCCGCCGAGGTGCGCGGCCAGCTCGAAACGGCAATTAAGGAATCGACCGAGTACGCCAACAAGATCGCCCGCGAAGAGAACGACAAGGCGCTCGAGGCGGTGCGAGCATCGGGCAAGACGGCGATCTACAAGCCGACCGACGCGGAAAAGATGGCTTTCAAGAAAGCGCTGGTGCCGGTGCATAAGAAGATGGAGTCGCGCATCGGCGCGGAAACCATCCAGTCGATATACAAAGACACCGGTTTCGATCCGTCCAAGCTGTAATCCATCATTCGCTCAACGCCCGCCGGCGTGCTCTCCGGCGGGCGTTTTCGTGACGGGAGAATCCCATGCTAAAAGTCCTTGATCACATCGAGGAGTGGCTCATCACCTTCCTCATGGGCGCAGCGACGCTCATCATTTTCGTCTCTGTCGGGCACCGCTACGGTTCCGGCCTCGCCATTCCGGGCGTGCAGGACTGGTTGCTGTCCCTGCACTTCGGCTGGGCACAGGAGCTGACCATCATCATGTTCGTGTGGATGGCGAAATTCGGCGCCGCCTACGGTGTGCGCACGGGTATCCACGTCGGCGTCGATGTGCTGATCAACCGCCTGTCCGACGCCACTCGCGCCAAGTTCATCGTTATCGGCTTGGCCGCAGGGGCATTGTTTACCGGCATCGTCGGCACGCTGGGCCTGACGTTCGTGCTCGAAAATGGTGCGCATTACCAGATTCTCGCCTGGCTCGGCATGGATACCGGTGATTTGTTCGAAGGGCCGACCACGCCCGATCTGGAGTGGCCGACGTGGATGGTTTACTCGGCGATCCCGCTCGGTACCTACCTGATGTGTTTCCGCTTTCTGCAGGTGATGGTCGCGTTCATCCGCACGGGTGAGCTGCCGCACCATGATCATGGGCACGTGGATGGTATTGAAGAGGACGATGTGCCAGTCGACGTGAATCCGTACGACATGGGCGACAACCTGCATCCGCATGACCTGAAGCATCAACAAATGGGCGAGGGCCGCACTGGCGACCAAGGAGGCAAGAAATGAGCGCCGCAATCATTTTTGTGCTGCTCCTGGTGCTGATGCTGACCGGGATGCCGATCTCCATTTCGCTGGGTCTGACGGTACTGACCTTTCTGTTCACGATGACCCAGGTGCCGATCGAATCGGTCGCGCTGAAGCTGTTCACGGGGATCGAGAAGTTCGAGATCATGGCGATTCCGTTCTTCATCCTCGCCGGCAATTTCATGACGCACGGCGGGGTGGCGCGGCGGATGATCAACTTCGCCACGTCGATGGTCGGGCACTGGTACGGCGGTCTCGGTCTCGGTGGGGTGATGGCGTGCGCGCTCTTTGCCGCAGTGTCGGGTTCCAGCCCGGCCACCGTGGTGGCGATCGGCGCGATCCTGCTGCCGGCGATGGTCAAGCAGGGCTTCCCGAACAAGTTCGGCGCTGGCGTCATCACCACTTCCGGCGCGCTCGGCATCCTGATTCCGCCGTCGATCGTGATGGTCATGTACTCGGTGTCGACCAATACCTCGGTCGGTGCGCTGTTCATGGCCGGCGTCGTGCCGGGCCTGCTGCTCGCGCTCTTCCTGGGTGTTACCACCTGGTACCGCGCGCGCAAGTTCGACTACCCGCGCCAGCCGAAGGCGAGCTGGGGTGAGCGCCTGCGGGCGTTCAAGGAGTCCGCGTGGGGCCTGTTCCTGATCGTGGTGGTGATGGGCGGTATCTATACCGGCATCTTCACACCGACCGAGGCGGCCGCAATGAGCGCAGTGTATGCGTTCATCGTTGCAGTGTTCGTGTACAAGGACCTGAGCATGAAGGATGTGCCCAAGGTGCTGCTGAACTCGGCGAACATGAGCGCGATGCTGCTGTACATCATCACCAATGCGGTGCTGTTCTCCTTCCTGCTGACGAACGAGAACATTCCGCAAGCGATGGCGGACACCATGATCGGTACCGGCGTGGGTGTGATTGGCTTCCTCATCATGGCCAACGTCCTGATGCTGATTGCCGGCAACTTCATGGAGCCGTCGTCGATCGTGCTGATCCTCGCGCCGATCCTGTTCCCGATCGCGGTGAAGCTCGGCATCGATCCGGTGCACTTCGGCATCATCATGGTGGTCAACATGGAGGTTGGCATGTGCCATCCGCCGGTCGGCCTGAACCTCTATGTCGCGAGCGGCATTACGAAGATGGGCATCACCGAGTTGACCGTCGCAGTGTGGCCGTGGCTGGTCTCGATGCTGGTGTTCCTGGTGCTGATCACCTACGTGCCGTGGATCTCGCTCGTCCTGCCCAGGGCGCTCGGCGTGATGTAAATCGCGTACGTTGCAAACCGCACAGCAAGGCCCGCCCTTCGGGGCGGGCTTTTTTTCGCCCGCTGCAGGGCTAGAATAGCCAGAGACATGTAGCGCTGCGCGCCGGTGCCCAGGGTGGCACAGGTTTCCTGAATGAATGGCTGGAGCGATATGACGCTTTATCTGAAGGAAGAAGAGGTCGGCAGCGTGCTGGATATGCAGATGGCGCTCGACGCGGTCGAGCAGGTGATGGCCGCCCACGGGCGTGGCGAAACGGTCGACTATCCGCGCCAGCGCGTGCGCCTGCCGGCGACGATGACACACCTGCTGCAGGGCGGGGTGCCGGCGTTGAACCTGTCGGGCCTGAAGGTATACACCTCGGGCGGCGGGCGGGCCCGTTTCTGGGTGCACCTGTTCGATGCCACCAATGGTGACCCGGTTGCCGTGCTCGAGGCCGACCGCCTTGGCATGATGCGCACCGGGGCGGCCGGCGGCGTTGCGGCCAAATGGCTGGCGCGGCCGGAGGCACGTATTGCCGGGGTGTTCGGCTCCGGGTGGCAGGCGCAGAGTCAGGTGCTGGCGCTGTGCGCGGTGCGGCCGATCGAGCGGGTGAAGGTTTTTGCCCGCAATCCCGAGCGGCTGACGGCATTTTGCGAAAGGATGAGTCGCGAAACCGGGCGCGAGGTCGTGCCGGCCGCCAGCGCCGAGGAAACGGTGCGCGGCTCGGACGTCGTGGTCACCATCACGAACTCGCCCAAACCGCTATTTGACGCGGACTGGCTGAGCGAAGGCCTGCACATCACCGCGGCGGGCTCGAACAGCCTGGCCCGCCAGGAACTGTCCGAGGCCGCGGTCAGGCGTGCGGCGGTAATCTGTGTCGATTCGCGCGAGGTGGCGGTCCGCGAGGCGGGCGACTTGATGCCCCTGCTGGAAAAGGGGCGCACCCAGCCGGGACGCTGGGTCGAACTCGGCGAGGTGGTGGCCGGTATCCGGCCGGGACGCACCGCGCCCGAGCAGATCACCTTGTTCGAGTCGCAAGGCATGGCGATTCAGGACATTGCCGTCGCGGCGCGCGTTGTCGCGCTCGCGCGCGAACGCGGGCTCGGTTGCGCCTTGCCTTACTGAGATGACGTCACGACGCGCCCACGGTACTCAGTCGGTCCCGCACATGGAATTTTGTGCGCGCAGCGACGTCGGCCGGGTCAGGACGCGCAATGAAGACGCGCTTGAAGTCCGCCAGACGCAGGCCTGGGCCCTGTTGGCCGATGGCATGGGGGGCTATCGCGGCGGTGACGTCGCGTCGCGGATTGCGGTGGCGGCAGCCTTGCAGCGGCTCGAATACGAAGTGAGCGCAGGGCGTGCCGAGGGCCCCGATGCGCTCGCCGGGGTACTGAGCCGTGCCGTGTGTGTGGCCAATGACGAGATTCGTCGTGAGGCGATGAAAACGCCTGAGCTCTCCGGCATGGGTTCGACCCTCGTGGTCGCGACCTTCCTCGCGGACTGCGTGGTGTCGGTCCATGTCGGCGACTCGCGCCTGTACCGGCTGAGCGAGGGTGGGCTGCAGCAGTTGACCCGTGATCACACGATGTTGCAGGAGCTGGTTGACGGCGGCATCATGAGTGCCGAGGAGTCTGCGCGCTCGCAGTTCCGCGGCCTGCTGACGCGCGGCCTGGGCGTTTCGGCGACCGTGGTGCCTGAAGTCGGAACCCATGCGGCGCGTGCAGGCGACATTTTTCTGCTGTGCTCCGACGGGCTGACCGACATGCTCGCCGATGATGAGATCGCGGACGTGCTCGCGTCGATCATCACCGGCGACGGATTGCTGGCGCCTGCTGCCGATCGGCTGGTCGAGCTGGCCAACTGCAGGGGCGGGCGGGACAATATTTCCGTGATACTGGCGCGCATGGCAGTTTGACCTCCGCCGGTCATCTGGATGAATGGAAAGACAACAATGCCGAAGTTGATCCTCAGCATGGACGGGCTGGTGCTCAAGGAAATCATCCTGGACAAGGAGCACATTGCCATCGGGCGCAAGCCCAGCAACGACATCCAGATCGACAACCTGGCGATCAGCGGGCACCACGCACTCATCACCACGATCCTCGACGACTCGTTTCTCGAAGATCAGAACAGCACCAACGGTACCTACGTCAACGGGCAGTCGGTGAAGAAATGCGTGCTGCACCACAATGACATTATCGAACTCGGCAAGTACCGGCTGAAGTTCATCGCCGAGAGCCTGCGTCCGGTCGCTCCCTCCACGGAATACGTCAGAGCGCCTGCAGCGTCGGCGGCGTCGCCAGCGGGGGCGTCCGGTCCCGCAGCAGGCGAGACCCAGATGCTGCCGGCGGAGGTGATCGCCGGCGCAAGCGCGGAAGCGGATTTCGACAATTCGCAACTGGGCATCATCAATGTGCTGACCGGCCCGAATGCCGGGCGCGAGCTTCAGCTCGCCAAGGCATTGACCACGCTCGGCAAGCCCGGGAAGCAGGTCGCGGTGATCATGCGCCGGCCGCAAGGTTATTTCATCACCCATGTCGAGGGGGCAAGCTTCCCGCTGCTCAATGAGCGCCCGATCAGCACCAGTGCCCACCCGCTCAATGATCGTGACATTCTCGAGATCGCTGGAGTGAGGATGGCGTTTTCGCTGCGCTCCTGAACTTCCGTACGGCCAGACAGGAGGGCGTGAGGTAGTGCACGTCGTTTGGCGCCAGCCGGTGTTAGGGTAGCAAGCACTATAAAAAGCTGAAGCGCCGCAGGCAAATCAGCACCGGAATGGCGGGGACCGATGAAGCTCAAGGTGCTCGGCTGCAGTGGAGGCATTGGCGGGGCTGGCGCCCGCACGACCGCTTTCCTGGCCGATAATGACATTCTGATCGACTGCGGCACCGGGGTAGGTGACCTGGAGCTCGACGCGCTGGCGTCCATCGATCATATATTCATTACCCACTCGCACCTTGACCACATCGCGTCGATACCCCTGCTTGTCGACGCGGTGGGCGAGATGCGCGGCGTGCCACTCACCGTATATGCGACGCCGGAGATTCTCCGCATCCTGCGTGCGCACGTGTTCAACTGGCTGATCTGGCCGGATTTCACCGCGATTCCCGACCGCCGCCGCCCGTTCCTGCGCATGCAGCCGCTGCATGTGGGCGAATCGGTGCGACTCGGAACGCGCACCGTTACCGTGCTGCCCGCCGTGCACAGCGTGCCTGCAGTGGCTTACTGCCTGGACAGTGGCGGGGGGCAATTGGTGTTCTCGGGCGACACGGCATACTCCCCGGAATTCATTGCCGCGATCAACCGGTGCGCATCCCTGCGCCACCTGATCATCGAAACGGCTTTCCCGGACGAGCAGCAAGGGCTCGCGCTCGCCTCGCGCCACCTGTGCCCGAACATCCTGGCGGCGATACTCGGAGAAATCGTCAGCTCCCCTGAGGTGTACATCAGTCACCTCAAGCCCGGCCATGGCGAGCGCATCATGGCCCAGATCGATGCGGCGGGTGGACGCTTGCGCCCGAAGGCGTTGCGGCAAGGGCAAATAATCGAGTTCTGATTTTTCCCGCCGCGTGCGGACAGCTAGAATGGTGAGTTATCACTACCCGCCATTAACCGTCCCGAACAGCAGGTTCCCGAATGCCCCTCAGCACGATGCAAGGAAAGTCCGGCGCCGGCGGCGAAGTTGCCGCGCGCTTGGCTTTTTTCAAAGGCCTGCAGGCAATCACGACCCGCATCCATGCGAGCAAGGACATCGATGAAATCATCTTCGAGCTGTCCTCCGACCTGTGCGCACTGTTCGGTGCCGACCGCCTGTCCTTCTTCACCGTCAATGAATCGGGCGACCGACTGGTAGCTCGCGTCAAGACGGGGCGCGGAGCGGTGCCCGGTACACGCCTGCCGATCGACGAGAGCAGCATCGCAGGCTACGTGGCGCTGACCCGCGCATCGCTGAACTTGCACGATGTCTACGACGCTGCCGAACTTGCGGCGATTTCGCCCGATCTCAAGTTCCGCACGGCGAGCGACAATCTCAGCGGCTATCGCACGCGGCAGATGCTGGCGGCGCCGATCATCGATCCCAGCAACGGCTCGCTGCACGGTGTTATCCAGGTCATCAACCCGCGCAGTGGCGAAGATTTCTCCAGTGTTGCCAAGGAAGGCCTGCTGGGGCTCGCGCAAACCCTGGGGGTGGCGTTCGCGCAACGCAGCGAGGCGCCGGCGACACTGCGCTCGCGCTACCACGCGCTGGTGACCGATGGCCGCATCACAGGCCACGAACTGGATGAGGCGACGCGCATTGCGCGCGAAGTGGGGGCCGCGATCGAGGATGTGCTGGTCCAGAAACTCGGGGTAACGCTGGCACAGATCGGCGAGGCGGCGGGACGCTTCTTCAATGTGCCGTATGAGCCGTTCCGCGCCGAGCGTGTGAAACAGATCGACCTGCTGCGCAACATCAAGCGCGAATACGTACAGCAGAGCCAGTGGCTGCCGCTGGAAGAGACGGGCGAAGGCGTGGTCGTGCTGACCTTCGACCCGGAGCACGTGCGCACCTCGCGCATGGCGGAGAACGTGTTTCCGAAGAGCCGGCTGGCGTATCGCGTGACCACCCGCTGCGAGTTCGATCAGACCGTCAACCAATACTTCGAACCGACCATGGAGATGGGCTCGGTATCCGATCTGCTGCACGACCTGCTCGAAGAAGAGCAGGAAATGTCGGCGGCGGACGACGTATCGGCGGCGGCGGACAACGAACTCGTCAAGCTGGTGAACAAGATCATCATCGACGCCCATCGCCAAGGCGCGTCGGACATTCACATCGAACCGCGCCCGGGAAAGGAAAAGACGCTCATCCGCTTCCGCAAGGACGGCACCCTCACGCCCTACATCCAGGTGCCGGCGAGCTACCGCAATCCGCTGGTGACACGCATCAAGATCATGTGCGATCTCGATATTTCCGAGCGTCGCAGGCCGCAGGACGGCAAGATCAAGTTCCGCAAGTTCGCGCCGCTGGACATCGAGCTGCGCGTCGCGACGGTGCCTACCGCGGGTGGCATGGAAGACGTGGTGATGCGCCTGCTGGCGAACAGCGAGCCGATCAAGCTCGATCAGCTCGGCCTGACGCCGCATAATCTCGAGCGCCTCAAGCGCACGATCGTCAAGCCCTACGGCCTGTTCTTCGTCTGCGGCCCCACCGGTTCGGGCAAGACGACGACGCTGCATTCCATTCTCGGCCACATCAACACGCCGGAAACCAAGATCTGGACCGCCGAGGATCCGGTCGAAATCACCCAGAAGGGCTTGCGCCAGGTGCAGGTCAACCGCAAGGCCGGGCTCGACTTCGCGACGATGATGCGGTCCTTCCTGCGTGCCGACCCCGACGTCATCATGGTGGGCGAAATGCGCGACCACGAGACGGTATCGGTCGGCATCGAAGCCTCGCTGACCGGCCACCTGGTGTTCTCGACGCTGCACACCAACAGCGCACCCGAATCCGTCGTGCGCCTGCTCGACATGGGCATGGACCCGTTCAACTTCGGCGATGCACTGCTCGGGGTGCTCGCGCAGCGGCTCGCGAAGCGCCTGTGCAGTCACTGCAAGGAGGTATATCGGCCCGACGAGGCGGAGGTCCTGCAGTTGCTCGACGAGTATTGCGAAGACATGAACGGGACCCCCGATTTCCGTGCCGACGCAGCGAGCGCCCGTGCCGCGGTGTTTGCACGCCTGCGCGCGGCGCATGCCGACGCCGAGGGGCATTTCACGCTCTATCGGCCGGTGGGTTGTCCCGAGTGCAATGCCGGCTTCAAGGGGCGCGTCGGCTTGCACGAACTGATGGTCGCGACGTCCGAGGTCAAGCGCATGATCCAGGAGCGCGCGCGGGTCGCGCAATTGCTCAGTGTCGCGCTCGCCGAGGGTTTGCGCACGCTGCGCCAGGACGGCATCGAGAAGGTGCTGTCGGGCATTACCAACATGGACCAGATCCGCCGTGTCTGCGTGCGCTGAACGCTAGTCGCCGGCGGCGTTCCAATGGGCGCGTGCGTGGCTTGACCGTTTAGAATCCCGTCAGCAGTTCAACAGGAGAACGTATCCATGTATCGCATCGCCCCCAGCCTGCTCTCCGCCGATTTCGCCCGGCTCGGCGAAGAAGTCCGCGACGTCATCGCCTCCGGCGCCGACTGGATCCATTTCGACGTGATGGATAACCATTACGTGCCGAATCTGACGATCGGCCCGTTGGTGTGCGAGGCGATCCGGCCGCATACGGCGGCCACGATCGACGTGCATCTGATGGTGAAGCCCGTCGACCGCATCGTGCCCGATTTCGCCAAGGCCGGTGCAAACATGATCACTTTCCACCCGGAAGCTTCGGACCACATCGACCGCACGCTCGGACTGATTCGCGATTCCGGTTGTCAGGCGGGCCTCGTGTTCAACCCCGCGACGCCGCTGCACTACCTCGACTACTCGCTCGAGAAGATCGACATGGTGCTGCTGATGAGTGTGAATCCGGGTTTCGGCGGGCAGAAATTCATTCCCGGTACGCTCGACAAGCTACGCGCGGCGCGCGAACGCCTCGATGCCTACGAGGCGCTGAGCGGGCGGCACATCCTGTTGCAGATCGACGGTGGCGTGAAGGTCGACAACATCGCGCAGATTGCCGCCGCCGGCGCGGACACCTTCGTCGCCGGTTCGGCGGTGTTCGGTGCCGGGCGCGATGCCGATCCTCACCGCTATGACTCGGTGATCGCGGCGATGCGCGCGGAACTGGCCGCGGTGGGCAAGCAGGGGGGCACGTGAGCGCTGCGCGCTTTGCGGTGCGGGCGGTGCTGTTCGATCTCGACGGCACGCTGCTCGACACCATCGAGGACCTGGCCGAGGCGTCCAACCGCATGCTCGATGAGCTTGGCCGGCCGCGGCGACCGCTCGCGCAGATCCATTCCTTCGTCGGCAAGGGCATCCCGAACCTGGTGCGCCGCTGCATGACCGAGGATGCGCAGGCGAGCGATGCCGAGGTCGAGCGGGCCATTGCGAGCTTTCGCCGACATTACATGCTGGTCAATGGCCAGAGCACGCGCATCTATCCCGGTATCCTCGACACCCTCGATGCGATGCGCGCAATGGACCTGCAGCTGGCCTGTGTCACCAACAAGGCGGAAGCCTTCACCCTGCCCTTGCTCGAACGCACCGGGCTGATGCCGTATTTCGGCGCCGTCGTCAGCGGCGACACCCTGCCGGTGAAGAAGCCGGATCCGGCGGTGCTGCATCACGCCTGCGATCTGCTCGGCGTCGCATCTCATCACGCGCTGATGATCGGCGACTCGGCCAACGACGCGCTCGCCGCGCGCGCGGCGGGCATGCCGGTGCTGCTGGTGACCTACGGTTATAGCGAGGGCATGCCGGTGGACACCATCGAATGCGATGGGCTACTATCGAATGCAACCGGGGCGCTCGGCCGCATCGAGGCGGTTTGAGGGGTTTCCCCGGCTTCATTATTCCCATCACATCCAGACATCGTGACTCACAAGAGCCGGGCTTCGGACAAGGAAAGCATCGAGTTTGCCGCCGTGCCGTTGCGCTGGCGCAGCTGGCGCTCGTGGCCTGCGGGCCGATAAGACGCGACTGCTTTCGCGGGCTGCCGATGCGCCCGCACTCCTTGCCCGAATCAAACCGTTTGTTGTGGAGTCTCCATGCTTGAGCACGAATTCAACGCGCTGGCCGCGCAGGGCTACAACCGTATCCCGGTGACGCTCGAAACCTTCGCCGACCTCGATACACCGCTGTCGATCTACCTGAAACTCGCCAACGAGCCCTATACCTACCTGCTGGAATCGGTGCAGGGCGGCGAGCGCTTCGGCCGCTATTCGATGATCGGGCTGGCAGCGTCCACCCGCATCGAGGTGTATGGCCGCTCATCCTTGCTGCTGACCGGCAACCGGCTGGTCGAGCGGCGCGATTACGGCGATCCGCTGAACTACGTCGCGGAATTCATGGCGCGCATCAAGGTGCCGCCGCGCGACGGTCTGCCGCGTTTCGCTGGTGGTCTGGTGGGTTGCTTCGGCTACGACACGGTCCGCTACATCGAGCCGCGCCTGGCCAAGACGGAAAAGAAGGACGATCTGGGCACGCCGGACGTGCTGCTGCTGCTGTCGGAGGAAATCGCGATCGTCGATAACCTCTCCGGCAAGCTGACGCTGGTGGTGTATGCCGAACCGGAGGTGCCGGGGGCGTTCAAGCGCGCCAAGAAGCGCCTGCGCGAACTGCTCGCGCGGCTGCGTGCGCCGGTGGAGATTCCCGAAGACGTGTGCGCCGAGTCGCAGCCGGCGGTGTCGAGCTTCGGCGAAGAGGCGTTCAAGGCCGCGGTGAACCGCGCCAAGCAATACATCATCGACGGCGACATCATGCAGGTGGTGCTTGCGCAGCGCATGAGCAAGCCGTTCGCGGCGAGCCCGCTGGCGCTGTATCGGGCGATCCGTACGCTGAACCCCTCGCCGTACATGTTTTACTTCAATTTCGAGGATTTTCAGGTCGTCGGCGCTTCGCCCGAGATTCTCGTGCGTCTCGACGAGGATGGTGCGGGCAAGCGCGTCACGGTGCGGCCGATTGCCGGCACGCGGCCGCGCGGCGCGACCCCCGCGGACGATTTGGCACTCGAAGCGGATTTGCTGGCCGACGAGAAGGAGCGCGCCGAACACCTGCAGCTGCTCGATCTCGGCCGCAACGATGCCGGCCGAGTCGCCGAGATCGGCAGCGTCAAGGTCACCGAGCAGTTCATGGTCGAGCGCTATTCGCACGTGATGCACATCGTGTCGAACGTCGAGGGGCGTCTGAAGGATGGGCTCAACGCGCTTGCGGTGCTGCGCGCGACCTTCCCGGCGGGCACCGTGTCGGGGGCGCCGAAGTTGCGTGCGATGGAGATCATCGACGAACTCGAGCCGGTCAAGCGGGGCATCTATGCGGGCGCGGCCGGCTATATCGGCTTTCACGGCGACATGGACCTGGCGATCGCGATCCGCACGGCGGTCGTGAAGGATGGTCATATCCACGTCCAGGCGGGTGCCGGTATCGTCGCCGACTCGAATCCCGATTCGGAGTGGACGGAAACCCAGAACAAGGCGCGTGCGATGCTGCGTGCCGCGGAAATGGCGGAATCCGGACTCGATACGCGGGTCGACTGAAAATCCCGTGTCGCGGATTTCCGGTGAGTCCCACCCGGGTTCGGCAATTGTTCGGCCGCGCACAGCCGGCCGGAGTGCAAGAAGGAACAAGTCCATGCTGCTGATGATCGACAACTATGACAGCTTCACCTACAACCTCGTGCAGTACTTCGGCGAGTTGGGGGCGCAGGTGAAGGTGTATCGCAACGATGAAATCACGCTCGAGCAGATCGCGCTGATGAAGCCCGACCAGTTGGTGATTTC
Source organism: Aromatoleum diolicum (assembly GCF_012910955.1). GTDB lineage: Bacteria > Pseudomonadota > Gammaproteobacteria > Burkholderiales > Rhodocyclaceae > Aromatoleum > Aromatoleum diolicum. The sequence continues at coordinate 15,958 of NZ_WTVQ01000062.1, forward strand.
GCCCGGCCCCTGCACGCCGACGGAGGCCGGGATTTCGGTCCCCGCGATTCGCGAATTCGCCGGCAAGCTGCCGATCCTTGGAGTGTGCCTCGGCCACCAGAGCATCGGCGCGGCCTTCGGCGGCAGGATCGTGCACGCCAAGCGCCTGATGCACGGCAAGACCTCGCCGGTGTTCCACGAAGGCCAGGGCGTGTTCCGCGGCCTGCCGAATCCGGTGACCTGCACCCGTTATCATTCGTTGGCGATTGAACGCGAGAGCCTGCCCGATTGTCTGGAAGTGACAGCGTGGACCGACGACGGCGAGATCATGGGCGTGCGCCACAAGACGCTGGCGGTCGAAGGGGTGCAGTTCCACCCCGAGTCGATCCTCACCGAGCACGGCCACGCGCTGCTGAAGAATTTCCTCGACCAGAACTGAAACCCGCGGGTGGGCGTCGCCGGACGTTCCGCCACCCTGTTCCGTACAAGGCCTGCCATGACCATTACCGCCCAGGAAGCGCTGCAGCGCACGATCGATCACCGCGAAATCTTCTACGACGAGATGCTGTCGCTGATGCGCCAGATCATGGCCGGGGAGGTGTCCCCGGTAATGACCGCTGCGATTCTCACCGGCTTGCGCGTGAAGAAGGAAACGATCGGCGAGATCACGGCGGCGGCGACGGTGATGCGCGAGCTGTCGACGAAGGTGACCGTCGCCGGACCGGACCAGAATTTCCTCGATATCGTCGGCACCGGTGGTGACGGCGCAAATACCTTCAACATCTCGACGACGACGATCTTCGTCGCGGCGGCGGCGGGAGCGCGTGTCGCCAAGCATGGTGGTCGTAGCGTGTCGTCGAAGAGCGGCAGCGCCGACGTGCTCGAGGCGCTCGGCGTGAAGCTCGGGATCGCGCCGGAGCAGGTCGCCGAGTGCATCGAGGAGACCGGCATCGGCTTCATGTTCGCGCCGGCGCATCACAGCGCGATGAAGAACGTCGCGCCGGTGCGCCGCGAGATGGGCGTGCGCACGATCTTCAATATTCTGGGACCCCTGACGAATCCGGCCGGCGCGCCGAACACGCTGATGGGCGTGTTCCATCCCGACCTGGTCGGCATCCAGGCGCGGGTGATGGAGCGGCTCGGCGCGAATCACGTGCTGGTCGTGTACGGCCTGGACGGCATGGACGAGGTCAGCCTCGGCGCGGCGACGATGGTCGGCGAGCTGAAGGACGGCGAGATCCGCGAATACCAGATCCATCCCGAGGATTTCGACCTGCAGATGGCCGGCACGCGCAACCTGCGCGTCGAGACGGCAGAGGAATCGAAGGCGATGTTGCTCGGCGTGCTCGATAACAGGCCAGGGCCGGCGCGCGAGGTGGTGATCCTGAATGCGGGCGTCGCGCTCTACACCGCGAATCTGGTGGACTCGATCGGCGCCGGCATCCTGCGTGCGCGCGAAGTGATCGCGAGTGGTGCGGCGCGCGCGAAACTCGACGATTTCCTCGCCTACAACCGCAAGTTCGCGTGAGCCCGGCATGAGTGACATCCTGAACAAGATTCTCGCGGTGAAGCGGGACGAAGTGGCGGCCGGACAGGCTCTGCGGTCGCTGGCGCAGGTGCGGGCCGAGGCCGAGGCCCAGGCGCCGGCGCGTGATTTCGTCGGCGCGATACGTGCGAAGATCGCCGCTGGCGAGGCCGCGGTGATCGCCGAGATCAAGAAGGCGAGCCCGTCGAAAGGGGTGATCCGCGAGGATTTCGTCCCCGCCGAGATCGCCGTGCAGTACGAGCGCGGCGGCGCGGCGTGCCTGTCGGTGCTGACCGACCGCCAGTTCTTCCAGGGTGCGCCGGCGTACCTGCAGGCGGCGCGTGCGGCTTGCGACCTGCCGGTGCTGCGCAAGGATTTTCTCGTCGATCCGTGGCAGGTGTTCGAAGCCCGCGCGATGGGGGCGGACGCGATCCTGCTGATCGCGGCGGCGCTGGATCTCGAGCAGATGCGCGAGATGGAGGCGATCGCCGACAGCCTCGGCATGGCGGTGCTGGTCGAGGTGCATGACGGCGCCGAGCTCGACGTCGCGCTGCAACTCGCGACACCGCTTGTCGGCATCAACAACCGCAATCTGCGCACCTTCGATGTCAGCCTGCAGACGACGCTGGACCTGCTCGCACGTGTCCCGGCCGGACGCATCGTGGTCACCGAATCCGGCATTCTCAAGCCGCAGGACGTTGCGCTGATGCGTACGAACGCCGTGCATGCCTTCCTCGTCGGCGAAGCCTTCATGCGTGCGCCGGATCCGGGCGAGGAGTTGCGCGCGCTGTTCGGCTGAACGGCGCGACGCATGTCGTCGCCGGCACAATCCCCCGCACGGCGTCGCCCCTTCTGGCGGCTTGCGGTTTGGCTGCTGATGCCGCTAGCGTTGGCGGTGTTCGCCTCTTTGGCGGCGGCGTGGCTGGTATTGACCGAAGCGGGGCTGCGCACCGCAGCGAGCCTTGCCGGATTGCTGAGTGGCGGGCGCGTGGTGCTGGAGGCGCCGGCCGGGCGTCTCGCCGGGCCGTTGCAGATCGCCGGCCTGCGCATCGATCTGCCCGATCTGCGCGTGCGTGTGCAGGGGATGGCACTGACATGGCACCCGGAGGCGCTGCTCGACGGGCGCCTCAATATTGCCGAACTGTCGGCGGATCGCATCGATCTTTCCTCGCGGCCGGATGACGCGCCGGCGCCCCCGGTCGTACCCGATTCGCTCGCGGTACCACTGTCACTGGCACTTCAATCGCTGCGCGTCGGGCATTTCAGCGTGCGCGAGTGGACGCCCGAGCCCGACGCCGAGGCGCAATCCCGATTTGAACTGTCGGAGTTGTCGGCAAGCCTCGACAGTGACGGACGCCGCCATCGCATCGCGGCGCTCGACGTCGTGCTGCCGTTCGGGCGCGCCAGCCTCGCCGGCGAGATCGACAGCGCGACGCCGTTTGCGCTGACTGCGACGGGTACTCTGCACGGCACGCATGAGGGCCGTGACTACGAACTGACGCTCGCCGCCACCGGCGATCTGTTGGCGCCGCACTTGCATGTGGCAGCGGAGGGCGCGGGGCTCAGCGGGGATGCCGACGTGCTGGCGGCACCCTTTGCGCCGGTGCCGCTGCGCCGGCTGCGTGTTGCGCTGGGCGATCTTGATCCCGCTGTTTTCCAGCCGCAGGCGCCGCACGCGGCCTTGCGCATCGAGGCCGACTTGTCGGCGGAAGCCGATCCGGCGGGGGGCGGATGGGGGCTGGCCGGCCCGTTCACGATCATCAACCGCAAGCCCGCGACGCTCGATCGCAAGGGATTGCCGTTTTCGCGCCTGAGTGCGCAAGTGCACTGGACGCCGCAGAGCGCGCGCGCCGAGACGCTGGTGCTGGAGCTGCCGGGCAAGGGGCGGGTGACGGGTAGGCTGGATTGGCGCGCGGCGGACGATAATGCCGCTGCTGCCGCTGTCAACGAGCCGGGCAATGCGGCGACCGCGGGCGCGGATGATGGCGTGCTCGACGCGATCGGGCGCTTGAGCGCGAGCTTGCAGCTGGTGGCGGTGGAGCTGCAGCGTCTGGATACGCGCCTGCCGCGTTCGACCCTTGCCGGCCATCTGGCGGCTGCTGGCGACCTCGAACGTCAGACCGCGGAGCTTGACTTGCAGGTTGGCGAGGCGCGTATCCGGGGTCAGGGGGTGATGACGGCGAAGGCGCCTGCCGGGGGACGCAGCCTGGCGGCAACGGGCGAGCTCGTCGCCTTCGATCCGCAGGCGTTCAGCGTCGATGCGCCGAGTGCTCGCCTGAATCTCGATTTCCGTGTGGCAGCGGCGCTGGCGGAATCGCCGCGCTACGATCTGGCCGTAAACCTGCGTCCGAGCCGCTTGCAGGGACGGCCCCTGCAGGGTAGCGGTCGTGCCGTGATCGAGGGGTCGCGCCTCGCCGACGGGGCACTCGATATTGATTTGGCCGGCAACCGGCTGCAGGCGCGTGGTGCATGGGGGCTGGCGCAGGATGCCCTGCAGGTGGACGTCGACGCGCCCGCTCTGGCGGCGCTCGGCGAGGGTTTTGGCGGGCGAGCCCGGGGCACTGCGACGCTGACAGGTACGCTCGCGGAGCCGGCCGGCAGCATGCAGCTGTCCGGTGAGGCGCTGCGGCTGCCGGGCGGTGTGAGGGTCGCCGTGCTCAACGCGGACGGTCGGATTGGCGCCGGGGCCGACGGGGCCGTGCACTTGGTGGTGGGCCTGAGCGGGGTGGGACCGGTTGCGACGGTGACGGGAAAATCCGGGGGAGCCATCCGCGCACCCGACTGGGTGGAGGAGGCCGCGGTGACCGTGAGCGGCACACGGCGTGCCCACGTGCTCGATCTCACCGCGCGCGGGTTCGAACGCGATAGTCTGCGTCTGCGCCTGGAGGGCGGCTTGCTGGCGCTTGATGGCGAAGCGGCGAGCGTGGACAAGGGCGGCGCGCAGGCAGGTGAAGTGGGCGATGGCGATGAGCGCCAAGGGGCGCTGTGGCAGGGGCGTGTCCTGACGCTGGAAACCGCCGGGCGCTGGGGGGCGCGGCTTACCGCGCCGGCCGCGCTGGTGCTCGGCCCCGGGCGGATCGAGTTGGCGCAGGCGGTGCTGGATGCCGGCGAGCGCGGACGGATCCGGCTCGATGAAACATCATGGTCGCGACAACGCATCGTCGCACGGGGCTCGCTCACCGGCCTCGCCTTCGGCCTCACTGCCCGTCCCGAAGGGCAACGCGATCGGCCGCGTGCTGTGCCAGGTGAGGGACGGCTGCGGCGCGGCCCGGGACCGCTGCTGCTGGGGGCGGAATGGGATATTGAGCTTGGTGCCACGGCCCAAGGCTCGGCGCGGGTGTTCCGCGAGGCGGGCGATCTGGTGGTCACCGGCGAAATTCCGGCGCGGCTGGGTCTGGAGCACTTGGAGGCACGCCTTGCTGCACAGGATAATCGGCTGGCGCTGGCATTGGAGGGGCGGGGCTCCGAGTTGGGCGAGCTCGCCGGATCGGTGACTGCGCTGGCCGAGCGCACGGCCGAGGGCGGCTGGCGACTCGCACCGGATGCCGCAGTGCTCGGCTCCGGGCGCCTGACGATGCCGTCGATTGCCTGGATCGGCCGCTTGATGCAGGAGCACATCGTCACCGGCGGCAGCCTCGGTGCGCATTTTGCGCTGGCTGGGACGCCGGCGGCCCCGCGCGCCAGCGGGCGGATCGAAGGGCACGCGCTGTCGCTGGCGCTGGTCGATCAGGGCCTGCATCTGTCCGGCGGCGAGTTGCTCGCCGAGTTCGATCGCGATCGCCTGCGCCTGACGCAGCTCGAATTCGTCTCGCCCAACCGCGTGCGTCCGCGCGACGGACGCGTGCCGGTCGAGCGCTTCACGCGTGAGCCGGGCCGTCTGAGCGCGGCCGGCGAGATTGCGCTCGAAAGTGGTGGCGGGAACTTCCGTTTCGACGCTGAGCGTCTGCCGATCCTGCAGCGCAGCGACCGCTGGCTGATCCTGTCCGGTTCCGGCACGGCGAGCAGCACCTGGACGAGCCTGGACCTGACGGCCGACCTGCGCGCCGATGCGGGCTACATCGAGATGGCCGATTCGCCGCCGCCGAGTCTGTCCGACGACGTGGTGATCCTCGGGCGCGAAGAAGGTGTCCCGGGCGGCGCGATGAAGCTCACCGCCAACGTCGGCGTGGCGATGGGCGATCACTTCTACCTTTCCGCGCTGGGTGTCGACACGCGCCTGACGGGCTCCTTGCGCCTGCGGCGACGCGATGGGCAGCCGCTGCAGGCGGTGGGCTCGATCGCCACCGTCGGCGGCAGCTACCGCGGCTACGGGCAGCGCCTGAGTATCGAACGCGGTCTGATCAACTTCCAGGGGCCGCTCGACAATCCGGGCCTGAACGTCGTGACCCTGCGCAAGGGCCTGGCGGTGGAAGCGGGCCTCGAGATCGGCGGCAGCGCGCGCCGGCCGCTGATCCGGCTGGTGTCGCAGCCGAATGTGCCCGACCCCGAAAAACTGTCGTGGATCGTGCTGGGGCGGGCGCCGAGCGCCGGCGCGGGAGCCGATCTCGGTCTGCTGCTGCCGGCGGCGCAGGCGC
>NZ_WTVQ01000063.1 GCF_012910955.1 Aromatoleum diolicum
GATCTGGGAGGCGGCGGGCGGTTATGCACCGACCCTGGGCATTCTCGGTGCGGTGATGGGCCTGATTCACGTGATGGAGAATCTGTCCGATCCGTCGAAGCTGGGTTCGGGCATTGCGGTGGCCTTTGTTGCCACGATCTATGGCGTCGGGTTCGCCAACCTGGTGTTCCTGCCGATGTCGAAGAAGCTGATGGCGCATGTCGCCAATGCCATCTCGCAGCGCGAAATGCTCGTCGATGGCCTGGTTGGCATCGCTAATGGGGACAATCCGCGCATCATCGAAAGCCGCATGCAGGGCTACATGGCCTGAACGGGCCGGGAATCTGCCATGCGACGCCGCCGACACCGTCAGGGCGATGACGATAATCGCGAAAATCACGACCGCTGGCTGGTGTCCTACGCGGACTTCATCACGCTGCTGTTTGCCTTCTTCGTCGTGATGTACTCGCTGTCCTCGGTCAATGAGGGCAAGTACCGCGTGCTGTCCGATTCGCTGATCAACGCGTTCCGCAATGTCACGGTCAACGTCCCGGGGGATCCCGTCGCGGCGCCGCCACAAGTGGTTGCGCCGGTGAATCCGACCGCCCCCACGACGGCCAATCGTCTCCTCGATGCCGAATCGCAAGCCCGACGCCAGGCCGAGGTCAAGCGCATGAACAGCATGGCCGAGGATATCCGCCGCGTACTGGAGCCCTTGACCCGTGGCGGTCAGGTGCGGGTGAGCGAGGGGGCTCGCGGCATCACCGTGGAGATCAATGCGAGTGTGCTGTTTGCCCCGGGCGATGCGACCCTCGGCGCGAGTGCCGTGGCGGCGTTGCGTGCGGTGGCGCAGGTGCTGGCGGCGGCGGAGTTTCCGGTCACGGTGGAAGGCCACACCGACAACATTCCGATCAGCACCGCGCGCTTTCCGTCGAACTGGGAGCTGTCGGCGGTGCGGGCCTCGTCGGTGGTGCGCCTATTCATCGACGCCGGTGTGCGTGGCGACCGGTTGACCGCCGCGGGCTACGGGGATCAGCGCCCGCTTACCGACAACCTCAATGAGGAGGGGCGCGCGCGCAATCGTCGCGTCAGCATCCTGATCGAATCGATGCTGGGCGACCCGCCGCCGCGCGCGCCGGGGCGGATTCGCGCGGATGATCCGATCCGATCGATCATGCCGGATGGCGAACCTCCGCCAGCGCAAACGCCCGGTGGAGGTGACGCCTCAGCCCAGCGTTAGCGGCTTGATTTTGATTGCCAGTTGCATGCCCTTGCGCGCGCGCCGATGGAGCAGCGTGGCGAGTTGGGCGGGTTTCAGTTCAACCGTCGCAGGCTTGTTGCCGCGGCCGATGCCTTCGATCTTCAGCACCGCGTCGTCGGCTGGCACGGTGACCGCGACGAGCGCCTCGTTATCGTCGAGCGCCATCACGATGACACCGCGGCCGCCGGCCTGCACCTTCATCTCGCTGCGCATGAATACCAGGATGCGGCCGTTCTCGGACACGGCGGCGATGCGTTCGCCAAGGACGCGCGTCGGCGCGAGCACCTTCTCGCCTTTCTCCAGCGTCATGAAGGCCTTGCCCGCGCGTTGGCGGCTGCTGGCGTCGGCGAGCGTGCAGATGAAGCCGTAGCCGCCGGAGTTCGCGAACATCCAGATCGACTCGGGCTCGGCGGAGAGGACTTGTACAAGCTTGCCGCCGTTCTGGAACTCGACCAGTGTCGCGATCGGAACGCCGTCGCCGCGTCCGCCGGGCAGGTCGGACACGCGCACGGTGTAGGCGCGACCCTGCGTGTCGATGACGATCAGCGGCCAGGTGCTGCGGGTTTCGATCACCGCGTGGGCGAAGTCGCCCGCCTTGTAACTGATCGCCGCGGCGTCGATGCCGTGGCCCTGGCGCGCGCGCACCCAGCCGTTCTTCGACACGATCACGGTGACCGGTTCGTCGGGTACGCTGATCTCGGCCGGCGCGACGGCGGCGACGTTCTCGATCAGGGTGCGGCGGTCGTCGCCGAATTTCTTCGCGTCCTCGGTGATTTCCTTGAGGATCAGCTTCGTCATCGCCGCGCGGCTGTCGAGCAGATGCTGCAGGCCCTCGCGTTCCGCTTTCAGCTCGGCGAGTTCCTTCTCGATCCGGAAACCTTCGAGGCGCGCGAGCTGGCGCAGGCGGATTTCGAGGATGTCCTCGGCCTGGATGTCGGACAGGCCGAAGGCGGCGATCAGCGCCGGTTTCGGCTCGTCGGATTCGCGGATGACGCGGATCACTTCCTCGATATGCAGGAAGGCGATCATGCGCCCTTCGAGGATGTGCAGCCGCCGGTCGACTTCGTCGAGGCGATGGCGCGTGCGGCGGTCGACGGTGACGTAGCGGAAGTCGATCCACTCGCGCAGGATCTGTACGAGGTTCTTCTGCTGCGGCCGGCCGTCGCGGCCGATCATCGTCATATTTACCGAGACCGACGATTCGAGGCTGGTGTGTGCGAGCATCACCGCCATGAACTCGTCGCGGCTCTGGCGGCTCGATCGCGGCTCCAGCACGATACGCACCGGCGACTTGTCGCTCGACTCGTCGCGCACCGTCTCGAGCACGCCGAGCACGAGCTGCTTGAGGTTCTTCTGTTCCTGGCTGACTTCCTTCTTGCCGGTGCGCGGCTGCGGGTTGGTCAGGGTTTCGATCTCGGCGAGCACGCCGGCGGCCGACACGCCGTGCGGCAGCTGCTCGACGATCACGCGCCACTGGCCGCGCGCGAGTTCCTCGACACGCCAGCGCGCACGCATTCTAAGACCGCCGCGTCCGCCGGCGTAGGCGTCGCGGATCGTTTCGGGCGAGGAGATCAGCTGACCGCCGCCGGGGAAGTCCGGCCCGGGGAGCAGTGGCAGGATGTCGTCGAGACCGGCGTCCGGATTGCGGATCAGGTGGCAGGTGGCGTCCGCGACCTCGCGAAGATTGTGCGGCGGGATTTCCGTCGCCATGCCGACGGCGATGCCCGAGGCGCCGTTGAGCAGCACGAAGGGCAGGCGTGCGGGCAGCAGTTGGGGCTCTTCGAAGGCACCGTCGTAGTTCGGCACGAAATCGACGGTGCCGCGGTCGATTTCGGCGAGCAGCAGTTCCGCGATCGGCGTCAGACGGCATTCGGTGTAGCGCATCGCCGCGGCCGAGTCGCCATCGCGCGAGCCGAAGTTGCCCTGGCCGTCGACGAGCGGATAGCGCAGCGAGAAGTCCTGCGCCACACGCACCATCGCGTCATAGACGCTGGTGTCGCCGTGCGGATGGTACTTGCCGATGACGTCGCCGACGACGCGCGCGGACTTCACGTGCTTGGACGTCGACGACAGACGCATCTCGTTCATCGCGTAGAGGATGCGCCGCTGCACCGGCTTCATGCCGTCCTCGACCTGCGGCAGCGCGCGCGACTTGACGACGCTCATCGCGTAGGCGAGATAGGCGCGCTCGGCGTAGCGATCGAGCGGCAGCGCGTCGTCGCCGGCCGCAGTGTCGGGAACCGGCGGTGCCGGCGGGGCAGGGGGCGCTTCGGCACCCTGGAAGAGATCGAAAGTGTCGTTCATCGGTTCAGATCAGAAATTCGTTGGTGCGATCGTCGGGCGAGAGGGCTCGGTTGATGTCAGATGTCCGCCTCGACGGTGTCGCCCTTCTCTTCCATCCACGCGCGCCGGCCGGACGCTTCGCCCTTGCCCATCAGCAGCGTGAACATGCGTTTCGTGTCCTCGAGCGCCTCGGCCCGCACCTGCACCGGCAGCACGCGCCGCGTCGCCGGGTCCATCGTCGTCTCGCGCAGCTGGTCGGGGTTCATTTCACCCAGGCCCTTGAAGCGGCCGACTTCGATCGCGTCGGGCTTGAAGCCTTCCTTTTCGACGCGGTCGCGGATTGCCGTCAGTTCGCCGTCGTCCAGTGCGTAGAGCCGGCGCGCCGGGCGCTTCTTGCCTTGCGCGGGCACGTCGACGCGGTACAGTGGCGGCTGCGCGACATAGATATGGCCGCGCGTGATCAGTTCGGGGAAATGGCGGAAGAACAGCGTCAGCAGCAGCGTCTGGATGTGCGCGCCGTCGACGTCGGCGTCGGACATGATGACGACCTTGCCGTAGCGCAGACCCGAGAGATCCGGCGAGCTGCCCGCGGCATGCGCGTCGACGCCGAGGGCAACGGCGATGTCGTGGATCTCGGCGTTCGCGAGCAGGCGGTCGGGGTCGATCTCCCATGAATTCTGCACCTTGCCGCGCAGCGGCAGGATGGCCTGGGTTTCCTTGTTGCGCGCCATCTTCGCCGAGCCGCCGGCCGAGTCGCCCTCGACAAGAAAGAGTTCGTTGTCGGCGAGATCCTCGGATTCGCAGTCGGACAGCTTGCCCGGCAGCACCGCCACGCCCGAGGTCTTCTTCTTCTCGACTTTCTGTGCGCTCTTCTGCCGCGCGAGCGCCTGTTTGATCGACAGCTCGGCGATCGCCTTGCCGGCCTCGACGTGGTTGTTGAGCCAGATCTCGAACGGGTCGCGGATCACCGACGAGACGAGCTTCACCGCCTCGCGCGAGTTCAGCTTTTCCTTCACCTGCCCCTGGAACTGCGGGTCGAGCAGCCGCGCCGACAGCACGAAGCTCATCTTGCCGCAGACGTCTTCCTGCTGCAGCTTGACGCCACGTGGCAGCAGCGCGTGGTGCTCGATGAAGGTCTTGATCGCATCGAAGATGCCGGCGCGCAGGCCGCTTTCGTGCGTGCCGCCGGCTACCGTCGGAATCAGGTTGACGAAGGATTCGCTCGGCACCGCCTGCTCGAACCACGCCAGCGCCCAGGCCGCGCCTTCACCCGGGGCGTAGGCGGCATCGTCCTTGCCCGCGTATTTCTCGCTGGTGTAGATCGGTGCCACGGTGTCGACGTCGCCCGCCTGTTCGCGGAGGTAGCCGGCGAGCCCCTCGGGATAGGACCAGGTTTTCGTCAGCGCCGGGCCGGACGCCTGTTCGATATCGAGGCGCACCGACACCCCCGACAGCAGCACCGCCTTGGAGCGCAGCAGGCGCTCGATTTCGTTCTGCGGGATGCGCGGATTCTCGAAGTACTTGCCATCCGGCCACACCCGCACGCGCGTGCCGCTCTGGCGACCGCAGTCGCCGGTGATGGCAATGTCGCCGATGCGCTCGCCACCGTCGGAAAACTGGATCTGGTGGATCTTGCCGTCACGCTTGACCTCGACGTCCACGCGCGTCGACAGCGCATTCGTCACGGCCACGCCGACGCCATGCAGGCCCCCGGAGAACGCATACGCGCCATTGCCGTCGCGCTTGTCGAACTTGCCGCCGGCGTGCAGGCGGGTGAAGGCGAGGACGACGACCGGCACACCTTCCTCTGGATGCAGACCAACCGGGATGCCGCGGCCGTCGTCGGCGACACTGACCGAGCCGTCCAGGTGCAGGGTTACCTGGATCTTTTTCGCGAAGCCGCCGAGCGCCTCGTCAGCCGCGTTGTCGATGACTTCCTGGATGATGTGCGCGGGCGAGTCGGTGCGGGTGTACATGCCCGGCCGTTCTCGCACCGGTTCGAGCCCCTTGAGGACGCGAAAGGAGGATTCGTCGTAGTGCTTGCCTGTCATGGTGTCTGCGCAGTGTTGCCGTCCGGCGAGGAAGGCGGGGGCGTGCAAGGATACTCGTTGAAGTTGAATCTGGCACTCACGGATTGCACGGGGGCTTCGCGGTGCCTATCGCCCGGTTGTGCTTGCGATGAGAGACAGGGGCGTGCGCGGTGGGTCATTGCCCACGCATGAAAAACCTGTCCAGTTCTGCCATCGTCAGCTGCGTCCAGGTCGGGCGGCCGTGATTGCACTGGTCGGCGCGCTCGGTGGCTTCCATGTCGCGCAGCAGCGCGTTCATCTCCGGGATCGACAGGTTGCGGTGGGCCCGCACGGCACCGTGGCACGCCATCGTCGCGAGCAGTTCGTTGCGCCGTGCTGTGACGACCTCGGACGCCGGGAATTCGCGCAGTTCCTCGAGCAGCTTGCGCAGCAGTTCGGCCACTGGTGCGTTCGCGAGTAGCGCCGGCACACTGCGTACAGCGAGTTCCTGCGGACCGGCGGGCGCGACCTCGAATCCCATGGCGGCGAGCACTTCTGAACAGTCCTCGGCCGCCGCCATGTCCTTCGCGCTGACCGAGAACACCGCTGGAATCAGCAGGCGCTGCACCGAGGGCGTGCCGTCGAGCACCGTTTTGAGCTTCTCGTAGAGGATGCGCTCGTGCGCTGCGTGCATATCGATCAGCACCAGCCCCTTTGTGTTTTGCGCCAGGATGTAGATACCGTGCAACTGGCCGATGGCGTAGCCGAGCGGGGCAGACTCGTCGGCGGGCAGGGGCCGGGCCGTGCCGGGGGCGATGGTCGTTGCGCTGCCGCCGCCCATGGCGAAGGTGGCGGGGCGAAAGGCGGTGTCCGTCGCTGGCGAAGGCGGCGCGCCGGCCGCAGCCCCGCTGATGAAATCAAAATAGCTGCGGCTGACAGACTCCATCGCGAGCCGACCCTGCATCGGCGCCGCGTCGTGATAGGTGCCGTAGGCGTGAGTACGTTCCGGCGAGTTGGCGGGCACGGCGACGAGCGATGCATTGGCGCCCGACGCTTGCCCTTCGCCGCTTCGCGCCGGTTCGTCGTCATGCCCCGCCTGCGTGCCAGGGCGAGCCGCCAGCCCGGCGCCCGATTCGGCGAGCGCCCGCGACAGCGCATGAAACACGAACTGGTGGATTGCCCGCGCCTCGCGAAAGCGCACCTCGATTTTCGCCGGATGCACGTTGACGTCGACGCCCGCCGGATCGAGTTCGAGAAACAGCACGTAGGCGGGGTGGCGGTTGCCGTGCAGGATGTCGGTGTAGGCCTGGCGCACCGCGTGCGTCAGCAGCTTGTCGCGCACGAAACGGCCATTGACGAAGAAATACTGCGCATCGCGGCTGGCGCGCGAATACGCGGGCAGCGAAGCAAAGCCGGCCAGTCGCAGCGGCCCCGCATCGGCATCCAGCGCGCGCGCCTGCGTCAGGAAATCGTCACCCATCAGCGCGGCGACGCGCCGCGCCTCGTCGCCCGCAGGCAGACGGTGGATCACGCGGCCGTTGTGGGCGAGTTGCAGGCCGATGTCGGGGCGGGCCAGCGCGACACGGCGGAACATCTCGTCGCAATGCGCGTATTCGGTCGCTTCCGACTTCAGGAATTTGCGCCGTGCCGGGGTGTTGTAATACAGATCGGCGACATCCACGACGGTGCCCGCGTTGAGGGCTGCGGGCGCGACGCTGCGGTCGCTGCCGTCGATGCGCCATGCGTGGGCGCTGCCCTCGGCGCGGCTGGTCAGGGTGGTGCGCGCCACGGCGGCGATCGCGGCGAGCGCTTCGCCGCGGAAGCCCATCGTGCCGACGCGTTCCAGATCGTCCAGGTTCGCGATCTTGCTGGTTGCGTGCCGCTCCAGCGCCAGCGCGAGTTCGTCACGCTCGATGCCGCAGCCGTCGTCGGCGACACGGATGCGTCGCACGCCGCCTTGCTCGAGCTGCACGTCGATGGCGCGCGAGCCCGCATCGACGGCGTTCTCCAGCACTTCCTTGAGGACCGAAGCGGGCCGCTCGACCACCTCGCCGGCGGCGATCTGGTTGATGAGCAAATCGGAAAGCAGATGGATGGCGGGCATGCAGGGCGGGGCAAAATTCGGTGCAACAGGCAATTATACGGAGTCGGCCGACGCGCGGTCGCGCCTTTCGGCGGGTACGCTCTTAGGGCTCCGGCGACCCTTCCGGTATCATGCGCACAACACTGCGACTGCGCGGTACGTCCCGCACCGATTGCCGGAACACTGCGCTCCCGTCCTTGTCCCACTCCGCGGTGCGCTACGGCGTGCCCGAATCGAACACCAAGAATCCATTCATGAAGTCCATCGTCATTCTCGTCTCCGGTCGTGGCAGCAACATGGAAGCCATCGTGCGCGCAGGTCTTGCCGGCGCGCGCATCAGCGCAGTGATCAGCAACCGGGCGGACGCCAAGGGCCTCGAATTTGCCGCTGCGCACGGCATCGCCACCGCCGTGGTCGACCACAAGGCCTTCGCCTCGCGCGAGGAATTCGACGCGGCGCTGGCCGGGGCGATCGATGCCCATCGTCCCGATCTGGTCGTGCTGGCCGGCTTCATGCGCGTGCTCACCGACGGTTTCGTGCGACATTACGAAGGGCGATTGCTCAACATCCATCCGTCGCTGCTACCGGCATTCCCCGGCCTGCATACCCACCGCCGCGCGCTCGAAGCCGGCGTGCGGGTGCATGGTGCAACCGTGCATTTCGTCACGCCGACACTCGATTGCGGTCCGGTGGTGATCCAGGCGGTCATCCCGGTGCTGCCTGACGACGACGAAGACAGCCTCTCCGCGCGGGTGCTGAAGCACGAACACCGCATCTATCCGCAGGCGGTGCGCTGGTTCGTCGAGGAGCGTCTGTCGATCTCGGCGCAAGGGCGGGTGCTGCTACGCGATGAAGTTGGCGAAGAGGCCGGGTGGACGGTCCCCGCGCTGGATCGGATGCCCGGAGTCGGGGCGTGCGGCAGCCAACAGTCCTGATCCTGGCCTCGGGTCTTTCGGTGCTCGCGCACGCAATCGTGCTGGGCGTGCCCGACTGGGGAACGCTGGTCGGCAAGGAGCCGCCAGTGCAGGAGGTGCTGCACGCGCGCCTGGTGATGCCGGTCGCGCAACCGGTGGAACTGGCTGCGCTGGCCCCTACCTCCATGCCACCGCCGCCCGCCGCGGCGCCCAAACCGAAACCCCCCGCCAAGCCTGTGCCGAAGCCCAAGCCGGTAACCGAAGAGCCGGTCCCGGTCCCGCTCGCGGCACCGGCTGTTGACGAAGCGGGTGATGCGCCCGCGAGTCCGGTGGGCGAGGAAAGTTCGATCCCGATGACCGCGGCCGACGTGCCGGCGGATATGGTCCAGGCGGCCGCCGCGGCGCAGGTGTCCGAGGCGGCTCAGCTCGCACGCGGACCGGACCTGCCCGGAATCAGCATTGCGGGCTGGCCGGAGCGGGGCGATATCCGCTTTCGCGTCTCCCTCGGCGAGGGGGGCTTCCAGGTCGGCGAGGCGCGCCACGAGTGGTCACATGACGGCAAGCGGTACCGCATGTCGGTGGCCTTGCGGACCACCGGGGTGGCGGGGCTGTTCCGGAGCTTCCATTACGCACAGAGCAGCGAGGGCAGTGTCGGCGCCGGCGGTCTGCGGCCGGAGCGTTTCAGCGTGGAACAGACACGCAAGACGCCGGCGAATGCCACGTTTGACTGGAATTCTGGCCAGGTGACCCTGAAGCGCGGCAACCGCGAGCGCGTTGCCGCCATCCGCCCGGGCGACCAGGACCTGCTGAGCTTGTGGCATCAGATCGGCATCGTCGGTGCGGCCGGCGTTTCCACTGAACTGAACGTGATCAGCGGACGCGAGGCCACCCCGTCGACGCTCGAAGTAGTGGGCCCGGAAAAACTCGCGTTGCCGATCGGGCAGCTCGAAACACTGCGGGTTCGTGCCGAAGCGCTGAACGGAAGTTTGTCGATCGATATCTGGCTGGCGCGCAACTACGGCATGTTGCCAGTGCGCATTCGGGTCATCGATGACAAGGGTGAAATGCTCGACCAGCAGGCCATCGAATTGCGTCTTTCGCCGCCGGGCGCTCCTTCCGGAGAAGCGTCTGATACCGAGCGCGCAGCAGACGCGGAAATGATCGAATTGCGGGCGGACGAAGACTCGGCCGCCCATCTAACCATCGGGAACTGAATAACAATGTCCAAACACGACGAGGCCGCATCGCGCAGCCTGCTGATCCATGCCGCTCAGGTCCTGAGCGTAGTGCTCACTTTCGAACACCCTGCCGACGTGGTGCTGTCGCGGCACTTCCGCGAAAACCGCGAGATCGGTCACCGCGACCGCGGTTTCATTGCCGAAACGGTCTACGGCATCGTGCGCCGGTTGCGCTGGCTGCGCCGTCTCGTGGGCGCCGATGCGCGCCCGCGCACCCTGTTGCTGGCGTGGCTCGCGCGTGGCGAAGGCTGGCCGATGCGCCACTTCGAGGGGCTGGCCTCGGCCACCGAGCGGGACTGGATTTCCGGCATCAAAGCCAAGGAACTGGATGAGGGCTCACTCGCTGAACGTGCCGATCTGCCCGACTGGCTTGCCGAGCGTCTGCTCGCAACGCATGACGAAACGACGCTGCTCGACCTTGCGCACAGCCTCAATCGCCCGGCGCCGCTCGATCTGCGCGTCAATGTGCTGAAAACCGACCGCGATGCAGTGCTCGACGCCTTCAGGACCAACGGCATCGAGGCCAAGCCATGCCCATATTCCCCGCAGGGTATCCGGCTCGCCGGCAAGCCCGCGCTGCAGAAGCACCCGCTGTTTCTCGATGGCTCGTTCGAAGTGCAGGACGAAGGTAGCCAGCTGCTGGGCTTCCTCGTGCAGCCCAAGCGTGGCGAACTGGTCGTCGATTTCTGTGCCGGCGCCGGCGGCAAGACCCTGCAACTCGGCGCGTTGATGCGCTCGACCGGACGTCTCTACGCCTTCGACGTATCCGAGAAACGCCTCGCCAAACTCAAGCCGCGTTTTGCACGTGCCGGACTTTCCAACGTCCATCCAGTGCTGATCGCTCATGAGCGCGATGCCAAGGTCAAGCGCCTGGCCGGCAAGGCCGAT
Organism: Aromatoleum diolicum; assembly: GCF_012910955.1. Classification (GTDB taxonomy): domain Bacteria; phylum Pseudomonadota; class Gammaproteobacteria; order Burkholderiales; family Rhodocyclaceae; genus Aromatoleum; species Aromatoleum diolicum. Next base: position 10,656 of record NZ_WTVQ01000063.1, read on the forward strand.
CGCGTGCTGGTCGATGCGCCGTGCAGCGGCCTCGGTACCCTGCGCCGCAATCCGGACCTCAAATGGCGCCAGACGCCCGAGTCGGTCGCGGAGATGGTTTCCAAGCAGGGTGCCATCCTCGATTCGGCGGCCCGCCTGGTGAAGACCGGTGGCCGCCTGGTGTATGCCACCTGCAGCCTGCTGGCGGAGGAAAATGACGGGGTTGTCGACGCTTTCCTGAGTGCGCATCCCGAGTTCCGCCAGATCAGCGCGGCCGAGGTCCTCGGCAAGCAGGGCATTGCGCTCGATACTGGCGAGCGGCTGCGCCTGTCGCCGCGTCAGCACGACACCGACGGCTTTTTTGCAGCCGTCCTCGAGCGGGTGCCGACCGATGCCTGAGTGGCAGCAAATCGCCACCGTCGTCATCCGGAGTGTGTTTGTAGCCCTGGTCGCGCTCGCGGCCGCGCCAGTGGCGGCGAGTCAGAAGCTGCCGGCGCGCGGTTCGGTCGAAGTGGCGTTCGCCCCTGCCGACCGACCCGAGGCACTGCTGCTCGGTGTCATCGACAACGCGCGCGTCACCCTGTACGTCCAGGCCTATGCCTTCACCAGTCGTCCGATTGCGCGCGCACTGGTTGCCGCACACCGGCGCGGCGTACGCGTCGAGGTGCTTGCCGACGCCCGCATGAACAAGCGCGGCAAGGGCAATGTCCTGCCCGAACTGCTCGATGCCGGTATCCCGGTCGCACTCGAAACGCGCTACGCCGCCGCCCACAACAAGGTCATGATCGCCGATGCCGCCGGCCCGGGCTGCGCGCTGGTCACCGGCTCGTTCAACTTCACCAAGTCGGCCAGTCAGCGCAACGCCGAAAACCTCATCGTGATGCGCGACCACTGCGCGCTCGCGCAAACCTATCTGAATAACTGGCGCCGCCACCGCGCGGACGCCACCCCCGTCACCCGCCTGCCGTGGAAGTCCGGAACGTGAAAGACGAATTCCAGTTCGCCGCCATGCTCACCGATACCTGGAGCGACCTGCAAAGCCCCAACGTACTCTGGCAGCTCGCGGCATTGTTTACCAGCCTTGCGCTCGCCTGGTTTATCGAACGGGCCACGCTGAGCCGTGTCGGTCGGAGCAGCGACGAGGAGACTGCGGCCCGGCGTTTCGGCCGCAGCGGATTGCGTCGCGTACTGTTTCCGCTATTGGCGCTGATTTTCGTGTTTGCCACACGTGTGGTGCTCGGCAAGTACCATAGCGTGAACCTGCTCAACCTTGCCGTACCACTGCTCACCTCGTTTGCGGCAATCCGTTTCGTCGTCTTCGCCGTCCGCCAGGCGATCGGCCGCTCAAGCTGGCTCGCGAGTTTCGAGCGCATCTTCGCGTCGCTGGCATGGGCGGTGGTCGCCCTGCATATTCTCGGCTGGCTGCCCGAGGTACTCGATGCGCTGGATAGCGTGTCGTTCAAGATCGGTAGCCAGAAGCTCTCGCTATGGACCCTGTTGCAGGGCGTGGCGATGGTCCTCTTTACGCTGATCATCGCGCTGTGGGCAGCGGGCGCCCTCGAGCGCCGCTTGAGCACCGCCGCCGGCCTCGACGACAGTGTCAGGCTTGTGCTCTTGCGGGTCGCCAAGGCCCTGTTGATCGTTATTGCGGTCCTCGTCGCGCTCCCCATGGTCGGCATCAACCTCACCACGCTGTCGGTATTCGGTGGCGCGCTGGGCGTGGGGCTTGGATTTGGCTTGCAGAAAATCGCCGCCAACTACGTGTCCGGCTTCATTATCCTGCTCGACCACTCACTGCGCATCGGCAATCTGATCACCGTCGGCACCGAACGTGGCATCGTCACACAGATCAATACCCGCTACACCGTGCTGCGAGCTGCAAGCGGCGTTGAATCGTTGGTGCCGAACGAGATCCTGGTCGGTTCCGTGGTGCAGAACGAGACTTACAGCGACACGCGCGTGGTCGTGCCGATCGATTTCCAGGTGAGCTATGCATCCGATCTCGAGCAGGCCATGTCGATCCTGGTCGAGGCTGCACATACGCACTCAAGGGTACTGGATGATCCCGCTCCGAAGGCATTCGTCGTCGCCTTCGCCGACAGTGGCATCAACCTGCGCCTGACGGTATGGATCGCCGATCCCCAAGAGGGCACGCTCGGCGTGATTTCGGATATCAACCTTGAGGTGTGGCGACGTTTTCGCGCCGCGAACATAGAGATTCCGTTCCCGCAGCGTGAGGTGCGTGTGCTGTCCGCCGTCGGGGCCGCAGGTGCGCCGCTGGCGGCAAGCGACGCGGTCGCATGAAGCGCTCCCGCGACAATACTGCTCAGGCCGGGCCCGCGTCCTCGCGCAGGGCGTCGGCCCAGCAATTCGGCGTCTCGTACAGACGCACGCGTTCCAGTTGCAGATGGTTGCCGTAGCTGTCGCGGTATCGCGGATCCAGTATGCGGAACGCCTCGCTCGCCAGATTTTCCGCCGTCGGTACGGTATCGAGCACCACCGTCTTGTGATCCGGCATCGCCGCGAGGAATTGCATCACCACGCTGTCGCCACGATAGACGAGGAACGCATGGTCCCAGACGTCGACGACATGCGCCTTGGCGATGGACTTCACTTCGCCGAAGTCCATCACCATGCCATTGACCGCCTGCCCCGCGGCGTCGATGATGTCACCGGACAAGGTGATCTCGATGGCGTAACGATGGCCATGCAGATGCCGGCACTGGCTGGCGTGATCCGGAATCCGGTGTCCTGCGTCGAATTCCAGTCGGCGGGTGATGCGCATGATTGACCTCGGGAGTGCAGGGCGCGGATTATAGCACCCGTCCGCAGATGCCCTTTTTCCCCGCTTCTGGCGGCTTTCTCCACCATGGCTTCGACCGACCGGCTTCTCAGTATCCGCAATCACGACCGCGATCTCGCGGGGCTCACCTATGTGTATCCGGTGCTGTCGCGCCGTGCCGGTGGCGTGTCGGTGGGCATCAACCTCAACCCCAACAACGCCTGCAACTGGCACTGCGTCTATTGCCAGGTACCGAATCTGGTACGTGGTCGTGCACCGCGGATCGACCTCGTGCAACTCGAGGCAGAACTCGCAGGCTTCCTGCATGCCTTGGTGCATGGCGATTACCTCCAGCAGCACGTCCCGGAAGGCCTGCGCAGCGTGCGCGACATTGCCTTCTCGGGCAACGGAGAGCCGACCAGTGCGGTGGAGTTTCCCGCTGCGGTCGAAGTGGCCGTGCGTCTGCGCGAACGGTTCCGGTTAGGGCGCGAGGTGCCGCTGCGCCTGATTACCAACGGTAGTCTGATGGGGCAGACAGCGGTGCGCGAAGGCGTGCGCCTGCTCGGCGAAGCGGGGGGTGAAGTGTGGTTCAAACTGGACGCCGGAACCCGCGCCGGCACCCGTCGCATCAATGGTGTAGCGCTCGATCCCGATGCGGTCGCGCGGCGCCTGCAGGCGAGTGCCGCGCGTTGCACCACCTGGGTTCAGACCTGCATGTTCCGCTGGGACGGTGCCGGGCCGTCGGAAGATGACATTCGGTCCTACCTGGGCGTACTCGAAGCGGCCGGGCCGGATCGTCTCGCGGGTGTGCTGCTCTACGGGATTGCGCGGCCGTCGATGCAAGTCGAAGCGGCGCGGCTGTCGCCCTTGAGCGAAGCTGAACTCGAAGCGATTGCGGACGAAATACGAAAAAAAGGGCTGACGGTCCGCGTCAGCCCCTGATGGGCACGTCGAGCCTCGCGTCGCTTAGCGGGGCGCGCGCTCCTTGCGCTTTGCACGGGCTTCCTTTTTCAGCGTCTTGTACAACTCCGGGTTCGACGCCTTCAGGAATTCGGCGACTTCCACGTCTTCCTTCTTGACCTTGTTGATGTCGATCTGCTCGATGTGCACCAGGCGCAGCAGTGCCTGAACCGGGCGCGGAATGTTGCGGCCGCTCTCGTAGCGCGAGCCCCCACTTTGGGTAACGCCAATCTTCGACCAGAACTGCGACTGGTTCAGGCCAAGCTTGCGACGGATCTCGCGAACATCAATGGTTTCGGTGCTTTTCATGTCTGGGTCCTCTGTTGTGAAATCAGCTGTGCTATGAGAATCAACTGCGCACTGTCGTCGGCCTACGACTTAAGTCGTATGGTACCCAAAGTATAGAATACTATTCCGTACAAATACAATGGAAAAATCAATGGGGCTAGGGTTAACCGCAATCAATAAGTCGAGCTGCCGGGCTTGACGGGCGTCGTGATGTCAGCCTGCAAAATTGTGCGGCTTTCGCTAAAATCATCCGTTTTATCCACAAGCACTTGGATACGACGATGGCACTGATAGTTCAGAAGTACGGTGGCACCTCCGTGGGCAACCCGGAACGCATCAAGAATGTCGCCAGAAAGGTGGCAAAATTCCAGGCTGCCGGGAATCAGGTTGTGGTGGTGGTCTCCGCGATGAGCGGTGAAACCAACCGCCTGATCGCGCTGGCGAAGGATGTTGCAACCAGTCCCGAGCCGCGTGAGCTGGACGTAGTCGTGTCGACCGGCGAGCAGGTCACGATCGGCCTGCTGTGCATGGCCCTGCACGACATCGGCGTCAAAGCCAAGAGCTATACCGGAGCCCAGGTCCGCATCCTGACCGACAGCGCGCATACCAAGGCACGTATCCTCAATATCGACGAAGCGCCGATCAAGAAGGATCTCGACGAAGGCAACATCGTCGTCGTCGCCGGCTTCCAGGGCGTTGATGAGCATGGCAACATCACCACGCTCGGGCGCGGTGGTTCGGATACCACCGGTGTGGCGCTGGCCGCGGCGCTGAAGGCTGATGAATGCCAGATCTATACGGATGTGGACGGTGTGTATACGACCGATCCGCGTGTCGTTCCCGAAGCCCGCAAGCTGGATACCATCACCTTTGAGGAAATGCTGGAGCTCGCGAGCCTTGGCTCCAAGGTGCTGCAGATCCGCTCGGTCGAATTCGCGGGCAAGTACAAGGTCAAGTTGCGCGTCCTGTCGAGCTTCCAGGAGGAAGGCGAGGGCACGCTCATCACTGTTGAGGAAGATCAGAACATGGAACAACCCGTCATCTCCGGCATCGCTTTCAATCGCGACGAAGCCAAGCTCACGGTGCTCGGTGTGCCCGACAAGCCGGGCATTGCCTACCAGATCCTCGGGCCGGTCGCCGATGCCAATATCGAAGTCGACATGATCATCCAGAATGTCAGCCAGGACGGTACGACGGACTTTTCCTTCACCGTCAGTCGGGGCGATCTGGACAAGGCAACGAAGGTGCTCGAGAGCGTCAAGGCTCACATCGGCGCGCGTGCCGTTGTCAGCGACAAGACGATGGCCAAGGTGTCCATCGTTGGCGTCGGCATGCGTTCGCACGCAGGTGTGGCGTCGCAGATGTTCCGCACGCTGGCCGAAGAGGGGATCAATATCCAGATGATCTCGACGTCCGAAATCAAGATTTCGGTTGCCATCGAGGAAAAGTATCTCGAACTGGCCGTCCGTGTCCTGCACAAGGCCTTCGGCCTGGATGTTGCTGCATAATTAAGTTTGACCGAAGGGCCTGGAGTCGCTAATATGCCGGGCTCGAAGGATGGAGAGTTGGCCGAGAGGTCGAAGGCACTCCCCTGCTAAGGGAGCATACGGGCTAAAACTCGTATCGAGGGTTCGAATCCCTCACTCTCCGCCAGTAACAAAGACTAGAACCCGCGCTCGTCGCGGGTTTTGTCTTTGGGTGTGCGTGATTGCTGGGGATGACTCATGGGTGTGCAACGGCTGCTGCTGGTTTTGGTTACCACCTGCATGATGGGTGGCTGTGCGGTGTTTGCGGTGGCCGATGCCGCGGTGACGGTCGTCGCGACGACCGTCAAGGTCGGTGCAAAGGTTGTTGGTGCCGGCGTCGATGCGGTGCTTCCCGACGATGACGACGAAGAGAGTGATGATCGGGTGAAGGACGTGCCGAAACCGGATTGAAGGGCGCCACGTAGCGTGTGGCGGCAGGTGGGGCTTCGAGCTGCGGTCGACAAAAAAACGGGCTCCGTGGAGCCCGTTCCATATGCTGCCGGCTGAATCGCGCAGTCTTACTTCGCGGCCTTGTAGTTCAGCTTTTCCTTGATCCGCGCGGACTTGCCGGAGCGGTCGCGCAGATAGTAGAGCTTGGCGCGGCGCACGTCACCACGACGCTTGACCTCGATGCTGTCAACCAGCGGGGAGTAGGTCTGGAACGTACGTTCCACGCCTTCGCCCGACGAGATCTTGCGCACGATGAAGTTGGAGTTCAGGCCGCGATTGCGCTTTGCAATCACCACGCCTTCGTAGGCCTGGAGACGTTCACGCGTGCCTTCCTTCACTTTCACCTGAACCACCACGGTGTCGCCCGGGGCGAACGCGGGGATGGTCTTGTTCTGGGTGAGGCGGGCGATTTCTTCCTGTTCGAGCTGCTCAATCAGGTTCATGGTGCGACTCCTGTCGATTCAATGGCACTTGGCCTTGCGGGCAGAGCAGGTCATTGCCTGATGCTCTCGCGGTTTGTATTCGGGCCTTCAGGCGATGTTGCTGCCCTCGGCCCCTTCTTGCTCTTGCCTGAACGTCTCAAGCAGTGACAATTCTTCCTTGCTCAGCTTGCGTCCCTGCAGCAGATCCGGCCGTCGTTGCCAGGTCGTGCCCAGTGCCTGCTTGAGCCGCCAGCGACGGATCGCGGCGTGGTTCCCCGAGAGCAGTACCGCCGGTACGCGCTCGCCTTCGTATATCTCCGGTCTCGTGTAGTGCGGGCAATCCAGCAACCCATCCACGAACGAGTCCTCCCGCGCTGATTCGGCGTCGTTCAGCGCTCCCGGCAGTTGGCGCACGATCGCGTCGAGTAGCACCATCGCCGGCAATTCGCCGCCCGACAGAACGAAGTCGCCTAGCGACAGTTCTTCATCGACGCAGCGGTCGATCAGGCGCTGATCGACCCCTTCGTAGCGTCCGCACAGCAGCGTCAATGCCGGCTGTTCGGTCAGTTCCAGCACTTTTGCGTGGTCCAGTCGCCGTCCCTGCGGTGAGAGGTAGATCACCCGCCCGGCGGCACCCAAAAGGGCTTCCTGTGCTGCTCTTGCACGGCCGATCGCCTTTTCGAGCGGTTCGGCCATCATTACCATGCCCGGCCCGCCGCCGTAAGGGCGGTCGTCAACGGTCCGATGCGGGTCGTCGACGAAGTCGCGCGGGCTGTGGAACGCGATGTCGTAAAGTCCGCGTTCCAGTGCGCGTCGGGTGATGCCGCTGGCGGTGAGCGCCGCGAACATCTCCGGAAACAGGGTGATGACATCGAAGCGCCTTGCGGCGGCTGGTGCGTTCACCCTGCCTTCACCAATCCTTTTGCCAATCGACCCGGATCGACCGGTTGGTCAGATCCACATCGAGTACATAGGCGGCGACGAATGGTATCAACCGCTCGTCGTCGCCGTCGCGAATCTGCAGTACATCATGGGCGCCGGTCGACATCAGCGCTTCCACCGTGCCGAGGGTTTCGCCGGCCTGATTGACGACGGTCAGGCCAACCAAGTCGCCCCAGTAATATTCATTGTCGCCAGTGCTTGGCAAAGCCTCGCGCGGTGCTGCGATATAGCGGCCCTGCAGCGCTTCGGCAGCATTGCGGTCGGCAAATCCTTCGAATGCCGCAACGAATCCGGCGCCGTGTTCCTTGAATCCGGCAAGCTTGACTGCCTGCCATGCGGATTCGCGGGCTTCGGCGCTGTCTGCCAGCCACCACTCCGGCATGTCGCGCCAGGACAGCGGGTCATCCCCGAAGGGATGGACCTTGACCCAGCCCTTGACGCCAAAAGGGGCGACAATGCGCCCCAGTATGATCATGACCGCGAACTGTCCGGCTGGATCAGGCGGCTTTGGCGGCTTGCTTGGCCAGACGGAGCACCGTCGGCGACAGCTGGGCGCCGTTCTGCTTCCAGTATTCCAGGCGCTCGGTGTTGATCACGAGACCCTTTTCGGATTCGGCGGCCATCGGGTTGTAGAAACCAACGCGCTCGATGAAGCGGCCGTCGCGACGGTTGCGCGAGTCGGCGGCGACGATGTTGTAGAACGGGCGCTTTTTGGCGCCACCACGGGCAAGGCGAATGACGACCATTTGGGTGTCCTAGTAAATGGATGCGAAAAGCGGACTAGTATAGGGCAGAACGCCGTTAGCGACAAGTACGGCGTTGATATGCCGGCTGTGCGTGCTAGGCACGTTGCGCCACGGTCGTTGTGGGGCATGGTCGCCGCGCCTAAGGGCGCCATTCTTGAATAGAATGCGGGAACAAACCTTCGCCCCGGATCTCCCTTCGAATGCCTGCGCCTGACCCCGTTTCCGAACAGATCTCTCCCGTGCTGGAGTGGCTGGCGGCAGAGCCGGCTGACGACCCGGTGATCGATCTGGCGAGTTTGCGCGAGCATTTTGCCAGACTTCCCGAGCCGGGTGCGGCCGGACCATTGTTTCAGCAGTGCATCGAACAGTTCGAGGCGCGCGCGCAGGATCTTTGTGACCGCTTCAAACCGCGCTTGCTGAACGCTGCATTGCCGTTGTCGCGCGAGTTGCATGCGGCTGCAGGGGAGCTTGTCGATGCGTTGCTGGGCGTGGCGGGCGGCTTGCGTTGCCTCGCCGGGACGGCGCGCGAGCGCTGGCGGCCGATTCGACGCATTGATCCGCATGCCCTGGCGGGCCGTGCGCTGGCGCTGATGCATGAGGCATTTCTTCTCGGCGCCATGAGTGGAGCGGCCGCACCGGCCGGCTTGTGGCGTGGCGTGTATGAGATCGTGCTGGTGGGCGGCGGGTTCGATGCCGTCGCCGGCACACGCCGGGACGCGTCACTGGCCGAGGCGGCGCATCAGTTGAAGCGACTGCTGGCTCTGTCCGTGTTGCAGCCGGAAAGCCTGACCGCACGTGAACTGGTGTGGGCGAACGACTATCTCGACGGGGTGGCAGACGAGGCGGTGTTGTCCCTCGACCCGCTTCAGCCTGCGGCTTCGTCTTTCTGGATCAATCCGGTCGAGGACGCGCCGCCGGTGGCGACGATTCGCAGTGTGCCGCCGGCGGTGGCGGGGCTGGTGCATTTTTCGGCGTATGGCATTTCGCGCGCGGTAGTGGCGCAGGCGGAATGGCTCAAGGGGCGCGTTGCAGGGGCCGAGGTGGCAGGCCTTGAGCGCGACGGTGAATTGCTGGAGCCGGATGTGTCAGGCTTGCCCGTCGGGCTGACGCCGGCCGAGGCATTGTCGTTGATGGAACGCATGCGCGACCGTTGGGCTTTGCCGCCAAATCGCATGCAACAGCGCAGGGCATACCAGTATTCGGTCCAGGTGTGCACGGGGCTGCGTGCAATCTGGGAGGCTGCGCAACCGGGGGCAAGGTCAGCGCGGATTGCCGAGTGGATGGTCTTCAACGAAAGCCCTGGCGGTTACGCAATCATGTCGGTTGCCGGTGTGGCGGGAACCCTGAGCGCCGGGATGGCGGTCGCCGTGCGGCGGGACGCCGGACATCCGTGGTCGATCTGCATCGTGCGGTGGATCCGCAGCGACAACCCCGAGCAGGTGGAGCTGGGGCTGCAGCTTGTGGCACAGACGTGCACGCCGGTATCGATCGGTTTTCGTGGCGGCGAGGCGCGCTCGACGACACCCGCCCTGCTGTTGCCGCCGGTGCCGGCGTTGCGACGCAATCAGGCGATCCTGGCGCCGGCCGGAACTTATGGTTCGCGTCGTTTCGTGCTGGTGCATGAGGGCGAGCATTTGTACGTTGCGCAGGCGCGGGTCCTGAGCCTCGACATGCAGACCGCCAGCATCGAGCTGTTTCAGTACGAGATCGATCCTTACCCGATCTGAGCTTCCGGTCGCATGGCTTGCGGCGCGAGTGCCGCGAGCGGGAGATCGGCGGCACGCAACGCGACTTCCAGACGTTCAGCCGTCTGCGTGGACAGCTCGTTGCAGCCGGCATTGCGCCAACCCGCTGTCGACAAGGCGAAGCGGGCCATGATGTCCGCCAGCCCGATCTCCGCGGCATTACGGCAGAGCAGCCAGTTACCTTCTTCGGTGCGTGCTACCCAGCCGGCGTCACGCATTTCTCCCAGGAGGGTTTCGCCCTCGTTGCTGTTGATGCGGGCGCATTCCAGCAAGGGGTCGAACGCGAGGGTGCGGCCTTCGCTCTGGGCGCGGGCGAGCTCGACCAGCATGGTCATGGCCACCCACGCACGATCGCCAGCGAAGGGGCCGAGAACGCGGGTGCGCTCGAAAAATCCGGGCAGCGAGGCCGACAGGATCGCACCCAGCAGGATCACCACCCATGACAAATAGAGCCACACGAGAAAGATCGGCAGCGTCGCGAAGGTGCCGTAGATCAGGGTGTAGGTGGGAATGCGTGCGATGAACAGACCGAACAGTTGCTGCATCAGCAGGAAGGCGAGGGTGGCCGCGACGCCCCCGGCCAGAGCATGGGCGATGCGTACGCGGTGATTGGGGACGGCGTAGTAGAGGAAGCTGAACAGGGTGCATAGCAGGACCGGCGACACGACGGTCGCCGAGAATTCGCCGAGCCATGAGTTCTTGCCGGCGAGTTCGACCGAACTGGCGACCAGATGACCCGTGGCCAGCACGCTGGCGCCCAAGGCGATCGGACCGAGCGTCAGGGTGAACCAATGCACGGTAAGACGCGTCAGCAGCGGACGCGGGCGGCGCACCCCCCAGATCTGGTTGAAAACGCGATCGATCGTCATCATCAGCATCAGCGCGGTGACGACGAGCAGGGCAGTGCCGATCAGCGTGAGTTTTGCGGCCTTCTGCGAGAACTGGAAGGCATACGTCGCGATGATCTTGCCGGCGCGGTCGGGTAGCAGGTTTTCCAGCAGGAAGATCTTGAGCGAGGTGCCGAGGTCTGCAAAGGCGGGAAAGTTGCTGAAGAGTGCAATGACCACGGTGACGAGCGGAACAATCGCGAGCAGGGTGGTGAACGCGAGGCTGCCGGCGACCTGGGGGCAGCGGGTGGCGACGAAGCGGTCGGCTAGGAGGCGCAGGAAGTCGCGCACAGGGTTCAGCGGCATGGTGGACAGCTTAGGGACGGGGCCAGGGG
>NZ_WTVQ01000064.1 GCF_012910955.1 Aromatoleum diolicum
CGATCGCCGACATCGAGAAGAAGATCGCCGAGTTCGGCCAGAAGGCCAAGGACGGCAAGCTCACGCTCGACGAGCTCACCGGCGGCACCTTCTCGATCTCCAACGGCGGCGTGTTCGGTTCGATGCTGTCGACGCCGATCATCAACCCGCCGCAGTCGGCGATCCTCGGCATCCACGCCACCAAGGACCGTCCGGTGGTCGAGAACGGCCAGATCGTCATCCGCCCGATCAACTACCTGGCGATGTCCTACGACCACCGCATCATCGACGGGCGCGAAGCGGTGCTCGGCCTGGTGGCGATGAAGGACGCGCTGGAAGATCCGGCGCGACTGATTCTCGACGTGTAAGCTTTCAGTGGGGCCGCATTGCGGGTGATGCCTGCGTGCGCCGCATGCGGCCCCATTGACCGTTCACTTTGAGGGAGACATGAATGAAACTTTTCCATGCACCGGGCGCGTGTTCGCTGGCGCCGCACATCGTTGCCTGCGAAGCCGGTTATGCACTCGATCTGGTCAAGGTCGACATCCCCAACAAGAAGACCGCCGACGGCGACGACTACTGGAAGATCAACCCGAAGGGTTACGTGCCGGCCTTGCAGCTCGATGACGGCCAGGTGCTCACCGAAGTCGCGGTGATCGTGCAGTTCCTCGCCGACCAGAAGCCGGAGTCCGGCCTGGTCGCCAAGTTCGGCACGCTGGAGCGCTACCACCAGATGGAAGCACTGAATTTCGTCGCCACCGAAGTGCACAAGCAGCTCGGCGCGCTGTTCAACCCGGCGATGACGCCCGAGATGAAGGAAGTGCAGATCGGCACGATCGCGCGACGCCTCACCGCATTGGAACAGATGCTCGAAGGCCGGCCCTACCTTGCCGGCGAGGCCTTCACCGTCGCCGACGCCTATCTGTTCACGGTGCTCAACTGGACCGGCATGCTCAAGATCGACCTCAGCAAGTGGCCCAACATCCGGGCCTTCATGGCCCGTGTCGCGCAGCGGCCGAAAGTGCAGGAAGCGATGAAGGCGGAGGGCCTGATCGAGTAGCGGGGCGAGTCGGAGATTCGGGGGGCCGGACGCTCAAGGGCGACAACCGGAACGACTGCATCGCACGCGATGCGATCCGCCGATCCACGAGGCGGTCGCGGGGTTGCCGATCCGGACAGCGCCTTGTCGTGCGTTACTGGGTGACGATCCAGCGCCGCCCGCCGGTGACCAGCTCGTACAGCCGCCACGCGTTGGCGCCCGGCGTGCTGCACAGGCCGTAGCGGAAGGGCGCCTCGGCGCGACCGGGGATTTCGAAGCGCAGGTCGCGGAAGCCGGCGCACAGGCTGCCCGACGCGCCGTTTTCGGTGTGATCGAGAACCGGGAACATCGCAAACCAGCGGTAGAACGCGAAATCCTCGGCGCCCCAGACCTGCCGCGCAAGCGCCTGCGTGTCGCCGTTGCCGAAGCGCGCACGCGTCTGCCACTGCGCCATCGCGACCGGCCGGTAGGGGGCCGAGAAGCGCCGCAGGAAGTTGTCGTCCGGACTCGCGTTGAGGACTTCGCTGCGGCGCGTGTTGAGGTGCGCGTAATGGTACTGCTCGCCGTCGAAGACGATCGCGGTCCAGTTGAAGGGCGAGGCGGGTCGCGGTGCCGCGTCAAGCTCGACCGCCGGGATGCCGTTCGCGGCCGCCCAAGCGCGCGCGGCGGCGATCGCTTCGCCGCGGCCGACGGCGCCGACGCCAATCCAGCCGATCACCAGCGCCAGCGCGATGCTGGCGGGAAGCTTGCTGTGGCGCCACAGCGTGCTCGCGACGAGGCCGGCGACGAGCAGGCCGGTGATCGCGAGATCGATGATGAAGGTCGTGCCCCAGCCGAAGCGCCGGTCGGAGATGGGGGCGAAGATCATGGTGCCGAACTGCGTGATCAGGTCGCCGAAAATGTGGATCAGCAGGCCCGCGCAGGCGATGCCGAAAAACGCCCGCCACGGCGTCGCCGTTGCACCGTTGCGGCGCGACAGGCGCGCGAACAGCCACGCCAGCAGCGCCCCCCACAGCGGCAGCATCACCAGCGAATGGGTGACGCCGCGATGGCCGCGCAGGTAGGCGAGATCGGACACATAGCCGAGCACGAAATCGAGGTCGGGAAAGGCCGCGGCCGCCGCGCCGGCGGCGACCATCTGCCAGACGGGTACGCTCGTCGCCGGGGCGGAGGGGGTTGCGGTCGCGGTGGGGGTGGCGCCGTGCTGCCGCGCGGCGAGCAGGCGCCCGACGATGGCGCCGGAAAGGGCGTGGGTGAGGGTGTCCATGCGCCGTTGGAGGCGATCGAGCGGGCTTCGTTCCCGGCCGCCGCGCCGCGCTGGGCCCTTCAGTCGGGCCGGAAGGCGTAGAACAGGTTCGGTTCGCTGACCACGTAGAGGTTGCCGCGCTCGTCGAACGTCATGCCCTCGGCCTGCGGGACGTGTTCGCGCAAGCCGGCAAAGCCGCCGGCGAGCGGCTGGAAGCCGACGAACTCGCCGGCCGCGTCGAGTTCGAGGACCAGCCGCGAGGTGTCGCTGAGCAGGATCACGTGGCCGCTGCGGGTGTCGTATTCGACCGAGGAGAAATCGCGGGCGACGAACTTGTTGGCGATCCATGCTTCACGGTCGATGACCTCGACGTCGAGCCGGCCCTCGAGGCTGGCGCGCAGGCCGCGGATTTCGTAGAGCTTGCGCGGCGAGTGTTCCTTGACGACGAACAGCCGGTCGCCGTCGCGGTCGTAAGCGACGCCTTCGAAACCCTGGTTGCCGCCGTCTCCCAGCGCCAGCGTGAGCGCCCGCTGCTGGCGACGCGGCAGAACCTGTCCGGGGTGGTCCGGCACCCGCACCACGACCAGCGCCTGCTTGCGTTCTTCGACGAGCAGCAGCAGATCGTCGCCGAGCCAGGCGACGCCTTCGACGTCATGGAAGCCGTCGAGTGGATAGCGTGCCAGCACCTCCCCGTCGGTGCTCAGCGCGAGCAGTTGCGGCGGCTCGTTGATGACCGACCAGAGCTGGCCGCGCTGTGCGTCCCACGCGAGCCCGGAGAGATTGCGGGCGACACCGTCGACCGCTTTGGCTTCCACGCGCACGTGGAAGTCGGGCAATGTGGTGGGCGGACGATCGCCGCGGGTCTGCCGCAGCGTCTCGATCGCCGACGCGAACAGGCGGTCGACCACGCGCCCGGCGTCGCCCTGCAGCGCCAGGCCCAGCGCCATCGCCAGCATTGCGCCGCCCCACCACGCCGGACGGGGGAGTACGGGGAGCCTGGAATTCAGGAACATCGTCTTGCCTGCCTGTCGTCACTCATGTGACAGACAGTCTGGCGAGGCAATGTTTCAAATCGTCGGTGCCGTCGACGGTGTGCACGTTGGGGCGCCGGGTTGTCCCTCAGCGCGAGCGCCAGCCCCATTCGCGCGCCGGGATGCGCAAGGTGACGGGTTCGCCGGAGCCGGTTTCGGCGAACAGTTCGAGTTCGCCGGAGTCGAGGATGCGGGCGCGCGTGTCGACGACTTCATGCACGCGCCACGGCGAGCTGGGGCGACGGGTGAGGCGCAGGCGGGGATAATTCACGCGGAGCACGTCGGCCCAGACGTCGTTCACGTCCTCGGCGAATTTCACCAGACTCAGTTCGATTTCGCGGACCATGCGCGACTCCGTGGGTGGCCAATACTGGATGGGCGGTGCGCCAGGTCGGCGCGCGGCTGCATGCTACTGTGTTGGAGCCTGCCGGCGCTACGGAAATTCACCTGCGACGGGACTTGTCGCAACGGCGCGTTAAAGTGCGCGCTGCGGGTGACGGGCAGGCGAGGGATGGGCGTGATTTGGAGACGGTTTTGAGCGACGAAGAACTGGCCAGCGGGCTGATGGTGATCCACGGCAACCATCCGGAGGCCTTGCGCGACGTGCTGGTGGCGTGGATGAAGCGCTATCCGCTGGCGCCGCTGGAGAACGAGCTGATCCTGGTGCAGAGCAACGGCATCGCGCAGTGGCTGAAGATGGCACTGGCGGCCGATGCGGTGTCCGGTGGCGGCGGTTGCGGCATCGCCGCGGCGCTCGAAGCCCTGCTGCCGTCGCGCTTCGTGTGGCAGGCGTATCGCGCGGTGCTGGGCGCGGACGCGGTGCCCGAAGTGTCGCCGTTCGACAAGCCGCGCCTGGTGTGGCGGCTGATGCGCCTGCTGCCGCAATTGCTGGCGCAGGCGGAGTTTTCCCCGCTGGCACGCTTCCTCACGGACGACGCGGACCTGCGCAAGCGTCACCAGCTCGCCGAGCGCCTCGCCGACCTCTTCGACCAGTACCAGATGTACCGCGCCGACTGGCTCGCCGCGTGGGCCGCGGGCGACGACGTGCTGCTGACCGCGCGCGGCGCGCGCGAGGCGTTGCCGCCGGTGCAGCGCTGGCAGCCGGCGCTGTGGCGTGCGCTGCTCGCCGACGTCGGGGCCGCGCTGGCGGACAGCGGCCGCGCCGCGGTGCATACGCGCTTTCTCGCGGCGATCGCGCAGAGGCGGGAGGCGCCGCGCCCGCCGACACTGCCGCGGCGCGTGATGGTGTTCGGCATCTCGTCGCTGCCGGCGCAGACGCTCGAAGTGCTGTCGGCGATCGCGCACTGGAGCCAGGTGCTGATGTGCGTGCATAACCCGTGCGAGCACTACTGGGCGGACATCATCGCCGACAAGGATCTGCTGCGTGCCGGCCGCGCCCGCCAGGCGCGCCGTGCCGGCATGCCGGCGGTGCTCGACGACGAGGCGCTGCACCTGCACGCGCAGCCGCTGCTGGCGGCATGGGGCAAGCAGGGGCGCGACTTCATCGGCCTGCTCGACGAGCACGACGCGAGCGAGGCGCGCGAGCATTACGCGCCGCGTTTCGCCGCGCTGCGCCAGCGCATCGACCTCTTCGCCTCGCACGGCGACGACTGCCTGCTGCACCAGCTGCAGGACGACATCCGCGACCTGCGCCCGCTGTCGGAGACGCGCGCGCGCTGGCCGGCGGTCGCTGCGGCGGCCGATTCCTCGATCCGCTTCCATGTCGCGCACGGCCCGCAGCGCGAAGTCGAGATCCTGCACGACCAGCTGCTCGCCGCCTTCAACGCCGACGCGACGCTGCGCCCGCGCGACGTCATCGTCATGGTGCCGGACATCGACGCCTACGCGCCGCACATCCAGGCGGTGTTCGGCCTGCTCGATGCGGCCGACCCGCGTTTCATCCCCTTCACCGTCGCCGACCAGGGCCTGCGCCACAACGATCCGCTGCTCAACGCGGTGGAAAAGCTGCTCGGCCTGCCGCAGTCGCGCGTCGCGGTCAGCGACGTGCTCGACCTCCTCGAAGTGCCGGCGCTGCGCCTGCGTTTCGGCATCGACGAGGCGCAGGTGCCGCTGCTGCACCGCTGGATTCGCGGCGCCAACATCCGCTGGGGTCTGCACGCCGAACAGCGTGCGAGCCTCGACTTGCCGCAGGCGCCGGCACAGAACTCGTGGGCCTTCGGCCTGCGGCGCATGCTGCTGGGTTACGCGGTGGGCGCGGTCGGCGAGGGGGCAAATGAGGGCGAGGTCGCGTGGCAGGGCATCGAACCCTACGACGAGATCGGCGGACTGGAGGCGGGGCTGGTCGGGCCGCTTGCGATGCTGCTCGAACGCCTCGACGCGAGCTGGCACAACCTGCGCACCGTGGCCACCGTCGACGACTGGTGCGCGCGCCTGCGCCGCCTGCTTGCGGACTTCTTCGATGCCGCCGACAGCACCGGCGCCTACACCCTGCTGCGCCTCGAATCGGCGCTGCAGTCGTGGCAGGACGCGTGCGCCGCGGCCGTGCTCAGCGAGGCGCTGCCGCTGTCGGTGGTCGGCGAACACTGGCTCGCGCAGCTCGACGAACCCGGCCTGTCGCAGCGCTTCTTCGCCGGCGCGGTGACCTTCGCGACGCTGATGCCGATGCGCGCGATCCCCTTCCGCCACGTGTGCCTGCTGGGCATGAACGACGGCGACTACCCGCGCACGCGCGTGCCGATGGACTTCGACCTGATGGGGCGCGACTATCGCCCCGGCGACCGGTCGCGCCGCGAGGACGACCGCTACCTGTTCCTCGAAGCCCTGCTGTCGGCGCGCGAGCGCCTGCACATCAGCTGGGTCGGGCGCAGCATCCACGACAACACGCCGCGTCCGCCCTCGGTGCTGGTCGGCCAGCTGCGCGACCATCTCGCGGCCGGCTGGCGCCTTGCCGGGCTGGCGGGCGAGGGTAGCGACGCGGAGCACGCGCTGCTCGACGCGATCACTGTCGAACACCGCCTGCAGCCCTTCAGCCGCGACTACTTCGCACCGCCGGGCGCGGACACGCCGCTGTTCACCTATGCGCGCGAATGGCGCGACAGCCTGCAGCCGGCCGTGGCGGCAGAGGGCGCGGCGGCCGTGGCGCTGCCGCCGCTGGCGTGGGACCAGCCGCTGACGCTGCGCCAGCTCGCCGATTTCCTCAAGGATCCGGCGCGGAGCTTCCTGCGCCTGCGCCTCGGCGTGTATTTCGAGACGCCCGACCCGGCGAGCGAAGACCACGAACCCTTCGCGCTCGACGCGCTGCAGAACTGGCAGCTGCAGGACGAGCTGATCACCGCGCAGGTCGAGGCTTTGCGCC
The DNA here is from genome assembly GCF_012910955.1 of Aromatoleum diolicum. Lineage (GTDB taxonomy): Bacteria > Pseudomonadota > Gammaproteobacteria > Burkholderiales > Rhodocyclaceae > Aromatoleum > Aromatoleum diolicum. Next base: position 6,612 of record NZ_WTVQ01000064.1, read on the forward strand.
ACGGCACGTCGCGCGAAGCGGCGCTCGCAGCGGGACTCGCACGCATCGAACGGCGCGGCGATCTCGCCGCCGGGCATTTCGCCGCACTGATGCAGGCGCAGCTCGCCGAACCGATGGAGGACCTGTTCGGGCGCTACGCCGCCGCGCTCGCGCGCTGGCCGCTGGCGCCGGACGCGGACGAGGACATCGACTTCACGCACAGCGTCGCCGGCGCCACGCTGACGGTCGTCGATCGCCTCGCCGACGTGCGCCGCGATGCCACTGGTGCGCGCGGCCGTGTCGTGCTGGAGAGCAGCAGCCTGATCAAGAGTCGCAAGTACCGCCGCGAAAAACTGGTGCGGCACTGGGTCGCGCATCTGGCAGGGCACCTCGGCGGCGCGCCGCTGGTCAGCGAGATCGTCAGCAAGACCGGCGGCGTGGTGCTGCCGGCACTCGATGTCGCGAGTGCGCGCGAGCATTTCTGCGCGCTGATCGACGCGTGGCACGCCGGCCTGTGCCGGCCGCTGCCGCTGGCGGCGAAAACCGGGCTGGCCTGGCTGGAAAAGGGCGGTCGCACGGATACCCCCCTCGCCAGCGCCGCTGGCGACGCCGCGCGGACCGCCTACGAGGGCGATGGCTACAATTCCGCCGGCGAACGCGGCGACAGCGCCTATCTGCTGCGCGCGTGGCCGGATTTCGACGCCCTGTGGGGCGACGGCGAATTCGCGCAGCTCGCCGATACCTTGCTGCGGCCGCTGCAGGTCGCGGTCGCCAGGGCCAATTCTGGCAGATCCGATGCACCGGACGCCGCTGCGGCACACGGAGCCGAGGCATGAACCGCGACATGATGCCCGCCACGCTGCCGCAGGCGCTCGAACCGCTGCGCTTCCCGCTGCACGGCAGCCGCCTGATCGAAGCCAGCGCCGGCACCGGCAAGACTTTCACGATCGCCGCGCTGTACGTGCGCCTGGTGCTCGGCCACGGTGGCCACGCGGCCTTCGCGCGCCCGCTGACGCCGCCCGAGATCCTCGTCGTCACCTTTACCGACGCCGCGACCAAGGAGCTGCGCGACCGCATCCGTGCGCGCCTCGCCGAGGCGGCCGGCTGCTTTCTCGCCGATCCCGCGACGGTGGCGGCGCAAGCGGCCGGCGCCGATTTCCTTCACGCGCTACGCGCCGAATATCCCCCCGGCGAGTGGCTCGGCTGCGCGCGCAAGCTGCAGCTCGCGGCGGAATGGATGGACGAGGCCGCGGTGTCGACGATCCACGGCTGGTGCAAGCGCATGCTGAGCGAACACGCTTTCGACAGCGACAGCCTGTTCACGCAGCGCCTCGAAACCGACCAGCGCGAACTGCTCGCCGAAGTCGTGCGCGATTACTGGCGCACTTTCCACACGCCACTGGCGGCCCCGGACGTCGCCGAAGTGATGCGCTGGTGGGCGACGCCGGAGGCGCTGCAGGGGGATCTGCGCGGTCTGTTCGAGCACGCCGCGGCGCTCGATGCAGCCGTGCCGCCGGCCCAGGCGATCCGTGCCGCGTGCGCGCAAAAGGCCGGCGTGCTCGCGCAGCTCAAGGCGCCGTGGGGGACGTGGGCGGACGAACTGGAAACCCTGCTCGACGGCGCGGTCGCAGCGAGGCAGGTCGTCGGCAGCAAGATCCAGCGGCGTTATTACGCGGCGTGGCTGGACGCCCTGCGTACCTGGGCCGCAGACCCCGCCGCCGAGTCGCTTGATCTCAAGAAAGGCTGGGCGCGTCTCACGCCCGCGGGGCTCGCCGAAGCATGGAAGGATGGCGCCCCCCCGGCGCATCCGGCGCTCGACGCGATGACCGGCCTGCAGGCAGCGCTCGCCCATCTGCCGGACGCGCGCGCGCCGCTGCTGTGCTTCGCCGCGCGCTGGGTCGCGCAACGCTTCGCCGACGAGCAGGCGCGTCGCGCGCAGATGGGTTTCAACGATCTGCTCACGCGCCTCGACACCGCCCTGCACGAGCGCAACGGCGAGCGCCTCGCCGAAGTCATCCGTACGCAGTTCCCAGTCGCGCTGATCGACGAATTCCAGGACACCGACCCGGTCCAGTACCGCATCTTCGACGCCGTGTACCGCATCGCCGACAATGCGCCGGACACCGGCCTGGTGCTGATCGGCGACCCCAAGCAGGCGATCTACGCGTTTCGCGGCGCCGACATCTTCACCTACCTTGCCGCGCGCCGCGCCACCGGCGGACGCCTGTATACCCTCGACACCAACTACCGCTCGACCGTGGCGATGGTCGCGGCGGTCAATCGCTGCTTCGCGCAGGCCGAAGCGCGCGAGGCGGGTACCGGCGCCTTCCTGTTCCGCGGCCCCGATGACAACCCCGTACCCTTCCATGCCGTGCACGCGCAGGGCCGGCGCGAAGCCTTCGTCGCCGACGATTCGACACAATACGATTCGCCCGCCCACAATGCGCCTGCCGCCGCGCTCACCTGCTGGACGCTGGCCCCCGAGCCGTCCGGCAAGCCGCTCGCCAAAGGCGCCTACATCGACCGCATGGCCGCCGCCTGTGCCGGCGAGATCGTGCGTCTGCTCAATCTCGGCCTGCAGGGCCGCGCCGGATTCGCCGCGTCGCCGGACGCGGGGGGCGGCGAGATGGTCCGCCTGCGTCCCGCCGACATCGCGATCCTGGTGAATAACCGCAACGAAGCCGCCGCGGTGCGTCAGGCACTGGCGGCCGGCGGCGTGCGCAGCGTCTATCTGTCGGACCAGGAATCCGTGTTCGCCAGCCCGCAGGCCGGCGAATTGCAATTGTGGCTCGCCGCCTGTGCCGAGCCCGACGACGACGGCCTGCTGCGCGCTGCGCTCGCCACGCCCAGCCTCGGTCTCGACTGGCCGGCGCTCGACCGCCTGCGCCACGACGAACTGGCGTGGGAAGCGCGCGTGCTGCAGTTCCGCGACTATCGCCAGTGCTGGCGCCTGCAGGGCGTGCTGCCGATGCTGCGCCGGCTGCTCGGCGACTTCGACGTGCCGCGCCGCCTGCTCGCGCCCGCGCCGGGCGCATCGAACGGCGACGGCGAACGCGCGCTGACCGACCTGCTGCATCTCGCGGAACTGTTGCAGCACGCCAGCGCCGCACTCGACGGCGAGCACGCGCTGATCCGCCACCTCGCCGAACAACGGGCGGACGCCGGCAACGGCGACGACGCGCGCAAGGTACGCCTCGAAAGCGACGCCGATCTGGTGCAGGTCGTCACCATCCACAAATCCAAGGGCCTCGAATACCCGCTGGTGTTCCTGCCCTTCGCGTGCGCCTTCCGTCCGACCAAGGGCGAAGACCTGCCGCTGAAGTGGCACGACGATTCCGGCCGCCTGCAACTCGCGCTGGCGGCCGACGATGCCGCCCTCGCGCGCGCCGACCGCGAGCGCCTCGGTGAAGACCTGCGCAAGTTCTACGTCGCGCTGACCCGTGCGCGCCACGCCACCTGGCTGGGCTTCGCACCGGTCGCGGACTTGCACCGCAGCGCGCCCGGTTATCTGCTCGCCGGTGGTGCGGCGATCGGCCCGGACCGCCTCGATGCCGTGCTCGGCGCGATGTCCGGGGGATGCGCCGGCATCGTGGTGACGCCGGCGCCCGAAGCGAGCGATGTGCGCTACCACGCCGGCGCAGCCCATGCCGACGCGGGCGCCGCGCGCCAGCCGCGACGGGCGGTGCGCGAGCACTGGTGGATCGCGAGCTACTCGTCGCTGCGCGTCGGCGAGGGCCGCGACGCGACCGCCGACGTACAAGGCGTGGCTGGCGCGCTGCCGACCGGCGCCGCGCCGCCGCCATCCGCCAGCCAGGCACCCCGGCGGGTGACGGACCCCCTCGCCCCGCACATGGCCACGCACATCGCCACCGCCCCCGCGGCCGATACTGCCGCCGAAGCCACCTTCGCCGAAACCCTCGACGAAGCCCCGGTCGCCGGCGCACTGGCGCCCACCGACGACGACGCGCGCCTGCACCACTTCGCACGCGGCGCGGGCGTCGGCACCTTTCTCCACGAACTGCTCGAATGGGCCGCGCGCGAGGGTTTCGGCCGGATCGCCGCACAGCCCGCGCGCGCCCGCGACACCGTCGCCCGCCGCTGTGCCGTGCGCGGCTGGAGCCACTGGAGCGAACCGCTGTCGCGCTGGCTGCAGCACTTCATCGCCATGCCCCTGCCGCTGCCGGACGCCGATTCGCCGCCCGCGCCGTGTCTTGCCGCACTGTCGGCCTACCAGGTCGAGATGGAATTCTGGTTCGAGACCCATCGCGCCGACACCGTCCGCCTCGACGCGCTGGTGCGCGCCCACACACTGGGCGGCGCACCGCGCCCGGCGCTGCTCCCCGGCCAGCTCAACGGCATGCTCAAGGGCTTCATCGACCTCGTTTTCGAACATCAGGGGCGCTACTACGTGGCCGACTACAAATCCAACTGGCTCGGGCCGGACGACGCGGCGTACACGTCCGACGCGATGCGCGAAGCGGTGCTGGCGAAGCGCTACGACCTGCAATACGTGCTGTATCTCTTCGCGCTGCATCGCCTGCTCAGATCGCGCCTGCCCGATTACGACTACGACCGCCACGTCGGCGGCGCGGTGTACCTGTTTCTGCGCGGCAGCCACGCGGAAACGCGCGGCTTGCACTGCGAGCGCCCGCCGCGCGTGCTGATCGAGGCGCTGGACGCCGAGTTCGGCGCCGCCGGCGCGGAGGTCCGGCCATGAAGCGCTGGACGAGCAAGGCCTCCGCGGCCGACGCCAACGCGACGCTGGACCTGTTTTCGGCGGCCGACGCGGATGCCGGCCTCCCCGCCCGCGCCGGGAAAATCCGCAGCGCCGCGACGCCCGCCCTCGCCGATGTCGCCGCACTGCTGACGCGCTGGGCCGAGCGCGGCTGGCTGCGTCCGCTCGACCGCGCCTTCGCCGAATTCCTGCGCGGCGAGGCGCCCGATGCGCACCCCCTGCTGCTGCTCGCCGCGGCGCTCGCCAGTCACCAGCTCGGGCGTGGCCACGTGTGCCTCGACCTCGCCGCGACGCTCGCCGATGCGCGTTTCGCGCTGTCGCTGCCGCCCGAGGGCGACGACGGCGTCGCGCTGCCGGCGCTGCCCGACGAACTGCTCGCCGGCGTCACGCTCGCCGACTGGCAGGCGGCACTCGCCCACCCGCTGCTGGTCGGCCGCGGGGCGGGCAACACGCCACTGGTGTGCGTCGGCACGCGCCTGTACCTGCGCCGCTACTGGCAATATGAATGCGACGTGCGCGCCGGCATCGAAACGCGGCTTGGCGCGCGCGACGCACTGCAGGCCGCGCTCGCGCCGGCGCCCTTGCGCCACGCGCTGACGGCGCTGTTTCCGGCCGCCGCGGGGGCCGCGGCCGGCGTCGACTGGCAAAAGCTCGCCTGCGCGCTCGCTGCGCGCAGCGCCTTCAGCATCGTCACCGGCGGCCCCGGCACCGGCAAGACCACCACCGTCGTCAAGCTGCTGGCGCTGCTGCAAAGCCTCGCGCTGCACCGTGGCGCCGATTCGCGCCCGCTGCGCATCCGCCTCGCCGCGCCCACCGGCAAGGCGGCCGCGCGCCTCAACGAATCCATCGCCGGTGCGGTCGCTCGCCTGCCGCTCGACGCGCTGCCCGACGGCGAGCGCGTGCGCGACGCGATTCCGACCGAAGTGTCCACGCTGCACCGCCTGCTCGGCAGCCGCCCGGACACGCGGCACTTCCGCCACGACGCACGCAACCCGCTGCCGCTCGACGTGCTGGTGGTCGACGAAGCCTCGATGGTCGACCTCGAAATGATGGCCGCGCTGCTTGCCGCACTGCCGCCCACCGCACGCCTGGTGCTGCTCGGCGACAAGGACCAGCTCGCCTCGGTCGAGGCCGGCGCGGTGTTGGGCGAACTGTGCCTGCGCGCGCACGACGCTTATTACACCCCGGCCACGCGCGACTGGCTTGCTGCGGTAACTGGTGCGCACATCGACGCCGCTCTCGTCGATGCGGCCGGCGAAGCGCTCGACCAGGCCATCGCGATGCTGCGCGTCAGCCACCGCTTCACCGCCGCCAGCGGCATCGGCCGGCTCGCCGACGCAGTGAACGCCGGCGACATCGTGGCGCTGCACGCGCTCTGGCCGCAGGGCTATGCCGATCTTGCGCGCGTGAAGCTCGCGGGCGCCGACGACAGCGGCTTGCGCGCGCTGGTGATCGACGGTGGAGGCGCGAATTTCCCCGCCCAGGGGCAGGGCCGCCGCAGCGGCGACGACGTGCTCCCGCCGCCGGCCGGCTATCGCCATTACCTGCAGGCCGTGCGCGACGGCCAGCCGCCGGCGGATGCCGCGCCGGAGGCCTTCGACCGCTGGGCGCGCGACGTGCTCGCCGCGCACGGCCAGTTCCAGGTGCTGTGCGCGCTGCGCCGCGGCCCGTTCGGCGTCGATGGCCTCAACCTGCGCATCGCGCGCCTGCTCGGCGAGGCCGGGCTGATTTCCGCCACGCAGGGCTGGTACCTCGGCCGGCCGGTGCTGGTCACGCGCAACGACTACGGTCTCGGCCTGATGAACGGCGACATCGGCATCACGCTGGCGCTGCCGCGCGCAGACAGCACGCCCGGCGCCCCGGTGCAGTGGGGCCTGCGCGTCGCCTTCCCGGCCGGCGACGGCACGCACGGCATCAAGTGGGTGCTGCCGAGCCGCCTGCAGGCGGTTGAAACCGTCTTCGCGATGACGGTGCACAAGTCCCAGGGCTCCGAATTCGCCCACGCTGCGCTGGTGCTGCCGGATGCGCTCAGTCCGATCCTGACGCGCGAACTCGTGTACACCGGCGTCACCCGCGCGCGCCACTGGCTGACGCTGGTGACCGCCGGGTCCGAGCGGGTGCTCGAAGAGGCGACGCTGCGCCGGGTGCAGCGGGCGAGCGGCCTGCACGCCGCCCGAACCGCCACCTCAGCTGCCACCTGAGCCGTCACCTCGTCGTCGTCGGGCTTACTGCACGATGTTGACCACTTCCTGGTCGGTGCCACCGCCGGTCGAGGTCACCCGCACGACGTCGCCCGCGACCCCGCTGATCGGCGAGCTGCGCACGTCGATCTGCCACGCGCCGGTGACGTCCGACGTGACGGTGGCGATCGTCTCGTTGGTACGCAGCAGCACCGCCGTGATCTGCGCGCCGGCCTGGTTGGTGGTGCCGCGGATTTCCCAGCGGCTCTTGTCGAGGCGGAAGTTGGCGCGCACCAGATCGACGGTATCCATCGCCACCGGCTGGGCGGAGATCGTCACCACCGACGGATTGGACACGAGGCCGCCGGTATCCGCGACGGTGTAGCTGAAGCTGTAGGTGCCGGCCGCACTGGCGGTGACGAGCACGTCGCCGTTGAGCGTGTTCTGCACCGCGAGCCCCGGCGGCACACCGTCGAGCTGCACCGTGGTGCCGTCCATGTTGCCGTTCGCGTCGGTGTCGTTGACGGTCAGGTGCACTTCGGTGGCCAGGCCGACGAAGACACTCGCCGCATCGGCCACGCTGACCGGGGCGACGTTCACCGGTGCCGTCTCGGCCGGTAGCGGCGGGGCGACGACGCCATCGACCGGCCCGCTGGCCTGGGTGCCGTTGCTCAGGTTCACCGCCAACACGTGCGACGGGCACGCGCCATCCGAATCGGCCTCGCCTTCATTGACGTCGACACGATAGCGATAGGTGCCGAATTCCGGCGCCTCGAGGTCGACGGTGGTGCTCATCGAGCCGAACAGGTAATTGGTCTTCGGGTTGCGGAACTCGATCAGTGCCGCCGACGGCAGATACGATGCGCCCTGCACTTCCAGCCGTCCGCCCGCTATGCAGCGCGCATGCGTGACGCTGGTCTTGGCCGCGCCCGGCTCGACCAGTTCGCCGCCGGCGGCCTCGACCATGAAGTGATGGAACACGCCGTCGTCGCCGTAATAGCCCTCGAGCGCGGCGAACACGCCAGCAGGAATCGTCGCTGGGTACACCGCGAAGCCGAACTCGTTGTGATAGCCCTGCGACGGCAGGCGCGGGTCGGTGCTCTCCGCCATCGGCACGCCGAGCAGTGCCATCGAACCCGCGTCGTTCCAGGTCAGCACGCCGATCAGCACCGTCTCCGCCGGCTCGATCGCCACATCGCCAATGACGGGCGTCGCAGTGCCGTCGGCCGCCACATCGACTTCGCCGGTCAGGATCACCGTCGAGCCGACGAAACCGTTGCGATTCAAGCCCGGAAACTGCGTCGGATCGGCCAGTTGTTCGAGGCTCAGGGTCGCCGTCGGCGTATGGATCGTGGCGCCCGGCGCTACCCGCATGACGCGCCCGAACACCGTCAGGTCCACGCCGCTGCCGTCCGGCTGCAGATAGACGTTGGTGACGACGCCCTCCGTCTCGAAGGGTATCGGCGCCACCTGCGCCGATGCGGCAAGCGGGGCGCCCAGCGCGCACATCAGGGCGAGCGCGCGGGCGAGCGGTTTGAGGGAGCAGATCGGCATCTGCCAATTCGTTTTCTTGTTCATCATGGCGACTCTCCGGCGATGTATGGTGTGACAAAGATTTACTTGACACTGCGCGCACCGGACAAATCGCAAAAGGTATGCCATACGAAAAAAGGCGTAGCGCCGGTCCGATGCTTTCTGGCTTCGGCACCGATTCGACGGCAGCAGGCAAGGCAACTGGGGAAATCGCCCCACCCAAATTGGGGAAATTCCCCAGTGCATTAAATGTCGTTGTGATGCACATTGGTGTGAAACATTCACTGACATGACGCATGTCACGGCACCGCACAGGATTTTGTTGCAGGCTGTGTGGACGACCGGTATGGCGCATTCGTCGAGCTGGTGATTCGGGTCGGGCCTTGGTACGCGGTGACTGAAATGAACAGCAGTCCGAAACCTTTCAATCTGCGCAAATGGTTCTCCGTCGTGAGCCTGTTTGTGACCGGGGCGGTGGCGATCGTCTTCGGCGCCGTGCTGTCCAATTTTTTCGTATCCGAGACCATCAAGCGCGACGCCGTGCTGACCATGCAGTTCATCCAGGCGATTGCCGAAATCGAGGTGCGCCACGGCCACTTCGGTCACGCCAATGTCACGCTGGGGCAATTTCTCGACAAACGCGTCGAAGCGGCGACGCTGAACGTGCCGGAGGAAACCCTCGCGCGCGTGCGCCAGGAATTCTTCGATCACCTGCGCACCATGCCCGAAGCCTTGCTGGCCACCGTTTTTGCGCCCGACGGCATGATCGTGTGGTCGACCAACCCGCTGCTGGTAGGCAAGGTCGTGCCGCCCGATCATGAATTCGGCGAGGTGCTGATCTCGAAGTACATGGTCGCGGGCGGCCACCTGAAAGGCACCGGGGGCAAGAAGCTGGAGCAGCAGTTCGTGCGCTATCCCCAGGACATCTACATCGAGAATTACGTGCCGCTGCTCGATCGTGCCGGCAACGTCGCGTCCGTCGTCGAGATCTACAAGGAACCGAGCGACCTGATCCACTCGATCAAGCGCGGCTATCTGCTCATCTGGGCGGCGGCGCTGGCTTCCGCCGCCGTGGTGTACCTGGCGCTGCGCTGGATCATCATCCGCGCCGCGCGCCTGATGGAAGCGCAGCAGCGGCAGATCGTCGAGAACGAGACCCTCGTTGCGATCGGCGAAATGTCCTCCGCGGTGGCGCACGGCCTGCGCAATCCGCTGGCATCGATCCGTTCCAGCGCCGAACTCGCGCTGGAAATCGAGGACTTGCCGGTGGCCAAAAATCTTAAGGACATCGTCACGCAAGTCGACCGCCTGTCGAAATGGGTGCGCGAGTTGCTGCTGTACTCGCGCCCGATCAGCGACGACCGCGAAAACGTGCAACTGGCCGCGGCCGTCGACGAAGCACTGGCCGCATTCGACGTGCAGATCCGGCGTGCGGGAATCGAGCTCGACTGGTCGCTGGCAGCGCAGCCGCCGGTGCTGGTGTGTGCGCACGGCGCCTTGCTCGCGCAGGTGCTCAACAGCGTGCTGTCCAACGCCATCGAGGCCATGCCGCAGGGCGGCCGCTTGAGCGTATCGATTGCCCCGCCGGAGCATGGCCGGGTCGTGCTGCATGTCGGCGATACCGGTATCGGCATGTCGGAGAAACAGCTGGCGCTGGCTTTCAAGCCCTTCCAGACCACCAAGCGCAGTGGCCTGGGCGTCGGGTTGGCAATGATGAAGCGCATAATGGAACGTTTTGGCGGCGCGGTGACGCTCGATAGTCGCGAAAAGGTCGGGACCACCGTGCGCCTGATCTTCAAGCTCGCATAGTGGGAGAGTAAGGAAATGCCCCAATACACGATTCTGGTCGTCGAGGACGACGAGATCCTGGGCAACAACATCTGTACCAGCCTGCAGCGTCACGGCTGGGGCGCGCAGCTCGCCTCATCGTCCGAGGACGCGCTGCAGATGCTCGGGAAAATGCACCCGGACATCGTGCTGACCGATCTGAACCTGCCCGGCATCACCGGCATCGAGCTGATCGGCCGCGTGCGCGACGCCGACCCCGACGCCAAGGTCATCCTGATGACCGGCGACGGCAATGTGCAGACGGCGGTCGACGCGATGAAGGCCGGCGCCTACGACTACCTCTCCAAGCCGCTGGTGCTGGCGGAACTCAAGCTGCTGATCGAGCGCGCGCTCGATGCCCGGCGCATGGAGAAGACGCTGTCCTTCTACCAGAACCGCGAAGCCAGGGATGCCGGGCTGGCAGCCTTGCTGGGCAATTCCCCGCCGATACAGGCGATGAAGACCATGATCCGGCAACTGCTCGACGCCGAAGCGCACATGGCGGCGAATGACCTGCCGGTGGTGCTGATCGGCGGCGAAACCGGCACCGGCAAGGAGCTCGTCGCGCGCGCGCTGCATGTCGACGGCGTGCGCGGCGACGGGCCCTTTGTCGAGGTCAACTGCGCCTCGATTCCCTCGCATCTGCTCGAAGCCGAACTCTTCGGCCACGAAAAAGGCGCCTTCACCGACGCCCGCGAGCGGCGCGCAGGCCTCGTCGAAGCGGCCGAGGGCGGCACCCTGTTCCTCGACGAAATCGGCGAAATCGACCTCGCGCTGCAGGCCAAGCTGCTCAAGCTGCTGGAAGAGCGCAGCATCCGGCGTCTCGGCTCGGTGAAGGAGATCAAGGTCAACCTGCGCATCGTCAGCGCCACCAATCGCGACCTTGAAAAGATGGTGCGCGAAGGCAAGTTCCGCAGCGATCTCTACTACCGTCTGCACATCATCACCGTCAACGTGCCGCCGCTGCGCGCGCGAGGCGACGACATCGCGCTGCTGGCGCGCCACTTCCTCACCCTGCACGCGCGCCGCTACGGCAAAGCCGGGCTGGAGTTCAACGCCGACGCGCTGAAAGTGCTCAAGGGCTACGGCTGGCCCGGCAACGTGCGCGAACTGCGCAACATGCTCGAACAGACCGTGCTGCTCGCCGCCGGCAAGGTCATCACCCCCAATCAGCTAGCCATTTGTCCGGGGCTGTCCGGCCCGTGCGACCGCGACTTCCACACCCTCGACTCCTACTGCATGTCGGTGCCGTCCAATGGGGTCAGCGTGCCCGAGGTCGAACGCGACCTGGTGATCAAGATGCTCGACAAGACCGACTGGAACGTCACCAAGTCCGCGCGCCTGCTCGGCCTGACCCGCGACATGCTGCGCTACCGCATCGAAAAGCTGGGGCTGGAGCGGCCCGAGCACTGAAGCAACGCGGCCGCAGCGCGCTGGGCTTCGCGGCCCGGCGCGCTACGCGCTTGTCGCTGCGGCGATTACTGGATGCTGCTGGCGAGTTCGAAGATCGGGATGTACATCAGGATCACGATGACGCCGATCACCAGGCCGATGAACGTCATCAGCAGCGGTTCGAAGAGGCGCACGAACCATTCGATCCAGCGGCCCATCTCCTCGTCGTAGAAATCGGCGGTGCGCTCCATCATCGCGCCCAGATTGCCCGACTGTTCGCCCGCGCGCAGCATGCGCAGCGACACCGGCGTGGCGAGATGGTTTTCTTCCAGCGCCCACGACAGCGCGTGGCCTTCGCGGATGCGCTCGGCGGCACTGTCGAGGCGGCTGCGCGTGGCGAGCCCGAGCAGGCCCCGCACCATGCCCATCGCTGTCAGGATCGGGATGCCGCCTTGCAGCAGGATGCCCAGCGAACGGTAGAAGCGCGCCAGTTCATAGATGAACAGGCGGTCGCGCGCCGCCGGGATGGTCTCGATCAGGCGCCCCAGCGCTTGGCGCACACTGCGCTGGCGCAGCAGCAGCACCGCGGCGGCGAGCGTCGCCAGCGCCCCGGCGGCCACTGCCGCCTGGTGCGCGTGCAGGAATTGTCCGCTGGCGAGCAGCACGCGCGACAGCCACGGCAGGTTGGAGCCGAGATCCTCGAACACCAGGCTGAAACGCGGCACCACATAGCCGATCAGGAACAGCATCACGCCGCAGCCGACGAGAAACAGCAGCGCCGGGTACACCGAGGCGCTGACGATCTTCTGCCGCACTTCATCGACGCGCCCGCGATACGCCACGTACCGGCCCAGCGCATTGCCCACGTCGCCGGTTTTTTCGCTCGACTGCACCAGCGCCACGTACAGCTCGGGGAACACGGCGGGGGCGCGCGCCAGCGCCTGCGACAGCGACTTGCCCTCGTACAGCAGCCGCACCAGGTCGCCCAGCACCTTGCGCGAATGCGGGTCGCTCTCCTTTTCGGCGAGGCTTTCCAGCGCGTCGATCAGCGCCAGGCCGGCGTTGAGCAGGGTCGCCAGTTCCTGGCTGAACAGCACCAGCGGGAAGGCTTCGCGGCGACGCCAGCGCAGCGTCGGCCAGCGCTGCGCCGAACGCAGCGACAGCACGCGCAGGCCCTGCAGTTCGGCCAGATGCTGGGCGTCGATGGACGTCGGCGCCTCCAGCGTCAGCGACACCACCCCGGCCGCGCTATTTACGCCCTTGACGTGGAAGCGCATGGCTTGTCACTGAGCCTGGTCGATTGGATACGGGCGGCGAACGCAGCGTCCGCCGAGCGGTGGTGTCCGCGACGCTGTCCGCCGTGATGCTTGTCTTGGTGTCTATTGCCAGCTGACGATGTCGGCATTTTCCCCCTCTCCGCCGGGCTGCCCGTCCTTACCGAGCGAGAACAGATCGTAATCGCCATGTTCGCCGGGCGCCGTGTAGGAGTACGCGCGTCCCCACGGATCGAGCGGCACGCTTTTCTGCAGATACGGGCCTCCCCACTTCGGCTCGGAGCCGGGTCGCGTCACCAGCGCGGCGAGTCCCTGCTCGGTACTGGGGTAATGGCCGGTGTCCAGGCGGTAAAGATCCAGCGCCTTGACCAGGCCTTCGACCTGGGCGCGCGTGGCCTTGACTTCGGACTTGCCGAGCTGGCTGAAGTACTTGGGCGCCACCAGTCCGGCCAGCAGCCCGAGCACGACGAGCACCACCAGCAGTTCCAGCAGCGTGAACCCGCGCGACCTGGCGCGTCGGAGCAGTTGACGATCTTCCATGGGCCTTCATCGCAGAGTGGGAAAAGATTGCCCCCCAGTGTAGGAACATGATGCGGGCGGCGTCAATTTTCGAGCACGAAGCATGCCCATGTGCTCGCCCGCCGCATCGCGCCGCAGGCCGCGGCGCATTCCCAAGGCATGAAGCTTGCAACGTCAGGCGCGCCGCCGGGGATTTTCCCACGGTGGCCCGCCTGACGCCGGGGAGACTCCATGACACCGCTGGTCCCGCTGCTCCTTGCCGCCTGCCTGGCGCTGCCCGCCACGGCGCATGCCGAGATCTACATGAAGGTGGAAGCAGACGGCACGGTGATGCTGACCGACGAGGTGCGCGGCAGTGGCTACCAGCGCATGACGCCGGGCCCGACCGCAGCACCGCGCGCGGTGGCGCCCAGCACGCGCGGGCAGCCCGGCGGCGCTGCCGCAAGCGACTGGGGGGACCTGCCCTTCGCTCCGCTCGTGGCGGCCGCAGCGGCCGAGCACGACGTGCCGGAAGCCTTGATCCATGCGGTAATCCACGCCGAGTCGAACTACGACGCGGGGGCGGTTTCGCCGAAAGGGGCGGTCGGGCTGATGCAGCTGATGCCGGCCACGGCGCGCGAGCTGGGCCTGCGTGACGCGCGTGATCCGGCGGCGAATATCCGCGCCGGCACGCAGTATCTGAAGCGCCTGCTGGGCATGTTCGACAACGACATCGCGCTGGCGCTGGCGGCCTACAACGCCGGCCCGGCGGCCGTCGCGCGGCATGGCCGCAACGCCCCGCCGTATGCCGAGACGCGGCGTTACGTGCCACGCGTGATCGAACATTTCGAGCGCCTGCGCAGCCGTCGTGGCAGCGGGGTGTCCTGAGCGGTGTGGGGCTATTTCCCCATGGCCGGGGAACTGTCCCCAATCTCTACGACGAAGGTGTGAACCGCCGCAACCGCCCGCGGCGCGCGGGACTGCGGCCGGCAAGGGGGTTGGCCGGGGGGCGTGCAGGGC
>NZ_WTVQ01000065.1 GCF_012910955.1 Aromatoleum diolicum
GGTGCGGCGGGCGGTGGTGTGGCGGGCTCTGCGGTCGGCTTTGGGGGCTCTTTCTGCGGGGCGCTCACGGCAGGCGCCGCTGGTGCTCCCTCCGCGGTTTCCGACGACTCGGAACTCGTTGAAGGTTCCCAAAAGTAGCTGAGCGCGGCGGCCAGGAGTGCTGCCGTCGCGACGCTAGCCAGACCGATCACCACAGGCATCGTGATTGGACGGTCGCCTCTCATCCCGACAAGGAATTGCGCGACGCTGCGGGTTCGCGTTTCGCGATCGAACGACAGCGCGGCCCGCAATGCGCGCCATTGCAGGGAGGGCAGTTTCTTGGGACGTTGCGGCCGCAGGCCGGCATTGCGTGCCTGCGTCGCCGGCAGGCGTCCGAACGGATGCGTGCCGGTAAGCAATTCGTAGGAGATGCAGGCGAGGGCGTAAATGTCATCGCGCGGATCGGGTTCGCGGTGCTCGAGTATTTCCGGACTCGCATATGCCGGGGTCAGGCCGCCCAGGCTGCCCGCATCGAAAACCGTGGCTTCGGCTTCTTCCTCCGATCGGCGGAAGACACGCGCGATGCCGAAATCGATGATCTTGACCTGCCCGTTGTCAGTCAGAAAAACATTCGCCGGCTTGAAGTCGCAATGGACGAAGCCGCGCTCGTGCGCATAGGACAAGGCGTTGGCCATCCCCGTGATGATGGATAGCGCCTCCGGGTAGGGCATGCCGTGGAAATCCGGCGAATGCAGCAGGCGACTCAGGGACTTACCCGCCAGGTACTCCATGGTCAGGTACACCATCGATCCGTCGCGATCGAAGTCATACACCGTGACGATGTTCGGATGGGCGAGCGTCTGAGCCTTCTTGGCTTCGCGCTGCAAGGCGATCAGGGATTTCGGATGGCCACGGAACTGAACGTTCAGGACCTTGATCGCGATATACGGATTGCGGTCGGAGGCCTCGAGCTTGCGCAGGTCCAGTGCCTTGTACACCGTGCCCATGCCGCCGAAACCGATGCATTCCTGCAGCAGGAAGCGACCCTTGATCGTATCGCCGACGGCCTTGACCCGGTCCGGTTCGGCGTCCGCGGGGGAGGGCTGCGCTGCGGCACCCGCTGGCGGGAATTGCGCGTTGGGATTTATCAGCATGCGGGTTTGATCGGCAGCCGGGTTCTGCTCCGGTTCCGACAGGTGTTCGATACGTCGATGCACCTCCGCGTACACCTCGGGCGGCAGCGGAAACTTGGTGTTCTCTTCGCTAAGGACTTCCAGGAGCTGGGAGTAATCGGTTTTTTCCGTCGCGAGGACGCGGTCGATCTGCGCGAAGAACTCGTTGTTCGACAGGCCCCCGGCCTGAAAGGCGTGAATCGCGTGCGAAAGACTAGCCATCCGCTTCCCCTCACTTGGCCACGAGTCTTTCGGGCTCACGTTCTCGCCCGGTCGAACTGGCGAGGATGAACCGGGCAGTGGTGCGGGTTGATTGACGGGTGCGCATTAAGGTGCCTGGTCGGGCAAGGAAAGCGCCCATGCATCACCGTGCAGCAATTCCCCAATCGGAGCTTCCAACAAAAATATAGCCCATATCCATGAGTTTGGCCGGTGTACGGCGCGAGGCTGCAATCGTTTGCGCGCGCCGTGCGACACCGATGGGCATTGAGGTGTTGCGTGCTACCAGACAGTGCTGTCGAGATCTGTTTGGCGCAACCCACCAGTCAGCGCCGCCGCGCTGCGTCCGTGCGCGCGAAAATTTCCTTGCTATGTGAGAAAAATTAGTGTTTTCAATGGCTTGCAGTTGTGCAGAGGGTGCTGTTGCAGGCCTGGCATGGTCCCTGCAATAGGTCTGCTGAGCGCGCGAAAGTGCTCCAAGCAAGACCCCAAGCTGTAATCGACCCCTTAGGAGAACTGCCATGAAAACCCTGATGATCAATGACCTGCCGATGACCGAAGAACTGGGCCGCGAGGCGATGGCCGAAGTGCGCGGCGGCATGATGTACGGTGCCCTCGTCGCCCCCTACTACTGGGGCGGCCACGTCGATGCCTCGACGAAAAACTTCTCGTTCGATGCCGCGCAGCAGATCAATCAGGGCCAGAGCGTGGTGACCAACGTCGGCAACAACGTTGCCGTGCTGGGTGGCTTCGCCTCTCCGTCGGTGCCGGTGACGGCCACGCAGACTGCCAACATCAACAACGACGTGCATTTCTGAACATCCCTTGCGTGTGCGGAGGCTGACAGCCTCCGCGGCAACACCCCCGAGCTGCAATCGACCCCTTAGGAGAACGACCATGAAAACCCTGACCATCAATGACCTGCCGATGACCGAAGAACTGGCCCGCGAAGCGATGGCCGAAGTGCGCGGCGGCATTATGTACTTCGCTCCCTACCACTGGGGGGGCTACGACGCCTCGACCAAGAACTTCTCGTTCGATGCTGCCCAGCAGATCAACCAGGGCCAGAGCGTGGTGACCAACGTCGGCAACAACGTTGCCGTGCTGGGTGGCTTCGCCTCCCCGTCGGTGCCGGTGACGGCCACGCAGACTGCCAACATCAACAACGACGTGCATTTCTGATCATCCCTTGCGTGTGCGGAGGCTGACAGCCTCCGCAGCAACACCCCCGAGCTGCAATCGACCCCTTAGGAGAACGACCATGAAAACCCTGACGATCAATGACCTGCCGATGACCGAAGAACTGGCCCGCGAAGCGATGGCCGAAGTGCGCGGCGGCATGATGTACTTCGCTCCCTACCACTGGGGGGGCTACGACGCTTCCATCAAGAACGCCTCGTTCAACGCCCTGCAGCAGATCAACCAGGGCCAGAGCGTGGCGACCAACGTCGGCAATAACGTCGCCGTGCTGGGTGGTTTCGCCTCCCCGTCGGTGCCGGTCACCGCGACGCAGAACGCCAACATCAGCAACGACGTGCATTTCTGATGGCCCTCGCCTGCGCGGAGGCCCGCGGCCTCCGCTGCAGCGTCCGACTCCGCACGGACCAGCAGCGGCCGATGACGTCATTGTGCGAGTCGCGTCCCGGCCGGAACCGGTCCAGTTATGCAAGGTCGAATATCGATGGAATCGTGCGTCCGGCGCATGCGGGAGGAGGGGGAATGCAACACACAAGGATCGTTCCCGAGTCCGCCAGTCCAGTGATGGCTTATCTGGAGGTGACCGGCACGGGCACGGTGTTCCCCCTTCACGAGGAAGTGCTCATCGGCCGGGATCCCCAGGACTCGCTGGCGTCGGACCGCTTCCTGTGTATCCCCGAACACACTGTCAGTCGGCGCCACGCCCGCATCCGGCTGCGCAGCGGGGCCTACTTCGTCGAGGACCTCCACTCGTTCAATGGCACCTTCGTGCTGGGCCAGCGCCTGCAACCGGGCGCCTGGCACCCGCTTCACGATGGTGACGAGTTGTCCGTCGCGTCGGCGCTCATCGTGTTCCACTCCCTGCTCACGCCGGATCGCGAAAGCATCCCGACCGTGATCAAGCAAACGGTTGACGCGACGCAGTACGCCAAGGTGCTGGAGCTTCCGCCGGATGCGGCGCACGTCGACGTACAGCTCACCATCCGCAAGCTCCATGCGATGGCGCAGGTCGGCATCGCCGTGGGTGCGGTGACCAATAGCGCGACCTTGATCGAGAAGATCATGAACCTGATCTTCGAGTTGTTTCCGCTGGCCGAGCGCGCCTTCATCATGCTGACGAAAAACCGCGGCGAGGCGCCGGTGCCGGTGGCGGCGCGCCGGCGCGACGGCGCGATTGAGGATGCGGAGCAGTTGCGAATTTCTCGCACTATCGTTGATGAGGTGCTAAACAAAAAGCTGTCGATTCTTTCGGTCGATACCTTGGCGGATCGCTACTTCGGATCCCAGGAATCGATTGTTGACCAGGCCATCCGTAGCGTCATGTGTGTCCCGCTTCTGCTGGAAGGCGAGGTGTTGGGATTGATTCAGGTCGACACGTCTTCGGATCCCTATGCATTCAAGGGGCAGGACCTCGAAATGCTCACCGGTGTGTGTGCGGAAACGGCGGTCGCCCTGAAGAACTTCCAGTTGTATTCGGATATCGAGCGCCTGCTGGACGGATTCGTCCGCGCCTCGGTCCAGGCCATCGAGGAGCGTGATCCGGTGACCGCCGGGCACTCCTTCCGCGTCGCGCATTACGCCGAAACCCTGGCCAAGGCGGTGGATCGTGCGGATGGCAACGAATTGCGCCACATCGCCTTCACCAAGGATCAAGTGCGCGAGATTCGCTATGCGGCACTCCTGCATGACTTCGGCAAGGTCGGTGTGCGTGAGCACGTTTTGCGCAAGGAGAAGAAACTTCACCACGCGGATATGCGCCTGCTCGAGCAACGCTTCAAGTACGCGTGCGCCTGCCTGGAGCGAGAGGCGTATCGGCAACTGGCCGAGCGGCAGTGCGAGCGCGAGTTGGGCATCACGGCATTTCGCGAGGAGAAGCGGCGGATCGAACAGGACTTGCACGAGGAATTCGCGCGCCTGGACGAATTTCTCTCGGCCATCCGTCGTGCCAACGAACCCGCGATCTCGTACACCGAAGCGCCGCGCGAGCTGGACGCAATTCTCGACTATACCTACAGGGAGCGGGACGGCGCCTGCGTGCCCCTGCTGGAGCAGCATGAGCACCTGGCGCTCGGCGTATCGAAAGGCTGCCTGACCGCCGACGAGCGCCTGCAGATTGAATCGCACGTGGCCGATTCCTATTCGTTCCTGATCCTGATTCCGTGGACGCATGACCTGGCCGGTGTTCCGGCGATCGCCCACGGTCACCACGAGAAGCTGGATGGCTCGGGCTATCCGATGGGACTGCGTGGCGGGCAGATCAGCATTCAGACCCGCATCCTGACGATCTGCGACATCTACGACGCGCTGACCGCAGGAGACCGTCCGTACAAGAAGGCCGTGCCGCTGGAACAGGCGCTGGAGCTGCTGGATGGGGAGTGTCGGGCGGGACACATCGATTCGCGGCTGTTCAAGGTGTTTGTCGAATCGAAGGTGTGGGCCACGACCTAGGTCGCGCGTCCGCGAAAACAGACGAGGCTTCGTTGTGAGCAGCGTGACATTTCGGGTGGCAGGAGGAAGCGTGATGAAACCGATGAGCTTGGGCGCACCATCTGTCGAGCCCGAGTCCCGTTCCGCATTCGTGCATGCGCTGCTGGTCGGCGTGTGGGTGCTGCTCGCGGGCGGCTGTGCCGATGTGCGCCTCACCGAATTCGAACGTCCCGAGACGCCCGGTAAGGCCGCGTGGTCGCGGCAAACGGTCTCGGCTGCGGAGACGATCGCGCCGGACTGGTGGCGGGAGTTTCGCGACCCGTATCTGGACGAGCTGATCAACAAGGCGATCGCGGGAAACTTCGACGTCAAGATCCTCGCCGCGCGCATCCAGGTCGCCAGCGCACAGATCGGCGAAGCGCGTGCCGGGGCGCTGCCGACGCTCGATCTCGGCGCAGGCGCGAGCGTCGAGAAGAGCACGGGTCAGAAATCCGTCACCCAGTACAACCTCGGCACCCAGCTCAACTGGGAAATCGACATCTGGGGCAAGGTCGAAAAGGGCGTTCAGGCACAGACCGCCGAGTATCGCGCATCCGAGGCCGACTGGCGGGCGGGATACCTGAAGCTCGTCTCCGACGTGTCGACGACTTATTTCCAGATCCTGCAGCTGGACGAGCAGATCGACCAGCAGCAACGTGCACTCGGCAAGAACAGGCAGATCCTCGTCACCTACGAGGCGATGTACAAGAATGGCTTGGTCCCCAACACCCAGGTATTGCGCCAGCGCGCGGAGATCAACCGGCTGAGCCACGATCTGCTTGAATTGCGCCGCTCGCGCGATCTGGCAGGCAACGCCCTTGCCACCTTGCTGGGTGTGCCGGCGGGCGAATTCACCGTGCCGGTGGGGCGCCTGCAGGATCGGGTCGAACTGCCGGCGGTGCCGGCCGGCATCCCTTCGGTGCTGCTCGCGCGCCGGCCCGACATCGTCGCCGCCGAGTTCCGCGTGCTGCAAGCCCACAACCTCGTCGGACAGGCCAAGCTGGCGCAGCTGCCGACGATCAGCCTGACCGCGCGCGGCGGCACCTCCAGCTTCGCCCTCGGCGATTTGCTGAAATCGTTCACCTTCGGCTTTCTGCCTAGCATCAACATCCCCTTGCTCGACCCGAGCGTCAAGGCCCGCGTGAAGACGAGCGAAGCCCAGATCAAGGTCGTCGAGCACGACTACCAGCGCACCGTCATCGGGGCCTTCGAGGAAGTGGAGAACGCGCTGGTGAATCTCGATGCGCACAAGCAGCAGAGAACGGAATTGCAGCAGCAGATCGACCAGTTGAAGATCGTTGCCGCACAGACCGAAGCCCAGTTGAAGGAGGGCGTGGTGTCCCAGCTGGAGGTTTTCGAGACGGAACGCTCGCTGCTGGCGGCACAACTTTCCCTGCTTGCCAATCACCAGCAGATCCTGTCCGACACCGTGGTCCTCTACAAGGCCCTCGGCGGCGGCTGGCCGACGATGGAGGTTGCGAATGCACGCAACTGAGATACTCGCATGAGGCGCTCAAGTGAGGCGCCAGAAATGACCTTGGTATCGAGACATGAGCGGGGACATGAGCGCTGACGAGGTTTTTTCCGCTGAGATTCAGGCCACGGCCGAACAGGAGTTCACGGTTCGCCTCAAGCCCAAATCCCATCCGGAACTGGGCGAAATCCTCATCGAGGAGAACCTGTTCCCGATCGGGCGCAACGAGCCGCCGTTCGGGTCGTATGACCGCGAAATCGTCGCTGAACTGTCGCGTCGGCACGCACGGATTTTCTGGGAGGGCGGCGCGCTTTACGTTGCGGATCTGGGCAGCAAGAACGGGACGACCGTCAATGGCGGCGCGGTGCACGACAAACCGTGCAGGCTGTACGACCGCGACGAACTTGGCTTGGGCGGCACGCTGACGTATCGCGTGCAGATCACGGCGCGCGCGGCGAAACCGCGGCGTGCCGGAACGCTGCTGAGCCTGACGCTGACGCCCGCGCGCGATGACCTCGGACTGCAGCCGATCGTGATTGCCCGCTTTCCGTTCCTGATCAGTAAAGCCGACGAGGTATTTGCGCGTTACAAGGAGGCGAGCCCGCACCAGGTGAATTATGTTTCGCGCCGACATGCGCATATTTTCCTGAAAGGTGGCGCGCCCTTCGTCGAGGATCTGGGCAGCACCAACGGGACATTTGTCGGCGGCGTGCGGCTCGACGAGCATGCCGTCGAACTGCGCGATGGCGACGTGCTCGGGTTTGCCGGCAGCCACTTTGTGTACACCGTCAGTCTGGAGCGGGAACTCGAAACCGAGCCCACGCTGACCAAGTTCAGCGCGCTGGCCGAGGGCGCGGTGGACGGCGGGGACAATGCGGACAGGACGACCTTCATTGCGGCGGCCGACTCCTTCCTCGACATCTTCTGTATTGACCCTGCGCCCGTGCAGGACGAGCTCAACAACGAGGCCGTGCAAGGCCGCGACGATCACCCGGGGCCGGCGAATCCGCGTGAACAGCGCCGGGCGGTGATCTTCCTGCGCGAACTGGGCAAGGCCTTTGCGGGCAGCGACGGCGGAGCGGCAAAACTCGCGATGCGCTGGGGAATCCCGGCCCTCGCGCTGCTCGTGGTGATCGCGGCGGGCGTGTATTTCGCGGGCTCGGGCGAACGCGAACTCAAGGGGCTGGTTGCCGACGGCGACTACGCGCGGGCGGTGACGGTGGCGGACGAATACCTGACGCGCGACCCAGATGATGCGACCGTGAAGGCTCTCGGTACCGAGGCGCTGCTCAAGGCGAGGCTCCCCGAGTGGCTGGGGAGCCTGAAAGCGGGTGGTTTCGATCGCGCGGCGGCGATTCTCGCCGACATGAAAACGCATGCCAGCCACAACGCGGACGCGCAGGCGCTGCTGGGAGAGCTCGAATGGATCGGCGCGCTCGAGCAGTTCATGCTCGCCCGCGGAGGCGCCGACGCGCCCATCCGCATCTACGCGGACGAGGACAAGATCAAGGCGCTGTTGCAGCGCTGGAACGCCGACGCCAAGGGACACCAGCGAGCGCTTGCGCAAATCGCGGCCCAGGTGCCGGAATTCAAGGAAATCCATGCCGAGGCACTGACCGACCTGCGCAAACTGGAAAGCGATGAGTCGGTGTATCTCGCCGCGGTCGAGCGGCTGAATGCAAGCATCGCGACGGAGCTGGGCAAGGACCAGCCCGAGACGCTGGATGCGGTGCTGAACGAGTATGCCGAGAAGTATCCGCGGCTCGCCGGTCTGGACCGCCTGCGCGAGGATCTGCGCCAATACCTCGCGCTGGACAGCGCTCTGCGCGCGCGCGCCCTGGGCCCACTCATTGCGGCGCTGGAGAAGACCCGCTTTGCGACGCCACCCTTTCAGGATCAGTTCGGCAAGCTCGGCGCAACGCGACTGCCGTCCCCGGAGGTCGTGAACCAGTATCGGGCAGCCTCGCGGGCCTGGCACGAAGGTAATGCGGAGCAGGCGCTCGCCGGTTTGCAGGGGATCGCGACCGGGCCGTGGGCGGACGTGGCGGCAAGCCAGCTCGAGCACAAGAAGGTCGTGCAGCAGCAGTTCAAGGAGCTGCAGCAGGCGCGTGGCGGCAAGGACTACGATGAGCGTCTGCTCGCGTTTTACGCGTCGCTCGATGCCGACGAAGACGTCTGGTTCGTCCGCGCCACCGAGACGGAGGTGCGCGCCTATCGCGACAAGGCGCTGGCACGCGCGCACGAACTGGTGAACCGGGCCCAGGCGCTGTGGCGCCAGTACCGGGACCGCGGCGGGATCGGCGGCGAACATCGGCTCGAGTCGGGCATCTCGGGAGCATTCCGCGCGCAGGCGCGTCTGCTCTCCGACGCACAGGCCGAGGTGCAACAAGGCATGCGGATCTACAAGCTGCTCAATGCGGACGTGGCCGCGCAATGGACCAAAGTCGAGGACGAGATCACCGCGGAAGCCGAGCTGCAACGACGGTCGCTGCAGGAACTGCACATGGTGCTGGAGCCCGGCTTGCTCAAGGCCAAGCTGGCGCTGATCGGAGGCCGGAGCGATGAAGAACGAAAGTAACCTGAGACCGCTGACCGAGGCCCTCGAGGATCACAGTGCCGAGGGCATCGACATCCTCACCGCGGAGCCCGGGCGCTTCAGCCAGGCACTCGTCATTGCGATGCTGGCCTTGGTGGTGGCTGCCTTGATCTGGTCCTTCGTCGGCCGCGCCGACGTGATCGTGACGGCGCACGGCGTCCTCGCGCCCGAGTCGGACGTCAGGCGCGTCTACGCCCCGATCGATGGCGAGCTGGCGGATATCTACATGGAGGCGGGGCAGCCGGTATCGAAGGGCGACGTGCTCGCGCGGCTCAACGCCCGCGGGGCGGTCGAGGCCGCGACCCATGCGCTCGAAGCGCAATTGAAACTCGAGGATGCCGAGCGTGAATGGAAGCAGTTCCCCGAGAAGAAGGCGCTGCTCGAGCGCAAGGCCGCCGCCTTGAAGCAGCAGATCGAGGCGGCGTTGCATGTGCATGAGAAGCGCGTGTCGGAAGGCACGAGCAAGCTGGCCGAGGGCCAGAAGGCGCAGTTGCAGCAGGCCCGCAGCGAGCTGGACAACACGCGCCGGGCGCGCGACGCGGCCAGATCGGAACTGGACAGGTTCCAGCGGCTGTTCGCGCTGCCGGGCGGCGGAGGCGTGTCGGAGTTGCAGGTCGAAGCAAAGAAGACCACCTATCTCGCGGCGGAAAATGCGTTTCGGGTGGCGCAGTCCAAACTCGGGGAACTCGACTTTCGCCTGAGCCAGGAAAGCGCACGGGCGAGCGCCGAGCTCGAGAGCAGTGACCAGGACCTGACGCGGTTTCGCATTCAGTACGACGCGGCCACCAAGGACGTGGCCAACGAAGAGGACAAGCTGCGGCTGCAGCTGCAGACCGCCCGGCTCGCGGCCAACGCCGCCGAACGGATCCGGTTTGAAAATATCGACAAGGACAACTTCCTGCTGATCCTCGCGCCGGTCTCGGGCGTCATCACGGACGTCAGCGCCACTCAGGCCGGAGACAAGATTCAGGCGAATACGCCGCTCGGCGGCATCGCGCCGAAGGACGCGCGCGCCGTGATCAAGCTGCAGATCGCCGAGCGCGACCGAGCCTTCCTGCGCGAGGGGCTTCCGGTCAAGCTGAAGTTCAGCGCGTTTCCGTATCAGCGCTACGGCCTCATCAACGGCACGCTCGAATTCATTTCGCCGGCGACGGCCCCCGCGGCGCAATCCAAGGAGCCGGTCTACGAGGGACACGTGACGCTCGAACGCGATAGCTATCTGGTCGAGGACACGAAGTACCCGGTGCGTTACGGGATGACGGCAACCGCGGAGATCGTCGTACGCGAGCGCCGCGTGATCGACCTCGCGCTGGATCCGTTCCGCCAGATCAGCGGCTGAGCCATCAGGCGCTTACACCAAGGAGCACATGTCATGACGGCGTTAGTGCGAATCGACGATGAAGCCATCGGCACCGAGGAATTCGTCCGGATCTTGAAGCTCACGGGACGCTTCGAGAGTCTCGTCGACGAAATCGTCCGCGACAAGGTCACCGTCCATGCGGCGAAGAAGCAGGGAATTCCGGTGCCGGCGGAAGAAATTCAGGAGCGCGCCGATCAGTTTCGCCGGGTCCTGGGCCTGCACCGGGCCGCCGACATGAATCACTACCTCGACGGGCTGGGGGTGAGTCTGGACGAGTTCGAGACCTTCATCGTCGACGGGCTGTACCAGGAGAAGATGATGCAGCGCGTCTGTAGCGACCGGGCGATGGAGGAATACTTCCAGCTCAACTCGCCGCGCTTCGACAGCATCGAGGTGAGCCATATCGTGCTCGAGACGGAGGGGCAGGCGAAGGAAATGATGTCCCTGCTGGGCGACGATCCAGACAGTTTCGCCGAGCTGGCGCGCGAACACTCGATCGCCGACACGCGCGAGCAGGGGGGCTTCATCGGCAAGGTGCTGCGTGGTTCGCTGAAGACCGAGGTCGAGGCCAAAGTCTTCAATGCTGCGGTCGGCGACCTGCTCGGGCCGTTCGCCGCGGGCGACCGGTCCTTCTTCGAGATCTTTCAGGTGAACGCGAAGAACCCGGCGCGGCTCGACGAGGACACCGCGGCCGAGGTGCGGCGCCTGTTGCGTGAAGCCTGGCTGGCCGCGCGGGCGCAGGAACACATCATCGAAATGCGTTAGCACCGCCAAAGGGTGACACACCATGGACGCGCCGCCGAAAGTGGAATCCCTCGCCGACTTCCTGTCGTCCGTCGAGCTGCTGTCGCCCTTCACGCGCGAGGAGATCGAGCGTCTGGCCGAGCAGTGCCAGTCGCGCTTCCTCGCCTTCGGCGAAGCGGTCTGTAATACCGGCGAGCCCGCCGAGGGCGTGTTCGTGATCCGCTCCGGCTCGGTGCGCGTCTTTGCCGACGAGCACGGCAAGGAAGTGAGCCTTGGCGTGCGCAAGACGGGCGAAGTCGTGGCCGAGATGGCGATGCTGCGCGACTACCGCCACGAACTCTCGGCGCGCGCCTCGGCCAAGACCGAGTTGCTGTTCATCCCCCGCAAGGCGGTCGAACCGATCATCGCGCGCAATCCCGCCGCACTGGCGTTCATCACCAGCTATGTCGCGATCGGGTCAGCGGGCGGCGTGGTGGCCCGCCTGTTCGATCTGCGCGGCAAGGTCGACAAGCGCGAGCTGGAGGAGCTCGTGCGCAGCGTCGGCGTCAAGCGCGTCGCCGCGGGCAAGGAGATCCTGAAGCAGGATGGGCGCGAAGACCGCCGGCTGTACGTGGTACGCCACGGCGAAGTGCGCCTGGTGCGCAGCGAGCAGGGCAGCGAGTATGTGATTGCGACGCTGCGCCAGGGCGAGATCTTCGGCGAGAAGGCCTGCCTGATGCGTCAGGAACAGATGGCCTCGGTGATCGCGACGGTCGACACCACGCTGCTGGTCGTGCCCGAGAAGTCCGTTCATCAGATTCTGGAGCGCAACCCCAAGCTGCGCGAAGTGCTCGAGGAGCGGATCCGTTTTGTCGAAAAGGAGCTGGAGCGCCAGAAAAAGCTCGCGCAGCGACGCAAGCTGCGGGTCACGCTCGATCTGCAGTCCAAGCCGGAGATGGGCGAGCGGGTGGTGCGGCGTTTCGCGCTGGTCGAACAGGCCGAAGAGATG
Organism: Aromatoleum diolicum; assembly: GCF_012910955.1. GTDB lineage: Bacteria > Pseudomonadota > Gammaproteobacteria > Burkholderiales > Rhodocyclaceae > Aromatoleum > Aromatoleum diolicum. Next base: position 12,196 of record NZ_WTVQ01000065.1, read on the forward strand.
GACTGCGGCGCGGCCTGTCTGGCGATGATCTGCCGCCACTACGACATCCCGATGACGCTCGGCAAACTGCGCGAACTGGCCAACGTCACGACGCAGGGCGCGACGCTGGAAAGCCTCGCGCGCGCGGGCGAATCGCTCGGTTTCACGACGCGCGGCGTGCAATGCACCTTCGATGCGCTGCTCGGTTTCGAGCTGCCCTTCATCGTGCATTGGGAGGGCTACCACTACGTCGTGGTGTACGGCGTCTCGAAGAAGCAGGTGTGGGTCGCGGACCCGGCGCTCGGCTTCCGCCAGATCGCCATCGAAGAGTTCGAGCGCGGCTGGAGCGGCACCTGCCTGCTGTTCACGCCCGGGCAGAATCAGGTGCAGATGGCGGCATCGCGCTCGCCGTGGGTGCGCTTCGTCGGCTATCTGCGACCCTACCGGAAGATCCTCGCCCACCTCGTCATGGCGACCTTCGTGATCCAGGTGCTGGGGGTGGTGCCGCCGCTGATCATCCAGAACATCCTCGACGGCGTGATCGTTCACGAGAACGTGAGCCTGCTGCACCTGTTGATTACCGGGCTGATCATCACGAGCGTCTCGACGCACATCATGTCGACCGTCCGCGCATTTCTCGCGAACTTCATGGTGCGCAACATGGACTTCATGATGATGTCGCAGTTCTTCAAGCACACGCTGTCGCTGCCATTCTCATTCTTTGCCAAACGCAAGACCGGCGATATTTTCGCGCGCTTCCAGGAAAACCAGACGATCCGGGCGTTCCTCACCGAATCGACCGTCACCACGGTGCTCAACCTGCTGATGGTATTCATCTACTTCACCATCCTGTTCCTCTACAACGTGCAGATGACCTTGCTGCTGATCGGTTTTGTCATCCCGATCATGGTGTTGACGGTGGTGGTGACGCCGAAGATCAAGAACTACGCGCGCGAGGTGTTCAGCACCTCCACGGACGCGAAGGCCTATCTGATGGAGGCCTTGGGCGGGGTGGAGACCATCAAGGGCATGGGCATCGAGCGTCCGGTGCGCCTGAAGTGGGAGAAGAAATACGCCAAGGCGCTCGCGGTGCAGTACCGGGCGCAGATGTTCAATGTCGGGGTCGGTTTTGTCAGTCAGTTGCTCAATGCGGCCACGACGATCGCCATCCTGTGGGTCGGCGCCAGTCAGGTACTGGCGCACCAGCTCACCATCGGCCAGCTGATGGCGTTCAACGCCCTGATGGGCAGCGTGCTGGCGCCCCTGATGGGACTGGTCGCGCTGTGGAGCCAGGTTAACGATGCGGGGGTCGCGATGGAGCGCCTCGGCGATGTGCTCGACATGGAGCCGGAACAGCGCCCCGAGGACGTCGCCTCGCGCGTCGTGCTGCCGGACCTGCAGGGCCAGATCAGTCTCGAAGGCGTGTATTTCCGCTACGACGGCAATGAAACGCCGTATGTGCTCGAGAACATCAGCTTCGACATCAAGCCGGGGGAACTGGTCGCCATTGTCGGTCGCAGCGGCTCGGGGAAAACGACGCTGGCGAAATTGCTCGTCGGCTTCTACCCGCCGACGGAGGGCCGGCTGATGGTGGACGGCTACGACATGAGCGTGATCGACAAGGAGTACTACCGCGCCCAGGTCGGCTACGTGATGCAGAGCAATCTGCTGTTCTCGGGGACCATCGCCGAGAACATCGCCAGCGGCGACGAGACGCCCGATCGCCGGCGCATCGAGGAAGTGGCGAAGATGGCCGACGCCCACGCCTTCATCCGCAAAATGCCGCTGGGCTACGAGCAGATCGTCGGCGAGCGCGGCGTGGGCCTCTCCGGCGGCCAGATCCAGCGCCTGTGCATCGCGCGTGCGCTGTACCACGACCCGCGCCTGCTGGTGTTCGACGAGGCGACCTCGGCGCTGGACACCCAGTCGGAGAGCAACATCATCGGCAACATGCACGACATCCTCGCGGGGCGCACCGCCGTCATCATCGCGCACCGGCTCTCCACGATCATGCGCGCCGACAAGATCCTGGTGCTCTACGAGGGAGCGATCGTCGAGCAGGGGCGCCACGAGGAACTCGTCGAGAGGCGCGGCATGTATTACCAACTGGTGCAGAAACAGCTGGCGGCGGCATGAAGATCCTTCCCCCGGCCGCACGTGGCAGTTCGGCGATCTCGTACGCGGGACTGCTCGAGAAGATCGAGATCCTGCGTTCGACGCTGCGCTGGGCATCGACGCTCGCGCGGCCCGAGATCGAGAAGCTGCTGCGGCAGGCGAACGCGTTGCGCGACGAGGCATTGCAACTGTCGCACAAGGAGCGCTTCGTCCAGGCGGCCGCGGCGGAAGCGGCACCGGTGGATCTGGCGCCCGGTGCGCGGCGCCGCGCGCTGCTCGACCGCAGCTTCGTGTTCGAGGGCGCGTTCGGCGACAATCCGCAACTGCTGGAAGCGCTGGAGATTGCGGAGAAGGCGGCGCCGACGGACCTGCCGGTCCTCATCGACGGCGAAAGCGGGACCGGCAAGGAGCTGATGGCCAAAGTCATCCACGCCAACGGCTCGCGACCCGACAAGCCCTACATCTCGGTCAACTGCGGGGCGATTCCGGAAAACCTGCTGGAGTCCGAACTGTTCGGCCACAGGAAGGGCGCGTTTACCGGCGCCGTCAGCGACCGCAAGGGCAAGTTCGAAAGTGCGCACACCGGGACCATCTTCCTCGACGAGATCGGCGAACTGCCGTTGTCGGGCCAGGTGAAGTTGCTCCGGGTGCTCGAATCGCATGAGATCCAGCGCGTCGGCTCGGATGAGCCGATCGCGGTGGACACCCGCATCGTCGCGGCGACCAACCGCAACCTGCGCCGCCTGAGTGTGGACGGGACGTTTCGGGAGGATCTCTTCTACCGGCTCAGCGTCATTCACCTGACCCTGCCGCCGTTGCGCGAGCGCCGGGACGAGATCCCCTTGCTGTTCGCCTTCTTTGGCGACGAGGCTGCCGAAACGCTCAAGCGACGCCCGATCAAGATGGCGCCGCGTCTGCGCGAATTCCTGTTGCGCTACGCCTATCCCGGCAACATTCGCGAGCTGCGCAACCTGATCTACCGCATCTCCTGCCTTGCCGGCGACACGGCTGATCTGGAGCATCTGCCGCCCGATATTCGGCCCGCATCGGGAGTGCCCGCGGTGGTGAACCCTGCCTCGGCCGTGGAGACCGCCGCGTCAGCCTCGCTCGGCGACGCAAAACGCGCCGCAAGCGACGAGGCCGAGAAAATGTTTCTCGAGCGGGGGCTGGAGGAAGTGGGCGGAACGGTGGCCGAGCTTGCCCGTCGCTGCGATATGAACCGCTCCCATCTGCAGACGCTGCTCAAGAAGCACGGCATCCGGTCGAAGGACTTTCGCAAGCAGAATTCGTCGCGCAGCGAGGATCAACGCTGAGCGACAGCGGGAACGGTGCGATCGCGTCACAGCGCCGGATTCAGCAAGGTCATGTCGGAGCAGTCGGGATCTTCGGCGCGGACCACGACCGCGGTGATGTTGTCGCGCCCGCCGCCTTTGAGCGCGAGATCGATCAGCACATCCGCGGCCTGTCGGCAGTCGCCTGGCGCGAGCGCGCCGGCGATGTCGTCCTCGCTCACGTGCTTGGTCAATCCGTCGCTGCACAGCAGGAAGATGTCCCCATCGCCGACCAGGATGGCGCCCTGATCGAGTTCGAGCGTGTCGAGACCGCCGACTGCGCGGGTGATCAGATTGTGGCCCGGTGGAAGCGCCTCCTGGCTGGTCGGATAGCCGCGTGCCCTGAGTTCCTCGAGCGGGCTGTGGTCGCGACTGAGCAGTTTGAGCCTGCCGTTGCGGTAGAGGTACACCCGGCTGTCGCCAGCCCACAGGTATGCACAGGAACGCTCGCAGGCGAGCAGGACCACGACCGTACTGCCGATGAGCGAGACTTCGCGGATGGCCGCCTCCGCTCGAAGTTGCCGGTTCACGGTCTGCAAGCGGTCGCGCGCCTCGGTGACGAAGTTCGCCAGGCCCGTGCACGGCGCCAGCCCATCCAGTGCCGCGACGACCATGCCGCTCGCAAGATCGCCGGCGTCGTGCCCGCCCATGCCGTCCGCCACCGCCCACAGCGCGCGCTCGGGTCTGTCCAGGAAGGCGTCCTCGTTGACCTTGCGCACCAGTCCGACATGGCAGCGCGCGGCCGAGGTCCAGTGGATCTGATTTGCGCAGGTCACGGTGGTGTCGCCAGTCGGGACCGGTCGGTTGCCGTCGGTGCGGCGCCCTTGCTCCGCACCCGGGGCGCCGCCCGGTTACTGTTGCTTCAGCGCACCGCCGTTCGCGCCCACCCCGACGCTGACCGTCGAGTTGGCGGCGGAATTCGAGACGTCGATGATCTGGAACTGATTGACCATCTGATCGGCATAGAACGTATTGTTGACCTGATAGAAGTTGACCGTCGGGCCGAAGCTGGGTTGGGCCGCCACAAAGGGACGGATCCAGCCGAAGACCCACGGGGCGCCTGCACCCTTGATGGACGCGAGGGCCTTGTTGTCCAGAACGCGATTCATGCAGAGGTCGTGGATGGCGATCGCGGGCATGATGTATCTCCCCTGATTCAGTAGCGGAACGGTGCGGGTTGGCAGGAAAACGTTTTCTGCGTGCGCCGCCGTCATGTCAGTGCGGAGGACATGGGGGCGGTTTCGGCGCAACGCGCAATGCTTATCTGAACAGCGTGCTCTTCACCGGGCGCCGACTTGCCGCTTGCGGCCCGGTGCGCGGCTGGTCGACGCTGCGGTCGCCGCGCGCCAGCGCGCGCACCGCTGCCGCCGGACGTCCGCGCAAACGCGCGCCGCCGGTTATCGCCAGCATCGCCTGGCGATCGAGATCCATGTTTTCCGGCAAGTCCTTGATAACGATGGTGGCCATGGTTTGATCCTCACGATGCAATGATGGGGCGACGATTACCCTTGAATCAGTATAGGTCACGCTGGATGCGTGCCCCGGACGGTGTTGTCGCCATGACAAGGGAGGCCGCGGGCCTCCGTTGCCCTAGATTGTGATCGCCGCGGTCGCCGACTGAATCGGATTCAAGTCCAGTTGGAAGCCAAAGTCGGCCCCGATCACGCCCACATTGTTGAGGGTATTGACCTGGATGCTTTGAAATTGCGCGACCGTCTGGTTGATGCCGACGTTGACGTTGACGTTTGCGAAGGGAAGGTGTGCGACGGGGCCTAGTGCGCCTCCACGAACGGCCGCCATGGCACCGTTGTCGAGTTCCTTGCTCAGGGCCAGATCGCGAATCATGATCGACGACATGGTAGTGCTCCTCAATTTGGTTTGAATCGGTGGAGGCCGGAAGGCCTCCACCAGATTTGCTTACGCTCAGAAGTGGACGTGATTGTTGATATCGGCGTTCTGCGTGGCAGTGACCGGCACCGACGGGGAGGCGAAACCACCCAGCACGGCGACGTTGTTGCCGACGTTGGTCGCCACGCTCTGCCCCTGGTTGATCTGCTGCGCGGCTTCGAACGAGTAGTTCTTGGTGGAGAAGTCGTAGCCACCCCAGTGGTAGGGGGCGAAGTACATCATGCCGCCGCGCACTTCGGCCATCGCTTCGCGGGCCAGTTCTTCGGTCATCGGCAGGTCATTGATCGTCAGGGTTTTCATGGTCGTTCTCCTAAGGGGGTCGATTACAGCTTGGGTGGTATTTGCTTCGAGCACTTTCGCGGGGCTCGACAGACCTATTGCAGAGACCGTGCCAGGACCCCGGCGTTGTCCCATGCTTGATTGCAAGTTGTTGAAAATATGAAGTGTTTACACGAAATGCGCGAGATTGCGCGCCCGCGAACGCGGCGCGGTGGCGTCATTGGGTGGGTGCTGGCCAACACATTTCCGCACCGCTGTACGGACGATCGCAACACCCGGATGCGAACGGAGCGCGCACCGATTCCGCGTCATCGTCAACAGCCTAGCTTGCGGGCTTTCTCTTGCGGCTGCGACTGGCGGTTGTGCCTTTCGGTGCCGGCTGGTCCGGTGTCTCGGGTGGCAGGCCCGGGCAGTCCTGCTGGCTCAGGCTGCGGGCGAGTCCGCCGAGCAGCTTCGCACGCATCGCGTCGTCGGTTTGTCCGCGCAGGGCGACGAAGCGCGCAAGCAGGCAGATCTGTTTCACCACCGAGTCGAATTTCCTGCCGCTGCGCGGGATCTGCGCAATCGCGTCGTCGTAGATACGCGTGAGTTCCGGGCCGTCCTCGGCGGCGAGACCGGCAAACAGGCGTGCGGTCAGTTCGGCGTCGGCGGGTTTGACGGCGTTGAAGAAGTCGCCACTTTGCGCAAACAGGCGGCGCGCGGCCTGCGCACAGGCCGCAGCCTGCCGGCCTTCCTGTTCGCGCGAGGCGGTATCGTCGGCACGCAGCAGCAGCCAGTCGAGCTGCAGGCGGTTGATCATCAGGTAGGGGTCGAAGCCGGGGTCATCGGGCTTGCCTTCGCCGCTGGCGTAGGCGTCGCGGGCCTGGTGCAACACCGCGCGGACCTTCGCCCAGTTGGTGCTGGTCGCGGCGATGACGGCCGCCTTGCGCTTGAGGGCGCTGCCCAGGACGGCGTGGCGTTCCATGTTCGGGCTGACGGCAGCCGTCGCGTCGGGGCGCAACGGCGTCGACAGTGCGATGAGCCCCTGCAGGCGTGCGATGGCGGCGTCGATCAGGGCGACATCGCCCTTGGCTTCGCCGGCGCGGGCTTCGAGGTTGGCGAGTTGTTCGATGATGCGTACCGGCACGCGGCCGGCGTTGTCCTGCCCTCCGAGCGCGCGGCAGTAGGCGGTGCAGGCGCGGTCGAAACCGTCGCCGCCGAGTTCGCCATATGCCGCGCCGATGGCGGCCTGGACGTCGGGCAGGTCCTGCCAGGCGGGCGGCAAATGCGCGAGAATCGCCGCGATGTTGCGCTCGACGGCGGCGATCGTGCGGTGCTCGTGACTGAGATCGACGCGCATGCGGGTGAGCACGTCGGCGAGTTCGACCGGTGAAACGAGTCCGGTGGGAATCCAGTCCGCGGATTCGTCGGCCGGCGGGTCGAGCATGTACTGCGGGTCGCCGTAGGCCTGGTAGGCACCCCAGGTGTTGTATTGCGGGAACTGTTCCCAGGCCGCCTTGCGGGCGGTGAACACGGCCTGGCCGAAGGGCTGGCTTTGCCGCACGAAGGTTTCGAAGAAGGTGCTGGCAAACAGCTTGGCGGCGTCGTCATTGACTTGCCAGCCCGCGGCCACGACGCAGCGCACGCCGATTTCGATGAGTTCGCGCGCGAGGCTGTAAGCCAGCCGGTTGGCGGCGTCCGGTGCGGTGCTCATGGCGCCGAGATGGCAGCAGTTGAGGAACACCAGTTCCGGCGGCACTTCCAGCTGGCCGACCTCCGCGGCGGTGAGCAGCATGCCGTCGGAGAGCACGACACCGGTGCGCTGCGTGCCGTCGCGCGCAGTGGCCTCGAAGACCCCGTGGGCGGCGATCACGAGCACTTTGCAGGGCTGGCGGAAGAGGCGTGCGAACACGTCCAGCGCTTCCAGTCCGTCGCCATGGGAGACGTCGTAGCCGCATTCGCCGAGCAGGTCGCGGATCGCCGCGCCTTCCGCTGCCGCGCCGGGCAGGTCTGCGAGGTGGTCATCCT
>NZ_WTVQ01000066.1 GCF_012910955.1 Aromatoleum diolicum
TGGTTGCCGCGACACTCGGCCACCATGCGTACGGCACGCTCACGGACTTCAGGGGAGAACTTCACAGACTTCTTCATGGCTCTATCTTCTCAAGAGTTAGAGCCTCCACCAAACTCGGGGCGATTCAGTAGATCAGTGAACTTGCCTGCACCAACCTTATTCTCAATGTGCAGACCAAGTATCCGACCATCTCGGTCGGATACGACGAGGAGAACATCGGTCTCTGACTGGCGTTTGGTGGTGCTGCTCTCACCAGTGACCGAATTGATGACGGGGAAAGGATGCGTGCCCCACGGGTGGTCCGCGCGGCAGCTAACAAAGCTTGCCCCGCAGCCGGCAAACTTGGTCTGAGAAATAAGCCAGGCCATGAATGTGGGGTTGCTTTCCAGTTCCGCCGCGAGCGCGCGGTCAAGTTCTTTCTCGGTTGCCATAGGTCCGCCTATGCCGCATAACGTAGAGGTGACCGGCGCTGCGAGGCTTTATCGCGCAGCGTCCAGCGACCGGAGGGAGCGAGGTCGACCGCCGGGTTGGGCAGCTTAGAACTCATAGGTGATGGTGTTGTTGGTTTCCGAAATCATTTTGTTTGCAAAGAGAATGTCAATTATTCTATCGACATCGCTTTGGGCAATATTTTTCTGAAACATTGAAGAGATGTGCTGTGACAGTGTTGCTCGCTTGCGAGGCCGCGACTTCTTTTCCGATTTGCTCAAAAGGTCAAAAACGCGTTTGTAATTTGGCTCTTCGGTGGTGGCGGTCTTCGGTTCAAGTTCAAGCAGGCTGTTTATGCGTTTGCACTTCAAGCCATTTTTGTTCAGGTACCGCAGCAATGGGTCGAAACCTTTGTCCTTGGACAAAACAATGCAATGAAGACTCGGAGATTTCTCGATCACACGCCCGAGTTGGCAAGCGATGTAAAAATCAAGGGCGTTGCTGCCATTCCCGTCGACGCGCTGCCACTCCACTCGCTCTCCGAGTTTTTGAGCGCTTGCAACAAGATCAATCGGAACACTCTTCTGACTTGAACCAACAAAGATTACGACGTGAAAGTTGGCTTCAAGGCGACTCAGATCGACCTGTTGAACGTTCTCAAAATCGACAAGTAATAATTTGTGACTCAATTCGACCTCGCTGCGAAAATCAAGATGCCCAACGAATAGCGTTTATCCGCCGCAGCGGCAGAGTTTGAGGAAGGCGAGGCGGCATGGCGGCGAATAAACCTCGTTGGACTGAACCGCCGCGACGGCGGATGCTATGGGGATTGTAAGCGGCGATCCTGCGGCGTCAATCCTTTGGCATGAGGCGAGCGATCTTTCGGGCATGCGAAGCGGGCAAGGCGGGAGCCGGGAGCAGCACGCTTCGGTCGGTCATGGTAACGGTGAGGCCGGACGGGAGTGCCGCGCCGAATTCGGGGCGAGTGCCGCCGCGAGCGCACGGCGCTGCGCTCGGAAGTGGAATCGTCGATTGCCCTCGCGATTATGGTGGTCCTCGCAGGTGAAGCGCCCGTGGCGCAGGGGCGATGACGGCCACCACGTACATCTGTCCGCTGCCGCAACAGGGGCAGTGTTGATGCTCGATCGACGCCACGCGACGCAGGAAGTCGGCGACCGATTCGGGGGTGCCGGCACGTCGAGCGCGGCCCGCGCGGGGCGGACGCCGGAGCGTCCGCTCCCCCGCTCTGGTCAGGCCGCGTGCGGCCTATCGGTCGCGAGCGCCGCGCCGCCGGCGCGATTGAGCGCGCTCACCATCGCCTTGATCGATGCGGTGACGATGTTCTCGTCGATGCCGACGCCGTAGCAGTCGCCGGCGGCTCCCGGGCGGGCCACTTCGATCAGTGCGTAGGCGCGGGCGTCGCCGCACTGGGTGCTGCTGCCGAACGAGCGCTCTTCGTAGCTGCGCACCTGCAGGTCGATGCCGAGGTTGTGGAGCGCACGCACCGCGGCGTCGATCGGGCCGTTGCCTTCGGCGACGAGCGTCTGCGCCTCGCCATTCACGTCGAGCGTGAGGCGGATGCCTTGGGCGTCGCCGTGTTCGAAGAGGTGGTGCTCGACGTAGCGCGCGGACTTGTCGTTGGTCAGGTAGGTCTCGGAGAACAGGCGCCAGATGTCGGCGGCCGTGACTTCGCCCTTGTGCGTGTCCGCGTGTTGCTGCACGACGGCCGCGAACTCCACCTGCAAGCGCCGCGGCAGGACGATGCCGTATTCGGCTTCGAGCAGGTAGGCGATCCCGCCCTTGCCGGACTGGCTGTTGACCCGGATCACCGAGTCGTAGCTGCGGCCGACGTCTGCCGGGTCGATGGGGAGGTAGGGCACGTTCCACGGGCTTGTTTGGCCACTGAGTGCCTTGTGGGCGGCGGCGGCAAAACCCTTCTTGATGGCGTCTTGATGGGAGCCGGAGAAGGCCGTGAAGACGAGGTCCCCGACGTAGGGGTGGCGCGGGGAGATGGGGAGCTGGGTACAGTGTTCCACGGTTCGGGCAACGGCGTTGATGTCCGAGAAGTCGAGGCCAGGATTCACGCCTTGCGTGTAGAGGTTGAGCGCAAGCGTGACGATGTCGACGTTGCCGGTGCGCTCGCCGTTGCCGAAAAGGCAGCCTTCGACACGGTCGGCGCCGGCCATGAGCGCGAGTTCTGCAGCGGCGACGGCCGTGCCGCGGTCGTTGTGCGGATGCACGCTGATGACGACGCTGTCGCGGCGCGCGACGTTGCGGTGCATCCACTCGATCTGGTCGGCGTGGATGTTCGGCGTCGCGACCTCGACCGTCGCGGGGAGGTTGAGGATGACTTTGTTGTCGGGGGTCGCGCCCCAGGCTTCGGTCACTGCGTTGCAGACTTCGAGCGCGAAGTCGAGCTCGGTGGCGGTGAAGGTCTCGGGACTGTACTGGAGGACGATCTCGGTCTCGGGCTGTTCAGCGGCGAGTTCCTTGATGAGCTTCACGGTCGACACCGCGAGCTCGATGATCTCGGTCTTGCTCATGCTGAAGACCATGTCGCGGAAGGGCTCGGAGGTGGCGTTATACACATGCACAATCACGCGCTTCGCGCCGCGGATCGACTCCAGCGTGCGGCGGATGAGGGGCTCACGCGCCTGAGTCAGGACCTCGATCGTGACGTCCTCGGGGATGTGTCCGCCTTCGATGAGTTCGCGCACGAAGTCGAATTCGATCTGCGAGGCCGACGGGAAGGCGACCTCGATCTCCTTGAAGCCCACGTCGCACAAAGTTTGGAAGAGGCGCATCTTCTTCTCGCCGTCCATCGGTTCGAAGAGCGACTGGTTGCCGTCACGCAGGTCCGTACTCATCCACACGGGCGGCTTGTCGATGACGCGGCTCGGCCACTGGCGGTCGGGGAGGTTCACCGGCGGGAAGGGGCGGTACTTGCTGGACGGATTGGTCAACATGATGAGGTCCTGAGGTGCCGATAGTCGTTGTCGATGGGAAGCATGATACGGAAAAGGCGTTGGCAGAGGCTTGCGTTTTCGCGCACTTTCAGCGGTATAATTGGCAGATTATTGCGCCGCTAAGCTAATTTAAAGCTTACGACAACACAACACATAAAATTACGGCAATTCCATGCAAATCGATCGCTACGACCGCGAGATCCTGCGGGTGCTGCAGCAGGACGGACGCATCAGCAACCAGGACCTCGCCGACCGCATCGGGCTGTCGCCCTCCCCGTGCCTGCGCCGGGTGCGCGCACTGGAGGAAGCGGGTTTCATCACCGGCTATCGCGCCGAACTGGACGCGAAGGCGCTGGGCCTGTCGCTGATGGCGCTGATCCAGATTTCGATGGACCGGCACACGCAGGAGCGCTTCACGGATTTCGAGGCCGCCGTGCGGGACATCCCGGAAGTGCTGGAGTGCCTGCTGATCACCGGACAGGCCGCCGACTACCAGCTGAAAGTCGTGGTGCGGGACATGGATGGCTACCAGGAACTGCTGCTGAACCGCATCACGCGCATCCCCGGCGTGACCGGCGTGCATTCGAGTTTCGTGCTGCGGCGGGTCGTGGACAGGCAGGCCCTGCCGGTGGATGTGGGCTGAGCGATTGGGCGGCACGAACGCAAGAGACGAAAGGGCGGACCAAGTCCGCGTTGGTGAGCGCCTTCTGGGCCGCCAGCCAGTGCCTTGCAGGAATCGTCCTACAGGCGATTCCGCTTCGTCCGACAGACGCCCTCCCGCACGACTCCTAGCATGGAACCAGTTCGCGAGCTCGGAGAAAGCTCTTCATCGCCGCGGCCAAGTGTCCCGGCGACCGGCAGCGAACCGGCGAAATAAGCGCGGCGGCACCGGCCTCGCCTGCAACTCCGGCAGGCCGGGCAGCCGAAAGGAGAACATCATGCACAGCCAAAGCCTGAAATCGATTCTCGTCATCGTGGCCACCGCCTTCAGCCTGTCGGCCTGCACGCACACCGGCGGCACCATCCTCGGCGCTGCGGTCGGCGCAGGTGTTGGTCACGCCGTGACCGGCTCGACTGCCGGCGCAGTCGGCGGCGCGGCGGTTGGCGGCATCATCGGCCACGAAGTGAGCCACTGACGTCGACGGCCACGACGAACGACAGTCCGCCGCCTCGCCCACGGTGCGAGGCGCCCCAATCACGAACCACGCCCCCGGCAATCCACCGGGGGCGTTCCTTTTCTTGGTGCGCTCCCTCATTCGATATCTGAAGTATCGACAGAAAGGATTCCCGCGCCAATTCATTCCGGCTGCGTTCCTCCCTATCCTGCATCCAACGTCAATCAGCGGCCCCGAGCCGGAACAGGAAACAGGAGGAGACACCATGGCACGCATGAGAGCAGTCGACGCCGCCGCGGCAGTGTTGCGCAAGGAAGGCATCACAACGTTGTTCGGCATTCCCGGCGCGGCGATCAACCCGCTTTATTCGGCACTGCGCAAGGATGGCAGCTTCAAGCACTACCTCGCCCGCCACGTCGAGGGCGCCTCGCACATGGCCGAAGGCTACACCCGCACCAGGGCCGGCAATATCGGCGTGTGCATCGGCACCTCGGGCCCGGCGGGCACCGACATGATCACGGGGCTCTACTCCGCATCGGCCGATTCGATACCCATCCTCTGCATCACCGGCCAGGCGCCGCGCGCCCGTCTCTACAAGGAAGACTTCCAGGCGGTCGATATCGAGACGATCGCCAAGCCCGTGACCAAGTGGGCGGTGACGGTGCGCGAGCCGGCGCAGGTGCCGCGCGTGTTCCAGCAGGCCTTCCACATCATGCGCTCGGGCCGTCCCGGCCCGGTGCTGATCGACCTGCCCTTCGACGTGCAGATGGCCGAGATCGAGTTCGACATCGACACCTACGAGCCGCTGCCGGCGTACAAGCCCGCCGCGAGCCGCGCGCAGGCCGAGAAGGCGATCGCGATGCTGAACGCCGCCGAGCGCCCGCTGATCGTCGCCGGTGGCGGGGTGATCAACGCCGATGCGGCCGCGAAGCTGCAGCAATTTGCCGAGATCATGGGTGTGCCGGTGATCCCGACGCTGATGGGCTGGGGTTCGATTCCCGACGACCATCCGCTGATGGCCGGCATGGTCGGCCTGCAGACCTCGCACCGCTATGGCAACGCGACGATGCTCGCGTCCGACTTCGTGATGGGTATCGGCAACCGCTGGGCGAACCGCCACACCGGCTCGGTCGAGGTCTACACCGAGGGCCGCAAGTTCGTGCATATCGACATCGAACCGACGCAGATCGGCCGCGTGTTCGGGCCGGACTACGGCATCGTGTCAGACGCCGGTCTGGCGCTGGACCGCCTGATCGAGGTCGCCCGCGAGATGAAGGCCGTAGGCGACCTGCCCGACCGTCGCCAGTGGGTCGAGGAATGCCAGGGTCGCAAACGCACGATGCTACGCAAGACGCACTTCGACGAAGTGCCGATGAAGCCGCAGCGCGTGTATGAAGAGATGAACAAGGTCTTCGGCAAGGACACCTGCTACGTCAGCACGATCGGCCTGTCGCAGATCGCCGCCGCGCAGTTCCTGCACGTGTACAAGCCGCGCCACTGGATCAACTGCGGCCAGGCCGGCCCGCTCGGCTGGACCGTGCCGGCGGCCCTCGGCGTCGTCGCGGCGGACCCGCGGCGCAAGGTGGTGGCGATCTCGGGCGACTACGACTTCCAGTTCATGATCGAGGAACTGGCGGTGGGCGCGCAGTTCAAGCTGCCCTACCTGCATGTGGTCGTGAATAACGCCTACCTCGGCCTGATCCGCCAGTCGCAGCGCGGCTTCGACATGGACTTCTGCGTGCAGCTCGCGTTCGAGAACATCAACGCGCCGGAGACCGAAGGCTATGGCGTCGATCACGTCGGCGTCGTCGAAGGCCTGGGCTGCAAGGCGATCCGCGTGCGCACACCCGAGGAAATCCAGCCCGCGTTCGCCCAGGCCCGGGCGTGGATGGAAGAGTTTCGCGTGCCGGTGGTGGTCGAGATCATCCTCGAACGCGTCACCAACATCGCGATGGGTACCGAGATCAACGCGATCAACGAATTCGAGCCGCTCGCCGACGGCCGCGCCGATGCGCCGACCGCGATTGCGCTGCTCGACTGAAACCGGGGGAATTGAGAGATGCCAAAGTTTGCTGCCAACCTGACGATGCTGTTCAACGAGGTCGGCTTCCTCGACCGCTTCGAGGCGGCCGCCGATGCGGGGTTCAAGGGTGTCGAGTACCTGTTTCCGTACGCCTTCCGCAAGGAAGAGCTCGCCGAGCGACTCGAACGCTACGGTCTGACGCAGGTGCTGCACAACCTGCCGGCGGGCAACTGGGACGCCGGCGAGCGCGGCATCGCCTGCGATCCGGCGCGCGTCGGGGAATTCCAGGACGGCGTCGGCCGCGCGATCGACTACGCGCAGGCGCTGGGCTGCAAGCAGGTGAACTGCCTCGCCGGCAAGGCACCGGCCGGGGTCGATGCGGGCCGCGTGCGCGAGACCTTCATCGAGAACCTGCGCTTCGCCGCCGCCAAGCTCAAGGGCGCGGACATCCGCCTGCTGGTCGAGCCGATCAACACCTACGACATTCCCGGCTTCTACCTCAGCCGCACGGCGCAGGCGGCGGAGATCCTCGACGCGGTCGGCTCGGACAACCTGTTCATCCAGTACGACATCTATCACGCGCAGCGCATGGAAGGCGAACTGGCGAACACGATCAAGCGCTACCTGCCGCGGATCGCCCACATCCAGCTCGCCGACAACCCGGGCCGCAACGAGCCGGGCACGGGTGAGATCAACTACCGCTATGTGTTCGACTTCATCGACCGCAGCGGCTACGAAGGCTGGATCGGCTGCGAATACAAGCCGGCCGCCACCACCCGCGAAGGACTCGGCTGGATCGAGGCACTGACGCGCTGAGCCCCCCCGCCCCGCACAGAGACAACTACACATATAAAGAAAGGAGAAACAATCATGGCGAATATCGGATTCATCGGACTCGGCATCATGGGCACGCCGATGGCCCAGCACCTCATCGACGGCGGCCACACGCTGTTCGTGAACACCCACGGCAAGATGCCGCGCACGATCATCGACGCCGGCGCCACCGCCTGCGAGACCGCACGCGAAGTCGCGCAGAAGTCGGAGTTCATCATCCTGATGGTGCCCGACACGCCCAACGTCGAAGCGGCGCTGTTCGCGGCGAACGGCGTTGCCGAAGGGCTTTCCGCGGGCAAGATCGTCATCGACATGAGTTCAATCAGCCCGATCGCGACGAAGCAGTTCGCCCAGCGCATCAACGATCTGGGTTGCGAGTACCTCGACGCGCCGGTGTCCGGCGGCCAGGTCGGCGCGAAAGCCGGCACGCTGTCGATCATGGTCGGCGGCAAGCACTCGACCTTCGAGAAGGCGCTGCCGCTGTTCCAGCTGATGGGCAAGAACATCACGCTCGTCGGCAAGAACGGCGACGGCCAGACCTGCAAGGTCGCCAACCAGATCATCGTCGCGCTGAACATCGAGGCGGTCGCCGAGGCGCTGCTGTTCGCGGCGAAGAACGGCGCCGATCCGGCGCGCGTGCGCGAGGCGCTGATGGGCGGCTTCGCCTCGTCGCGCATCCTCGAAGTGCATGGCGAGCGCATGATCAAGCGCGCCTTCGATCCGGGCTTCCGCATCGAACTGCACCAGAAGGACCTGAACCTCGCGCTGACGGTTGCGCGCCAGATCGGCATGTCGCTGCCGAACACCGCGACCGCCCAGGAGCTGTTCAATTCCTGCGTTGCGCACGGCGGCGCCGCGCGCGATCATTCGGCAATGGTGCAGGCGCTGGAGAAGATGGCCAACTTCGAGATCGGCCAGTGAGTGGTCAATGAGTGGCCAGTAAAAACGCATCAAAGCAGCACAGCGGCCGGCCAGGGGCAAACGCCTGCCGGCCACACCCTATTCAGGACTCCGAGCCCATTCCGACAAAGGCCTTGTGATGAGCGCCCAATCCGACATCCGCGACTTGCTGCAACAGATGTTTGCCGCGGCCGTGCAAGCTGCCCAGCCCGAACGCTGCATTCCGCGCCACCTCCCCGCGCCGCCGCGCGGTCGTACCATCGTCATCGGCGCCGGCAAGGCGTCGGCGGCGATGGCGCAGGCGCTGGAACGCAGCTGGCCCGGCCCGTTGTCCGGCCTGGTCGTGACCCGCTACGGCTACGCGGTGCCGTGCGAACGCATCGAGATCGTCGAGGCGGCGCACCCGGTGCCGGATGCGGCCGGACTCGCCGCCGCCGGACGCCTGCTCGATGTGGTGCGCGACCTGAACGAGGACGACCTGGTGATCTGCCTGATCTCCGGCGGCGGCTCGGCGCTGCTGCCGCTGCCGGCGTCGGGCATCACGCTGGAGGACAAGCAGGCGATCAACCGCGCGCTGCTGAAATCCGGCGCGACGATCTCGGAGATGAATTGCGTGCGCCGCCACCTCTCCGCGATCAAGGGCGGGCGGCTCGCCGCGGCCTGCTATCCGGCGCGCGTCGTGAACCTGCTGATCTCCGACGTGCCCGGCGACAATCCGATCGACATCGCCTCCGGCCCGACGGTCGGCGACCCGACGAGTTGCGCCGACGCACTGGAGATCGTGCGCCGCTACGGCATCGATCTGCCCGGTGCGGCGCTCGAATTGCTCGAAAGCGGCGGCGGCGAGACGATCAAGCCGGGCGATGCGCGACTTGCACGCGTCAGCACGACGCTCGTTGCCACGCCGCAAATGGCGCTCGAGGCAGCGGCGAAAGTCGCCGCGTGCGCCGGCTACACGCCGCTGCTGCTCGGTGACAGCATCGAAGGCGAGGCACGCGACGTCGGCAAGGTCATGGCCGGGATCGCGCTGCAGACGCGCCGTCACCGCCAGCCGGTCGCCTCGCCCTGCGTGTTATTGTCCGGCGGCGAAACCACGGTGACGGTGCGCGGCAACGGCCGCGGCGGGCGCAACGTCGAATTTCTGCTGTCGCTCGCGGTCGCACTCGACGGCGAGCCCGGCGTGTATGCGGTGGCCGGCGACACCGACGGCGTCGACGGGCAGGAGGAAATCGCCGGCGCCTTCGTCGCACCGGACACGCTCAAGCGCGCCTGGGCACAGGGCATCCGCCCGCGCGACAGCCTCGCGAACAACGACGGACACGGCTTCTTCGAGGCGTTGGGCGATTCGCTGGTCACCGGCCCGACACTGACGAACGTGAACGATTTCCGTGCGATCGTCGTGCTTTAAGGCCGACGACGCACCATCAGACAACAGGAGGAAACACGCAATGAAGACCATCAAGGCACTGACGCTCGACGACGTCAAACGCATCGCCGCAGCCGCCGAGGCCGAAGCCGTCCGCAACGGCTGGGCCGTCACCATCGCGGTGTGCGACGCCGGCGGCCACGCCTTGTGGCTGCAGCGCCTGGACGGCGCACCGCCGTCGAGCGCGCTGGTCGCCCCCGAGAAGGCGCGCACCAGCGTGATGAGCGGCAAGCCCAGCAAGGTACTCGAAGACATGATCAACAACGGCCGCTTTGCCGCGCTGGCGATGCCGGTGGTGCCGCTCGAAGGCGGCGAGCCGATCGTCGTCGACGGTTGCGTGATCGGCGCAGTCGGGGTGTCCGGCGTCAAGGCAGCCGAAGACGCGCAGGTTGCGCGCGCCGGCATCGCCGCACTGATGGCGGAGTGAGGCCATGAGACGCCATCGCCAGTCGCGCATCCTCGCCACCCTCGGCCCGTCCAGTGCCACGCCCGAACGCATCCGCGCGCTGTTCAACGCGGGGGCCGACGTATTCCGCCTGAACTTCAGCCACGGCAGCCACGCCGATCACGCCGAACGCCTGCGCCAGATTCGCGACATCGAGCGCGAAACCGGCCGCCCGATCGGCATCCTGATGGATCTGCAGGGGCCGAAGCTGCGCATCGGCAAGCTCGCGGACGGCAAGGTCATGCTGCATGCGGGGAGCCGCTTCCGTCTCGATCTCGACGCCACGCCCGGCGACGCGACGCGCGCCAACCTGCCCCACCCCGAGATCTTCGCCGCGCTCGAAGCCGGCACCGAACTGCTGCTCGACGACGGCAAGCTGCGCCTGCGCGTGGATGCCTTCGGCGCGGACTTCGCCGACACCACGGTGATCGTCGGCGGTGCGCTGTCGGACCGCAAGGGCGTCAATGTGCCCGGCGTCGTGCTGCCGATTTCGCCGCTGACGCCGAAAGACCTCGCCGACCTCGACTACGGCCTGTCGCTCGGTGTCGACTGGGTGGCGCTGTCCTTTGTGCAGCGCCCCGAAGACATCCGCGAGGCACGCGAGATCATCGGTGACCGCGCATGGATCATGGCCAAGCTGGAAAAACCAGCCGCCATCGAGCGCCTCGACGAGATCGTCGCGCTGGCCGACGGCGTGATGGTCGCACGCGGCGACCTCGGCGTCGAACTGCCGCCAGAACAGGTGCCGATGCTGCAGAAGCGCATCGTGCGCGCCGCCCGCGCCGCCGGCCGCCCGGTGGTCGTCGCGACGCAGATGCTGGAATCGATGATCGTCTCGCCGGTGCCGACACGCGCCGAGGCTTCCGACGTCGCCACTGCGATCTACGATGGCGCCGACGCCGTCATGCTGTCGGCCGAATCGGCCTCGGGCCAGTATCCGGTCGAAGCCGTGACGATCATGGATCGCATCATCACCCAGGTCGAACAGGATCCCGCCTGGCGACCCGGCCTCGAAGCCAGCCACACGCCCGCCGCCGCCAACACGCCGGAGGCGATCTGCTGCGCGCTGCGTCGCGTCACGGCGCTGATCGAACCGGCCGCGACCGTCGCCTACAGCGCCAGCGGCTTCACCTGCCTGCGCGCCAGCCGCGAACGCCCGAGCACGCCGATCCTCGGCCTGACCCCGCAGCTCACCACCGCGCGCCGCCTCGCGCTGGTGTGGGGCGTGCACCCGGTGCCGTTCGAGGACGTGCATGACGTTCTGGAAATGGTCGAACACGCCAGCGCCGCAGTCGTCACGCATGGCTTCGCGCGCGCCGGCGACGACGTCGTCGTCATCGCCGGCCTGCCTTTCGGGCGCAGCGGCAGCACCAATCTGCTGCATATCGTGCAGATCCCGAAATGAATCGCCGCGCCCGCGCACGCATTACGCGGCGCGGGTCGCCATGCATTCGCTACGCATGTCGACTACATAGATAGGAGGGTACGCAAACCCGACAACAACAAGGAGAACATGATGAGAGACATCACTTCCCTCGCGGCGCGCGTCCTTCTCGCGCTGATCTTCATCGTCGCCGGCTGGGGCAAACTCGGCGCCGGTTATGCCGGCACCCAGCAGTACATGGCCTCGATGGGCGTCACCGGAGCGCTCCTGCCGCTGGTGATCTTCGCCGAACTGGGCGGCGGCCTCGGCGTGCTGTTCGGTGCCCTGACCCGGCTGGCGGCCGCAGGTCTGGCGGTGTTTTGCCTGGCGAGCGCACTGATCTTCCACACCGATTTCGCCAACCAGGTGCAATCCATCATGTTCATGAAGAATCTCGCGATCGCGGGCGGCATGCTGATGCTGGTTGCGAACGGCGCCGGGGCATTCAGTCTCGACGCCTGGTGGCAAGGCCGGAAGAGGTAATCCCGCGCAACGCACCTGCCGAACGGCGGGCGAACGTCAGGATGCCCGCCGCTGTGCCTCGGTGGCATGCTGCGAACTGTCCACCGCAGCGTTCGCCGTGAGACTCGACGCGGCAACTGCCTGATCCGGCGTGACGCGCATCGCGGTGATGATGGCGCCGGTCGGCACGGCGGCACTTTGCCAGCGCACCACTTCCATGCGCCCGTCGGCATGCTCGAGGATCGCGCTGCAGCTATCCACCCAGTCGCCGCAATTCATGTAGCGCACGCCTTCGATCTCCTGGTCCGCGGCCCAGTGGATGTGACCGCAGATCACGCCATCGAGCCCCTTGCGGCGCGCGGCATGGGCGATCGACGACTCGAAGTCGAAGACGAAATTCACCGCGCGCTTGACCTTCTGCTTCGCGTAACCCGCCAGCGACCAGTAGCCCGGCCGGTGCAGCATACGACGCAGATGCGACAACCAGTGGTTGATGCGCACCAGGCTGTTGTAGCCGATGTCGCCGAGCACCGCGACCCAGCGGTGGTGGCGCGTGACCTGATCGAATTCGTCGCCATGCACGAGCCAGTAGCGGCGCCCGTCGGCCGCCTCATGCACCCATTCGGCCTCGACACGGATGTCGCCGAATGCGATCCCGACGTACTGCCGTAGCGCCTCGTCGTGGTTGCCCGGAATGAAGAACACCTGGCAGCCCTGGCGCGCACGGCGCAGCACCTTTTGCACCACCGTATTCTGCGCGGCGGACCACTGGATACTGCGGTTCATCGCCCAGAAATCGACGATGTCGCCAACCAGGTATAGGTAGTCGGAAGGGTGCTCGCGCAGGAACTCGAGCAGGCGGTCCGCCTGGCACGCGCGGGTGCCGAGGTGGACGTCGGAGATGAATACCGAACGGACTTGCGGCATCTTCTATCGCACCGTCGCCCTGAATGGAAGGAGATCGGCGCGCCCCGGGTACGTATCATCGACGACCGTCTGCAGGGCGCCGGCGAAGCGGTCGTGGATGCGCTCCCAGTCGAGCGATTCGCTGCGCACGCGCGCCGCGGCACCAAGCCTGCGGCGCAGCGCTGCGTCCCCGGCGGCGATCAGCGACTGCGTGACGAAGGCGTCGGCATCGCCGGGAGGTGCCAGCATGCCTTCGCGCCCGCTGGCGATGACTTCAGCGGCTGCCGCGCAGTCGTAAGCCACCACGCACAATCCGCTCGCCATCGCCTCGATCGTGACATTGCCGTAGGTTTCCGACAGGCTTGGAAACAGGAACAGGTCGCCCGACGCGTAGTGCGCCGCGAGATCGTCACCGCTGCGCATGCCGGCGAACACATGCTCGGGATGACTGTCCTGCAGCGGCTTGCGCGACGGCCCGTCACCGACGATTATCAGCCGCGCATCCGCATGCACCCGCCGGATCGCATCAAACGCTTCCAGCACCAGCGGCAGGTTCTTTTCCGGCGCGACGCGCCCCACGTACACCACCGCCAGCGCCGTCTCACCCACGCCCCAGGACTGGCGCAGCGCGGCGCTGCGGCGTACGGGGTGAAAGCGCCGCGTATCGACGCCGCGCGCGATCACCTCCACGGCACGATAGCCACGCGCCCGCAAGTCCTGCGCCATCGCGCGCGTCGGCACGAAAGTCACTGCGGTGCGGTTGTGCATGCGTTTGAGATACGCCGAGACCGGGCGCCGGAGCCAGGCGACGCCGTAGTGCGCGCTGTAGCAATCGAAATTGGTGTGGAAGTCCGAGGTCACCGGGATGCCCAGGCGCGTGGCCGCCGACACCGCAGACCAGCCCAGAGGCCCCTCGGTCGCAACGTGCACCACGTCCGGCCGCTGGCGCGACCACAGGCGGAACAGTCGGGTACGCGCCGGCAGGCCGAAGCGCAGACCCTGATAGCTGGGGATCTGCACCCCGTGCGCCAGCACCTCCTCGAAACACGGGCCGTCCTCGGCCCGGTCCGATGGCGCCTGACGCGGTCGCACAAGCTGCACGTGGTGTCCGCGCTCGATCAGCCCATCGACCATCCGGCCCAGGGTCAGCGCGACCCCGTTGATCTCGGGTAGCCAGGTTTCGGTCACCAGGGCGATGCGCAAACATGGCCGCAGGCAGCGTTCTTCGGTAACGAAATCGACGTCTTTCATGAACCCGAAGGCTAGAAGACGGATACGAAAAATTCGTGACCGATGCGTGACGCTTATGTTAAACCGCCATCACTCCGGGACAATCGCGCAGGCGCCCCGCACACCAGACAGGAAGACACGCCAACATGAAACACCCCGCCCGCATCCTCGGCCTTGCCGCCCTCGCCCTCGTCCTGAGCGCCTGCAGCAAGCTCACCCCCAAGAATTACGACAAGCTCAAGGTCGGCATGAAGTACGAGGAAGTCAAGCAAGTGCTCGGCGCACCGACCAAGTGCAGCGATCTGTTGGCGGTGAAGAGTTGCACCTGGGGCGACGACACGCGCTTCGTGCAGGTCAGCTTCATCGCCGACCAGGTGATCCTGTTCAACTCTTCGAATCTGCGCTGACGGTCGCGCCCACGGCTCGCCGGCCACGCATCGCGACCGCGCTGATCGCCACCAGGCCCGCCGCGATGCACAGCATCCCGACCGATTCGGTCGCGCTGGGGCGTTCGCCCAGTTCCACCCAGCCGGCCAGCACGCCCACCGCCGGCACCGCCAGCGACGACAGGCCGGCGAGCCCGGCGGGCAGACGATCAAGGATGAACAGCCACATCAGCCACGCCAGCCCGGTCGCGAACAGCGCGTTGTACACCAGTGCGCCGATGAAGTAAGGCGTCAGCTGCGGCGGCTCGGACGGCAGCACCCACGCCAGCACGCACAGCACCAGCGACCCGAGCAGCATCTGCCACGCCGTCAGCGACAGGAGATCGAGCTGCACGCCGGCACGCAGGCGCTTGGCGAACACCGCACTCGCCGCCCACACCAGGCCTGCGACGATTGCCAGCACGGTGCTCAGGGCGTCGCCACGCATCGTCCACGGCTCCAGGATCAGCAGCAGCCCCGCCAGCGCCAGCGCCACCGCCGCCCACTGCGAACCGCGTACCCGCTCGCCAAGGAACATCCGCGCCATTGGCAGCAGCCAGAACGGCATGGTGTAGACCAGCACCGCGGTCTTCCCCGCCCCGCCGCTTACCAGTGCCCACTGGATCAATCCGGTAAATGCCGCAGTCTGCAACAGGCCCAGCCACAGCATGCCTCCCAGCGCCACCGGCCGCAGCGGCCGCCCGCGCACGGCCAATACCGCAAACAGCGCGAGTGATCCCAGGAAAGTACGCAGGGCGGAAAAATCGAAAGGATCGACGTAGCGCATCACCTTCTTCATTACCACCCAGTTGTAGCCCCAGATGAGCGACAGCAGCAGCAAGACCCCCGCCGCCACATAGAGCTTCCGGTCGCGATTCATTTGCAGTTCCCCAAAACGACAGGCCGCTGAGCGCCCCCGCAGGGCACCTATCCTGGAGCATCCCGCTGCAGCACCATCCAAAAACCCGATTGTAGGCTTTGTCGCCAATAAATATAAATATTGTATACATTAATTGAAAACGTTCTGCACCAGGACGATGCCGACATGGCGGGCGTCATGCACCGTGATCGTGCGCCGCTGTACGCCCCATGCACCACTTGCGGGCCTACAACGACCCGATATTGTGCAGAGCTCTTGCAAGTCATTGAAACTTCAGTGCCAAGCACGTGGCACAGCCATTGCTTGATGCACCACTTCAAGCCACTGGAGCCTTTTTCATGGAGCAGTTCAAGACCTCGGCCGACGTTCTTTTCGTGTTGTTGGGCGCCATCATGGTGCTCGCAATGCACGCCGGCTTCGCCTTTCTCGAAGTCGGCACCGTCCGCAAGAAGAACCAGGTCAATGCGCTGGTGAAGATTCTCAGCGACTTTGCGATGTCGACCCTCGCCTACTTCATCGTCGGCTACTCGCTTGCCTACGGCACCGGCTTCTTCGTCAGCGCCGAGCAGCTCGCCGCGAATTCGGGTTATGAACTGGTCAAGTTCTTCTTCCTGCTGACCTTCGCCGCGGCCATTCCGGCGATCATCTCCGGCGGCATCGCCGAACGCGCGCGCTTCGTGCCGCAGCTGATCGCCACCTTCCTGCTCGTCGGCTTCGTCTATCCGTTCTTCGAGGGCATCGTCTGGAACGGCAACCTCGGCTTCCAGGACTGGCTTGAAGCGGCCTTCGGCGCCAAATTCCATGACTTCGCCGGCAGCGTCGTGGTGCACGCCTTCGGCGGCTGGATCGCGCTGCCCGCGGTGCTGCTGCTCGGCGCGCGCCGCGGCCGCTACCACAAGGACGGGGCGATCTCGGCACATCCGCCGTCAAGCATCCCCTTCCTCGCCCTCGGCGCATGGATCCTCACCGTCGGCTGGTTCGGCTTCAACGTCATGAGCGCCCAGCGCCTCGAAGCAGTCAACGGCCTGGTCGCCCTCAACTCGCTGATGGCGATGATCGGCGGCACCCTTGCAGCGCTCGCCGCCGGCCGCAACGACCCGGGCTTCGTGCATAACGGCCCGCTCGCCGGCCTCGTCGCCGTGTGCGCCGGCTCCGACCTGATGCACCCGCTTGGTGCGCTATTCGTCGGCGCCGTCGCGGGTGGGCTCTTCGTGTTCCTCTTCACCACCGCCCAGAACCGCTGGAAGATCGACGACGTGCTCGGCGTGTGGCCGCTGCATGGCCTGTGCGGCGCCTGGGGCGGCATCGCCGCGGGCATCTTCGGCAGCACCGCCCTCGGCGGCATCGGCGGCGTCAGCTTCGCTGCCCAGGTGATCGGCACTCTGGCCGGCATCGTCATCGCGCTGGTTGGCGGTGGAGTCGTGTATGGCGTCATCCGCGCCACCATCGGCCTGCGCCTTGACGCGGAAGAGGAATTCGCCGGCGCCGACCTGTCGATCCACAAGATCACCGCCACCGCGGAGCGCGAGACGGCCTGGTAAGGAAATGGCAATCGGAAACAGCGTGTGCCGGACTGCAATCGAGTCCGTCGCACTTGGCTGATACGGATGGCGCGGGCTGAACCGCGCCATTTTTTTGCACAAGGCGCAATCCTGGCGTTCGCTTACACGGCGGAACCCGCGCAACGCGCCACGCCGGGACCGTGCCTTGTCTCGCGGTTTTTGCCACGGCCTGTAATATTTCGACGGCGCGGCCGACTAAGCTCCATCGACACCACTGGAGCGGTCAATGTCCTGGCAGGCGCTGGCGAACCTTACGCCGATTTCCGCAACATTCTTGGCCGCGTCCAGTACGCGCACCAATTCCCCGCACACGGTCGCCCTCGTCGAACTGAACACCGCCGAAGATGGTCGTGGCTGTCCGCCGGCCGGTCGCCGACGAAGCAGACTTCCAAGCCGCCCTATGACCGAACAACCAGATCTTGCGGCGTTTGTCCAACAGCTGGAAACCGGTGAGGTGTCGCAGGCGCTTGCCCTGCCCGGCCGCATCCCGGCCGCCGCTCGAATGCAGGCGATTCCTGTGCAGATCACTATCTTTTGGGGAAAATCATGAACCGACGTCAATCGTTATATTCCCTGCTGGGTTTGTCCTTGCTGTCGCTCGGCGGCCATCGCCTCGCCAGTGCAGCGGACAAGGCCGGCCCCAGACTCGTGAAATCCAGGGCCGAGTGGGCAAAATTGCTACCCGCGGCGGCATATGAGGTGCTGTTCGACGAGGCGACCGAACGCCCCGGCAGCAGTCCGCTCAACCAGGAGAAGCGCGAGGGCACCTACCTCTGCGCCGCCTGTTTCCAGCCGCTGTTCGACAGTGCCGCAAAATATGAAAGCGGCACCGGCTGGCCCAGCTTCTGGCAGGCGCTTCCTGCTGCCGTTGCGACACGCACGGATTTCAAGCACATCCTGCCACGTACCGAATACCACTGCTCACGCTGCGGCGGACATCAGGGGCACGTTTTTGACGACGGCCCCAAACCGACCGGCCAACGCTATTGCAACAATGGCGTGGCCTTGCAGTTTGTCGTACGTGGCGCCCCATTGCCGGAGCTGCGCACATGAGAGCCCAATTCGCTGTCGCCACGCTTCTTGCGCTCGTGCTTTCCAACGGCATCGCTGCCGACACTGCCAATCCGGCGGGCGGCGTCACCGCGATTTTTGCCAGCGGCTGCTTCTGGTGTACGGAGTCGGATTTCGAAAAGCTGCCCGGCGTGATCAGCGCGGAATCCGGCTATACCGGCGGCAAAACCGCCAATCCGAGCTACCAGGAAGTGAGCTCGGGCGCGACCGGACACACGGAGGCGGTGCGCGTGCGCTACGATCCGGCGCGCGTGAGCTATGCGCAATTGCTCGACCACTTCTGGCGAAACGTCGACCCGACGGTCAAGGACCGCCAGTTCTGCGATCACGGGACGCAGTATCGCAGCGGCATCTACTTCCAGAACGAGGAGCAGCGCAAAGCCGCCGAGGCGAGCCGCGATGCCTTGTTGCAAAGCGGCAAGTTCGCGCAGATCCATACCGAGATCGTCGCGGCCGCCACCTTCTACCCGGCGGAGGAATACCATCAGGACTACTACAAGAAGAATCCGCTCCGCTACCAGTTTTACCGTCGCGGTTGTGGGCGTGATGCGCGGCTTGAGCAGATATGGGGTAGCAAGTAGTCCGCAAGCACACCGGCATGAGTCCGAAGATGTTCCGCGAGCGGGCGAAGACCCACCTCGCCGAGGCGACGGCCGACAGACAGTCGCTGCTTGAATAAAAAGGAAGGTGCCACGCATAGGGGAAGGAGGGAGGGAGAGAAGGCCCCGCAAGCGTTTTTTGTGGCACCCCCTTGAAAGAGGTTGCATCAGGCCGTCACATGCCCTGATAGATCGGCCCTTCGCCGCCCTGCGGCACGACCCAGTTGATGTTCTGCGTCGGATCCTTGATATCGCAGGTCTTGCAGTGCACGCAGTTCTGCGCGTTGATCTGCAGGCGGGCGCGGCTGGCAGATGAGTGCCCCGACTCGTCCCTCACGATCTCGTACACGCCGGCCGGGCAGTAGCGCTGCTCGGGGGCGTCGTACTTGGCGAGGTTCACTGCGATCGGCACCGACACATCCTTCAGCTGCAGATGGCAGGGCTGATCTTCCTCGTGGTTGGTGTTCGACAGGAACACCGACGAGAGGCGGTCGAAGCTCAGCACCCCATCGGGCTTCGGATAGTCGATCTTCGCGCACTCGGC
>NZ_WTVQ01000067.1 GCF_012910955.1 Aromatoleum diolicum
ACCCGGCGCGGTTGAACTCGCGCGTCTCGATCACCCGGCCCGCGCCGTCCGCCACACAGGCGACGAACACGTTCTTTGCCAGATCCACGCCGACCGTCGTAGTATTCATTTGGACTTCCCCTTTCGCGATCTCAGATTGAACTTCAGCAATTCAATCTTGGCACTTCGATGCCGTGCGGCCAATGCCGCTGGCGGAAGTGGGAAGTCCCTTTGTAGTCCGTCGAGAGGGGGCTTCCGTCCGCCTACTGGGGTCTGTCGGCCGTTTCCGCGTCGAACGTCTGCTTCGGACCAAGCAGAAGGTCTGATAAGGGTCGGTAGTGTGAGTTCGTCGCCACTGAAAGTCGACGTTCGGCCACCCGGTACTGCCATTGGCGGCAACGTGTCACATTGACGTCGTACCGCGGGAGGGGCCCCGCGGCAGCAAGGGCCGAGTAATCTGAATTTGCTCTACAACGGCTTGCCGGCCGGACAGATGAACGTACCCGCAACAGCGTCATATGTGAAGTCGGCGGGCCTGTAGGACTTGGCGTGTTTCTTCGGATGCGCTTTGTCGTAGAGCGGGTCGGGCTGGGCTTTGTGGTGTGTCTGATTTTCGAAACGTTCGCCGCGGCTGTGCATGCTGGTGTCGGCCGCAGCCCCCCGGAGCCTCGAACTGCGGAGAAGCACGGTTTTCCCACTGGGAAAATCCTATAATGGCGGCCAATTCGTTTTGAACGCCATTTCTGGAATCCC
The DNA here is from genome assembly GCF_012910955.1 of Aromatoleum diolicum. Classification (GTDB taxonomy): domain Bacteria; phylum Pseudomonadota; class Gammaproteobacteria; order Burkholderiales; family Rhodocyclaceae; genus Aromatoleum; species Aromatoleum diolicum. The sequence continues at coordinate 733 of NZ_WTVQ01000067.1, forward strand.
GCATGGAAATCAAGGTCAATTTTCTCGACAAGCTTCGTCTTGAGGCCAAGTTCGATGATTTCACGGTAATCGCCGACCAGCCTATCCGCTACAAGGGCGATGGCTCGGCGCCGGGTCCGTTCGATTACTTTCTGGCTTCATCGGCTTTGTGTGCGGCTTACTTTGTGAAGCTGTACTGCGACACTCGCAGTATTCCCACCGATAACATCCGCCTGTCGCAGAACAATATTGTTGATCCGGAAGACCGCTACAAGCAGATTTTCAAGATCCAGATCGAGTTGCCGGCGGATATTTCCGCCAAAGACCGGCAGGGCATTTTGCGCTCCATCGACCGTTGTACGGTGAAAAAGGTGGTGCAAACCGGGCCTGAGTTTGTGATCGAGGAAGTAGAAAACCTGGATGCCGATGCTCAGGCCTTGCTGACGCTGAATCCGGATTCAGAAGCAAGCACCTATATTGCAGGCAAGGATCTGCCACTGGAGCAAACCATCGCCAATATGTCGGGGGTTTTGGCGGGCCTGGGCATCAAGATTGAAATCGCTTCGTGGCGCAATCTCGTTCCCAATGTGTGGTCACTGCATATCCGCGATGCGCACTCCCCGATGTGTTTTACCAATGGCAAGGGAGCGACCAAAGAAAGCGCATTGGCGTCGGCGTTGGGCGAATTTATCGAGCGGATGAATTGCAATCATTTCTACAACGACCAGTTCTGGGGGGAAGACATTGCCAACGCGGCGTTCGTGCATTACCCGAACGAGCGCTGGTTCAAGCCGGGTCGTAAAGATGCGCTGCCGGCTGAAATACTCGACGAATACTGTCTGCAAATTTACAACCCGGATGGCGAGTTGCGCGGCTCGCATCTGGTCGACACCAACTCCGGCAATGTGCAGCGCGGCATTTGTTCGCTGCCTTATGTGCGCCAGTCGGACGGCAAGGTGGTGTATTTCCCGTCCAACCTGATCGACAACCTGTTCCTCAGCAATGGCATGAGTGCCGGTAATACGCTGGCTGAAGCGCAGGTGCAATGCCTGTCGGAAATCTTCGAACGGGCGGTCAAACGCCAAATTCTGGAAGGTGAAATCGCACTGCCTGATGTGCCGCACAAGGTGCTGGCGAAATATCCCGGTATTCTGGCCGGCATTCAGGAGTTGGAAAAGCAGGGCTTTCCGGTGCTGGTGAAGGATGCGTCGCTGGGCGGGGAGTTTCCAGTGATGTGCGTCACCTTGATGAACCCGCGTACTGGCGGAGTGTTTGCTTCGTTCGGGGCGCACCCGAGCCTCGAGGTGGCGCTGGAGCGCAGTCTTACGGAGTTGCTGCAGGGGCGCAGTTTTGAAGGCCTGAACGATTTACCTCGGCCCACCTTTGAAAGTAACGCCGTAACCGAGCCGAACAACTTTGTTGAGCACTTTATCGATTCCAGCGGCGTCGTGTCGTGGCGCTTTTTCAGCGCCAAAGCCGATTTCGATTTTATCGAGTGGGATTTTTCCGGTCAGGGTGAAAACTCCAATACCGACGAAGCCGCAGCCTTGTTCGGCATTCTCGAAGACATGGGCAAAGAAGCGTACATGGCGGTGTATGACCAGCTTGGCGCAACGGCCTGCCGCATCCTGGTGCCGGGTTATTCGGAAGTTTATCCGGTAGAGGATTTGATCTGGGACAACACCAACAAAGCGCTGTCGTTCCGCGAGGATATCTTGAACTTGCATCGCCTGGACGATGCCAGCCTGGCAGCACTGCTGGAACGTTTGGAAGACAGTGAGCTGGATGATTACACGGACATCATCACGTTGACCGGCATCGAATTTGACGAGAATACGGTCTGGGGTCAGCTGACGATTCTGGAATTGAAGCTGCTGATTCATCTCGCCTTGCAGCAATTCGAAGCGGCGCACGAACTGGTGGGAACCTTCCTGCAATACAACGAAAACACGGTCGAGCGCGGATTGTTTTATCAGGCCTTGAATGTAGTGCTGGAGGTGCTGCTGGACGACGATCTGGAACTGGACGATTACATGGTCAATTTCCGCCGGATGTTTGGCGACTCGCGAATGGATGCGGTGATGGGGTCGGTGGACGGCAGCGTGCGCTTCTTCGGTTTGACGCCAACGAGCATGAAGCTGGAAGGGCTCGACAGGCACCAGCGCCTGATCGATAGCTACAAAAAACTGCACCGGGCGCGGGCCAATGTGGCGGCGTTATCCAGTCGAGGTTATGAGTCATGATCGGATTCCTCACAAGAGCGACCGTGTGGCTCTCTACGCGCTTCGGCGCCCGATGCGACGGTGGGAACGGGAAGCTGCCGAATCACCTCGCCGGCGAGAACGGCACGCACCTCAAATGCCTCGTCGTTGGTGCAAAAGGCCGCGCGGACATACTGGTCCTGCATGCTGTCGCCAACTCTCACGCGCCAAGGAGCGACACGGCCATCGCTGGCTCGGCGAAATGCGCTGCAGCGGTGCGACTCCAAATCGTACAGATTTCGCGGAACGCCATACTTGCGCAGATAGCTGGGGGCAGCACAAAATAACCAGCTGCATCAGGAACAGGCGACGCGCAATAAGTCCTTCTTCCGGCGAGTGCCTCAGGCGAAAGCCAACATCGACCCGATTCTTGGTGGCGTTGCGGTCGATGAACGGAAAGGGCACGCGCACGGTAGCAAAGCGTTCAAAGCTCACGATAGGGGCGCAGGATGATTGCGTTCTCGGCGCAGATCGCCTGGAAGTCGGCGCTGATTCTGGGGTCGGCGGCACAGCGTGCCCAGTAGGCGGTGGCGGCTTGCGCTGCCCGCCGCCATTCGAGCGCATCCGTCGGGAGCGGCAGCACTGGTTGATAAGATTGTGGCGGCACTTCGCCCCCGCGGTGCGGCGCATAACGCATTGGTAGCATGTCGTACACCGGCGCGAGCGTCAGCCCGGGGTGGAATGACAGGTTTCCATCATGCATATCCGTGTTGGCAATCAGCCGACCAAACCACCAGATCAAGGTCACCTGCCCAACCGCTTCGGCGGGCAGCCAGCCATTTTGGTGGAGGGCGCCAGCCATGGCTGGCCAGGAGGCCCCTGCCTTGCCCAACAGCGCGCCATTCAGCAGGCTCGACAGTGCACACACCGGTAGCCGGCCGTGGGCACCCCGACGGTCGAAGCGCACCACTTCCAGGAAGGTGCGGCCGGCGTGGAGGAAAATCGCACTCCGGGCCGTACGGATGCCAAGCTCGGCGGACAGGGTCTCCAATGCCAGATGCTCGCAAACGAGGAGGTCCGACCAGCGGCGAACCGCGGCAGACGCATCAGCGCCGGAAAACTTCACGATCACCGAGACAGGATCGCCCTCCAGCACCCGCATGGCCGTGAATTTGGGGAATTCCCCGGCAGCCGATGAACCTGCCACGCCTTGGGCGAGGGCCAGCTCGGCTTGCTCGGGATACACCTCCGCAACTTGATCTGCGGCAATCAGACGGGATTCCCAGTCGCGCCGCGCATCCAGATGCCGCTGATAGGCGCGCTCGCCAAGAATCAGATCACCGCTCTGATCGTATCCCCGCGTCGCCAGCACATGGACCACATCATCGTCCGACCAGTCATTCAGGCTTTCGGTAACCTCCAGGGACTGCCAGTACAGATGGGCAAAATTACGACCCAAAAAACCCTGAGGCCGCATATCGAGCAAGGGATACGGCAACCCGTCAAACCAACCGTCGCTCATCTCCCCCTTGTCCAGGGGCCAGGCGAAGGGCTCACTGAACATCAGGGCGCTACCCTCCGGGTACGTGAGGTCCAGGGCGCCCACCGCGTGCCCCGCCCCGCTCGCATCGATGCGATACAGCGGCAGACTGTCGTTGCGCCCACGCAGCGCCCGGCGCAAGGCGTACCGCGTGCGGCGTGAGCCGCCCCGGCGGATGACTTCGCCTTCGATCTGAGTCACTAGCCGCATCACGGTGGAGCGATTGACGCCCTTCAGCAGGCGGCACAGCTCTGCCCCGCTGGCACGGGGGTGCTTCATCAAGGCTTGGCGCAGGTCATTGAGCGTGACTTTCATGCGGCCAGTGTACAAAACGCAACGAAAACTGCAACGAACTTTTTTATGAAAGTAATTTAAATACAATGCGTTAACGAATCAGCGCATTGAAGTTACGCAACGAGTTCTGAAGCAAGCAATGCTTCAATTCGCGAACGCCTGGGCGTCAATCCCCGGCCTGTGTGACGGCTTCCATGAGTGCGGTGCGAAACACGGACGGGGCCAGCCGTGCCGTAAGAATGCACCATCGGTATCTCGTCTTGATACCGTGCCAATTTGGCATACGCAAATTGGACCCATGCGGCATGATGGGGCTTGTTTTTGGCGTTGGCCAACTCTACGGAATCCATCCATGGCGAAACATGTCGTCCTGACCTTGGCGATAGCCTTATGCATCGGCCTGACTGGCGCGCATGCGTCAGCCGCGAGAATGACGAACGAGGAAGTGCCGGCTCCGCTGCGGCCTTGGGTGGATTGGGCCCGCCACAATCCGCCGAAACCGGAGTGTCCGCGCACGGCGAGTGCGCCTGACCCCGGGCAATGCATCTGGCCAGCCGGGATCGAACTTCTCCTCGCTTCAAGGCAGGGCACGTTTTCCCTCGCCGTCGACGCTTTTGCGGACGGGGTCGTGGGGCTTCCCGGGGATGCGGAAACGTGGCCGCGCGAAGTGCGCCTGAACGGACAGCCCGCGCCGGTCGTCCCGGTCGATGGCCGGCCCTCGGTGCGCGTCGGCGTCGGGCATCACGTGATCAGCGGCCGCTTTGACTGGCCGCAACTGCCGCTCAACCTGCAGTTGCCCGTGGAGGTGGCGAAACTCTCGGTGATGCTGGAGGGGGAGCGATTCGCGGGTCAGCCGGACGCATCCGGCCGGCTCTGGCTGCGTGCTACCCAGGACCAGCAGGGGGCCGTCGATACCCTGTCCATGCGTGTCTTCAGGCAGTTCGTCGATGAAGTGCCGATGGTTTCGACGGTTCGGTACGAGCTTTCGGTGTCCGGACAGCAGCGTGAAATCCGGGTGCCGCAGGCGGTCCTGGATGGCTTCGTGCCGCTCTCCGTGGAAGGTGCCTTGCCGGCGCGCATCGACGGGGACGGGAGCCTCAAGGTGCAGGCCCGCGCCGGCTCGTGGGTCATGAGCGTGGTATCGCGGCGAATGAACCCCGCTCACGAGTTGCAGTTGCCGGCCGGGCTGACGGGGCAAGAGGTATGGTCGTTCGCGCCGCGAAACGAAGTGCGCGTCGTGACCCTCGAGGGGCCGGCCGCGGTTGATCCGAAATCCGTTGGCGTTCCGGCTGAATGGTCGAATCTCCCGACCTTCGTGCTTCAACCCGGCCAGACGCTGAAGATAGCCGAGACGCAGCGGGGGGACCCCGGCGGCGCGGCGGATCGCCTGGCCATCCAGCGCACGCTCTGGCTCGATTTCGACGGCGGCGGGTATTCGGTGCAGGACCGCATCACCGGGACGATCGGGCGGAGTTGGCGACTCGATCTGCCGGAGCAGTTCGCGCTCGGTCGGGTCTCGGTAAATGGCATCAACCAGGCCGTGACGCGAAGCGACGCAGGCCGCGGGGTGGAATTGCGCGAGGCGTCGATCACGCTCGAGGCCGACAGCCGCATCAATACGGCGGCACGCGAGATCCCGGCCAGTGGCTGGACTGCCCCGTTGCGCGGCTGGACGGCCGAACTCAATCTGCCGCCGGGTTGGCGCCTGCTGCATGCATCGGGGGCGGATTCGGTGCAGGGCGAATGGCTGGCGTCCTGGACCCTATGGGACATTTTCGGCGTCCTGCTGATCGCCGCGGTGACGTTCCGCGTGGTTGGCCCGGCCTCGGCGGCGATCCTGCTCGGCGGGCTGGTCCTGACCTGGCATACGGCGGATGCGCCGAAGTTCCTGTGGCTGGCGCTGGTGCTCTTTCGCGCGATCGCCGCCGCCTTGCCGGTCGATGCGAAGTTGCGTGGCTGGGCGGCTCGCGGAGCCGTCGTGAGCGGGATCCTGATTGCGGTGATGCTCGTGCCGTTCGCAGTGACCCAGATCCGGCAAGCGATGTACCCCGCCCTCGGGATGTCTTACGCGCAGGCCATGGCGGGAAAGGCGTCGGCTGAGAGGGCGCGCAGTCCGGCGCCCGCTTCGGCACCGGCGGCAAGGCTGGAAGAAAACGATTACCTGGAACAGAAGATGCGCGACGAAGTCGCTGCCGCGAGCTCCCGCCTCAATCGCCCGGATAGCGCAGATCAGAGCGCCTACAACAGGATCGATCCGAGCGTGAAGGTGCAAACGGGGCCGGGAATTCCGAGCTGGCGCTGGACACTGGTCCGCTTGTCGTCGCAAGGGCCGCTTTCCGCCGGGCAATTCCTGTCCCTGACACTGCTGTCCCCGACCCTCTCCGCGCTCTGGTCGGTTCTTTCGATTGCGCTTCTCGGCTTAGCGCTGTGGCATTGCTGGGAGTTTGACCGCGCGGCGCTGATTCGCCGGCTGCGCGGCGCGTTGAAGACGAGCTCGGCCGTGGTGCTGCTGCTGGCGACGGCGATCGGGGTCACTCCGGACGAGGCCCGAGCCGAATCGGCCTTCCCCTCTGCAGCGCTTCTCAACGAATTGCGCGAGCGGCTGCTGGCGCCCACTGCCCCTCCGGCATGCGCACCGGCCTGTGCCGATCTGGCGGAACTGAGGATCGAGGCTTCCGGCGACACGATCACGCTCAAACTGGAGATCCACGCGCAGGCGCAAACGCCTGTCGCCCTGCCCGGTCCCGGGGCGAATATTCGGCCCTCGTCGGTCCTCGCGAACGGAAAATCGCCGGCGCTGCTGCGCGATGGCAATGGCGTCATGTGGGCGAGCGTGGATGCCGGCATCACCAGGTTCGAGATCGTCATACCGGCACATATAGACGATGTGCCCCTGCACGTGCCCATGACACCTCGACGCGTGAGCGCGCAACTTGATCGCTGGAGCCTCGCCGGGCTCGATGCGCGGGGACTCGCGACCGAAACGCTGACGCTCTCGCGGGTGCGCGAGGCACAGGCAAAAGGCGGCAAGGAGTTTTCGGGTGGCGCCGAGCTTCCCCCGTTCGTCGAAATCGAGCGGCATCTCGCCTTCGACCAGACATGGACCGTTCGCACGGTCGTGCGCAGGCAAGGGCCGAGCGCACTTCAGATGAGCGTGCACATCCCATTGCTGGATGGCGAGGCGGTAACCGACCCGGGCATCAAGATCGAAGCGGGCGAAGCGGTTGTCGATCTCGCGCCCGGTGCCTCGCGCGTCTTCGGCAGCATGGTCGAACAGGCCCCGAAGGTACGCCTGGTAGCCTCGTCATACCCAGGGCAGATCGAGCGGTGGTCGATATCGGCCACCCCGCTCTGGCACATCGAATCGTCCGGGCTCGCCCCTGCAGGATGGACCAACGGGGCGCAATGGCGGCCGCGATGGCTGCTCTGGCCGGGGGAGTCGGTCGATGTGGCCGTGTCGCGGCCGACCGTCATCGAGGGCGATACGCTGACGATCGACGAGGTGCAAATCGCCTCCACGCTCGGGCAACGGTCCTCGGAAGCGTCCGCGACGCTGCGCTTGCGCAGCAGCACAGGCGGCAATCACACCATCGGGCTGCCAGAGGGCGCGGAACTCTTGTCGGTCCGGATCGATGGCCAGGTACAGCCGCTCCGCGCCGAAAAGGGCAAGCTCGCGCTGCCGGTCACGCCGGGCGAACATGCCGTCCAGCTCGATTGGCGAGACGCTACTGCCATGACGAGCCACTACCGCTCACCACAACTCGACCTCGGCGCCCAAGCGGTGAACGCCACGGTCGCGCTCGCGGTGCCGAATGACCGGGTGGTCCTCTTCACCAAGGGACCCCTGGTCGGGCCGGCGGTCTTGTTGTGGGGCGTTCTCGTGGTCGTTGTGGCGATCGCAGTCGTGTTGTCGCGCGTGCTGCCGAGTCCGCTCGGCACCGGGGCATGGATTCTCCTTGGCGTGGGGCTCGTGCAATCGTCGGTCGGCGCGGCGTTCTTCGTCATCGGCTGGTTCGTGTTGCTCGCGCTGCGACGCAACTACATCGCGGCTTCACCGTGGCGCTTCAATCTGTTCCAGGTGCTGCTTCTCGTCTTCACCTTCCTGGCGGCCAGCGCCCTGCTCTCCGCGCTGCGACAGGGCCTTCTCGGCTACCCGGAAATGCTTGTGACCGGAAATGATTCAAACGCGTTCAGCTTGAGGTGGTATCTCGATCGAATGGACGGCACGACGCCGAGCGTCGAGTTCTTCAGCATTCCGGTGTTCGCCTATCGTCTGATGATGCTCGCCTGGGCGCTGTGGCTGGCGATCTCGCTGACGAAGTGGGTTCGATGGGCTTGGAGCTGCATTGCCGCCGGCGGCACTTACTGGCGTCCGCTCAACATCGGCAGCTACTTCAAGAAGCCGGATAAGGAGGGCGACGCCGCCCCCGTGAAGCAATGATGCCGTGTCGAAGGATGGCACGGTCGTATGCCGCAGCCCCCGGGGTTGAGCGCTGCGGCATATTCGCGTGCGAGATGGATTGTCACTTCCGGTAGGAAGCCTGCTGCCACGAACCCTCGCCACAAGTGCTTTACCTCGCCGCGGGAAAAGTGCTATATCAGCCCGAGTTCGAGACAGTGGCGCTTTAGGCGACAATCGCCCAGCCGGCGCGGTCAGGCTAAGGAATAAAAAGACAAGAACATGACGCTAACAAAAGCAGAAATCGTCCAGGTCGTCGTCGACAACGTCGGACTGAACAAGCGGGAAGCCTTGGAGATGGTCGAGGCTTTTTTCGAGGAAATCAGCACTTCGCTCGAAGCTGGTGAGGACGTCAAGCTGTCGGGTTTCGGCGGATTTCAACTGCGCGAGAAGCCCGAGCGTCCGGGCCGCAACCCGAAGACCGGTGAGACCGCGCGGGTGACCGCGCGCCGCGTGGTGACTTTTCACCCGAGCCAGAAACTCAAACTGAAGGTCAGTGAATTTGCGAGCAAGCGTCAGGAGCCGCGCCAGGCCGACAAATTGGTCGGAGGCGCTTTGGGCGTTCAGCGCGGGCGAATAACGGAGCCCGCGTGAGCGACCGGGCTGGGCGGTGGCAGGCTGGCCAAACCGGGCCCCGTCGCACACGCCTTTCTGGCACGTCGGGGTGTGGCCGAAGACTGCCTCTTTACCTGACCGGTTATGACCGTGGCAAATTTAACGTGACGCCCCCCTGCCCCCTTCCAGGCGCCGCTCCACGGCCCGCAGCGCTACCCTGATGCCATTGCCGACCGCAATCTGCGGTTCGGAGGCGGCGAAATTCTCAGCCGCCTCGCGCTCGGCCACCGCAACCCGCGCCTGATCGAAGGCCATCTCGAAAGAATGGGTGCCCCGCAGGGCCTCCTGGAAGAAGGCGCGACCGAAAAAGGTCCAGTCCGCTTCATGGCTGCAGCCATGCGAGTTGAGATCGTGGCGCGACGCGCTGATTACCAAGCTGTTGTTATCGGCCAGTGCCGGCACGAATCCGCCCGAATAGCAGGCCGACACCACAACCACCCGGTAGCGGATGCCGGCCGCCTGCATCAGCGCGTGCAGACGTTCGGGCGTGAGATCGTCGAAACGGTACGGCCACAGGTCGAGATCGAAGCGGTGATCGGGCGAACCGTGAGATGTCATGAAGAGAACCAGCACGTCCTCGTCCGGATTCATGCGTTGCCCGATCCACACCAGGCTGCGGGCCAGCGCGGTGACGCTCGCGATGGGCTGTTCGGCGACCGTGGCGGGGTTGTTCACCAGCACCACGCTGCGACCGGCCGTGTCGAAACGCTCCTGGAAGAGACCTTGCACCGCCTGCACTTCCCGCAGGAAGACGTCCTGACCGCCGTAGCCACCCACGGCCAGCAGGAACAGCTCCGGCACCCCTGGCCGACCCGGCTTCACACGCTCCAGCGCCTCCTGCAGCAAGCGCGGCTGGGCGTAGAGAACGGCCTCGCTGGTCGTGCCCTGCCATCGCGCCCGTGCGGCGGCTTCGACAGCCTCGTCGTGACGCGCCACCCAGAGCGGCGCCTTTTGATCGAAGATAAAAGGCGGCAGTCCCATCAGGTAAACCACCGCCAGGACGGCACCGAGGCGCTGCTCCGGCAAGAGGCCGACAGTGCGCACCAGAGTGGGGATCGACGCGAGCAGGCCGTAGGCGAAAGGCGCCCACCACAGCAAGGGGGCGGCATCCTCCAACGCCCGCCAGGCTGCGACCGGCAGCAGGCTGAGAGCCCCCCACAGGAGGCCGACCACCAGCCACAGGGCGGCCAGGGCGACCGCCCCGGCCAGCGTGCGGCCTTCATTCATGCCGGCCCGGGCCGTCGCCCAGGCCGCCAGCAGCAGCCAGGGGATGGCGAAGAACAGGGGTAACAGGCCGGCCGGATTGAAATCGCCATCCCCACCAATCCGCCAGAAGTCGAGGCCACCGCTCAGGAAGATGTTCGCAAGCAGCAGAAGGATCAATTGGGGAACGGACACCCGCAGCCAGCGGGCGGCGGAAGAACGCAACGCGAGAAACAGGAAGCCGGCCAGCACGTTGCGCCCCAGGTCGGCAAGCAGGCGACCGCCGGCCGGGCGTGGCGCAGGAATGCATCCGTAAGTCGCGACCGGTCGGGCGTCCAGACCGCAGCGCTCGCGCAAGCGGGCGATGAATGCCGCCTGTGCAGACCCCTCGGGCAGGTTGCGGTGAGGAACACACAGGGCCTGAAAGCCCTTGAGATGCAGGATCAGGACACCGGAAACGTCCTCGACGGCTTCCAGCGCGGTCCAGTTCAAGTGCGTACTGCCGCGCTCGCTATCCACCCGCAGGCCGTCCGCTTCCAGCATGATGCGGTACGCGGCAACCTGCTCACGGGCAAGTCGGCCCATCAGACGGCACCGCTGGCGCCATGCCTGGAAAAAGCCCGCTCCGACTGCAAGCGCGACCAGCCACAGGTAGCCCTCCTCCGATGCCAGCCATTCTCGCCCGCTCAGGTTGGCAGACAGGCCTACGATCAAGCCGACGGCGAGCCACAGGAAGAACGGGCGTAACCATGCCCGCTGCGTGGTGGCTGCCGCCAAGCGGCGGCTTGCCGCGCTCACGGCGGCGAGGCGCTCCGCCTCCGTCGTTTCCACCTCGATCACGAGCGCGGTTTCGGTGTTCTCAGTTTCCATGGCAATCAAACCTTTGACGGGTTGGCTACGCGGCGCAAATCATAACCTTTGCATAGACCGGCCACGGAGCCGACCGGAGCCCGACGCGACTCACGAGCGTGACGACTCACCGTGCGCGCGAACCGTGAAATCGCGTGGCTCTCTGCTGCGTGGAACTGGGCGCGCGACCGTGGCATCACCTCCGAGCACCAGCGTCAAGCGTCACAAAGAGGGCGACCGAGACACTTACGTTGAAGCTCTCCGGGCAGCAGTCAATGCTCCGGTTCAATCGGCGTCAGCCAGTTCTCCGTCATCACTTCGGGGTACCGTGCGAAGTCCTTCACGTTGTTGGTGACGACCGTAACGCCGAGCGCCACCGCATGGGCTGCAATTAACTTGTCGAGATGATCCTTCTTGCTCTCGCGAGACGCCAGTCGGATCGGGCCATACGCAATTGCCGCTTCGGCATCGAACGGCATAACCGGAATATCCTGAATGAGGTCGTCAAGATTGGCGCGCTCGCACTCCGGATCGGCCGATACCACTACGCCGTATTGAAGTTCGGCAAAGGTGATTGCTGATATTACGACATCACCCACATAACACTGAGCAAAGCGTCGAGCGACCTCCTCGGGATGGTTCTTCATCAGATAGATGCACATGTTGGTGTCGAGCATGTAGCGCGCCATCACAGCGAATCCCTTTCGGCTTGCTCCTGATCGCCGCGACCTTCAGCCATGAAGTCCGGGGAGAACCTCGCGAACTTGGCCATTACACCAGCAAGAGACCGACGAGCGGGACGAATGCGCAACTCGTCGCCAACGCGTTCGATTTCCAGCTCGATGTCGGTGCGTTCAAAAGCCAGGTCCGATGGAATGCGCACGGCCTGTGAATTGCCGTTTTTGAATGCACGCGTGGTGTGCATGGCAAGCCCCTGCAGCGGATGTACGATGTATGTACATTAGACCGGGCGGGCCATTTTGTAAATACACGGATGTACATACATCAAACGAAAGATCCGCGTCGAGCGCCCCGCTCGGGCTGTACCCGGCGCCTTGACCAGCTCGAACCATATGACTTCGGAAGTCTTTGGGGGATGGGGCGTGAATAGGCCATCACTACCGTCGGACACGATATGCCCCACTGGTTACGCGTGAAGCGCATAGACCGGCGCAGCGAACTTCGGGACAGGCAAGGAGCCGAGCGACGCCAACCCTGGCGCCGTTCGCCACTTGGCTCATTGTCAATGCCAAGCCATGCCGGCATTTCGCGATCGCGGACGGGGCCTATCTCACCTTGACGACGACCTTGCCCTTGGCTCGTCCCTTTTCAACGTAGGCCATGGCTTCGTTGGTCGATTCGAACGGAAAGACCCGATCCACTACCGGGCGTATGGCTCCGGCATCCATGAGCGAGGTGATCTCGCGCAACTGGCGTCCGCTGGCTCGCATGAAAAGGAAGGAATACCTCAGGTCACGACGGGAAGCCGCTTTCCTGACTCCGGAACTCAGCAGGCAGACGACGAGCTTCACGAACCACGGCGCTTCGATGCCTTTTGCGAATGCAGGATCAGGAGGGCCGGAAATCGAGATGAGTGTTCCCCCGGGCTTCAGCACGCGAAGGGATTTCTCCAGCGCGGCGGCATCCTGACTGTGCAGGACTACATCGTAGTTCTGCAGCACCTTCTCGAAATCGTCCTTCTTGTAGTCGATGACGATGTCTGCCCCGAGGCTCTTCACCAAGTCAATATTGGCGCTGCTCGTGGTGGTGGCTACGGTGGCCCCCACATGCTTGGCCAACTGAATGGCGAATGCTCCGACGCCGCCGGACCCCGCCTGGATGAAGACCTTCTGCCCCTTCGTCAGCTTCGCCTTCTCGATCAGCGCCTGCCACGCTGTCAGGCCCACCAGCGGGATGGAGGCAGCTTCTTCCATGCTGAGCGCCTTGGGCTTGAGCGCCAAGGATTCTTCCTTGACCGCGATGTATTCGGCGAAGGTACCGATGCGAAAGTCATCTGGCCGGGCATAGACCTCGTCACCTGGCTTGAATTGCCGCACGCGAGGTCCGACTTCGACCACGACGCCGGCCACGTCATGGCCCAAGATAAGCGGCAGGCGATAGGGCAGTATGAGCTTGAACTCTCCGTCCCTGATCTTGGAGTCCAGCTGGTTCACGCCTGCGGCGTGGACCTGGACCAAGACCTCGTCATCGCGCAATTCGGGACTGGGCATGTCTGCCGAGCGCAACGAACGCTTCTTTCCGTAGCGATCGAGAACAAATGCCTTCATGATTTTACCTAACCGGCGAGCGACGGATAATCGGTATAGCCCTTTGCTCCGGGCGTATAGAACGTACCTGGATCGGGTTCGTTCAACGCCGCGTTTCGACGCATGCGGTCGACCAAGTCAGGATTCGCGAGGAAAGCCCTGCCCATCGCAATCAGGTCTGCGTGGCGTTCGATCAGGGCTTGCTCTGCACTTGCACCGTCGAATCCGCCAGCGAGCATGAAGGGCCCGCTGAAGACCGCCCGCAAATCGGTCTTCAGCTTCGCGGGGACAGGCGGCGCGCCCATCGCCGAATGGTCCAGAACGTGCACGTACATGAGACCCAGTGCGGAGAGTTCCTTCACGAGCGCCACGTACTGTTCGTCCACACCGGGGAACGCACCGGTACCGTTGAATACGCCGTGGGGCGACAGGCGGATGCCGACGCGTTCAGCGCCGATCACTTGTGCGGCAGCGCGGGCGACCTCGAGCACGAGTCGGTTGCGCCCTTCGCCGGTGCCGCCATAGCCATCAGCTCGGCGATTAACGTTGGCGTTCAGGAATTGTTCGAGCAGGTAACCGTTGGCGGCGTGCAGTTCGATTCCATCAAAGCCGGCTTCGATCGCAAGGCGTGCGGCGGCAGCGTACTCGTCGATTGCCGCCTTGATGTCGACTTCGGTCATCGCGCGCGGCGGTGTATGCGGCTGGCTGCTCTGGCTATCCGTCCACATCTCGCCCGGGCAGATGTCAGCAGAAGGCCCCAGCACTTCAGCGCCGGCCGGCAGGTTTGCCGCGTGGGCAACGCGCCCGGTATGCATCAGTTGCACGACGATCTTGCCGCCCTTGGCGTGGACGGCGTCGGTCACAAGTTTCCAGCCCTGCACGTGGGTGTCATTGAAGAGGCCCGGGATCCGCGCGTAGCCCAAGCCGTTCGGCGACGGCGAGGTTCCTTCGGTAATAATCAGGCCGGCAGTTGCACGCTGAGCGTAGTAGGTGGCCATCAGGCTGTTGGGCGTGTTGTTGTCGACGGCCCGGCTGCGCGTGAGCGGCGACATCACGGCACGATTGTTGAGCTGGGTGGCACGCAGAGAGAAAGTATCAAACAGCATTTTTGGCGGTCCTTACAGTTAATGCGTCCAGACGCATGTCTTTTCGAATCTTGTTCTTCATGATGCGGTCCTCTCGTAACGCGAGGCAGCGTGTTGCAGGGAGAGACGAGGTGCGAGGCCGAGGCGCATCGCGTTGAAGGCATCCCAGTCCGCGGCCTCGGGCAAGGACGGGATCGTGACCGTCTCTCCGAGATCCAGGCCGGCCAGCGCCGCATCGACCATCTCGTCGACGTCCATCAGCATTTCGGGCGGCAGGTTGGAAACGTCAAAGCCAGCCCGCGCCCACAATTCCGTGCGCGTCGCGCCCGGCAGCACCACCTGCACCCGCACCCCTTGGGAACTCACTTCCTGCTTCAGTGCCTGGGTGAGGTTGAGCACGTAGGCCTTGGTGCCGCTGTAGGCGCCGTTGAAGAGTTCCGGCGCCAGCGCCAGCACCGAGGCGATGTTGATCACCGTGCCCTGCCCGCGCACGGCGAAAGCGGTCGCTGCGGCCACGGCAAGCCGCGTCACCGCCACCACGTTCAGGTTGATCATGTTTTCCAGAGCTTCCGGGTCGGCCCCGAGCAACGGGCCGGTCGCCCCGACGCCGGCATTGTTCACCAGCAGGCGGATCGCCGGATCGCTGCTCAGGCGCTGCGCGACCTGGGCGACATCGGCGGCGACGGTCAGATCGGCCCGCCAGGTTTCGACCTTGACGCCGGTCTCGGCGCGAAGTCGGGCAGCCAGATCGTCCAGGCGCTCCTGGTTCCGCGCCACCAGCAACAGATCGAAGCCGCGCCGCGCCAGGCGGTCGGCATAGGTCGCGCCGATGCCGGCGGAGGCCCCGGTAATCAACGCCAGGCCATGTTCATTGTGCTTGTTCATCCTCAATCTCCAAAAAGTCGGGTCGGTGTCAGGCGGTCAGTAAGCCGCCTCATTTAAATGACGATCATCATCAGTACATATATATTATGTACGTAATCTATAATGTCAACATGGCGTGGATCGAGCGGGGTAGAAAAAATGAGAGTCAGTAGAGTTGAGGCGGCACAGAACCGGGAACGGATCATCGAAGTTGCGGCGAAACTGTTTCGCGAGCGCGGCTTTGACGGCATCGGGGTGGCGGATCTGATGAAATCCGCCGGACTGACCCACGGCGGTTTCTATGGCCACTTCGCGTCGAAGGAGGATTTGATGGCGCAGGCCTGTGCGCGCGCGCTGGAAGGCTCGCTGGCCACCTTGCATCAGGTAGCGGAGCGTGGCGGCGAGAACAGCTTGTCGGCCGTCGCGTCCGCGTATCTGTCTCCTGCGCACCGCGATCAACCTGGCGAGGGATGCGTGCTGGCCGCGCTGGGTGCTGAAGCCGCGCGCCATGGCTCGCCGGTCCGCAGCGCCTTCACCCAGGGAGTACGTTCCGCGCTCGACATGCTGACGCGACTGGTGCCGGGGAAATCCAGGCGCGCCAAGCGCGAGCGGGCGCTAGCGACCTACGCGAGCATGATCGGCGCGCTGGTGCTGGCACGCGCCGTCGATGACCCCGAACTTTCCGAGGAAGTGCTGCAGTCAGTATTGGCGTCGATCGCCCATACCGATTCCCCCGCATGAGCCTGCCGGTGGCATCGTCGGCGCCGGCATCGACGAGTTGCGCTGGCCGCGCCCGGTGCGTCCCGGTGACGAATTGCGCTACGGAAAGCTGGGAATTCGCAGTCGTACCCAGGCCGTCGCCCGAGCCTTGGAGTTGGGCCTCATCTAAGGATTTGATGCGGGCTCTTCCGTTCCGCCAGAGTGAGTCCGCCCTTCAGGCCCTAAACGCGTTGAACGGCGGCAGAAGAGCAGACTGTAGCCCGTCGTTCCGCGGGAGCTGACCTTCCGTTCCAGTCTGGCTTTATTCACGCTCCGGACTCATTTGCCGAGTTGGAAAGGGTTGAGGACCACTCATGTGTTTTGGGCTTGAGCTCGTGAGCCACACGATCGGATCTCATGAATCGGGCAGGTTGATCGAAATCCGTGATTCGATTCGCTCCTGCCAGGGCCAAGTCAGAGGCCCGAGCGAGCGGGCTTCAGTAGTGCGACGGCAAGGCCATCGACGCCTGCCTTGCGATCGACGGCGCGACCATGCGGTTTCTCTCCCTGCCCCGCCGCAATTTGCGCGCCGTCGCGCTCCTCCATCGGCAGGTTCGACACGCCGGCCGGGCATTAGCGCTGCTCGGAGGCGTCGTATTTGGCGAGATTGATCGCGACCGGCACCGACGCATCCTTCCGCTGCGGGTGGCAGGGCTGATCTTCCTCGGGGTTGGTGTTCAACAGGAACACCGAGGAGAGAAGCTCAGCACGCCGTCGGGCTTCGGGTAGTCTATCTTCGGGTAGTCTATCTTCGGGTAGTCTATCTTCGGGTAGTCGATCTTCGGGCACTCGGCCGCGGGTTTGAGTGGTCGTGGTCGGACGAGTTGTGCAGCGTCCACGGCGCCTTGCCGTGAAACACCTGCTGGTCGATGCTGTCTTACGGCTTCAATTCAAGAAAAACCGGCTCGGCAAATCGATAATTCACCGAGCCGGATAAAACTCCGGCGACCAACAGGAGGAGACGGAGCGTTGAATGTCGCCGAAGGTTGAGGACCGAAATAATGTTGCTACCGGTTATGCGACAGCCTTGGTCAGTTCCGGCGCCACCTCGAAGAGGTCGCCGACCAGCCCGTAATCGGCCACCTGGAAGATCGGCGCTTCCGGATCCTTGTTGATCGCGACGATCACCTTGGAATCCTTCATGCCCGCCAGGTGCTGGATGGCGCCGGAGATGCCCACCGCGATGTAGAGCTGTGGGGCGACGATCTTGCCGGTCTGGCCGACCTGGTAGTCGTTGGGCACGTAGCCCGCATCGACCGCGGCGCGACTGGCGCCGAGGGCCGCGCCGAGGGCGTCGGCGAGCGGCTCCAGCAGCTTGTGGTAGTTCTCGCTGTTGCCGAGGCCGCGGCCGCCGGAGACGATGATCTTCGCGGCACCGAGTTCCGGCCGCGCGCTCTTGGTCAGCTCGCGGCCCTTGACGCTGGTCAGGCCCAAGTCTGCACCGGCAGCGACGGCTTCCACCGTAGCCGAGCCGCCCTGCCCCGCCGCCTCGAAGGCGGTCGTGCGCACGGTCATCACCTTCACGGCATCGGCCGACTTCACGGTGGCCAGCGCATTGCCCGCGTAAATCGGGCGCACGAAGGTGTCCGCCGATTCCACGGCGACGATGTCGGAGATCTGCGCGACGTCGAGCAGCGCGGCGACGCGCGGGGCGACGTTCTTGCCGTTGGCCGTGCTCGGCGCGAGGATGTGAGTGTAGCCCGATGCCTCATTGGCAACGAGGGCGACGACGAGCGCGGCGACGTTCTCGGCGGTCTGGGCGTCATAGTGCGCAGCGTCGGCGACGCGCACCTTGGCGACGCCGGCGATCTTCGCGGCTTCACTCGCGGCGGCGGCGCAGTTCGCACCGGCCACCAGCACGTGAATCTCACCACTCAGTTTCGCAGCAGCGGCCACGGTGTTGAGCGTCGCGGCCTTGATCGATTGATTGTCGTGTTCTGCAATTACCAGGATCGCCATGATCAGATCACCTTCGCTTCGTTCTTGAGCTTGTCGACGAGTTGCGCGACGTCCGCCACGCGCACGCCGGCACTGCGCTTCGGGGGCTCGG
>NZ_WTVQ01000068.1 GCF_012910955.1 Aromatoleum diolicum
GGGCAGGGCGTCCCGCGTCCGACGTGGCGAGGCCGCGCAAGCCTGCAGCAGTGCGTTCGGACGACAAGCCAAGGCCGGCGCAGCCGCGCCGTGGTGAAAGTGGGGCGGGGCCTCGGCGTGAAACTGGACCCGGGCCGACGGGTGAGCGCATGCCTGCCGCCCCGGTAGCGCAGGGTCCGGCGCCCGAGGGTGTGCGTCTGTCGAAGGTGATGGCTGAGCGTGGCCTGTGCTCGCGACGCGAGGCCGATGCGATGATCGAGCGCGGCTGGGTGTTCGTGGATGGTGAGCGGGTTTCGGAGCTGGGTACGCGCATCAATCCGGACGCCGAGATTACGATGGCGGCACAAGCCAAACGGCGCCAGTCCGAGCAGGTGACCATCCTGTTGCACAAGCCTGTGGGCTATGTGTCGGGGCAGCCGGAGCCGGGTTTCGAGCCGGCGGTTTCACTGATCGGGGCCGGTAACCAGTTTGACCGCGATTATGCGCAGCCCTTCGATTTTTCGCATCTGAAAGGCCTGGCGCCCGCGGGACGGCTGGACATCGATTCGACCGGCCTGCTCGTGATGACCCAGGATGGCCGTATCGCGCGTCAGCTGATTGGCGATGACTCGCAGGTCGAAAAGGAATACCTCGTGCGTGTCGAGGGTAACCTTGACGACAACGGCCTCGCCTTGCTCAACCACGGACTGGAACTGGACGGGCGCAAGCTGCGCCACGCCAAGGTCGAGTGGGTCAACCAGGACCAGTTGCGCTTCGTGCTGCGGGAAGGGCGCAAACGTCAGATCCGCCGCATGTGCGAACTGGTCGGGTTGAAAGTGATCGGCCTGAAGCGCGTACGCATTGGCCGTGTCCGGCTAGGCGACCTTCCGCTCGGGCAGTGGCGCTTCCTCCGCGAAGACGAAGGTTTTTGAAGGCGGAACCGCCCGCGTCCCAGGCGCGCGCTGGCCGGAAGCCTTGCTGCGCCGCCCCCTTGCGGCGCGCTTTTGGGGCAGACTGGTTGCGTCGCTGACTCCGGATTGCTCGGTGAAATATCCCTTCAGCGGGCAGTCGAAACCCGACGCGCAGCCATGCTCGCGAGCGCACTCCTGCTGGGTTTCATCCAGTAGCACCATTTCCCGCACGGCCTCGCATCGGCCGATGGGCGAATCGAAGAAGCTCATGACGTTCTCCTTGATGCGGTTATACGAAACCAAATCTCTATCAATTCAATCTAGCCGGCGGAAAATCGACCCGCTGCGACGAATCGCCGGAATTTGATCTGGCTCAAGAAAATGCGGCGCGATCGTTCGGCCCTTGGCAGGCCTTGTGCTATTCGGAGCGCAGGGCCTCGACCGGATCGAGCCTTGACGCTTTGCGGGCGGGGAGCACGCCGGCGAGCAAGCCGATGGTGACCGCGAGCACTTCGGCAATCACGACGAAATGCCACGGCGTGTGGACAGGCAGTGCCGGCGCCAGCAGGCCGACGATTTGCGCGAGACCGGCACCGACCAGCAGGCCGAAGAGTCCGCCGAGTGCCGCGAGAACGACCGCTTCGGCGAGAAACAGGCCGAGTATGGTGGTGCGTCGGGCTCCGAGCGCCACCAGCAGGCCGATTTCGTTGGTGCGTTCCGTCACCGCGATCGTCATGATCGTGACGATGCCTACTCCACCGACCAGCAGCGAGATGCCACCCAGGGCGCCGACCGCGGCAGTGAGTATGCCCAGGATGTTCGACAGGCGCGCGAGCATGTCCGCTTGTGTAGTCATCGTCACATCATCCTGCGAGTGCCGCGCCGTGAGCACCTTGCGGATGTCGGCAGCCACGCGCGATGCGGGGATGGATTCCTCGTAGCTGACGTTGATTTCCATCAGGCCTTCGCGGTTGTACAGGGATAGCGCGCGCGAGGTCGGGATGTAGGCGGTGTCGTCGAGATCGACGCCGAGAAATTCGCCCTTTTCTTCCATCACGCCGATCACGCGGTAGCGCTCGCCGCCAATGCGCAGCCGCTCTCCCAATGCATTGCCGTTGCCGAACAGTTCGCGCTTGAGCTTTGCGCCAAGGACGACGAAGGCTCGCGCGCCGGTCGGGTCGTCGGGGGGCAGGAAGCTGCCGATGCGCACGTGCATCGAAAAGATCCGGTGCATTTCCGGCCCGACGCCATAAATGCTGGTGCGGCGTACGCGTCCGCCGGTCTGCACTTCCGAGTTGCCCCATACCACGGGCGTTACCCCGGTAACATGCGGCAGGCGTTCGAGCGCCAGCGCGTCATCGAGCGTGAGCTGGCGGGTCGTGCTGGGCAAGCCTGGCGGGCCGCCGCGCGCGCCCTGGCGACCGGGGGTGACCTCGATAATGTTGGTGCCGAACTGTGTGAATTCCCTCAGTACGAACTGGTGCAGACCTTCTCCGATGGAGGTCAGCAGGATCACCGCCGCGATGCCGACGCCAATCCCCAGCAAGGTAAGGAAGCTGCGCAGCCGGTGCGCGACCAGCGAACGCAGTGCGAGTTGGATGAAATCCGTGACGCTCATCGCTTGGCGAGCGCCTGAACGGGATCAAGCCGCGCCGCGCGCCGCGCCGGCATCACGCCAAACA
This sequence comes from Aromatoleum diolicum, assembly GCF_012910955.1. Classification (GTDB taxonomy): domain Bacteria; phylum Pseudomonadota; class Gammaproteobacteria; order Burkholderiales; family Rhodocyclaceae; genus Aromatoleum; species Aromatoleum diolicum. The sequence continues at coordinate 2,573 of NZ_WTVQ01000068.1, forward strand.
GGATTCCGGTGCTGAGGGCGGTGCCGAGCCCGGCAAACACTGCCCAATCGGGTGGCCAGGCTGGCAGGATGGGAAAGGCGAGCCGCAGGCCCCATGCGCCAAGATGGCCGAGCCCGAGTCCCGTGAATGCGCCGGCGAGCGACAACAGTGCGGCCTCGGTGAGAAAGGCCAGGCGGATGTTGCTGCCGGTGGCGCCGAGCGCCTTGAGGAGCCCGATCTCGCCGGTGCGTTGCGTGACGGCGACCAGCATCACGTTCATTACGAGAATGCCGGCGACCGCAAGGCTGATCGCCGCAATTCCGGCGACCCCCAGCGTCAGCGCGCCGAGGATGCGGTCGAAGGTGCCGAGTACGGCGTCCTGGGTGATCAGCGTGACGTCGAGTTCGCCCTCGCGGCGGCCTCGCATGATGTCTTCAAGCTGACGTTTGGCGGGCGTGAGGGCGTCGCGGCTGCGCGCTTCGATGATGACGCGGAACAATGTGTTGGTGTTGAACATGGCCTGAGCCGTCGCCACCGGGACGAAGACCAGTTCATCCGTATTCATGCCGAGAGCCTGGCCGGATTTCTGGAGGACGCCGATGACCCGCAGGCGCCGGTCGCCTACGCGAATCATGCGTCCGACGGCGGCTTCGGCGCCAAACAGTTCGTCGCGCAGGGTTGCGCCGAGGACCGCCACCGCGGAGGCGCGGCCCAGATCCTCGCGCGGCAGGAATTGGCCCTGCGCCATGTGGAAGTCGCGGATGGCAAGGTAATCGGCGCTGGTGCCGACGGCCATTGCTTCGCGAAGACGCCCGCCGTAGGCGATTTCGGAGTTGCCCACCGACAGTGGCGCTATCCGAGTCACCAGCGGTGCGCGCAGCAGCGCTTCGGCATCGCGGACCGTGAGGTCCCGCGGCGTGCTGGTGATCAGGTTTCCGAGTCCGAGACCCCCGGTTGCGGTGCGCCCGGGCAGGACGATAATCAGATTGGTGCCGAGGGCGGAGAATTCGTTTATGACATAACGCCGCGCCCCGTCGCCCAGTGCGGTCAGAACGACGACCGCGGCAACGCCGATCGACATCGCCAGCACCATCAGCGCGGTGCGCAGCGGGTAGCCGAGTGCTGCACGGGTGGCGAAGCGGAGCGTGTCGGCGGGACTCATGTCATGCCGGCGCTGCCTGCCGCGCCACGTTCAGGTCCTGCACGAGCGCGCCGTCTTCCATGAGCAACTGGCGGCGTGCGCGGCTACCCATCACCGGGTCGTGGGTCACCACGATCAGCGTCACGCCCGAGGCGTTGAGTTCTTCGAGTAGGGCGGTGACGTCCTGGCCGGTGGCGCGGTCGAGGTTGCCGGTGGGTTCGTCCGCGAGGATCATCGCCGGGCGCATGATCGTTGCCCGGGCGATTGCGACCCGCTGGCGCTGGCCGCCGGAGAGTTCATCGGGACGGTGACCGGCCCGCGACTCGAGGCCGAAATCCTTGAGTGCCCGGGCGACCCGCTTGGCGCGCTCGGCGAGATTCACGCCGGCGAGCATCAGCGGCAGGGCAATGTTTTCGGCGGCGGTCAGGCGCGGCACCAGATGAAAGCTCTGGAATACGAAGCCGATGCGGCTACGCCGCACCTCCGCCTGTTCGTCGGGGCTCAGCGTCGTGACGTCGCGCCCTTCGAGCCGATAGGTGCCGGCGTTAGGGTGGTCGAGCAGCCCCAGCAGATTGAGCATCGTGGATTTGCCTGAACCCGACGGGCCCATCACTGCGACATACTCGCCGGCCTCGATCGACACCGACACCGCATGCAGGGCGTGCACCTGGCTGTCGCCGAGGGTGAAAATGCGCTCGATGCCGTCGAGCTCGATCTGTGCCATCGCAGTTCCTCAGCGCGGCGCAGTGCCAGCGTCTTCCGGTTTGACGCGTGCGCCGGCCTTGATCCCTTCGCGTTCGAGCGAGCTGACGACGTGTTCGCCGGCGGTGAGGCCGTCCAGCACTTCGGTGTATTCCCAGTTGGCGACGCCGGTCTTGATCTCGCGTTCCACCAACGTGCCGTCCTCGCTGCGATAGACCAGCACACGGTTACCTTCGCGCAGCGTCGCGGTGGGGATGCGCAGGGTGTTTTCGCGCACGTCCAGCACAATCTCCGCGTCGGCGCTGTAGCCGACGAGCAGGCCTCGTGCTTTTTCGGGTTGGACGAAATCGATGTCGACATCGACCGTGCGGGCCTGCTTCTCGACCGCTGTTATGTAAGGTGCGACACGCTTCACCCGCGCGTCGAAGATGGTGCCGGGCAGTGCGTCAAGCGTCACGCGGGCGGTCTGGCCCGGGTGGATCTTGGGGGCGTCGATCTCGTCCATCGGCGCCTTCACATACAAGCAGCTCTCGTCGATCAGGTCGATCGCGGGCGGGGTCGGCACACCCGGCGGCGAGGGGGTGGAGTATTCGCCGAGTTCGCCAGTGATTTTCGCAACGGTACCGGCGAACGGGGCGATCAGCACGGTGCGCTGGCGGTCGGTGGCCGTGGCGGTGATCTGCGCTTCGGCGGTGCGGGTGTCGGCGCGGGCCGTGTCACAGGCAGCGCGACGGGCCCGTGCTTCGGTGCGGGCTTGTTCCTCGCGCGAGGCGGAGATGAAGTTGCGGCGGAAGAGTTCGCTCTGGCGCGCGGCTTCGCGTTCAGCGTTGTCAGCCTGCGTACAGGCTTCTTGCACCCGCTTGCGGGAGGTGTCGAGTTGCGCCCGATTCACCGCGAGGCGGGCTTCCTGGTCATCGTTCCACAGTCGCATCAACACTTGGCCGGCTTCGACGTGGTCGCCTTCCTTGACGCCGAGAAAGTCGATACGTCCGCCGACGATGGTCGACAGCTTGGTACGCTGGCAGGCCTCGATTTCACCAGCGCGGGTATTCGACAGCGTCGCTTCGACAGTGCCGCGGGCAGCTTCGACGAGACGAACGGGAATCGGCTTGGGGCGAGTGAGCCACCAGGCGCCGGCGGCAATCAGGGCGAGGACGATCAGTGCTGCGAGGCTGCGTCGAACGAAGGGCTTCATGTTCCTCCAGCGCCGCTTTCAATCGGCATTTTTCGGCGATGATCCACCGATCCATTCATGTGCGCAACCAAGCACCTTCGGTGATGGTGCGTGACTGGATGCGCGCTGGGGCGACGATGTGCCCGCGCGCCATTACTTTGGCGAAATTTCGCCTCCCATCCGGCGGTAATTCGTGCCGAGGCGTTCGCCGTGCGCTAACGAAGCGCGAATTGCCGCCGGATAGGGGCGTGTTGTGTGACCGATTCGAGTGATGACATACCCGATCGATCAGCCGTTCAGCCCTTCGCCTTGCTCCAGGAATCCTTCAGCGTCACCGTGCGGTTGAAGACCGGCGCGCCGACCGTCGAGTCGATGCGATCGGCGACGAAATAGCCGTGGCGCTCGAACTGGAAGTGATCTTCGGGGTTCGCATTGCGCAGCGCAGGTTCGAGCCACGCGTGGATCACCTGCTTCGAGTCGTAGTTGATATCGTCGATGAAGCTGCGCTCGAAGTCCTCCGGATCGCCTTCGCGGCGATTGCCCGGATAGGGATGCGCGAACAGGCGGTCGTACAGCCGCACCTCGGCCTGATAGCCGTGCGCGACCGACACCCAGTGCAGGTTGCCCTTGACCTTCACGCTGTCGGCGCCGGGGGTGCCCGACTTGGTTTCCGGCAGGTACTCGCACAGCACCGCGGTGACCTTGCCGTCCGCGTCCGTCTCGCAGCCGGTGCACTTCACGATGTAGCCGTAACGCAGGCGCGCCATGTTGCCCGGGGTAAGGCGGTGGAAGCCCTTCACCGGCACTTCCATGAAGTCCTCACGCTCGATCCACAACTCGCGCGCGAACGGCATTTCGCGCTTGCCGAGTTCCGGCTTTAGCGGATGGTTGGGCGCCTCGCACAACTCGCTGTGCCCTTCGGGGTAGTTGGTGATGACGAGCTTTAGCGGATCGAGCACCGCGACGCGGCGTTCGGCGGCGGCGTTGAGGTCTTCGCGCATGCATTCTTCGAGCACCGAGAAGTCAATCCAGGAGTCGGACTTCGACACGCCGATGCGTTCGGCAAACAGTCGGAAGCCTGCCGCGGTGAAGCCGCGCCGACGCGCGCCGACCAGCGTCGGCAGGCGCGGGTCGTCCCAGCCGTCGACATGGTCTTCATCGACGAGCTGGATCAGCTTGCGCTTCGACAGCACGACGTAGGTCAGATTCAGGCGTGCGAATTCAATCTGCTGCGGTACTGGGCGCGGGAAGAACCCGCCTTCGGCGAGTGCGTCGAGCAGCCAGTCGTAGAACGGGCGCTGGTCCTCGAACTCCAGCGTGCAAATCGAATGGGTGATGCCTTCGATCGCATCCTCGATCGGGTGCGCGAAGGTGTACATCGGATACACGCACCACTTGTCGCCAGTGCGGTGGTGGTGGGCCTTGCGGATGCGATAGATCGCCGGGTCACGCAGATTGAGGTTCGGCGACGCCATGTCGACTTTCGCACGCAGGATATGCACGCCATCGGCGAATTCCCCCGCACGCATGCGGCGGAAGAGGTCGAGGTTCTCCGCGACGCTGCGGCTGCGGTAGGGGCTCTCGCGCCCGGCTTCGGTGAGCGTGCCGCGATAGGCGCGCATTTCTTCGGCGGACAGCGATTCCACGTAGGCTTTGCCCGCAACGATCAGATACTGGGCGCACGCACACATGCGCTCGAAGTAGTCCGAGGCGAAGTAGGGCTGCCCGCCCCAGTCAAAACCGAGCCAGCTTACCGCCTCGATGATCGAATCGACATACTCCTGTTCTTCCTTCTCCGGATTGGTGTCGTCGAAGCGCAGATGGCACACGCCGCCATAGGCCTGCGCCAGCCCGAAATTCAGGCAGATCGACTTGGCATGGCCGTAATGCAGATAACCGTTGGGTTCGGGCGGGAAACGGGTTTCGACCCGTCCGCTCCATTTGCCGTTCCGGATGTCCTCGTCGATGATGTTGCGAATGAAGTTGCTCGCGGGTGCCGCGGTTACGGCGCCGGATTTCGGAGTGTCGGACACGTGGAAAAGCCTCGATGAATGGGCGCAAATTTGTGAACCGGGGATTTTACCGCGTCACGCCAGGAATGAGCCGTGGTTTCGACGCTCGACCGGCGCCGGGCCGCGCGGAGCATGAACAGGGCCCCCGTTGCGGGTGTTGCATGCTGCTTGGAATGCGGGGCAGCCAGCCCGGACGGAACTCGGGCGACCGGCGGCGGCTAGGCGCTGCGATTGAATAGTCGGGGCATCGTAGCGAGAAGGTGGATGACGTCCAGTAGAATTCGAGGCGGTTCCGCACATACAGGGATATTCATGGACGACAGTCGAATCGCTCGGGCCACGACGCGCTCGACACCGACCGCGCGCAAAGTTGTCGCCGATGGCGGGCGCTTGTGGTGACCTCCCTGATCACATTTCCCGCCTTCGCGGCGATCGGCGTCGGCGCGGCCTTGGGGGCGTGGCTGCGCTGGGGTCTCGGTTTGCTGCTCAACCCCTTGTTTCTGCTGATTCCGCTCGGCACGCTGGCGGCGAACATCCTCGGTGGCCTGCTGATGGGGGCAACGCTGGCGTGGATACATGCGGTGCCGGAGATGTCGCCCGCCGTCAGGCTGATGCTGACGACAGGTTTTCTCGGTGGCCTGACCACCTTCTCGACTTTTTCTGCCGAAGGCCTGCATCTGATGCAGCGCGGCGAGTGGGGCTGGCTTGTGTTGCACACGCTGGTGCATGTATTGGGCTCGTTGCTGATGGCGTGGGCCGGTTACGCAGCGTTCAACGCCTGGCGCGGCTGATGTCTGATCAGGCGCTGCGGTCGTCGCGCGCCAGCCACGCCGCCGCGGCAAGGCCGGCGACGCGGCCGGTGGCGAAGCAGCCGGTCAGCAGATAGCCGCCGGTCGGCGCCTCCCAGTCGAGCATTTCACCGCAACAGAACACGCCCGGCAAACCGCGGATCATCAGGCCCGTGTCGAGATCCTCGAATACCACGCCGCCTGCCGTGCTGATCGCCTCGTCGAGCGGGCGCGGCGCATGCAGGTGCACCGGCAAGGCCTTGATCGCGGCAGCGAGTCGTGCCGGCGAGCCAAACTCTTCCGCCGTTGCGCATTCACGTAACAGCCCGGCTTTGACCCCGGCGATGCCGGTCTTGCTTTGCAGATGGCTGGACATCGAGCGCGTGCCGCGTGGGCGCGCAAGTTCATCGCGTAATCGCTCGATGCTGCGCCCCGGCGCGAGATCGAGGAGCAGCGTCGCAGTGCCTTGAGTTTCAATGGTGTCGCGCAGCGGCGCCGACAATGCGTAGATCAGCCCGCCTTCGAGTCCGGTCGCGGAAATCATGCATTCGCCGGCGCGCTGGTGAGTTTCGCCGTGTGAATCGGTGAAACTCGCTGCAAGCGATTTCAGCGGCTGGCCGACGAAGTGGCTGCGGAAATGTTCGCTCCAGCCGGTACCGCCGGTATCGCCGGTATCGCCGGTGCGGCCGGCTTGCGCGCCGACATCGAATCCGCAGTTCGCGGGCTTTAACGTCGCCACGCCGACGCCGCGCTCGCGCAGCCACGGCGCCCACGCGCCATCGGACCCCAGTCTCGCCCAGCTGGCGCCGCCCAGCGCCAGCACCACTGCATCGGCGTCGACGACCCGTTCGCCGTCCGGTGCCGTGAAACGCAGCCCCACCGTCGCCCCCGCGCGTCCCGCCTGCCAGCCGAGCCAGCGGTGGCGCACATGAAAGTGCACGCCGGCTTCGCGCAAGCGGTGCAGCCACGCTCGCAGCAGCGGCGCGGCCTTCATTTCCTTTGGGAACACCCTTCCGGAGCTGCCGACAAAGGTTTCGACACCAAGACCGTGCGCCCACTCGCGCAGTGCGTCGGCTCCGAAACTGACGAGCATCGGCGCAAGCTGCGCCTGACGCTCGCGATAGCGCGCCACGAAGGATGCATGGGCCTCGGAATGCGTCAGGTTCAATCCACCGATCCCGGCGAGCAGGAACTTGCGTCCCGGCGACGGCATCGCGTCATACACATCGACACGATGGCCTTGCGCCGCAAGCGTTTCCGCTGCCATCAGCCCGGCCGGGCCGCCACCGATGACGGCGACAGTGCTCATCGCGCAATCTCCTGCCATGCAGCCAGCTTCGCAGCATAGGTGATCGAGGCGTTGGCCGGGCTGGTGGACGGCAGCCGGCGGCAGTCGAATCCGACGCGGGCGCCCAGACCCGGCGCGACGTGCCGCCGGAAACAGGTCTCCGCCGTCGTGCCATTGAAGAACACGCGTTCGATGTGCGGATGCGCGGCGAAAAAACCGGCGAAATCGTTGATCTCGATCGACCCGGCGTCGATGTCTGCGTCGAGACTCCCTTGGCGCCGGCACGCGCCTAACACATCCCACAGCGCGTAGCCTCGTTCGGCAAACCGGAGCACCCGCTGCGGGTAGGGCAATGTGGCATCGATACCGAGCACCGCGCAGACGATAGTCCAGAAGCCATTGCGCGGGTGTGCGTAGTACTCGGCTGCCGCAAGCGATGCCGCTCCCGGCATGCTGCCGAGAATCAGTGTATGTGCGTCAGCGGCGGCGATTGGCGGAAAACCTTCGAGTCGGGACATCGGGCGGATGGGTGGCGTTGAGGGAGTGCAGAGCGGAAACAGTGACGCACGGTACCGAGCGACGCGCCGGCCATCAAGCCCCGCGGGATCGTTTTCGGCCCGGCGTGGTCAACTTGGTGTCTCATCCGACGAGACACAGGAGGTCGATGATGAACACGCACAATCTGCCGAAAATGTTCTATTCGTACTCGGAAGGCTGGCAGGACCTGATCCAGGTCCACCCCACCGTGGCGAAGCTCTTTACGCTGTATGTGATGCCGATGTCGCTGATTCCGCCAGCGATGTTCCTCTACTCGATGCTGGTCACGCCGGGCGCAGTCTTTCCCGCTCTCGTGCCGCCGGTCACTGCCCTTGAAGCTGTCGCCGCCGCCGTTGCGTTCTACATCGCCGAGTTGGCGATGGTCGCGCTGATGGCGTCCATCATCCAGCAGATGGGTGATGTCGTCGATACCAGACCCGCCTACGAGGAATCCTTCATCCTCGCCGCCGTTGCGCCGACCCCGCTGTGGCTGTCCGCGCTGGCGCTGTTCATCCCTTCGGCTTGGGCGAACGGGCTGGTCGTGACGCTCGCCTGGGTCGCCTCGGCAGCGCTGATCTATCACGGCGTGTATCCGCTGTTCAAGCTCGAAGACAAGAGCAAGTCGCGCCTGATGGGTTCCTTTGTCCTGACCGCTGGCGTGATTGCGTGGTGCGCGCTGCTGGTCCTGCTGGCACTGGCGATGAGCATGATCATCGGTCTGCGTTGAGCTGTTGCGCTTGGTAGCGCTGCGCTCGTTGCGATGTGTTTGGCGCACGGGCGTAGCTTTGCGCTTGTGCGGTCGGTGACCGGCGTTCTGGCATAATCGCCGCACTTTCCCCAGGGCGCGCCTGCGCCGGGGGTGGCAATATTCACCAAGCGCTTGCCCGCGTCGTCGGTCGCAGGCGCCTTCCGACGATACCGAGATTGAACCACTCCGATACCCGGCACGCCTCTGCGCGCGGGCGCGATGATTTTGCCGATTGCCTGAGCGCCGACCGTCCCCGCTTGCAGCGGCTCGCGCGCGAACTCGGGCGCAATCAGGGCGCGCGTCGCGAGCGCACACAGACCGACTTCGACGCGCTGCGCGGTCGCTCGCAGGCTGCGCTTGCCGAACGCCAGGCGCAGCTGCCGCGCCCGGACTTTCCGCCCGAACTCCCGGTTACGCAGAAGCGCGACGAAATCGCCGCCGCGATCGCCGCCCATCAGGTCGTGATCGTGTGTGGCGAAACCGGTTCCGGCAAAACCACCCAGCTGCCGAAGATCTGCCTCGCGTTGGGTCGTGGCACCGCCGGCCTGATCGGCCACACCCAGCCACGGCGCCTCGCTGCGCGCGCGACCGCGAGCCGCATCGCGCAGGAGCTGAAGTCCGAGCTCGGCCAGGCGGTCGGCTACAAGATCCGCTTCACCGACCGCATCGGCTCAGCCAGCTACATCAAGCTGATGACCGACGGCATTCTGCTCGCCGAAACCCAGGGCGACCCCCTGCTTGCCGCCTACGACACCCTGATCATCGACGAGGCCCACGAGCGCAGCCTCAACATCGATTTTTTGCTCGGCTATCTGCGCACGCTGCTGCCGCGCCGCCCCGATCTGAAGGTCATCGTCACCTCCGCGACGCTTGACGCCGACCGCTTCGCCCGCCACTTCGGCCGCGAGGGCAAGCCCGCACCGGTGATCGAAGTGTCCGGTCGCCTGTACCCCATCGAGCTGCGCTACCGCCCCGTGGCCGACGACGATGCGCCGGCATCCGACGAGCGCCGCCCCGCGTCAGCCAGGAACAAGGGTCGCGACCTCTACGACGCGCTTGTCGACGCCGTCGACGAGGCGCACCGCAGCGGCCCTGGCGATGTGCTCGTCTTCCTCCCCGGCGAGCGCGAGATCCGCGAGGCTGCCGAAGCCTTGCGCAAGGCGCACCACGCCGCCATCACCGAGATCCTGCCGCTGTTTGCGCGCCAGTCCGCCCAGGAACAGGCACGCGTGTTCGCCTCGGGACGCGGCCGTCGCGTCGTGCTCGCCACCAACGTCGCCGAAACTTCGCTCACTGTCCCCGGCATCCGCTACGTCGTCGACACGGGCCTCGCGCGCGTCAAACGCTACTCGCACCGCAACAAGGTCGAGCAATTGCAGATCGAGAAGATCGCGCAATCCGCTGCGAAACAGCGCGCCGGCCGCTGCGGCCGGGTCATGGACGGTGTCTGCTTCCGTCTCTACGACGAGGACGATCTCGGCAAGCGTCCCGCGCATACCGATCCCGAGATCCTGCGCTCCTCGCTCGCCGGTGTGATCCTGCGCATGAAGTCGCTGCACCTCGGCGAAGTCGAGGACTTCCCCTTCATCGACGCCCCGCTGCCGCGCATGATCGCCGACGGCTATCAGCTGCTCACCGAGTTGGGCGCGATCAACGAAGACAGCGACACGCGCGAGCTCACACCGATTGGCCCCGAACTCGCCAAACTGCCGCTCGACCCCAAGATCGGCCGCATGATCCTCGCCGCGCGCGACCGCGCCTGCCTCGCCGAAGTGCTGGTGATCGCCGCCGCGTTGTCGGTGCAGGATCCGCGCGAACGCTCGCCGGAGAGTCCAGGCGCCGCCGACCAGGCACACGCCAAATTCCGCGGCGGTGAGCAGGATCAGCGTTCCGAATTCCTCTGGTACTGCAACCTGTGGAAAGCCTGGGACGAAGTCCTGCGCCACGAATCCGGGAGCAAGCAGAAAGCCTGGGCGAAGCAGCACCACCTGTCCTATATGCGCCTGCGCGAGTGGCGCGACGTGCACAGCCAGCTGCTCACGCTGTGCACCGAACACGGCTGGAAGGAAAACCAGCAGCCCGCGCAATATGACGCGATCCACAAGGCGCTGCTCACCGGCCTGTTGGGGCACGTCGGCTGCAAGATCGAAGACGCCAGCGGCCCGCAGTCGGGTAGTTACCTCGGTGCCCGCGGCATCAAGTTCTGGCCGCACCCCGGTTCGGCGCTCGCGAAGAAGGCCGGTAAGTGGATCGTCAGCGCCGAACTCGTCGACACCTCACGGCTCTTCGGTCGCTGCATCGCCAGGATCGAGCCGGAATGGCTCGAGGAGGTCGGTGCCCATCTGATCAAGCGCCAGGTCTTCGAGCCGCACTGGTCGAAGGCCGCCGGCGCGGTGCGCGCCTGGGAGCGCGGCACCCTGCACGGGCTCGTGCTCTACCCGCGGCGTGGCGTCGGCTATCGCGACATCGACCGCGCGCTGTGCCGCGAACTCTTCATCCGTGAAGGTCTGGTGCAGGGCGAGATCGCCGAAGGGCCGGCGCGGAGCATGGCCTTCCTGCAACACAACCGCCGCCTCGTCGCCGAGATCGAACGCCTCGAGCACAAGTCGCGGCGCCCCGACGTGCTCGTCGATGACGATCTGATCCACGCCTTCTACGACGCCAAGCTCCCCGCCGAAGTCATCGACCTCGCCAGTCTCGAGGCTTGGCGCAAGCCCGCCGAGAAGGACGAGTCGAAGCTGCTTTACCTGAGCCGTGACCAGCTGATGCGTCACGAGGCGGAAGGCATCACCACCGACCGCTTTCCGGCAAATTTCGAAGTGCTCGGCCAGAAGCTCAAGCTTAACTACCTGCACCAGCCCGGCGAGGCCGATGACGGCGTCACGCTGGCGGTGCCGCTCGCAATGCTCAACCAGATTCCCGCCAACCGCTGCGACTGGCTGGTTCCCGGCCTGCTTGAAGAGAAGGTTGCCGCGCTGCTACGCACCGTGCCGCAAAAGCATCGCCACCGTCTGCAGCCGATTGGCGACAGTGCCGCAGCCTTCGTCGCCCGCTTCGAGGCTGGCGAATGCGACCTCGACGAGCCGCTGTTGCGCGCGTTGCAACGCTTCGTGGAAGACCGCGTGTCGCTCAAGCTGCCGATGGAATCCTTCCGTCCGGAGAACCTCAATCCGCACTGTTTCATGAACTTTCGCGTGATCGACGAGCACGGTCGTGTGCTCGGCCAGTCGCGCAACCTTGCCGAATTGCGCACCCGCCTGCGGGAGCAGGTCGCCGAGCGCTTCCGCAGCGCGCGCATTGCCTTGCCCGAAGCCGATGTTGGCGCGCAGGGCAGGGCCGCCGGCAGCGTACCAACGCCCGCTGCCGGTGCAAAAGGTGCACCCCGAGTGGACGGTGCCGGCACGCAAGCGTCGCGCGCGGGCGACGCCCCGGGGCAACTCGCTGGATTCACCGCGTGGACCTTCGGTGCGCTGCCCGAACTCCTCGAAGTGAAGGTCGTCGGCCGCGAGATTGTAGGCTTCCCCGCGCTGCACGACGACGGCGACAGCGTCTCGCTGCGTCCCTTCGACACCCCCGAGGACGCTGCCAAGGTCCACCGCAAGGGCCTCGCGCGCCTGTTCGCGTTGACGCTCAAGGATCAGGTCAAAGCCATCGAAAGGCTCCCCGGCGTGCGCGACCTGGCGCTCGCCTTCATCGCGTTCGGCACCGAAGCCGAGCTCAAGGCACAACTCGTCGCCGCCACGCTCGCCCGCACCTGCTTGCTCGAACCGCTGCCGGCCGACGCGGCAGCCTTCGACAGGCGCTGCACCGAAGCCAAGCCCCGCATCACCCTCATTGCGCAGGAATTCATGCGCCTCGCGACCGCGTTGATCGCCGAGCACGCCGCGCTGCAGAAGCGCCTCATGGGGCTCCGGGGCTTCCCCGAGGCCGCCGCCGACATCCAGGCCCAAGTGCGCGACTTGATGCCGAAGGATTTCCTCACCGCTTTCCCCTGGGAGCGCCTTGCCCATTTCACCCGTTACCTCAAGGCCGCCGGCGTGCGGCTCGACAAGCTGCGTAACAACCCCGCGCGTGACGCCCAGTTGCTGGCCGAATGGCGTTCCCTCGCCCACCCGTTCGAGCGCGAACATCTGGCCAAGCGCAAGGCTGGCGTCGTCGATCCTGGTCTCGACGAATTCCGCTGGTTGCTCGAAGAGTTGCGCGTCGGCCTGTTCGCCCAGGAACTCAAGACCCCGATGCCGATGTCGGTCAAGCGCCTGCAAAAGATCTGGGACGCCCGCCCGCGTTAACATCGCGTGTCGCAGGTACTTTGATTTCCATCGGTTTTCCTGTTATTCTCGCCGGCTTCCCTTGCTCCACCGGTCCGCATGCCGGGGAGCTGTAATCAACCGCAAGGAGTCTGCATGCGACACTATGAAGTTGTATTCATCGTCCACCCGGACCAGTCGGAACAGGTCCCGGCGATGATCGAGCGCTACAAGTCGCTCGTCACCGCTCGCAATGGCCAGATCCATCGCCTCGAAGACTGGGGCCGTCGCCAGATGGCTTACCCGATCCAGAAGGTGCACAAGGCCCACTACGTGCTCATGAACATCGAGTGCGACGGCGAAGCGCTGGCCGAACTCGAGCACGCCTTCAAGTTCAATGACGCCGTGCTGCGTCACCTGATCGTCAAGATGAAGGCTGCCGTGAGCGCCCCGTCGCCGATGATGAAGGAAGAGAAGTCGCGCTCGCTGACCTCCGCGCCGGCTGGCGACGAAGTGAAGTCTGCCGAGGCCGAATCCGCCTGAGGTGAATGAAACGGGGTTCAACGAACTGCGCCTCGATGCACGGATAGCCGAACTGCTGCCCTTGCGTCGAACCCCGGCAGGAGTGCCGATCGCCGCTTGCGGCCTCGCGCACGAATCGAAACAGGTAGAAGCGGGCGCGCCCCGCGACGTTTCGGTGGAACTGCAGGCGGTCGCAGTCGGTGAATTGGCCAGTGTGCTGGCCAGCGCATCCCCGGGCATGAAGATACGGGTCACCGGATTTCTCGCCGCGAAGAGTCTTCGCAGTCGAACGCCGGTGCTGCACCTGAGCAAGATCGAATTTCTGGAAGGAACCGAAAATGGCTTTCAAGCCCAAGTCCAAGTTCAAGAAAAAGGATGATCGCGGCAACCGCGGTCTGTTCAAGCGTCGCAAGTTCTGCCGCTTCACCGCCGAAAAGATCGAGGAAGTCGACTACAAAGACGTCGATATCCTGAAGGACTTCGTCACCGAAAACAGCAAGATCATGCCGGCCCGCATCACCGGCACCAAGGCCGGCTACCAGCGTCAGCTGTCGACCGCGATCAAGCGTGCACGCTTCCTGGCGCTGCTGCCTTACACCGATCTGCACAAGTAATAGGAGAGATCGGACATGCAAATCATTCTTCTCGAAAAAGTCACCAACCTCGGCGTGCTCGGCGATGTCGTCAAGGTCAAGGACGGCTACGCCCGCAACTACCTGATCCCGCAAGGCAAGGCCAAGCGTGCTACACAAGCCAACATGGCTCAGTTCGAAGCCCTGCGCGCCGAACTCGAGAGCGCCCAGGCGGAAAAGCTTGACGAAGCCCGTACTCTGGCCACCAAGCTCGAAGGCCTGATGCTGCAGATCACCCGCAAGGCCGGCATGGATGGCCGCCTGTTCGGGTCGGTCAGCAACATCGACGTCGTCGAGGCCCTGGAGACCCAGGGCTTCAAGATCGAACGTAGCGCCGTGCGCATGCCGGAGGGTGCAATCAAGCAGATCGGCGACACCCAGGTCGACATCGCGCTGCACCACGACGTGGTCGTTGCTGTTACCGTATCGGTGCTCGGCGAACACCAGTAATTCAGTTCCGCAATCAGCGATCCCGAAAGGGGCTGCCTCGGCAGCCCCTTTTGTTTTTCGGCGCACCCGCTGCTTCGGTAGAATTCCTCCCTCGATCCTTCAGGATGACCGCCCACAATGGCCACTCAAAAGCGTCGCTTTTCAGAAAATTCAGGCGATCCCCAGATGTCGGCGATCAAGCTCCCGCCGCATTCGCTCGAGGCTGAGCAGTCCCTGATCGGCGGCATCCTGCTCGACAATGCCGCATGGGAGCGGGTGGCCGACCTTGCCAGCGAGGCCGACTTCTACCGCGATGACCACCGGCGCATCTACCGCCACATCGCCCGTCTGATCGATCTCGGCAAGCCCGCGGACGTCGTCACCGTGTTCGAGTCACTCGAAAAGAACGGCGAGGCGGAGCAGGCTGGCGGGCTCGCCTATCTCGCCGAGATCGCCAACAATACTCCGTCCGCCGCGAACATCCGTCGTTACGCCGAAATCGTCCGCGAGCGCGCCATCCTGCGCAAGATGGTTGCTGTCGGCGACGAGATCGCCGCCTCGGCGTTGAGCGCCAGCGGCAAGGACGCCAAGGCCCTGCTCGATGAGGCCGAAGCAAAGGTGTTCGAAATTGCCGAAGCCGGCGCGCGTCACGCCAGTGGTTTCGTCTCGATTCAGCCCATCCTCAAGCAGGTCGTCGACCGCGTTCAGGAACTCTACGATCGCGACAACCCTTCGGAGGTCACCGGCGTTCCGACCGGGCTTGTCGATCTTGATGCCAAAACCTCCGGCCTGCAGCCCTCCGACATGATCATCGTCGCCGGCCGTCCGGCGATGGGCAAGACCACCTTTGCGCTGAATGTGGCCGAGCACGTCGCTGTCGAATGCCGCCTGCCGGTCGCGATCTTTTCGATGGAAATGCCGGGCACGCAGCTCGCCACGCGCTTCATTTCCTCGGTCGGACGCATCGATCAAACCAAAATACGCACTGGTCGGCTCGGCGACGAGGATTGGCAGCGGCTAACCGCTGCGATGGGCAAGCTCTACGATGCCCCGTTGTTCATTGACGAGACGCCAGGCCTCAACCCGATCGATTTGCGCGCGCGCGCGCGCCGCCTCTCGCGACAGTGCGGCAAGCTCGGCCTCATAGTCATCGATTACCTGCAGTTGATGACCAGCAGCAAGGAAAGCGATAACCGTGCGGCCGAGCTCTCGGAGATCTCGCGTTCGATCAAGTCTCTGGCAAAGGAACTCCATGTTCCCATCATCGCCCTCTCGCAGCTCAACCGCAGTCTCGAACAGCGCCCCAACAAGCGCCCGGTGATGTCCGATCTTCGGGAATCGGGCGCTATCGAGCAAGATGCCGACATCATCATGTTCATCTACCGGGATGAGGTCTACAACCCTGACTCGCCGGACAAGGGGTCGGCGGAGTTGATCATAGGCAAGCACCGTAACGGTCCCACCGGGATGGTGCGCATGACCTTCATTGGCGAATGCACACGCTTCGAAAACTATACCGGTGAGGCTCGGGGTGGATATCACGACGAGTGACCAATTTTAATTTTTTTGTTTTGGGAGCTTGACAGTATATTTTGGGTGTCTATAATTCGCCCCTCTTCGCGGCACTGGCGGTGGTTAGGCGGGTGAAGCGGGGGGTCGGGAAGAGGGGAAAAGGTTTTGCCGGTATTTGAAACGA
>NZ_WTVQ01000069.1 GCF_012910955.1 Aromatoleum diolicum
ACCCGGCGCGGTTGAACTCGCGCGTCTCGATCACCCGGCCCGCGCCGTCCGCCACACAGGCGACGAACACGTTCTTTGCCAGATCCACGCCGACCGTCGTAGTATTCATTTGGACTTCCCCTTTCGCGATCTCAGATTGAACTTCAGCAATTCAATCTTGGCACTTCGATGCCGGGCGGCCAATGCCGCGGGCGGAAGTGGGAAGTCCCTTTGTAGTCCGTCAGCCAGACGCCCGGCTAGTCGGCCGGCGCTACCGTGCGCAGGAAGCGATAGACCGTCGAGCGCGATACGCCCAGCGCTTGTGCCGCCGCGCTGACGTTGCCGCCGAGCTTGTCGAGCACCCACACGACGTAGTCGCGCTCGAAATCGTCCAGCGACACGATGCCGGAAAAGGCCTGCGGGGCAGGCGTGGTTACCGGCGTACCGCCGGGAAGGCGCAGGATCGCGCAGACATCGGCGTCCTCGATCGTCGTGCCGTCGCCGAACGCTACGAGGCGCTCGATGACGTTGCGCAGTTCGCGCACGTTGCCGGGCCAGCCATAGCCCGCCAGCCGCGCAAGGGCGGCGGGCGCGATATGTGGCCGCGCCCCGCTCGCGCGGGCGCTGCGGCGCATCAGGTAGTCGACCAGCAGCGGGATGTCCTCCGGCCGTTCGCGCAGCGGCGGCACATGGATATGTACGACGTTCAGCCGGTACAGCAGGTCGTGGCGGAACTTGCCGTGGGCGACCAGCGCGTCCATGTCACGATGCGTCGCGGCGATGACGCGCGCGTTGGTGCGGCGCAAGGCGGTGGCACCGAGCTGGCGGAATTCGCCGGAGTCGAGCACCCGCAGCAACTTGGCCTGACACGCCGCCGGCAACTCGCCGATCTCGTCGAGGAACAGCGTCCCGGCACTGGCGATCTGGAACAGCCCCTCCTTGTCGGCGCTCGCTCCGGAAAATGCGCCGCGCTTGTGACCGAACAGTTCGCTTTCGACCAGTTCGCCGTCGAGCAGGCCGCAATTGAGCGGCACGTAGGATTCGGCCGCGCGCGCGCTCCAGCGATGCAGGGCGCTCGCGATGACTTCCTTGCCGGCACCGCTTTCGCCGGTGATCAGCACCGGCAGATCCAGCGGCGCCGCCTTGCGCACAAGTTCGAGCGTGCGTCGCCACAATGCGCTCTGCCCGATCACCGCGGTGTCGTCGGCGCCGCGCAGGTGCGCTACTTCCGCACTCAGCGCCGCGCAACGCTGCGCGAGGGCGCGTTTTTCCAGCGCGCGCTCGACGATGATGTCGAGTTCGGTGAGCTTGTACGGCTTGGAGAGGTAGTCGAAGGCGCCCAGCTTCATTGCCGAGATTGCCGTATCGACATTGCCGTGCCCGGTCAGGATCACCACCTCGATCAGCGGATCGAGCGCCTTGAGCCGCTTGAGCACTTCGATGCCGTCAATGCCGGGCATCTTGATGTCGACCAGTGCGAGATCGACGTCGCCGTTCTGCGCGCATTCCAGCGCCGCTTCGCCGTCGGCCGCTTCGCTCAGCCGATAGCCGGCGCGCCCGAGGCGGCTGGTAAGCAACTGCCGGTACAGGACTTCGTCGTCGACGATCAGAATATGCGCTTTCATTGCACGCGCGCCTCCATGCCAAGTTCATGGGCAGGCAGAAAAATGCGGAACCACGCGCCGCCTTCCGGGCGATTGCCGCAGTCGATGCGGCCGTCCAGTTCGGACATGATGCCGTAGCAGATCGACAGGCCGAGGCCGGTTCCGCGCCCCGGCGGCTTGGTGGTGAAGAACGGGTCGAACACGTGGTCGATGACCCCCGCGGGCAGCCCCGGCCCTTCGTCGAGCACTTCGAGATCGACGCCCGCATTCGCGGGTCGTAGCACAATGCCGATCCGCCCGCCGCCGTTCATCGCATCGCGGGCGTTCTTCAGCAGGTTCTGCATCACCTGGTCGAGCAGAGTCGGGTTGGTGGCGATCGGTGGCAGACCGGTCTCGACGCGCAACTCGATGTCCAGCCCGCGAGTCAGGCCGACCTCGTGGTACGACGCAAGACGCTCGCGCACGAACATCGCCGCATCGACCGGTTCGATCGGGGCACTCTGCTTGCGCGAAAACAGCAGCAGGTTATCGGTGATCGCCTTGCAACGCTGGGCCTGTTCCTGGATCGTCGTCAGGCCGCGGCGCAGCACGGCCAGATCGGGATTCTCGGCGGCACCGGGAACGGCCTCCATCAGCGACTGCAATTCTTCGGCAAACCCCGACACCAGCCCGAGCGGGTTGTTGATCTCGTGAGCGATGCCGGAGGCGAACTGCCCCAGCGAACTGAGCCGGTTGGCCTGCGCGAGCTGCCGCTCCATCTCGCGCCGCGCGGTGATGTCGCGCGCGACGCCGATCACGCCTTCGGGCTTGCCGTCGCTCGACAGCACCGCGCTGCTGACCTCCAGCAGACGCTTCGACGCACCGGCCGGCGCCAGCATGATCTCGAATGGCGGGCCCGCTTCACCCTTCAGACGCCGTTGGAAATCGCGCTCGACGCGCAATGCGGACGAATGCAGCATCAGCTCGCCACAGCAGCGTCCGATCGCGCGATCGGCCGGCACGCCCAGCAGCTCGGCCATGCGCGCGTTGACGAAACTGAAGCGCGCATCGAGATCGAGGATGTAGACCGCATCGTTGATGATGTCGTGGATCTGCTGCTCGCGGTTTTCCAGCCGTGCGGCGTACTCGGTCAGTTTCCGTTCGCGTTCCTGCTGCGCCGTGACGTCGATCGCCAGCCCGCTGTAACCGACGATCTTGTCGTCCTTGAACACCGGTTCCACCTGCAGCTGCACCGGAAAATCGCGCCCGTCGGTATCCCGCATGACCACGTCGAGCCGTGTCGCCGTGCGCTCGCGAGCGATGCATTTGAGGAAGTTCGAGGCCTTGGCGCGGTATGCGGGCAGCACCAGATCCTTCAGCCGAAGGCCCGGCAGCTGATCCGGCAAAATACCCAGCCGCGTGCGCCCGGCCTTGTTGAGCTGCACCATGCGGCCGGAAAGGTGCAGCGCAAACACCATTTCCGGCAGATCCTCGATCAGGTTGCGGTAGCGCTGCTCCGACGCTTCGAGTTCCCGTGTGCGTTCATAGACCTTGCCTTCGAGGACGTTGATGCGGTCCTTGATGTTCAGCGGCTGGAAATACTTGCGCAGACCGGCGAACTCCGGCGAACAGTCGGCGGCGTTCATGAGCGTCCACGCGCAATGATCGTCGCCCCGCCCTTCGCATTCGTGCTCGACGCAGATCATGTCGGTGTCGAACACGTAGGACGCGAAGCCCGATGCGTAGCCGGCGAGCGTCCAGCACACCGACTCGTCGGAACGCCCGAACAGCCGCAGATGCTGTTCGGCTTCGTACGAGCGCCGCCAGAAGCCGCTCATGCGGTAGTGGCCGCGCTCACGATCGACTTCGAGTTCGCGCGTCTCGACGTCCGCAATGCCGGAAAACATGTGCACCCGCGGGCCGCCGCGGACGAACTGCTCGACCGTATCCGGGTTCATGTAGGCCGCGAGCAGCCCGGCGTCCTCGTGGCCACAACTGAATCCGTAGCGCGTCAGGATCACCTTTGCGATGTCGGCGCCGAGCGTCTCGACGAGCTCCTTGCGCAGCGCCCCCATTGCATCGGTGTGCAGCAGGATGGCCCGCCGGCCGCAGAACTGGATACCTCCCTGATCCGGGCTGAACTCCACCAGGGAGAAGAAATCCAGCTGATCCGCACGCATTGCCACCACCCTTTCCGCCTGGCGGCAGGAGCGGTATTAGCCGCGCAGCCTTTTGTCACGCGGCATCCGCGGCTGAAGGCGCTCCTGCACTTTCAAATAGATAATTCCTTAAGAATTCTCAACGTACCACACCAGCGGGCCGCGCGAACGAATCAGGCGGCGGCGCCCATCAGGTCCTCATGCAGCGCACGCAGTCGCCCGCGCTGCAGTTTGCCGGTCGCGGTCAGCGGCAGGGCGTCGAGCCAATGTACCCAGCGCGGCCGGCGGTGGCCCGGCAATGCGGCAATGCCTGCCTCCATGCGCCGGCATGCCTCGGCGGACTGGCCCGGCATCGCAACCGCCAGCACGGCCAGGGCCGTCAGCCCGTCGGCGGTGCTGACGCCGACCGAGGCAATCTGGTGCAGGGTCTCGCCGCACGCGGCTGCGAGCGATTGTTCGACCCACAAGGTGCTCACCCACTGGCCGGCGATCTTCAACATGTCGTCATTGCGCCCGGTGTACTCCAGCTGCCCGTCGGCATGACGCAGGAACATGTCGCCCGGCGAGAACCAGCCGTCGCAGAATCCGTCAGCCTGCGCCTCCGGGCGTTTCCAGTATCCCAGCGCCACCGTCGTGTGGCGCACCCACACGCGCTGCGGCACGTCCGGATCGACACCCGGGGCGTAGCGCACATCCGTCAATGGCGTCGGGCGCATCAGGCCCGATTCCTCATCGCTGTAGAGCATCAGGCACAGGGTTTCGGACGTGCCGTAGCCACTGACCAGCGCGTGCCCGGTCGCCTCGCACCAGCCTCGACGCACCGCCGGCGGCAGCGCCTCGCCAGCCGACACGAAATGGCGGATGCCGCGGTCGGCGAGACGTGATGCGATGCCCATCTGCAGCATCTTGTGATACAGCGTCGGCACGCTGAACAGCAGCGTCGGGCGATGCCGGTCGACCATGAATTCGACCCGCTCCGGGGTCGGCCACTCGCGGTCGAGGATCACCGTTGCGCCCGCGCGCAGACCGGCAAACAGGCTGTTGCCCAGCGCATAGGCGAAAAACAGCTTGGAGCTGGCATACAGCCGATCCGCCGCCGTGAGGCCGAGGATCCCGCAGGCGAACGAGTGGGCGTTGACCACCGTGCGTTGAGCGTGCACCACACCTTTCGGCGTGCCGGTGGTGCCCGACGTACCGATCCAGAGTGCAGGGTCCTCGCTGTCGAGCTGGACCGCGTCGACGCCTTTTGCCCCCGCCAGGCATTGCGCCCAGTCGCGCTGCGCGACGCCGCTGGAGACGACCTCGACCGCGCCAGGAAGACTGGCGACCAAGGCGACAAGCTCCTCGGCCTGAGGGGCTTCGCACCAGACGAAACGCGCTTCGCATTCCGTCAGAATCGGCGTCAGCTCCCCCATCGACAGACGCGGATTGACGCCGATCACCACGCCGCCAGCCCAGATCGCGCCGAGATACACCTCGACCCAGTCATCGCTATCCGGGGCATACACGACCACGCGCTCCCCCGTCTTCAGTCCCAGCGCTTGCCAGGCGCCCGCCGCGCGCCGCACGCGTTCGCGCAGGGCCGCATAGCTCACGCGCCGTTCATCGCACTCGATCGCAATCGCGGCATCTGCACCGACGGATAGCAGGATTTCAGCAGCATTCATTCTCACATCTCCATTCCCGCGGGAAATCACCCGCGGATTTATCCGGTAAACCGGACGAGGAACAGCGTTAGCGCCGGAAAGAACACCAGCAACACCACACGCAAGGCATCCGACATCAGAAAGGGCACGATGCCGCGGAAGGTCGCCGACATCGGCACGTTCTTGGCCAGACTGTTGATGATGTAGACGTTCATCCCCACCGGCGGCGTGATCAGGCCGACCTCTACCACCATCAGCGCGAGGATGCCGAACCAGATTGCCTTCTCGGTCTGATCGAGACCCCAGAAATCCAGCCCCATGATGATCGGGAAGAAGATCGGGATGGTCAGCAGGATCATCGACAGGCTGTCCATCACGCATCCGAGGACCACGTAGATCAGGATGATCGAGAACAACACCAGCAGAGGCGGCAGTCCCGAGCCCGTGACCCAGGCGGCGAGTTCCGCCGGCATCTGCGACAAGGCCAGAAACACGTTGAGCACATCCGCGCCGAGGAGGATCAGGAAGATCATCGCAGTCGCTTCGGCGGTTCCGTACAAAGCCTCCATCAGGCCGTCGAAACGCATGCCCTTTGCGACGGCCAGCACGCCGGCGCCAATCGTCCCCACCGACGCTGCCTCGGTCGGCGTAAAGATGCCGCCGTAGATGCCCCCGATCACGATGACGAAGATCGCCAGCACCGGCCACACGTCGATCAGCGCTCGCAGCCGCGTGCCCCAGCACTTGCGTTCCGCCGCCGGCCCGGAGCCCGGATCGAGGCGGCAATACAGCGCGATGACGAGGATGTAACCGAGGGCGGCGATGATCCCGGGTATCAGCGCCGCAGCGAACAGCTTGGAGATGTTCTGCTCGGCGAGGATCGCGTAGATCACCAGCACCACCGACGGCGGAATCAGGATGCCCAGCGTGCCGCCCGCTGCCAGCGTCGCCGTCGCCAGCGCCGGCGAATAGTTCAGGCGGCGCAGTTCCGGCAGGGCCACCTGCCCCATCGTCGCAGCGGTCGCCAGCGATGAGCCGCAGATCGCGCCGAAGCCCGCACAGGCGCCCACCGCCGCCATCGCGACACCACCACGGTAGTGACCGATCATCGATTCGGCCGCCCCGAACAGGGCTTTCGACAGCCCCCCGCGCGACGCGAAGCCGCCCATCAACAGGAACAGCGGCACCACCGACAGGTCGTAGATTGAATAGCGCCCGTAGGCGACGGTCTTCAGGTAACTGAGCAGCGGGTCCCAGCCCGCCATCGTCACGTAGCCGGCCGCCCCGGTCATCAGCATCGCGATCGCGATCGGCACGCGCAGCGCCAGCAGCACCAGCAGCACGCCGAAGAAACTTGCCCCGATGGCGGTGCCGCTCATGTCGGCTCTCCCTGGAATTTCC
Organism: Aromatoleum diolicum; assembly: GCF_012910955.1. Taxonomy (GTDB): domain Bacteria; phylum Pseudomonadota; class Gammaproteobacteria; order Burkholderiales; family Rhodocyclaceae; genus Aromatoleum; species Aromatoleum diolicum. The sequence continues at coordinate 6,769 of NZ_WTVQ01000069.1, forward strand.
GCCACGACGTGTACAACGCCGTCGCCGACAACAACATGAAGGACGGCAACATCAGCCCGTATGCGTACCAGATCGGCACGCCGAGCAGCATCGACGTCTCACCGCTCGCTTCGAGCCCGACCGTGCCGATCAGCATGCGCCACGCCACGAGCGCCGCGCACACGCCCAGCAGCAAGGCGCCGACCGCGTCGAGGCGCGCCCGCATGCGCGGCCCCAAGCCTGTGGTGAAGAAATCGACGAAGACGTGGCTGCCGCGCATCTGCCCCCAAGGCAGAAAGGCAGCAACGGCTATGGCGGAGCCGATCTGCACCAGCTCGAAGTCGCCCAGCAGGGCGCTCCCCGTCAATGCACGGCTGGCGATGCTGCCCACCGACATCACACTGACAGCCACCAGCACCAGCCCGCCGACGCCGGCGAAGCCACGAGACAAGAAGAACAGGGCACGCCCGAGCGCGTCCTGCGGCAGACATATCGGCGATGCAAGGGGTTCGGACATTTCAATGTCTCCCGTTGAGATGGCTATCCCGCGGCGGGCAATACAGCGTCGCGACGTCAAGCCAAGCGTGCTTCAATGCGCGGCGCAACCGGCAAGGGTCGCGCCGCGCCCGCTCATGCAAGGGACACGCTTACAGCGGGTCGTACTTGCCGACGAGACTCTGAGCGCTCTTGAGCAGCGCCTTGCCGTCGTAGCCCTTGGCCGACACCTCCGACACCCACGAGTCGTACACCACCTGCCCGGCCCTCTGCCACGCGCCCAACTCTTCGGCGGGGATCCGGTTGAATTGATTGCCACGGTCGGCGGCGAGCTTGCGCGCTTCCGTCGCCGATTCGTCCCACACCTTGCCGACCCACGCCGACGCATCCGCACCGCCGTTGGCGTCGATTACCGCCTTCAGATCGGGCGCCAGCGAGTCGTACTTCGCCTTGTTCATCGCAAAGATGAAGGCCGTGGTGTACAGCGAACGGAACTTCGGATCGCTCTCACTGTGGAACTTCACCATTTCCTGGGCCTTCACCGCGGGAACCACCTCCCAGGGCATCATCGCGCCGTCGATGACGCCCTTCGACAGCGCCTCCGACACCTGCGGCACGGGCATGCCCACCGGCGTCGCACCCAGCGCGGCGATGAACTTGTTGGTCTGGCGCGTCGGCGCACGCAGCTTCAGGCCGCGGAAATTCGATAGCGTCGCGATCGGTTTTTTCACCAGATGCAGCTGTCCGCCATCATGCACATGGAACAGGATCGGCTTCACGTCCTTGAACTCGGACTGGTCGAGCTTGTTCTCGCGCACGTATTCCCATAGCGCGCGGCTCGAGGCTTCGGCCTTGTTGATCATGAAGGGCAGCTCGAACACCTCGACTGCCGGGAAGCGACCTGCGCTGTAACCAGGCAGCGTCCATACGATGTCGGCGACGCCGTCGCGCACCTGGTCGATCAGTTGCGGCGGGGTGCCGCCGAGCTGCATCGCCGGATAGATCTGGCACTTCAGCTGCCCTGCCGATTCCTTGTTGATCTTCTCGCACCACGGGGTGATGAACTTCGCGTGCGCCGTCGATCCCGGCGGCAGGAAGTGCGCCACCTTTAGCGTCACCACCTCGGCCGATGCCGCACCGACCGCCAGCGCCAGCGCGGCCCCCACAACAGCCCTGATTGCAAGCTTGATACGTTTTTCCATCGTCTCCTCCTGCGCACCGGTATCGGTGTCTGTGGCGCACGATAGGCCTGAGGTATCCGGACCACAATATTCCACCTAGTCTATTTGTAGTTCAATTGATGAAGATCAACGTATCTTGCAGTGCACTACACCAAGAGGAATCGCTCTCATTTAGCCTGGTATTGGTCCGCATCCCGCACCAGTATTGCGTTTCGCGCTCCGGCAGCGACGCAGGAAAACCGTCCGGCCTCTCCTCCGAGCCCGCCATTTCACAGCCAATGAACATGTCGATTTTTTTGTTTGACTTCAAACTGTTTTATTGCAACACTAAGCGCAGAATACCGAACTACAGGAGACGGCAATGGGGATCAGGGACAAGGTTGAACAGCTGTGCGAGCGCCTGCACGACGCGCCGCAGTACGCGACGCAGGGCGCTGTGCTGTTCGTCGATCTGGAGAAGCGTGAAACGCGCAGGAAGTACCTGCCGCTGGAAGTGCTGCGCACCTATCTTGGCGGCCGCGGCGCCAATATGTACCTGCTGTACAACCTGCTGCAGGAAGAGCGCGACGCCCTTGACCCGGAAGTCCCGCTGATCTTCGGCGCCGGCACGCTCACCGGCGACATGCCGGCCGCCACGCGCGGCAACTTCACCAGCCGCTCTCCGGACAGCAACGCCATCCTCGACTCCAATGGCGGCGATTACTTCCCGTCCTTCGTCAAGCGCCACGGCTACGACCACATCGTGCTGTTCGGCCTGGCGCCGCAATGGACGCTGCTGCGCATCGCGCATGACGAGGTCCAGTTCCTCGACGCGACGCCCTATGTCGGCCTCGACAACCTCGACATGCCGGCGGCGATCGAACGCGACTTCGCCTGCACCGAGCGCAAGGACATGGCGCTTGCGCGCATCACCACCGCCGGCGAAAACCTCGCACTGTGCAGCGGCATCATGGGCGGCATCAAGGCGATCTGGGCGCGCGGCGGCGGCGGCGCGAAGATGGGTGCGCTGCGACTGAAAGGCATCATGGTGCACGGCAAGCCCGGCGAAGCGCCGAAAGCCGCCGAACTGAAAGCGCACAACAAGGTGATCGGCAAGAAGATCACCTCCACGTCCGTCATCAAGAACGCGCTCAAGCAGGTTGGCACGCCCTTCCTGTACAAGCCCTCGCGCGTGCTCGGCGCGCTCGGCACGATGAACAACCAGAAGACCGCCTGGTACCCGACGCTCGACGCCGACAACTTCGACCCCTACCGCCCCGGCATGGACGGCTGCTTCAAGTGCCCGGTGCATTGCCGCAACCAGAACGACATGACCCCCGAAGGCAAGGGCGGCTGGGGCTCGGCCGCGCTCAAGGGGCTCAAGGGCAACGCCAGTTATGACAAGGCGCAGGCCGATGTCGAACACGGCAAGCAGCGCACCTACAACGGCATCCACAACGACGGCAAATTCGACCAGTACGACAAGGGCGACGGGCCGGAATACGTTACCGTCGGCAAGTTCGGTCCGATGATCGGTCTGAAGGAACCCGAGCACATTCTGCGTCTGAACAACATCCTCAACGACCTCGGGCTGGACTCGGCTTCCACCGGCAGTGCGATCTCGTGGGCGATGGAACTGTGGCAGCGCGGCATCATCGACGCCAGCCACACCGGCGGACTGGATCTGTCCTGGGGCAACTACGAAACGGTCGAGAAGCTGCTCTTCATGACCGCGAAGCGCGAAGGTTTCGGCGACACCATTGCCGACTCGGCGCGCGCCGTCGAACGCGGCAAGTACCCGGCCGAAGCGCTCGACTACCGCATGGCGGTCAAGGGCCTGTTCCAGTCCGACCCGCACGATGCGCGCATCCTCAAGGCCTTCGCGCTGGGCCTGTCGGTCGCCACCCGTGGCATGGACCATCTGCGCAACCGCGTCACACTCGAGATCAACGCGCGCATCAACGACGACGCACCGTTCAAGACCGAACTCTACGGCGGCACCGTCGCGGCCGAGCCGAACCGCTACGAAGGCAAGGAGTTCGCCGTGCGCCGCTGCGAGAACACCTTCGCCGTCGGCGACTCGGTCGGCATGTGCCGCTTCAACACCAAACTGTTCAATTCGCCGACGACGCCTGATTGCGGCGACTTCGCGACCCAGCTCTCCTCCGCCACGGAACTCGAGTTCAATGGTGAGCAGCTCAACGAGATCGGCCGCAACATCACCGGCCTCGAACGCCTGCTCAACTTCCGCCTCGGCCTGCGCGCCAAGGACGACACCCTGCCGCGGCGCTGGTTCGAGGAGGAAATCGAAGTCGGCCCGTTCAAGGGCGAGAAGGTCGATCGCAAGGAATTCGAAGCGATGAAGGCGCGCTTCTACGAAGTCACCGGGCTCAATGCCGAAGGGGTGCCGAAAGCCGAGTGGCACGAGCAACTCGCCCACACCACCACCGGTTTCGCCGTGCGCGTCGAACTGCCGCATGTGCTGCCCGGCGCACCGGAAAAGACTGTCGTGATCGACGAACGGGTCGCCAATGTCATCGACCTGCGTGACGCCCTGCGCCGCCGCTTCCCGGAAGCCCGCGAAGCGCTCAACGACCATTCGTGGAACGTGGCGGTCAACGGCCACATGGTCCTGTCCGGCGAACGCACCACGTCGCTGCGTGACGGCGACCGCGTCGCCTTCGTCCCGATCATCGCGGGAGGCTGAACGAGTCGCCACGCCGTCACCCCTTGGCGGGGTGACGGCGCAGGGCGGATGAGCCGCGAAGCGGCGTTATCCGCCGTTCGGCGCGGTCCCGATGCGCGGCGGAAAGACGCTTCGCTTTTGGCTGCGCCGAAACTTCGTTTACCGCCCGGCGGGTGACACCTACTGCCAGCCGCCCCCAAGCGCCTTGTACAACGCAACGCGGTTGGCCGCATCGGACAGGCGCACACCGATCAACTCCAGCTCGGCACCGTACAGCGCGCGCTGCGCATCGAGCAGACCCAGATAGCTATCCACCCCCGCCTTGTAGCGCGCGTCAGAAAGCCGGAAGCTGCCCTCGCTCGCCTCGACGAGCTTGCGTCGCGCGTCGAGCTGCTCCGCCAGCGTCGCGCGTTCGGCCAGCGCGTCGGCGACTTCGCGGAACGCCCCCTGGATCGCCTTTTCGTATTGCGCGACGGTGATTTCGCGCTGCACCTTCGCAGCGTCCAGACTGGCAGTCAGCCGCCCGGCCTCGAAGATCGGTAGCGAAATCTGCGGAATGAAACTCCACGTACCCGAGCCGGCCCCGAACAGACCATCCAGCGAGCCGCTCGCCGTGCCCGCAGCCGCCGTTAGCGTGATACGCGGAAAGAAGGCCGCGCGCGCCGCGCCGATGTTCGCATTGGCAGCGCGCAACTGGCGCTCCGCCTGCAGGATGTCCGGGCGCCGTGTCAGAACCTCCGACGGCACCCCGGCCGGCAAATCGGCCACCGAGCTGACCGAGTCGCCAAGCGTATCCGGCATCAATCCGGCCGGCACCGGTGCGCCGACGATCAGCGCGAGGGCGTTCTGGTCCTGCGCCACAAGCGCGCTGTAGCGGGCCGCATCGGCACGCGCTGTCTCCTGCAGCGTTTGCGCCTGGCGCAGTTCGAGCGCCGACGCCGCGCCGGCCTCGACGCTGCGGCGCGTCAGTTCGTACGACTTTTGCCGCGTATCGTAGGTGTTGCGCGCCAGCGCCATGCGCTCGCGGTCGGCCGCAAGCCGCAGCCACGCGTTCGCCACTTCGGCCACGAGGCTGATCTGGGCGCTGCGCCGCGCTTCTTCGGTGCCAAGATACTGCTCCAGCGCCTGCGCGTTGAGACTGCGGATGCGGCCGAAGAAATCGAGTTCATAGGCGGAAAAACCCACCGTCGCGCTGTATTGCCGCGTCGTTGTCGCCTCGCCATCGCGGCCAAGATCCGCCGGCAGGCGCTGCGCCGTCTGGCCGCCGGTCGCGGCGATCGACGGGAACAGGTCGGCGCGCTGGATACCGTATTGCGCACGCGCACGCTCGATGTTGAGCGCGGCGATGCGCAGGTCACGGTTGTTGACGAGCGCCAGATCGATCAGCTCGCGCAGTCGGGCATCGGCAAAATAGTCGCGCCACGCGATCGCATCGGCCCGAGGGCCCGTCGCATCCGAGCCCGACGCGGCTTGCGGAAAGACCGCCGGCACCGGCGCCGCCGGCCGCAGGTAGTCCGGAATCAGCGTCGTGCAGGCGCCCGCCAGTGTCGCGGCCAGCGCGATGGTCAAGGTGCGGAGCGGGTTCATCAGTTGCTCTCCTGTGCGGCGGGCGCGGCAATCGCAACGCCATCCTGCGCCGGCTTGTCCTTGAAGACGCGCTTGATCGCGACATAGAACAGCGGCACGAAAAAGATGCCCAGCGCCGTCGCCGCAATCGTGCCCCCGAGCACACCCGTGCCGATCGCATTCTGGCTACCGGAACCGGCACCCGTCGCAATCGCCAGCGGCAGCACACCCAGACCGAATGCCAATGAGGTCATCAGGATCGGACGCAGACGCATGCGCACCGCTTCAAGCGTCGCAGTGATCACGTCCTTGCCCTCCTCCATCTGCGCCTTCGCAAACTCTACAATCAGGATCGCGTTCTTCGACGACAGGCCGATCGTTGCGAGCAGACCGACCTGGAAATACACGTCGTTCGACAGCCCGCGACCGGTCGCGGCCAGCAAAGCGCCGAGCACACCAAGCGGCACGACCAGCATCACCGCGAACGGCACCGACCAGCTTTCATACAGTGCAGCCAGGCACAGGAACACCACCAACAACGACAGCGCATACAGCGCCGGCGCCTGGGCACCGCTGCGGCGCTCCTCGTACGAGGTGCCGGTCCATTCGAAACCGATCCCCGCCGGCAGCTTGGCAATGATCTCCTCGACTGCCGTCATCGCGTCGCCCGATGACAGGCCCGGCGCCGCCTGGCCCAGCAGTTCGACCGAAGGCTGACCGTTGTAACGCTCCAGCCGCGGCGACCCATACGTCCAGTTGGCGCGCGTGAAAGCGGATAACGGCACCATCTGGCCCTGACCGTTGCGCACGTACCACTTGTCGAGATCCTCGGGCGTCATGCGCGCGTGCGCATCGGCCTGCAGATACACCTTCTTGATGCGGCCGCGATCGAGGAAGTCGTTCACATAGGTCCCGCCCCAGGCGGTCGACAGCGTATCGTTGATATCGCTCACCGACACCCCGAGTGCGGCCGCCTTCGCATGGTCGATGTCGAGTTCGTACTCGGGCATGTCCTCCTGGCCGTTCGGCCGCACGCCGACGAGCCGCTTGTCCTGCGCCGCCAACCCGAGGAACTGGTTGCGGGCGGCGACGAGCGCGTCGTGACCGAGCCCGGCACGATCCTGCAATTGCACGTTGAAACCGTTCGAAGTGCCCAGTTCGACCACCGCTGGCGGCACGAAGGCGAACACCATCGCCTCGCGGATCTGCGAGAACGCGCCCATTGCACGTCCGGCGACGTCCTTGACGTTCATGCCGGGGCCCTGGCGTTCGTCCCACGGCTTCAGATTCACGAAGCCGATGCCCATGTTCTGGCCGCTGCCGCCGAAACTGAAGCCGGCGACCGTGAAGAGCGACTTCACGGTGTCCTTTTCGGTCTCGAGGAAGTGCCGTTCGACCTTCTTCAGCACTTCGAGCGTGCGCTCCTGCGTCGCCCCCGCCGGCAGCATCACCTGGTTGAACATGAAGCCCTGATCCTCTTCCGGCAGGAAGGAAGTGGGCATGCGCAGGAACAGCAGGCCCAGCACCGCGACGATAGCCACGTAGATCGCCAGGAAACGCACGCTGCGCGCGAGGATGCTGCCGACGGCGGATTCGTAGCGCCGCGTGTTGCGAGCGAACATACCGTTGAACCAGTGGAAGAAGCCGCCGAACCAGCCCCCCTCCCCGTGCGCATGCCCCTGCTGCACCGGCTTGAGCATCGTCGCGCACAGCGCCGGCGTAAACACGATCGCGACCAGCACCGACAGCGCCATCGCGGAGACGATGGTGATCGAGAACTGGCGGTAAATCACCCCCGTCGAGCCGCCGAAAAACGCCATCGGCACGAACACCGCCGACAGCACCAGGCCGATGCCGACCAGCGCACCGGTGATCTGCACCATCGATTTCTTCGTCGCCTCCTTCGGCGACAAACCCTCCTCGGTCATCACGCGCTCGACGTTCTCGACAACGACGATCGCGTCATCCACCAGCAGACCGATCGCCAGCACGATACCGAACATCGTCAGCGTGTTGATCGAAAAGCCGAAAGCCGCCATCACGCCGAAGGTACCGAGCAGCACCACCGGCACCGCAATCGTCGGGATCAGCGTCGCCCGCAGGTTCTGCAGGAACAGATACATCACCAGAAACACCAGTGCGATCGCCTCCAGCAGCGTCTTCACCACCTCCTGGATCGAGATCTTCACGAAAGGCGTCGTGTCGTACGGAATTACCGCCGTCACGCCCTCGGGGAAAAATCGCTGCATTTCCTCGAGCTTCGCACGCACCGCAGTGGCAGTTGCCAGCGCGTTCGACCCGGCCGCCAACTTGACCCCGATGCCGGCAGCCGGCTGCCCGTTGTAGCGCGCGAGGGTGCCGTAGTTCTCGGCGCCGATTTCTATGCGCGCCACATCGCCGAGGCGCACTTCGCCGCCCTGTACGGAAGTCCGCAGCAGGATCGCATTGAACTCCTCGACGCTCTGCAGGCGACTCTGCGCCGTGATCGTCGCAGTGAATCCCTGCCCCGGCAGCGACGGCGTGCCGCCGAGCTGGCCTGCCGAGATCTCGGTATTCTGCGCCTGGATGGCGACGCGCACATCCGCCGGCGTGAGCCGGAAATTCGTCAGCTTGGCCGGATCCAGCCACACCCGCATCGCGTACTGCGCGCCGAACACCTGCACCTCGCCCACGCCGGATACGCGCGACAGCGGATCCTGCACGCTGGAAACGATGAAGTCCGACAGGTCGACCCCGCTCTTGCTGCCGTCTTGCGACACGAAGCCGACCACCATCAGGAAGTTGCGCGCCGACTTCGCGACCTGCACCCCCTGCTGCTGCACCGCCTGCGGAAGCAGTGGCAGCGCGAGCTGCAGCTTGTTCTGCACCTGCACCTGGGCGATGTCCGGATTCGTGCCGGCATCGAAGGTCAGCGTGAGCGACGTATTGCCGAAGGAATCGCTGGCCGAACTCATGTAGAGCAGCCCGTCGAGACCGGTCATCTTCTGTTCGATGACCTGGGTCACGGAGTCCTCGACCGCCTTCGCCGACGCGCCGGGATAGCGGGCATTGATGACCACCGCGGGGGGCGCGATCGTCGGGTACTGCGACACCGGCAGTTGGAGGATCGACAGCGCGCCGGCGAGCATGATGACGATCGCGATGACCCAGGCGAAGATGGGGCGATCAATGAAGAAGCGGGCCATGGTCGAGTCCTCAGTTCTTGGCCGGCGCGGCGGCGGGGCTGGCGGCGTTCGCAGCGTTCGCACTCGGCGCACCTGCCTCCTGCGCCTCCACCTGCGCCCCCGGACGCACCCGTTGCAGCCCCTCGATGATCACGCGATCACCGCTGGCAAGCCCATCCGTGACCACCCACTTGTCACCGAGAGACTGCTCGGCCTTGACAACGCGCGCCTCGACCTTGCTCTCGCCATTGACCACCATCACCTGCGCATTGCCGCGCGGATCGTGGCTTACCGCCACATGCGGCACCAGCACCGCGTCGCCCTTGACGCCCTGCGTCAGCCGCGCACGCACATACATGCCGGGCAGCAATTCCCCTTTGGGATTCGGCACCACGGCACGCAGCGTCACGCTGCCGGTCCCCTGATCGACGGTGACGTCCGAGAACGCCAGCTTGCCTTCCGCGCCGTACACCGACCCGTCTTCGAGCACCAGCTTTACCGGCACCGAATCACCGCCAGCCCGCTGCAATTTGCCGTTGGCGAGGTCGCGCTTCAGGCGCAATAGATCGGCACTGGACTGCGTGACGTCGACGTAGATCGGGTCGAGCGTCTGCACGGTGGCAAGTGCTTCCGCCTGGTTCGCCGTGACCAGGGCGCCCGGCGTCACGGCCGAGCGGCCGATGCGTCCGGCGATCGGGGAACTGAGCCGCGTGAAATCGAGATCGATGCGCGCCCTGTCGACCGCGGCCTTCGCACTTGCGACATCGGCCTGTGCCTGCTTCAACGCTGCCGACGCTTCATCGTCCGCCTGCTTGCTCACCGCTTCGATCTTGACCAGATCGGCGTAGCGTTGCGCCTTCAACCCGGCAGCATGGAGATTGGCCTCGGCACGCGCCAACGCGGCCTTCGCGCTGTCGTACGTTGCCTGATAGGTCGCCGGGTCGATCTGGTACAGCACCTGCCCCGCCTTGACCTCGCTGCCCTCATTGAACTGGCGCTGCTTAACTATGCCGGTGACCTGCGGCCGCACTTCGGCGATCAGGTAAGGCGCCGTGCGCCCGGGCAATTCAACCATCAGGGGCACGGCCTCGGTATGCACGGCAACTACGGTCACGGCAGGGGCAGCCGGTGCTGCAGCGCCTGGCGCGCCACCCTGCTGCTTGTCGCCACTGCAACCGGCGACCAGAAAAGTGCTTGCGAGTACCGGAACCAGGGCCTTGAAAAGCAGGTTGGGGTTGATCTGCATGAAGTCGCCTCGGGATTGGGGTCGGCGGAGCACCGCGCGCTCATGGAGCACGATCCTGCACCGAAAATTAGAATGTATATTCTAGATTGAGCGCTCATTCTATGTTAAGATTCGCTGCACTGCAATACCAACAGAAACCGTTCTCATTACCTTCGGAGATATATAGCCGATGTCTGCAGACCCCGTCGAACACACCCGAGCAGAAGCGCGTCGCGCGCAGATCCTGTGTGCCGCGGCCGAGTGCTTCCGCAGCAGCGGCTTTCACGGCGCCAGCATCGCGCAGATTTCAAAAGCTGCGGGGATGAGTGCCGGCCACATCTACCACTACTTCGAGAACAAGGAAGCGATCATCGCCGCGATCGTCGCACGGGATCTTGAAAATCTGTTGACGCTTACCGCCGAAATTCGATCCGCGCGCAACGTGCAGGAAGCAATGCTGGAACGCGTGGCCGAAGGCGTCGACGACAACCTCAACCCGTGGATGGCGGGCTTGAAACTCGAGATCGTCGCGGAAGCTTCGCGCAACCCCCGCGTTGCGGAGATCGTGCGTTCCGCCGATCGCGCCTGCCGCGACAGCCTTACCCTGACGCTGCGCGACATGCGCCGCGCTGCCGGCCATGAGGACGACGACGCGACGATTGCTGCCATGGTCGAAGTGCTCGCCGCGATGTTTGAAGGACTGCTGAGCCGCAGTATCCGAAACCCCGACCTCGACCGTACGGCAGTGATGCGCCGGTTCCAAGGGGCCGTTCGCGATCTGCTGAACCAGACGCCGTAAGGTCGAATTACTCCGGCATGCTGCCCGGCCGGATTACCGGCCACTACCGCCTGGAACAATGCCGGATCGGCCTGCGGCCACTGGCCGAAGACACAGGCACGTCCGAACAACAATGCCTGGCAAGCGTCCCGACGCGGCGGGTGGTCACGACGCGTGAAACCTTATATGTCCCACACAGTCTCCAAGCAGTAGATCCGTGCGCAAGGATAGGCATCCTGGCTTCACGCGGTTCCCGACTCTGTAAGAATCCGCCCTGGCGCGCGACTAACTAACAAGACAGGCGCCCCACAATCC
>NZ_WTVQ01000006.1 GCF_012910955.1 Aromatoleum diolicum
ACTGCAATCTCGTCGAAGGGGTTCATCGACATCTTCACGTTCGCAATATCAACGCCCGTGCCGTCGCCCTTCACTCGCACCTTGACGTTGTAATCGACTACGCGTTTGACGGGTACCAGGATCTTCAATGCCGCGCTCCTTTGTATGTATGGTCGTTGGTCGTTTTGGAATCGGGATTATGTCACCGCCACAAAACGAATGACACCTTGACCGCCGACCGAAAAAGTCGTTCCATACGCTCCGGTATGGGTGACATACGGTAGCGTATGGCCCTTCTTTAGTCAATACTGCACCGTATGGAAACTACCTCGATAAAACCACGGGTTCAACTCGACCGCAATGCCTGGGTGGCTGCCGCAACAGACGTGCTCGCGGAAGACGGCATTGCCGGTCTGCGCGTCGAAGTGCTGGCAAAGCGTCTCAAGGTCACGAAGGGCAGTTTTTACTGGCACTTTCAGGACCGCCGCGACCTGTTGATGGCAGTCCTGCAGGTATGGAAGGACGGGCGCATTCGGGACATTGTCAAACAAACGCGCGCCCAGCCCGGTCATGAGCTTGAGCAGATCTATCACGTGATCGACGTCTACAGCACCAGCCGCAGCCGCCGCGGCGCGCAGATCGAACTGGCGGTGCGGGACTGGGCTCGGCGGGACGCCGATGCTGCCGCGATCGTCGCGGAAGTCGATGACATACGCTTGCGTTCGGCACGAGAACTGTTCCTGGCCTGCGGTGTGCCGATGGAAGAAGCGTCGAGCCGCTGCATGTTGCTCTACGCGTACGTGTTCGGCATCTCGTTGATGATTTATGACAAGTTCGACAGCGACGTGGCGCGCCTGAAGCGGGATATCGCGGACCTGATCGCACACTCGGCAAGTATGGCGCCTCGGCAGGCACGCAAAGCCTAGCGTCCGTCGCTGAAATAAGCGAGAAACGCTGCGGCAGTGCCGTGTGTGGCGCCGTTCGTGATCTCGTCGCCTTGATTTGTCTCGGTCGTGCGGCGCCGCGGTGTCCAGCGCTGCAGTTTCCTCATGAGTTCCGCTAGTGGTGGGTGCCCAGCACGCTGTTCGCGTTGTCTCCGGTTGCCGCGACGACTTCCACCAGCGAGATTCCGCGAAGCTCGGCGAGAATCTCGGCAAAGCGGGCCAGATTCTCAGGTTCATTGCGTCCGCGCTGCGCCCACGCGGGAGGAATGTCCGGGGCATCCGTTTCGAGGACAATCGCTGCGAGTGGCAAGGTGGCGGCAAGTTCGCGGATGCGTCGCGAACCGTCGAAGGTCATCGCCCCGCCGAAGCCAAGTTTGAAGCCGAGGGCGATGAAGGTTTCCGCTTGCTGGCGGCTGCCGTTGAACGCGTGGGCGATCCCGCCGGGGACTTCGATGCGGCGCAGGTGCTTGAGGATGGTGTCGACCGCACGGCGGACGTGGAGGATCACCGGAAGGTTGAAACGGCGCGCGAGCTTGAGTTGTGCGACGAAAAACGCCTCCTGGCGTGCGGCGTCGGCGTCGGGAACGAAGAAGTCGAGACCGATTTCGCCAACAGCGATGGCGTCACCATTGGCGAGCCGGTCTTCGAGGATCCCGAGGTCGTCCGGCGCCGCGTTGGCGACGTACAGCGGATGAATCCCGTAGGCGTGGCGGATGTCGGGGTGGGCAACCGCGAGAGCTGCGACGCGGTCGAAATTGGCGACTTCGACCGCGGGGACGACGAAGCACCCTACCCCGGCGGCGCGCGCTGCGGCGAGCACAGCCTCACGGTCGGCATCAAATTCCGCGGCGTCGAGGTGGATATGGGTGTCGACGAGCATGCCCGAGATGCGCCAGTGTTTGTCAGGCGTCCTGATTGTCTTGCGTCAGCGTCCGCGCCATTCCGGTTTGCGCTTGGTAATGAACGCGTCGATGCCTTCGGCGGCATCTTCGCTCATCATGTTGCAGGCCATGGTCTCCGCAGCCATCTGGTAGGCGGCGTCCATCCCCATCTCGAGCTGCCGGTAGAACATCTGCTTGCCCATCTGGACGGCGAGCGGCGATTTGGCACAGATCGAAGCAGCAAGTCTGGCGATTTCGGCATCGAGGTTTTCGAGCGCAACGACGCGATTCACCAGGCCACGGCGCTGCGCCTCGGTTGCGTCGATGAAATCGCCGGTGACGAGCATCTCGAAAGCTTCCTTGCGCCCCATGTTGCGCGAAAGTCCGACGCTGGGAGTGGCACAGAACAGGCCCACATTGATGCCGGATACCGCAAAGCGGGCGACATCGGATGCGACCGCGAGATCGCACATCGACACGAGTTGGCAGCCCGCGGCGGTGGCGATGCCGTGGACGCGCGCGATGACCGGCTGAGGCAATTCGGTGAGTTTCATCATGAACTTGCCGCACAGGCGGAACAGATCCTGCTGAAACTGCAGCGTGTGGTTGCCACGCATCTCCTTGAGATCGTGGCCGGCGCAGAACGCCTTGCCCTCGCCCGCCAGCACTACGACACGCACGCTGGTGTCCTTCGCGATCGCGTCGATTTCGGCGATCAGGGATTCGAGCATCGCGCGCGACAGGGAATTGAATTGCGACGGGCGGTTGAGCGTCAGGTAAGCGACGCCGGTTTCATCACGCCGCAGCAGCATCGGGGCGTTGTCGGGTAATGCGCTCATTGTCCTGCCTCCAATTTGATTTTATTGGAACGAATATTCGCGATTGTGCACGATCGGCCGAACGTCACTTCGAGCGTGGCATTCACCGATGTACTTGCGGTCAGCGTTCGGAACGGGCTTTGCATCAGTCATCGTATGCACGTCCGGGCAACGCTGGGGTTTTGTCGGAGTGCGGGCTCGAGACTCGTGAGCCATACCGCGAGTTCGTGCGCGAGTCGAACACTTGCGCGTTGGTGCGCACTAACGCCGCCCTTTGCGTCAAGGCTGCTTGCCGTTTCGCGGATCGAAAGTAGCTGTCGTGCGACGGCTGAATCACCACGCGCCGGCAGCAGCTCGACGCGTGCGACGATGCTGGCGTAACTGGATTGTGGCGTGTCGAATACTTGCGTGAACTCATCGAGTTCGACGCGCAAACGACACCCATTGCCCGGTGTGATGGCACCCGTGGTCGGTGCGGCAAGTGTTGTGGTGAAGGCGCGACGGAGGCTGCGTTCGAGCATTTCCGCCGGTGGTGACGCCCAGCGGCTTTCGGCAAATGCCTGACGTTGCGCCGGTTGCTGATAATCGATGCGATACTGCATCGCGGAGTTCGATAGCCAGGATGGAGCGCGCACTTCGATGCTGGTGGGCAGAATTGCCGGCGTCCCGGTCACGGGTTCGCTGATACCCAGATCGTACAGCGCGGGGCTGACGTCGCCTTTAACGCCAAGATTGCCGCAGGCGCCGAGCGTGACCGCCATGCCTGCGCACAGAAGCCAGTTCCAGCGTTTGTGGTTCATGCAATGTTCTCCGAGTACAGCATCCGCTTACGGCCGTGGTGCGTCAAAACCGGACTCACCGGGACCCGGTGGTGTTGGGGTGCGACCGAGCAGCAACATTTGCGGCGAAGCGTCAACCTCGTCGATGAGGTGTCCCATGCGTTGCGAGGTCGTCGTGAGCTCCTTCAGCAGACCATTCAATTGTGGCAGGGTATCGTCGAGCACGCGGTCGCCAGCAGCTGTCGTGGTCGTATCGAGGCGCTCGGCGATGCCGTGCAAGCGTGTCATCAGGCTGCGGAGTTCGGTAACAGCTGGAGCGGCATCGGCGCTGGCGTGTTCAAGGTTGGCGAGAGTTTCGGAAAAGCGTTTGAGGTTTTCGGGAGCCAGTACGGCACGAATGGACGCGAGCGTCGCAGGCGCATCCGCGAAGGTCCTGTCGGCGCCCGCTGCCGCCGATTCCAGCCGTTGCAGGGTGTTCGACAAGCGTTGAATGTTTTCGTCGTTGAAGAAGCCGGTGATGCGGTCGGAGACGAGTTTTAGCCGTCGCATGGTATCGAGGGTGGTGTCGGTGAGTTGCTCCATCAATCCGGGCTGGAGCGTCAGGCGCGGCAAATCGCCGCCCTCGCCGCCCTCGCCGCCGTCGCTCGCCAGTGGCTCGGGGTTCTCGCCACGATCGTCGAGTTGCACGTAGGCAAGGCCAGTCACGCCTTGATAGGCAAGGGTCGCGCGCGTGCCGCGTGTGAGGGGAATGTCGCTGCGCATGCGAATCTGGACGAGGACCTTGCGCGGATCTGCCGGGTCGATGCGGATGTCCGAAACCTTGCCTGCCGGGATGCCGCGATAGCGCACTTGGGCTTCGATGTTCAGTCCCGTAACGCTGCCGTGGGATTCGAGCAGGTAGCTGCGCTGCGCCTCGCGTCCGTCCGAAAACCACCACAGCGAGCCGAGCAGCATGGCGCCGAGGATCAGTGCGAACAGACCGGCCGCCAGCGCGTGAGCGCGATTTTCCATCAGTGGTCTCCTCCGCTGCGCGCAAGCGCCCGACGGCCATGAGGGCCACGGAAAAAGCGGTCGATGAACGGGTGGTCGACTTCCATCGTTTCCTCCAGCGAGGCGTAACTGACGATGCGCCGGTCAGCGAGCACGGCGATCTTGGTCGCGAGTGCGGCGAGGGTGTCGACATCGTGCGTTACCAGCACAACCGTGAGCCCCAGCTGATTCTGCAGCGAGCGCACCAATTCGACGAAGGCCGCGCTGCGGTCGGGGTCGAGCCCTGCGGTAGGCTCGTCGAGCAACAGCAACTCGGGTTCCAGGGCGAGTGCCCGGGCGAGCGCCACGCGCTTGATCATGCCCCCCGACAATTCTGCCGGCATCAGCAGTGCAGTAGCGGGCTCCAGTTCAACCATTGCGAGTTTGAGCGCGACCAGGTTGTGGATCTCGTCCTTGCTTGCGATACGCAATTCTCGCAGCGGAAAGCCGATATTTTCCGCGACATTCAGGGCCGAAAACAGCGCACCGTGCTGAAAAAGTACACCGAAGCGCCGACGTCGCGTGCGTTGCTCATTGATGCTGCCGGAAAACAGCGGTGCGCCAAAGATCGACACATCTCCGGCGGCCGGACGTGTGAGGCCGATGATGTGGCGCAACAGCGTGGTCTTGCCGGTTCCCGACCCTCCGACCAGCGCAACGACTTCTCCGCGTGTAACCGAAAGATCGATGCCGTCGTGTACGACGTTGGCGCCAAAACGGGTGACGATGCCTCGCATATCGATCACCGGCCTACCGTTCATCGCGGCACTCCAATCGAACGTGTGGCGATCGCAAAGACGGCATCCACGAGAATCACGATGGTGATGGACGATACGACAGAGGCAGTAGTGTTGGCCGACAGACTCTCCGTATTGGGGCGCACACGCAGTCCGAAGTGGCTGGCGACCAGTGCGATCAACAAACCGAATACCGCGCCTTTTGCGAAACCGATGTACAGGTTGCTGACTGGGACGACTTGCGGCAGGCGGTCGATGAAAAAGGCCATGCCGAGGTCGAGTTGCATCCACGCAGACACCATCCCGCCGAGCAGCGCCACACCGGACGTCCACAGCACCAACAGGGGCATCGCCAGTGTCAGGGCGATGACCTTGGGCAGCACCAGGCGTAGCGTGCGCGAAATGCCCATCGCCGAGAGCGCGTCGAGTTCTTCCGTCACGCGCATGACACCGAGCTGGGCGGTCATCGCCGAGCCGGAGCGCCCCGCCACCAGCACCGAAACGAGCACCGGGCCGAGTTCGCGCACGATGCCGAGCCCGAGAATATTGACGATGTAGATGTCTGCCCCGAACGCCCTGAGCTGCAGCGCCGAAAGGTAGGACAGTACGATGCCGATCAGAAAGCCGACCAGCGCAGCAACCGGTGTTGCCTTGAGACCCACCTTGTACACATTGGCGGAAATCTCCTTGAGCGGCCAGTCGCGAGGGTGCTGCAGCAGATACGCGACGTCGAGGCACAATTGACCCATGAGCCGGATGAAATCGAGTGCATGGTCGCGAAAGGAAAGCATGGCGCGACCCAGCACGATGATCGCGTCGACTGCGGTAAATGGGGGCGCTGCTGGCAGCGGTTCGACTGCACTGTCGGCGACGCGAGCGATGATCTGACGCAGTTCGTCCGCGACACTTATCGCCGCCGGCCAGCGCTGGCCCCACGCATGCCACAGCAATGTGGCGCCAAAACTGTCGAGGCGGGCAACGTCGTCAAGCAGCCAGCGTGCATCGGTCGGGGCGCCCCCCAATTCCGCTCTCAGGGTGGCCAGGCGCGGCGCGAGCGCCCGCAGTGTCCAGTCGCCCTGCAGCCGAAAGGAATGCGACGCGCCGGGTTCGGTTGCAATTTCCGTCTTGATTGCCGGGCTGCGCATCGCGTGACTTAGGCGACCAGCGCGCGACCCGCGTGTGTATGCAACACCAGGCTACGGCCGACCGAAAGCCATTGACGCTGTTCCTCTTCAATTGCCGCTGCGGTAAGCGGGAGCTTTTGCAGCCAGCCGTCGCGCGCAGTCACGACGAAGCCGCGTCCATTGCGGCCGATGTCGATTGGAGGAACACCTCGCCCGTCGCGCGCCCGGTGAATGATCACGGCCAGACGCAGGCACACAATCAACAACCAGTCGGGGTTATCCGGGTCGAGTGCCGAAACGCGGTCCAGTTTGCCGCGGTGAGCCAGCACGATGCGCGCTAGCCGCCCCTGATCCATGCGCGAGAAGCCCGGCATGTCAGCGTTGCCAAGGATGTAGGCGCTGTGTTTGTGATAACTCGAGTGCGCGACTGAAATGCCGATTTCGTGCAGCATCGCCGCCCAGCGCAAAAAACGGAGGTCCGGATGCAGCGGCGTACCCGTGGTGACTTGAGCGCTTTCTGGAACGAGGCCGGCAAACAGATGAGCAGCAGTGTTCGCGACTTCACCGGCTTGTTTGTAATCGACACCGTAACGGCTGACGAAGGCCGACACGGTGGCGTCGCGCAGGTCGTGATGGTGGTAGCGCCCCAAAAGGTCGTAGAGCACCCCCAGTCGCAATGCCCCTTCGGAAAACACCATGCGTTCAAGTCCGAATTCCTTGAACACGGCGGACATGATCGCGAAGCCTCCAAGAAGGACCGGCAGGCGATCGCCCTTGAGACCCGCCAGGTCCACGCGATCGAGACTGCCCGCGCGCAGCAGGATGCCCTTGAGGCGCTCGAGGCCGTCGCGGGTGATGCCGCCGTCGGAGAGCCCGTTCTGTTCGAGGATTTCCACCATTGCCTTGGCGGACCCGCTCGAGCCAACGGCAACTTCCCAGCCCGCCTCGCGGTAGGAGTGGGCGATGGCCTGCAACTCGCGACAGGCGGCCATTTCGGCCTCCTTGAGACCGCGCTTGTCGATGCGGCCGTCGGGAAAGTACTGCAGGCTGTAACTGACACAACCCATGTAGAGCGATTCAAGCAGGATCGGCTCGAAGCTCTTGCCGATGATGAATTCGGTCGAGCCGCCACCGATATCCACCACCAGTTGCTGGCGATGGGGGTCGGGCAAGGTGTGGGCAACGCCCACATAGATCAGGCGCGCTTCTTCGCGGCCGGCGATGACTTCGATCGGCACCCCGAGCGCAGCTTCTGCGCGCACAAGGAATTCTGCGGAGTTCTTGGCGACCCGCAGGGTATTGGTTGCCACGGCCCGTACGGAATCCCCTTCGAAACCGCGCAAACGCTCGTTGAATCGCTGCAGTGCGATGAGGCCGCGTTGCTGGGCGGCGACGTCGAGCATCTTGTTTGCCGACAGGCCGGCGGCGAGCCGCACGGCTTCCTTCAGTCCGTCGAGCGGATAGATCTGGTCGTTGACGATCCTGCCCACCTGAAGCCGGAAACTATTGGAACCAAGATCGATCGCAGCGATGAGCTCTTGCATCATGGTGTCGGCGCCGCGCTTGCGGAGATCAATGTGGAGTGCATTCTACCACCCGACCCGGATGGCCGAAGAGCCAGCAAAAATTTTGCCCAAATATTGCACCTGCAAAGTGAGTGCGGCGCCTATCCATGTCATCCATTCACAACACAAATGTCACATAATCTCGCCAGACAACCCTGCTGCCAGACCAATATCCGATGAACAGGCTTTCCCGTCACCAGCAGTTTCCCACCGATCATTTCATAAACCGCGAATTGTCGCTGTTGCAGTTTCAGCGCCGGGTTCTCGCCCAGGCAGCTGACAGGAATGTGCCGTTGCTGGAGCGTCTGCGCTTTTTGTGCATTGTCTCCAGCAATCTAGACGAGTTTTTCGAGATCCGTGTTTCCGGGATCAAGGAGCAGATTCGCCTTGGCAGCCGCAGTGCCGGCAATGACGGCCTGAAGCCGATCGAACTGCTCGATCGCGTCAGCCTCGAAGTGCACACGCTGATTGCGGAACAATATGAGCTGCTGAACGAAGACATCCTGCCGGCACTGGAGGCCGAGGGTATCGCGTTTCTGCGCCGTAGCTTATGGAGCGATGCGCAGCGCGCGTGGGTGCGCGACTACTTCATGCGCGAGGTAATGCCGGTGTTGACGCCGATCGGTCTGGATCAGGCGCATCCGTTTCCGCGCGTGCTCAACAAGAGCCTCAATTTTGCAGTGGAACTGGACGGCCTGGATGCGTTCGGGCGTGACTCGGGCGCGGCCATCGTGCAGGCGCCGCGCGCCCTGCCCCGCGTAATCCGTCTGCCGGCCGAGATCTGCGAGCGCGAATACAGCTTCGTGTTTCTGTCGTCGATCCTCCACGCCCACGTCGGCGAATTGTTCTCCGGCATGCATGTGCTTGGCTGTTACCAGTTCCGCGTGACGCGCAATTCGGATTTGTTCGTCGACGAGGAAGAGGTCAAGGATCTGCGCGCGTCACTCAAGGGCGAGTTGCAGCACCGTCATTTTGGCGACGCGGTGCGCCTGGAAGTTGCGGACAACTGCTCGGAAGACATGGCGAATTTCCTGCTGCAGCATTTCCGCCTTAGCCAGAAGGATCTCTATCGCACGCCCGGCATCGTCAATCTGGTGCGCCTGATGCAGGTGCCGGATTGGGTGGTGCGTCCCGACCTCAATTACCCGCCGTTTCTGCCCGGCTTGCCCAAGACACTCGAAAAGCGCGTCGAGATCTTCGATGCGATCCGCAGGCAGGACATCCTGCTGCACCATCCGTTCCAGAGCTTCAGCCCGGTAATCGACCTGCTGCGCGCTGCCGCGGATGACCCGCAGGTTCTGGCGATCAAGATGACCGTCTATCGCACCGGCACCGACTCTGTGCTGATGGAGCATCTCGCACGTGCTGCCCAGAAGGGCAAGGAAGTAACTGTCGTGCTGGAACTGATGGCGCGCTTCGACGAGGAAGCGAACATCAGTTGGGCCAACAAGCTGGAAGATGTCGGTGCGCATGTTGTTTATGGCGTTTTCGGATACAAGACGCATGCCAAGCTGCTGATGCTGGTGCGGCGAGAGGAAGGGGGACTGCGTCGCTACGTGCACATGGGCACCGGCAACTACCATCCGCGCACCACGCGCTTCTATACTGATTTCGGTCTGCTCACGTGCGATGAGGATGTCGGCCAGGACGTGGCCGAGGTATTCAAGCAGCTCACGGGGCTCGGCCAGGCGAGCACGCTCAAGCATCTGTGGCAGGCGCCATTTTCATTGCAGCCAAATGTAGTGGCCGCGATCAATCGGGAAGCCGAAATCGCACGCACCGGCGGACGCGGGCAGATCATGGCAAAGATGAATGCGCTGCTCGAACCTGAAACGATCGAGGCGCTGTATGCCGCATCGCAGGCCGGCGTGGAGATCGAGCTCATCGTGCGCGGACCGTGCGCGCTTCGCCCCGGAGTGCCGGGTCTGTCGGAAAACATCCGGGTACGTTCGGTGATTGGACGCTTTCTGGAGCACCACCGCATTTTCTACTTCCGTGCCAACGGCGAGGACAACGTTTACCTGTCGAGCGCCGACTGGATGGATCGCAATTTCTTCGGGCGCATCGAGATCGCCTTTCCGGTCCTCGACCAGCGGCTGAAACGGCGCGTCATCAAGGAAGGCCTGCGCGCCTACCTCGGTGATAACTGCCAAGCGTGGGAGATGCTGGAAGACGGACGCTATCGTCGCAAGTCGCCGCGTGGTGTGCATCGTTCGGCGCAGACGATCCTGCTTGCCGAGTTGGCGGCCGGCCGTTGATCGAGTCCTGGCGGGCTGGGAAACCGGCAGCGCTGTGCCGGCCACGCCGTTCGCCACGCACATTCCTGTCAGCGCGTTCGTGACCGAAACCGCCTCTGCTGAAACCGTTCAGACGCTCAGAGCGCTGATCGTTATCCAGCGGGCAATCCAGTCCTCCGCAGGCTCGGGGCGACCAAACAGATAGCCCTGATGGATGACCTCGCCACGACTGTTCAGGAAGGCTGCCTGCTCTTCGGTTTCCACCCCCTCCGCGACCACTTTGAGTTGCAGGTGTCGCGCCACCGCGAGGATGGTCTCGATCAGCGCGGCATCACTGGGGTCATGGGGCGCGTCCTGAACGAAGGTCTTGTCGATCTTGAGTTCATCAATGGGTAGACGCTTGAGGTAGGCGAGCGACGAATAACCCGTACCGAAGTCATCGATAGAGAAATGAACGCCGATCTTCGACAATTCGTTCATTTTGGCAACAATGTCGCTGACGTTGTCGATGATCAGCCCTTCGGTAATCTCCAGCGTCAGCTGCGATGGCGGTGTCCCGCTCTTGTCCAGCAGATCCCGCAGCCAAGCGACGAAATTTTTCTGGCGGAAATGACGGGGACTGAGGTTCACCGACAATGTGAGCGGGAGCCCGGCGCAGGTCGCTGCGGCAATCAGCCTGCACGCCTCCGTCATCACCCAGACACCGAGCTCGACGATCAGGTCCGATTCCTCGGCGACGGGAATGAAGGCGCCCGGCGGTATCAGGCCACGGGCCGGATGTTGCCAGCGCACCAGAGCTTCGGCTCCGACCCGTTCGCCCAGGGCATTGAACTGCGGTTGCAAGTACAGGCGCAACTCGTGATTTTGCACCGCGACCCGTAGTTCGCGCTCGATGCGGAAACTCTCCGCCGCGGAGTCGCCCATGCTTGCCTCGAAGAAGGCCGGCTGGTTCCCGCCGCCGTCTTTGGCACGGTGGAGTGCGGTGTTTGCTCGCCGCAAAATTTCGCTTGGCGTGTCGTCATCACCCTCGGGAAACAGCGCAATACCGATGCTCGCGGTGACGCGGATGGTTTCCCCTTCTGTCTGGAACGGGGCGTTCAGTGCTGTCTGGATTTTTTCGGCGACATGCAGGGCGTGTCGGCTCGCCGCCTCCGGGGTGCGGTCGACAACGGACAGCAAGATGGCAAATTCGTCCGCCGCCATTCGCGCAACGGTGTCGCCATCGCGAACCAATTCCTGCAAGCGTGCGCCAACCGCCTTGAGCAATTGATCGCCGACCAGACTGCCTTGTGCGTCATTAACGACCTTGAAGCGATCGATATTGAACAGCAGCAGGGCGTCGCGATAGCCGTGATGTTGCCGCGACGCGAGAACCTGTGACAGACGGTCGATCAGCAGGCTGCGATTGGGGAGGTCGGTCAGGGCATCATAAAAGGCAAGATGATGAATGCGCGCGGCGGCTTGCTTGCGTTCGGTGATGTCCTGCTGGATCGCGAGGAAGTGGCTAATGGTTCCGTCGGCCTCGCGCACCGGAGCAATCGTCGAATATTCCACCAAATCGCTGCCATCCTTGCGCCGATTAACGATTTCTCCTTGCCAGATTTCCCCCTTGCGTAGCGTGCTCCACATGTCCCGGAAGGTAGATGCTGCCGTTTTTCCCGACTTGAAGAGGCTCGGGTCGCGCCCGAGAACCTCTTCACGTGCATAGCCGGTGTTACGTACCAGAGATGCGTTCGCGTACTCGATGCGACCCTGTGTATCGGTGATGAAGATGCTTTCGGGACTTTGTTCGACGGCGAGCGTGAGTTTACGCACCTCTTCTTCCGCCAGCTTGCGTGCGGTGACATCCTGAACAGTGCCGATCGCCGCGAGCGGCTTGCCATCCTGACCAAAGCTAAGATCGGCGCGCTCCTGCAGCCAAATGATCTTGCCACCGGTCAGGATTCGGTGCGTGATGTTGTAGGCCGCGCCTTGCTCCGCTGCTTGCCACGCCTTCTCGACCGAGGGACGGTCGTCGGGATGAACGAGCGCGAGGAAATCCCCGAGTTCGAGCCGTGTCCCTGGCGGCACCCCGAACAGCCGGTAGGTTTCATCTGACCATGTCAGACTGCCATTCACCATGTTCAGGTGCCAGCTGCCGATTTGTGCCACGGATTGTGCCCGCGCGAGATTCGCCGCGAGTTGCTCGCTTTCCCGCTGCGCAAGTGAAAGCCGGCGGTTGGTAATCGCCAGGCGGATGGCGGAGTACACGACGACAGCGAAACCTGCAACGAGCAGCGCGATGGCGAAATGCTTCCAGCGCTCCCAGACGTCGTGAAGCGTGAAATCAGGGGGCTTGTCGTACGGGGGCAGGCGCTGCTGGCGCAGCAGTTCGTCGATGGGGCGGTAATCGCCCGGGATGGTGAAGCCGGATATACCGAGGGCGGTGGCGATTTCACCATCGTGCGGCAGGGCAAGCAGTGCTGCGGTCACGCGACGGGCCAGATCGTGCGGCACATGCGGCATTGCGGCGACCGGCCACTCCGGGTAAAGCCGGGTGCTGACGGGAAAGGGAAAACCTGGCTGCGTTTTGGCTCCGATCAGTTTGACTTGTGAGGCATCCAGTTTTTCCTGCCTGATCAGGGCTTCGATCACGCCGGAACGCACGAAACCGACGTCCGCACGGCCGTCCAGCACCGCAGCCACCGCAAGGTCCTGCGGCTGACCGGTTTCCAGAATCCTGGCATCACCGGGCAAGTCGATTCCTGCCTGCGAGAGTTCGAATGCCTGCATCTGATAAGCGCCGAGGGCACTTCGGCTGGCGGTCGCAATCAGCGTATCGCGCAGGTCACGAACAGTGTTGAGGTCCTTGCGTTCGCTTCTGGTAAAGATCACTCCGCCGAATGCACCGACCGCCACGCCCTCCTCCTTGTTCACAAGCGTGGCCAGCGGCGAGGAAAGACCGTGCCCGTAGGTCATCTGAACATAATGGGCCGGATTGGTAAGAACGAAATCGACTTCCCCCCGCTCAAGTGCTGCGCTGAGCCCGTCCGTGTGGTGCACCTGCAGTTCGAAGCTGGCCCCATCTACCGCATGATTGAGGTAATCGATTAACGTGTTCCAGCGCTCCCGGGTTTCCTGGAGCGCGCGAAAGGAAAGTACCGCAAGCTGCGTCGGCTTGTCCGCGGACGGATCGCTGATGCGCGTGGGTTGCCGGCTTTCCGCATGCGCAATGCCGGAAGCAGACGCGAGCATGCAGGCCATGATGACGAGCAATACCCACGCGTGCAGTGCGCGCCAGATTGCGCGCACCCCGGTATCGATCGGCATTGCGTATCGCGTCATCGTCTGGTTGGGCGACAAGGCTGGCAAAGACTCGCCGCTTGCTCGGTCTCCCTCACTACTTGCGCTGGACGTCGATGACGTCGCTTACCTCACGGATCAGCGTGATGGCACGCTGCACCTGCGCGACGCCACCGACCTCCATCGTGAAGCGCATGAAGGCCGTGCCCTTTTTCGTGAGCGTATTGACTGCAATGACATTGAGCTTTTCGCGCGACAGGACCTCCGATATGTCGCGCAACAAACCCTGTCTGTCGATCGCCTGCACCGCGATATCTACCGGAAAGACCGATTCGCGGTTGTTGTAGGCCTTCTCGCCCCATTCGGCCTGGATCACGCGTTCGGGGTGGCTTTTTACCAGTCGCTGGAAATCCGGACAGTCGACGCGGTGGATAGACACACCGCGGCCGCGCGTGACGAAACCTTCGATCGCATCCGGGGGGGCCGGTTTGCAGCAGCGCCCGAGCGAGGTCATCAACTTGCCGACGCCGACGATCAGTACCTTGTCGTTGGACTGGCCCGCATGGGCACGCCCGACGACGAACTCGGGTTCAGCAGCGGGAGCCTCCGGGGTGTCCGCCTCGCGCAGCACCATTTGCACGGCGCGCGAGCCGACTTCGCCGCGCCCGGCCGCGAGGAACATGGACTCCGCATTCTTGAAACCGAGTTTGGCAGCCAGTTCTTCGATGTTCGCGCGTGAATGGCCTTCGCGCTGCATCTCGCGGGTGACGACGCTGCGTCCGCGCGCCAGCAGTTCTTCTTCTTCGCGCTGGCTGAAGTACTGCTTGATCTTGTTGCGCGCGCGGCTAGTGGCGACGTAGCCCTGAATCGGGTTGAGCCAGTCGCGCGAAGGGCCGCCCTCTTTCGCCGCGGTGATCTCGACGGTTTGTCCGTTTTCCAGTTGCGTGTTGAGCGGAACGAGATGACCGTCGACTTTTGCCCCGCGGCAGTGGTGACCGACGTCGGTGTGCAGGCGGTAGGCGAAATCGATCGGTGTCGCGCCGCGCGGCAAATCGACCACCTTGCCCTGCGGTGTGAGCACGTAGATGGCGTCGTCGAGCGAGGCACGCTTGAACTTTTCCACCCAGTCGGCCGAATCAGCGACTTCGTCACGCCAGGATAGCAGGCTGCGCAGCAGTGCGATCTTCTCGTCGTAGTCGCCGCCGTGGCCCTTGCCTTCCTTGTAACGCCAGTGCGCCGCGACACCGAGTTCGGCATGCTTGTGCATGTCGTGCGTACGGATCTGCACTTCGAGTGCACGGCCGTCGCCGGCCAGTACCGCGGTATGCAAGGACTGATAATTGTTGCCCTTGGGATTGCTGATGTAGTCGTCGAATTCCTGCCCGATGGGCTGCCACATCTGATTCACGATGCCCAGCACCGTGTAGCAATCACGTACTTCGCCGACCAACACGCGCAGCGCACGGATGTCGTACACCTGCGAGAAATCCAGCCGCTTGGCGCGCATCTTGTTGTAGATGCTGTAGATGTGTTTGGGCCGGCCGTAGACCTCGGCCTTGATGCCGACCGCGGCGATCTCGCGCTGCAGGCGTTCGATTGCCGACTGGATGAATTCCTCGCGCTCGACGCGGCGTTCGTCGAGCATCTTGGCGATGCGCTTGTAGGTCTCGGGTTCGAGGAAGCGGAAGGAGAGGTCTTCCAGTTCCCACTTGAGCTGCCATACGCCGAGCCGGTTGGCGAGCGGTGCGTAAATGTCGAGACTTTCCCGCGCGACATCGACACGCACGTCGACCTTGTGTTCGGTGAAGTAGCGCAGGGTCTGGGTGCGCGAGGCGAGTCGCAGCAGCACGACGCGGATATCCTCGACCATCGCCAGCAGCATCTTGCGCAGCACTTCGGTCTGGGCGCGGATCTCGGGAGCGGTGGCCTTGGCCGTCATGCGCGTGAGCAGACGCAGGCCATTGAGTCTGCGCAGGCCATCGACCAGTCGCGCGACCGGTTCGCCGAAGCTCGCCGTGACCTTGTCGATCGCGTCCTCGACGTATTCGCCGACGGCGAACAGGATCGCGGCCACACGCGTTTCGGCATCCAGGCGCAAGGACGCGGCGATCAGCGCCATGCCGATTGCGTGCGTCCAGACGGATTCGCCGGTACCCAGCACGTGACCTTCGTAGATGCCCTCGGCCAGTTCGACGGCGTTCTTGATTAGCGCGCGCTCGTCCTCGCCCAGCCCATCGGCGAGCAATTCGATCGGAGCCGCGGCGTCCTTTTGGGAGATGGCATGCGTAACGGAGACCATGTTTGCATTATCCCATATCGCGTGCGATCCACCCCGGCTGCGTACGATCCTTCCTTGTGCGATCATCCCCGGCCCGACAGCTTGTGCCCGGCAATGAAAAAAACCTTTGCAAATCCCTACGTGTTGCTCACCCTGACGGTGTTGTTCTGGTCGGGCAACATGGTCATCGGGCGCGGCCTGCGCGAGGCCGTCCCCCCGATGGCGCTGGCGTTCTGGCGCTGGATGATTGCATTCCTGCTAGTGCTGCCGTTCGCCCTGCCCCATCTGCGGAGTCAATGGCCGCTGCTCAAGAAGAACTGGGTGGCCATGGTGGCACTGGGGATACTCGGAGTCGGCTGCTACAACACCTTCGCGTATATCGCGCTGCAATACACTACGGCGACGAGCGCAACGCTGCTCAATTCCTTTACGCCGATTGCGACGATCGCGCTCGCCGTGGCGTTTCTTGGAAAGCGCCTCGGGAGACTGGAGTCGATCGGTATCGCGCTGTCCCTCGTCGGCGTCGTGACGATCGTCAGTCAGGGCAGTCTTTCGACACTGCTTGGGCTGACTCTCAACCACGGAGACTTGTGGATGTTGCTCGCCATCCTCAGCTGGGGTCTGTACACCGTCGGCTTGCAGTGGCGGCCGCAAGGTGTCGATCCGATGCTGATGCTGGCGGCGTTTACGCTTATCGGCCTGATGCCCCTGATACCCGCCTATATTTGGGAGATCGGCAGCGGCCGAAGCATCGACCTGACGCCGACTTCATTCCTTGCGATCATTTATACGGGCGTATTTCCCGGATTTCTCGGCTATGTCTTCTACAATGCCGCGGTGGCGACGGTGGGGCCGAGCCGGGGATCGCAGTTCATTCATCTGATGCCGGTGTTCACGACGATCCTGGCGGTAATCTTTCTTGGCGAGCGGCCGCAGTGGTATCACTTCGCCGGTATCGCGCTGGTATTCGCCGGCATCGTACTGGCGACGCGCAAGCCCGGACACTAGACCGACGCATTGAGCGCGTGACATGTTCGAGTTTCTCCGAAAATGGCGACACACCCGCCGCCTTGCCGCAGTGCAGGTGCCGGAAGCCATGTGGGTGCGAGTCGAAGCGCGGCTGCGGTTTCTTGATTACCTGACGACGGCACACCGGGCGCAGCTGCGCGAGTTGGCGCGGGCATTCATCGCGGAGAAACAGTTCCATGGCGCGCAGGGCTTGGTACTGAACGACCAAATCATCCTTGCGATCGCACTGCAGGCTTGCCTGCCGGTGCTGCGAGTCGGGCTCGGCGCATACCGGGGTTGGGTCGGCGTAGTGGTTTATCCGGGAGACTTCGTCATCCCGCGGCAAGAGATGGATGCTGCCGGAGTCGTACATGAATACGACGACGAAGTGCTTGGTGAGGCCTGGGAGGGCGGACCGGTGCTGGTTTCGTGGTACGGCCAAGGCGACGCGCCGGACGGGGTTAACGTGGTGATCCACGAGTTCGCGCACAAGCTGGACATGCTGAACGGGACCGTCGACGGACTGCCGATTCTCCCCGCCGACATGTCTCGCAAGGTTTGGGCAGAGGCTTTTTCCGACGCGTACGAGCGCTTCTGTGACCAGGTCGATTCTGGTCGGGACACCGCGCTTGATCCCTATGCGGCGGAACATCCGGGGGAATTCTTCGCGGTCGCCTCGGAAGCCTTTTTCGAGACCCCCTGCATGCTGCAGCGCGAGTTTCCTGCGATCTACGAACAGTTGAGCATGTTCTACCGTGCCGATCCGGCTACGGGTGAGCGCCGCTTGCGCAATAGGTGCCCCGGTAGTGGCAACGTCGATACAGCTGCGGGCCAACAAGGCTCCGCGGCGGAATCGCCATGAGTGAACGTAGGCGCCTGCTCGTGGTGTATCACACCCAGTCGGGCAATACGGGGCAACTGGCCGAGGCGGTCGTGCGCGGCGCGCGCCGGGTCGACGAAACCGAAACTGTCGTCAAGCGCGCTTTTGATGCCGGCGTTGAGGATCTGCTCGCTTGCGATGCGCTGCTGCTCGGAACTCCGGAAAACTTCGGATATATGTCTGGTGCGCTGAAGGACTTCTTCGACCGTACCTACTACCCTTGCGAAGGCAAGCTGATCGCCCTGCCCTACGCCGTTTTCGTCAGCGCGGGCAACGACGGGACCGGCGCGGTGCGCGAAATTGGCCGCATTGCCTTGGGCTATGGCTGGAAAGAGGTGGCCGAGCCGTTGATCGTGCGAAAGGCCATCACCGGGGAAGCGCTCGAGCAATGCGAGGAACTGGGCGAGGCGATGGCCAGCGGCGTGGCACTAAGAATTTTCTGATCTGACCGTCCCGCCCCGGATTACCGGATGGAAATTCCATCGGGGTTTTCAGGCGTATGCCGAGTGGGGTGTTTTCCCACTGAATTCGCAGCCTGAAAGGTTCTCGTGGGAGCGGTGAAAAGTCGCGGGAGGAATTCGATTGCGATTCCGGAAGGCAGGGTCTAAGCTGGGATGGCTGCCCCATTTCGCGCGTGCAGCTCGTTCGACTCACTTCCCGGAGGACGATTCATGGCAATTACCTGGATTCTGGTTGCTAATGCCAGCCTGGCCAAGCTCTACGCAAATCTCGGCCCGAACAAGGGACTGACGCTGGTGAAGGAACTGATCCACCCCGAAAGTCGACAAAAGAATTCCGAACTCGTCACCGACCGTGCCGGTAGCATGGCCTCGGCAGGCAACGGATCCGGATCGAAACAGTCTCAAACCGAGCCGAAAGTCCACGAAGCGAAGGTGTTTGCCCAGGAGATCGCGCAAGAGTTGTATCACGGGCGTGCCACCAATGCGTTCGGGCGGGCAATCGTGTTTGCACCGCCCGCGTTCATGGGCATGCTCAATTCGGTGCTGGACAACCCAACCGCCCAGTTGATTACCGACCGCTTTGAAAAGGACTATACGAAGGAACCCGAGCCGGTGCTGCGAGAGCGCCTGGCGTCGTGCCTGTTTGTCTGAGTTTTTCTGATTTTTCAAGCGTCTCTCTTCAGGAGACGATGGGACCGCAGAGCGCGGCCCCGAAGAGCCGCGGGGCGCTTGGCGCCCCGCTTTTTTTCTGCAGCCTGAAGATCAAAACCACCCTCAATGCCGCCAATAGTGCTCGCTGAAGTGCATCTGGCGAGCGCTTTCCATCTCCATCATCGTCATGAAGTCCGCGCGGCTCATCTGGATCAGCTTCTCGTGGTCGCCAGCCTCGAAATAAATTTCTTCCTGATCGACAAGACTGTCGTCCACCACCATGCGCAAGCCGTATGCAGCGCCAATCGGCGGCACCGCTCCGGGTTCACAATCTGCGAACAAGCCGGCGAGTTCATCTTCGGTCGCAAGACGCAGGCTGCGATTCATCGCCTTGCTGAGCCAGCCGAGTTGCACGTGCTGGGTTGACGGCAGGACTGCCATCAGGAAACCGTCGTCGTCTTCCAGCACGACCGATTTCGCGAGGCAATTGGCGGGTACGCGCGCAAGATGCGCGGTCTCCATGCTGTTGTGGGAGTGTGGGTGGGTGAGCACGTCATAGCGCAGACCATGCTCGGTCATGTATTCCTGGACTCTGGACGCGATTGCCATAGTAGTTCTCCTAGGATTCAGGATCCGGGCAATTGGACTTGTTGTCGCCCTAGAACGGGATTCATCTGATCCCACCAGCTCCCTGCAGCGCCCCTCGTTATCGCTGACATTTCATTCTAGAACGTTGCGCCCCCCCTTGCCGGCAGCGCGCGTTACGACCGACGTCCCGGTCAGTCCTTGAGTGGGGAGTCGGCCGTCCAGACCTTGAGCAACTTGTAATGGGCGCCGTCTTCGCGCCGGTCCGACTCGACCAGGGCAAACCCGCCGACCTGCCAGTCAATGGGCGGATCGATTTCGTCGGACGCCAAGTCGGCTCGCGCGTTTCGCAGCAGAGTCACATGCGCTGCAAACTTTCGCTGCTCCACTGGAAAACCCGCTTCGACCAGCACGACGTTCAGCCGCGCAACCAGATCGGCAAGCGCCTCGGGAACCTCCCGGGCTCCGGCCCAGACGATCCGGTTGTGGCGCCAGGTCGCGATGCGATCCATCTTGAGCACGAACGCCGCGGCGGGAATCCGGTCACCGGCCGTAATCAGATCCACCACCCGCTCGCGCGGAATATCACCGATGAAAGCCAGCGTCAGATGAAAGGTATCGCGGCGCATGCGCCGTCCGTTGCAGCTTGCGTGCGTATGGGCCGCGAGATCATCGAGGCGGCGTGCAGTTCCGGCATCGGGCCACAGCGCGAAGAACACTCGCGCGGGCTTCGTGCGGTCCGGCGTGTCAGTCGCTGTCCGCATCGCGCACGAGCAGCGCCACCACCTGCGCCGCGATGCCTTCGCCACGGCCGGTGAAGCCGAGCTTCTCGGTCGTCTTGCCCTTGATGTTGATCGCGGACGCGTCCACTCCCAGGTCGGCAGCGATGTTCGCGACCATCGCCGGGGCATGCGGCAGGATCTTCGGTGCGCGACAGATCACCGTCGCATCGACGTTCACGACTGCGAATCCGGCAGCGCGCACCGCTGCGAAAGCCACGCGCAACAGCTCCCGGCTGTCGGCGCCGGCGTGCTGCGGATCCGTGTCGGGAAACAGGCGGCCGATGTCACCCAGCCCTGCCGCGCCGAGCAGCGCGTCGGTCAATGCGTGCAGCAGCACATCGGCGTCGGAATGGCCTAGCAATCCACGCTCGTGCGGGATCGTCACGCCGCCGATGATCAGCGGTCGGCCGGGCACCAAGGCGTGCACATCGAAACCCTGGCCGATGCGAAACGGAACTTTCATGTCAGCTTTCCCTGTTGTTGAGGATCCATTCGGCCAGATGCAGGTCCAGCGGATACGTGACTTTGAGGTTGGTGGCGTCGCCCTCGATCAGCCGGGGACGGAGTCCGGCGGCCTCGATGGCGCTGGCTTCGTCGGTGACGTCGGTGGCGGCTTCCAGCGCGCGCCGCAGCATCACGTAGCGAAACATCTGCGGCGTCTGCGCCTGCCACAGACTGTCGCGCGGCACGGTCGCCACCACGTGATGATGGGCGTCGGCCCGCTTCAGGGTGTCCGCGACGGGCACCGCGAGCAGGCCGCCGACTTCGTCATGGGCGAGGCCGCGGATCAGCTTTTCGATGTGCCAGCGCGCCAGGCACGGGCGCGCCGCATCGTGCACCAGCACCCAGTCGGACTGTTCGGCCTCGTTGGCGATTGCACGCAACCCGCCGAGCACACTGTCGGCCCGCGTCGCCCCGCCGCAGAACAACGGCACCAGCTTCGGACCGAGCGCGGACCAGTCGTGGCGCTTCCATTCGGCGTCGCCAACGGAGAGTACGACGAAGACCTTGTCGATTTCCGGGGTCGCGCACAGCACTTCGAGCGAGTGCCGGATCAGGGGTGCGCCGAGCAGCGGGAGGTATTGTTTCGGCTGAACAGCGCCCATGCGGCTGCCGCTGCCGGCGGCCGGGACGATGGCGAAATGGCGGGGATGGAAGTTCTGCATGGCGCGGATTCTAACCGCGCCATGCAGTTTTCGGAGCCGTCGCGGTGTGGGCCAGTCGCGGCGCGGACTACTTCTGCGACAGACGTTTGACGCCGGCAACGAAGCGCGACAGGGTGTCGGACAGCACGCCGCGCGGAATCATGGCTTCAATCAGCTGAAAATGGCCGCGCGTTGCCACCGCGGTTTCGAGTGCGTTTTTCAGCTCCGCACGGGTGCGCACGCGCACGCCCTCGCCTCCCATGCCCTGTGCCATTGTTGCGAAACCCCAGTCGTCCAGATTATTGAAGGCAGACTCGGGCTGGAAGGTGCGCAGCATCTCCCACGACGCATTGTTGAACAGGATCACGATCGGATCCCAGCCATTGCGACGGCAGTTGCCAAGCTCCCAGCCGGTCATCTGGAAGGCTCCGTCGCCCACCAGAATCAGCGGCCGCCGACCCGACGCGGCTTGCAGGCCGAGCCCCGCGGGCACGCCAAAGCCCATTGTCGCGTAGTAGCCGGGCGCGACCAGTTCTGTTTGCTCGATGTCCATTGCGGTAAACAGGCAGTCGCCCATATCCGCCGCGATCGGCATGCGTCCGTGCGTGTCCATCAAATCGTTGATCGCAAGCGCAATGTCGTTGGGGGTGATCGGCTGCTCGTCGGCCTGCAGGCCGCGTGCGTAGTGCGGGCGCTCGAACTGCACCGCGGGCGCGGTGTCGTGCAGTCGCGCGAGCAAGGCATCGACCAGCGCCTCGAGCGGAATGTCGGGGTACGTGTGATGACCCAGCGTGACGCGCTGATCCAGAGCCTGGATGGTCTTGCGCAGATCGATCTGCTGCGACGATACGCCGAAATTGGTGTCGGAAATGATGACGCCGAGCAGCAGCAGTGCGTCCGAACGCTCGACCAGGTCCGTGACTTCCGGACGCCCGGCAACCCCGAGATAGGTGCCGACCAGCGGCGCGTCGGTGCCCGACATCAGACCGCGCCCCAGCAGGCTCGTCACAACTGGGGTTCCGAGACGTTTCGCGAGTTCGGCGATGCGCGCTTCGAGCCCGAAGCGGCGCACTTCCACGCCGACCATCAGTACCGGCTCACTGGCCCCGCGGATGCGTGCGAGCACTTCGTCGGCGCAAGCCTCGAGCGCTTCATGATCGGTCGGCGCGGAACGCTGTGCGACCACCGCTTCGCAGGGCACGTTCACCATGTCGCGCGGCAGTTCGATGTACACGGGGCGCGACTCGCGCAGACAGCTTGCGAGCACGCGGGCAATCTCTGCCGGGGCGCTACGCGCATCGGTCAGTCGTGCCTGATCGCAAGTGATCTCGCGGTAGATGGCGAATTGCGAATCCAGCGTCTTGGCCTGATGGTGCAGCAGCAGGCCCGAACGCGATTCACCGGCGCCGGGGGCTCCGGAGATGACCACGACCGGCGATTTTTCCGCAAATGCGCCGGCAATCGGATTGACCATGTTGAGGGCCCCGGCACCATAAGTGACCACCGCCACCCCGAGCGCGCTCCGGAAACGCGCTGCGGCGTCAGCTGCGAAACCGACCGCGGGTTCATGGCTCAGGGTATGCAGTGGCAGGATCGCCGATTCCTCGATGACCTTGAAGAAAGGCAGCGCAAAATCGCCGGGAATGCCGAAAATTTCGCGTGCCCCATGGTCGCGCAGCGCAGTGAGCAGAACTTGGGAGAGGTTCATGGCAACTTGCTCCGGATGGCGATTGAGATCAAAAGAATACGCGCTCGGAAATGGCGGATGCGATCGATTTTGATCCGCTTCCGGAAAATTCATGCCATTCCGGGGGTGATCCGCTAGGGATTTGCGCGAATCCGATGTCCCCCTGTCCCGGAGATGGAATAGAGTGCGAAACAGGAGGAGCCACGAAACATGCCCTTCGCAAAACCCTTCGATGCTGCACAAATAGAGGCTTTTCTGATCGCCATCGGCATCGGCCTGCTGATAGGGCTGGAGCGCGAACGGGTCGCCTCGGCACGTGCCGGGGTGCGTACCTTCGGGCTGGTGGCGTTGCTCGGGGCGATTGCAGGAATGCTCGGCGAGCATTTCGCCAGCGTTGTGCCGTTTGCGCTCGGCATGGCGATTGTCGGCGCGATGATCATCGCCGCCTATCTCCGCCACCCCGACCCAGTGGATCCGGGCACCACCTCCGTCGCTGCCCTACTCGTGTGTTACTGCCTGGGCGTCGCGGTATGGCTCGGCCATGCAATGATCGCCGTAATGCTGAGCGTCGCCACGACGATCCTGCTCTACTTCAAGACGGAGCTGCGCGGCATCGCCACTCGGCTCGAGGCGAAGGAATGGGTATCGATTTTCCAGTTCAGCATCCTCTCGCTGGTCATCCTGCCGATCCTGCCGGACGAGACTTTCGACCCGTACGACGCGCTCAATCCACGCCAGGTGTGGTGGATGGTGGTGCTGATTTCAGGTTTGAGTCTCACTGGCTACGCCACGTTGAGACTCGTCGGCACGCGTTACGGCGCAGCCTTTGTCGGTATCGCCGGCGGCCTGGCGTCGAGCACTGCAACGACGCTGATCTATGCGCGCAGCAGCCGGCTCAATCCGCACCCTGCGCCGATGGCGGCGCTGGTGATCGTACTCGCGAATCTGGTAATGATCGTGCGCGTTGCAGTGATTGCTGCGGTGGTAGCTCCGGGCCTGCTCCCCGACCTGCTGATCGTGATCGTCCCTGCCCTGCTGGTGGGCGTCGCCAGTCTGCTGTGGTACTGGCGAGCACAGACGGTAAGCGACACCCTGCTCCCGGAGACGCGCAACCCCACCGAGCTGCGCGCGGCGATCGGCTTCGGCATCGCTTATGCGGCGGTGCTGTTCATATCCGCGTGGCTGTCCGAGATCGCCGGAACGCAAGGCATCTATGTGCTCGCCCTGGTGTCCGGCCTGACCGACGTGGACGCCATTGCCGTGTCGAGCATGCGGCTGTTCTCGCTGGGAAAACTCCCGCTCGACGGGGCAGTGATTGCAGTCGGTCTGGCGATGATCGCAAATCTCGCGTTCAAGACCAGTGTCGCCGTGGTGGTCGGA
This sequence comes from Aromatoleum diolicum, assembly GCF_012910955.1. Classification (GTDB taxonomy): domain Bacteria; phylum Pseudomonadota; class Gammaproteobacteria; order Burkholderiales; family Rhodocyclaceae; genus Aromatoleum; species Aromatoleum diolicum. The sequence continues at coordinate 24,233 of NZ_WTVQ01000006.1, forward strand.
GGCCGTCCCCTCGGGGTCCGGATTTTAGGCGGAATGGTTGCGGTTGCGGGCGGACTCGCATGCGGTATCGGTTGGCACGCACTGTCCGCCGGAAGCCTATAATCGAAATGCCGGACGCGGGCCGTTCGGTGCTCCGCCACCATATTCGAAAGGGATTCCATGGCTACTGCTTCGATTCGCCCGGCGGCGGTCGCCGGGTATTTCTACCCCGACGACGCCCGGGTGCTTCAGGCCCAGATCGGTGAGATGCTTTCGACGGCCGTTCCGTTGGAAGCGGTGTCCTTGCCGAAGGCACTGATCGTACCGCATGCCGGTTACGTTTATTCCGGACCGGTCGCCGCTTCGGCCTACGCCACTGCATCCGGGTTGCGCGACGTCGTGCGTCGGGTTGTACTGCTCGGGCCGGCGCACCGGATGCACGTCGAGGCATTTGCACTGCCTGCGGCACAATTTTTCTCCACCCCCCTTGGCTCGATTCCGATCAGCCGCAAGGACTGGCTTGCCCTGCAGGCTCGCGCCGACGTTGTCGTGGACGATCGGCCGCATGCCCTCGAACACAGTCTTGAAGTACAGCTGCCGTTCCTGCAGACCATTCTCGACGCATTCGAACTCGTGCCCTTACTGGTTGGCGACGCCAGCCCTGCCCAGGTCGCGGAAGTCCTTGACCAGCTGTGGGGGGGACCGGAAACGCTTATCGTCATCAGCTCCGACCTGTCGCATTACCACCCCTATGCGCAGGCCTGCTGCACCGACCGCAGTTCGGTTGAACAGATACTCAAGCTGCGCCCCGGTCTGGATCACGAGCAGGCCTGCGGTGCGACGCCGATCAATGGACTGATCCGCACGGCCACCCAACACGGGCTCGAGCCGCACTTGCTCGACCTGCGCAATTCCGGCGACACCGCGGGCGACCGCTCGCGCGTCGTCGGCTACACCAGCATTGCGTTCTGCGAGTCCGCGCGACATGCCGCTACCGCCCGACACTGAACTCGGCGACATCCTGCTCTCCCGCGCGCGTCAGGCGATCGCGCACGAACTTGGCGCCGAGAGTGGCGCTCCGGGTGACGATCCGCGACTGAGCGAGCGCGGGGCGACCTTCGTCACACTCAAGCGCGATGGCGAGTTGCGTGGCTGTATCGGGAGCGTGCGTGCGCAACGAACGCTGGGCGAAGATGTCCTATTAAATGCGGTGGCTGCGGCGACCCGCGATCCGCGTTTTCCGCCACTCACGCGTGACGAACTTGGCAAGGTAAGCGTCGAGGTCTCTCTCTTGTCGACGCCCGAATTTCTCGAGTTCGCCGGCGAAGACGAGTTGCTACGCCAGTTGCGCCCCGGCATTGACGGTTTGCTACTGTTCGCCGGTTGCCGCAATGCCACCTTTCTGCCCCAGGTGTGGGACCAATTGCCCGAGCCGCGGAAGTTTCTCGCTGCGCTCAAGCAGAAGGCCGGACTTGCGCCCGACCGCCCGGCCAGCAACCTGATGGTGGCAACATATACCGTGCGCAAGTGGAAGGAGCCGTAACATGAACTACCCTGCGCGCTACTGGCACACGCTCGACGACGGTCGCATCCAGTGCGACCTGTGCCCTCGCTACTGCCGGCTGCACCCCGAGCAGCGCGGCGCGTGCTTCGTGCGTATGCGCGAAGGCGACGGCATGGTGCTTACCACTTATGGACGCAGTTCCGGGTTCTGCATCGATCCCATCGAGAAGAAACCGCTCAACCATTTCTACCCGGGTACCAGCGTTTTCTCGTTCGGCACTGCCGGCTGCAATCTTGCGTGCAAATTCTGCCAGAACTGGGACATCTCCAAGTCACGGGACATGGACAGCCTGATGGATGCGGCCACGCCCGACGAGATCGTTCGCACGGCGGCCGAGTGGGGCTGCACGAGCATCGCCTTCACCTACAATGATCCGGTGATCTTCGCTGAGTACGCCATAGACGTCGCGAAGGCGGCACACCAGCAGGGGCTCAAGACCGTTGCGGTGACCGCCGGCTACATCACGGAACTCGCACGCGGCGAATTCTACGAGCACATGGATGCCGCCAACGTCGACCTGAAAGGCTTCACCGACGACTTCTACGTGCATCAGTGCGGCGCACATCTGCAACCGGTGCTCGACACGCTAAGCTGGCTGGTGCACAAGACGAACGTCTGGGTGGAGATCACTACCCTGCTGATTCCCGGACTCAACGACTCCGAGGAGGAGTTGCGCTCCCTATCCACGTGGGTTGCGAAGGAACTGGGCACTGAGGTACCGCTCCATTTCAGCGCGTTCCACCCGGATTTCAAGCTGATGGACATTCCCCCGACGCCCCCCACGACCCTTTCGCGCGCGCGTGGGATTGCACTGGCTGAAGGGCTCAAATACGTGTACACGGGCAACGTGCACGATACCGACGGCGGTTCCACACGCTGCAGCGGTTGCGGCAAAGTCGTCATCAAGCGTGACTGGTACGAGATTCTCGATTACACACTGGACGACAATGGCGCCTGTCTAGCGTGCGGCACCCGGCTCGCCGGACGGTTCGGGCATTTCGATTCGCCGTTCGGTTCGCGCCGCATTCCGGTGGCAATTCACCGTCAGTCGCCATCCCATAAGAAAACCGCCGCGATCAGGCCAGACCAATCGTGAAATTGCGCACGACCGACATCAGCATACCCTACGAACACATCTGGCTTGCGGGCGAGCTGGTGCATGCACCGGACGTGCGCGGGCTGGCCGTGATCCTGCGCCCGGCAGGCGGCGCCTTCACGCAGTCGCGCGAACTGCGCGTGGCGGGCATACTCCATGAGGCAGGGTTCGCAACTCTGCTGATCAATCTGCTGACGACCTACGAAGAGTCGCGTGACCCTGATGCGCGCTTCAATGTGCCACAAATGGCCAACCGCGTGCTTGCCATCGCAGAATGGGTCAGCCATCAGCCGCCACTTACGGGCCTCGGCGTCGGCCTGATCGCGTCAGATACTGCCAGCGGCGCGGCAGTACGTGCGGCATGGAAGGCTCCCGAGCGCTTCGCCGCCATCGTCTGCCGCGCCGGTCGACCAGATCTTGCTGGCCTGACCCCGCTCAACGCGCTAGCGACGCCGATCCGCATGATTGTCGGCGAAGACGATCCGCAGGCCGGCATGATCCTGCAGGCCTACGAACACATTCGCAGCACGCGCGACTGGCACACCCTCGCTGGCGTTGGCAGCATGTTCAGCGAGCCGGGCCAGCTCGAGCGCTTTGCCCAACTTGCCAGCGACTGGCTCGTGGAGAAACTGCCGCCCGCAACGCCGATCGAGTTTCGCCTGCCGGGGGCCGCGATGCCCACCGCCAACCCCGAACTCGCGCCAGACCAACCGGCCGAGCCTCATCCCCTATAATCGGCCCCTCCCCATTCGCCTGTTAGCGGCCGAGCCGCCTGCCCGATGTCCCGACCGCAAGACACCCAGCTGTCCGCCTTATTGCCCGAGCTCGCCGCGCTCGCCATCCCGAAGCCCGGGGTGCGGCTCGATCTCCCGCCCCTTTCCGGGTCGTCCGACGCCCTGGCTGTCGCACAGTTCGCGTCGCGTGGCCGCTGTCTGCTGCTGGTCACCGCGAACCCGCTCGACGCGCAGCGCCTGCAGGACGAGATCGCGTGGCTCGCGCCGAACCTCCGCACGCACCTGCTGCCGGATTGGGAAACCCTGCCCTACGAAAGCTTTTCGCCGCACCAGGACCTCATCTCCGAACGCTTGTCGACGCTCTATGCCGTCAGCCGCGGCGAAGCCGACGTGGTGCTGGTCCCAGCCTCTACCGCGCTGTACCGCATGGCGCCGCCGGCCTTCCTCGCCGCCTACACCTTCTTCCTGAAACAGGGTGCGAAGCTCGACGTCGACCAGCTGCGCAAGCAAATGGCGGTGGCCGGTTACACGCACGTCACACAGGTCGTCAGCCCCGGCGAATTCTCGGTGCGCGGCGGCCTCGTCGATCTGTATCCGATGGGCGCCGCGCTGCCCTACCGCATCGACCTCTTCGACGATGAAGTCGAAAGCATCAAGACCTTCGACCCGGATACCCAGCGCACCGTTTACCCGGTACCCGAGATCCGCATGCTGCCGGCACGCGAATTTCCGATGGACGACGCCGGCCGCACGCGCTTTCGCAGCCGCTTCCGTGAGACCTTCGAAGGCGACCCCTCGCGCGTGTCGCTATACAAGGATGTCTCCAACGGCATCGCCCCGGCGGGCATCGAGTACTTCCTGCCGCTGTTCTTCGACGACACCGCGACGCTGTTCGACTACCTCCCGTCCGACGCCGCCGTCGTGCTGCATCGCGACGTACCCGCCGCGATCGAAGAATTCTGGCGCGACACGCGCTCGCGCCATGATTTCCTCAAAGGCGACTGCACGCGTCCGGTGCTGCCGCCCGAGGTGCTCTTTCTCGGCCAGGAAAACTTCTTCAGCGCGCTGAAGAATCGCCCGCGCATCGAGATTGCGGTTCCCGCCGCCGGCTCAGCCCCGGACGCGCCGCGTGCCGCCTTGCCACTACCCGACGTTTCGGTCGAGCGCAAAGCCACCGACCCGCTGCACCGCCTCAAGGCGTTCCTCGACAGCGACTGGGCACGCGCCGGCGGGCGCGTACTGGTACTCGCCGATGCGCCCGGCCGGCGTGAAACGATGTCCGAATTTTTCGCCGAATATGGCCTCAAGCCTGCGGCGAGTGCCGATTTTGCCGCTTTCCTCGCTTCGGGCGAAACGCTCGCACTCGGTGTCGGCCCGATCATCAGCGGCTTCCTGCTGCCGGACGCGAAGGTCGCGATCGTCACCGAATCCGAGCTCTATGCCGCCACCGCCCGTACCCGCGGCCGCCGCGATACACGCAAGGCGGCGACGATGGAGGGCTGGCTGCGCGACCTGTCCGAGCTCAAGCCTGGCGATCCCGTCGTGCACGTGTCGCACGGCATCGGCCGCTACCTCGGCCTGATCCATATGGATCTCGGCGAAGGTGCGACCGAATTCCTGCACCTCGAATACGCCAATGGCGACAAGCTCTATGTGCCCGTCGCCCAGTTGCACGTCATCACGCGCTACGCCGGTGCCGACCCGGACGCGGTCGAGCTGCACCGGCTCGGCTCGGGCCAGTGGGAAAAGGCCAAGAAGAAGGCGGCGATGCAGGTGCGCGACACGGCCGCCGAACTCCTCGCGCTGTATGCGCAACGCGCTGCCCGCCCCGGCCATCGCTTCGACTTCAAGCAGCACGACCTCGATGCCTTCGCCGAAGGCTTCGGATTCGAAACCACGCCCGACCAGCAGGGCGCGATCGACGCGGTCATTGCCGACATGCAATCCGGCCGCCCGATGGACAGGCTGGTGTGCGGCGATGTCGGTTTCGGCAAGACGGAGGTCGCATTGCGCGCCGCCTTCGTCGCCGTCGCCGACGGCAAACAGGTTGTCGTGCTCACCCCGACGACGCTCCTCGCCGAACAGCATTACCAGACCTTCGCCGACCGTTTCGCCGATTTCCCCATCCGCATCGCCGAACTGTCACGCTTCAAGAGCGCCAAGGAGCAGACGGAAGCGCTGAAACAGCTCGCCGAAGGCAAGGTGGACATCATCATCGGCACGCACCGCCTGTTGCAGAAAGACGTGGAGTTCAAGCGCCTCGGGCTCGTCATCATCGACGAGGAGCACCGTTTCGGCGTGCGCCAGAAAGAGATGCTGAAGCAGTTGCGCAGCGAGATCGACATCCTGACCCTGACCGCGACACCGATTCCGCGCACGCTCGGCCTCGCGCTCGAAGGCCTGCGCGAATTTTCGGTGATCGCCACCGCGCCGCAGAAGCGCCTCGCGATCAAGACCTTCGTGCACCGCCACAGCAAGGGCATCATCCGCGAGGCGGTGCTGCGCGAATTCAAGCGCGGCGGGCAGGTGTACTTCCTGCACAACGAGGTCGACACGATCGAGAACGTGCGCGACGAGCTCGCCGAACTGCTGCCCGAAGCGCGCACCGTCATCGGCCACGGCCAGCTTCCGGAACGCGAACTCGAACGCGTGATGCGCGACTTCACCCATCAGCGCGCCAACCTGCTGCTGTGCACCACGATCATCGAAACCGGCATCGACATCCCGACTGCCAACACCATCATCATCAACCGCGCCGACCGCTTCGGCCTCGCCCAGCTGCACCAGCTGCGTGGCCGCGTCGGCCGCAGCCACCACCAGGCGTACGCCTACCTGCTCACCGACGCGCACGCGAAGCCGACCGCGCTGGCACAGAAGCGCCTCGAAGCGATCACGATGATGGAAGACCTCGGCTCCGGCTTCTACCTCGCAATGCACGACCTGGAGATCCGCGGCGCCGGCGAAGTGCTCGGTGAAAACCAGTCGGGCGAAATCCAGCAGGTCGGCTTCAGCCTATATACCGAAATGCTCAAGCGTGCGGTGCGCGACTTGCAGGCCGGCAAGGAACCCGACCTCACCCAGCCGCTGGAAGTCGTCTCCGAAATCAACCTGCACACACCCGCGCTGCTCCCCAACGACTACTGCCCCGACGTGCAGGAACGCCTGACCCTCTACAAGCGCCTCGCCAACTGTGAATCCGACGACGAACTGCGCAGCCTTCAGGAAGAACTCATCGACCGCTTCGGCGAACTCCCGGCCCAGACCCAGGCCCTGATCGAATCCCACCGCCTGCGCCTGCTCGTCAAACCCTACGGCGTCGCCAAGCTTGATGCCAGCGACGCGCAGATCAGCGTCCAGTTCGGCCCCAATGCGCCGATCGACCCGGTCAAGGTGATCTTCCTGATGCAGAAGGACCGCAATACCAAGATGTCCGGTCCCGACCGACTGATCCGTAAGGCGAGCCTGCCGAATCTGAAACAGCGCGTGCAAGGGGTGAAGGAGCTGCTGGAGGCGGTGAGGGCCTGAGCCGCGGCCCGGCAGATGTTCAGTTGGCGGTCCGGATTCCAGCCGCTGCCCGGGTGGCTCGCGAGCGGATGAGCTTTCACAGTCGTCATCATCACCTCGTCAGACGGAGGGTCCCTATGCAGTCAGGCTCCGAAGAACAAGAATCTCGCGATCCCCGCTGGGGCCCCCGCGCACGGCTATCCGAAGCAAGCGCCAACGGGTTTGCGAATCGGCGGGGGGAATGTGACACTAGCGTAGCGCGCCGCGCCAGTGGGCGCGCCCGGGATCTCCTGCAATCACGCCCGGCCGGTCAGACACCGACGAGACGCATGCATGTATAACGAGTATTTCGGGTTTTCGGAAGCGCCCTTCTCGATAGCGCCCGATCCGCGCTATCTCTTCATGAGCGAACGTCATCGCGAAGCGCTCGCTCACCTGCTCTACGGGCTCAGGGTCGACGGCGGCTTCGTGCTCCTCACCGGAGAGGTCGGGACCGGCAAGACGACCATTTGCCGCTGCTTGCTGGAACAGGTGCCGGACGACTGTGACATCGCCTTCATCCTCAATCCCAAGCTCGACACGGTGGAACTCCTCGCGACGCTGTGCGACGAGCTGCACGTGCCGGTGCCCTTTGGCGAGCGCTCGATCAAGGTCCTGGTCGACCTGATCAACCGACATCTCCTCGCCGCCAACGCGCGCGGGCGCAAGACCGTGCTCATCGTGGACGAGGCGCAGAACCTGTCCAACGAGGTACTCGAGCAGTTGCGCCTGCTGACCAATCTCGAGACCAACCAGCGCAAGCTGTTACAGATCATTCTGCTCGGTCAGCCGGAACTGCGCGAGCGACTCGCACAGCCCGCGATGCGTCAGCTTGCCCAACGCATCGTCGCCCGCTATCACCTGGAACCGCTGTCGCGGCCGGATGTTGCGGCCTACATCAACCACCGCCTGTCAGTGGCGGGTGCTCGCCAGCCGCTCTTCCCGGGCCCGGTGATCGAGCGCGTATACCGTCTGAGCGGAGGAACGCCGCGCCTCATCAACGTGATCTGCGACCGCGCCTTGCTCGGGGCCTATGCTGAAGGAAAAGCGGCGGTCGCCCCCGCCATCTTGAACAAGGCGGCACACGAGGTGCTCGGCGCCCCGGCTGGCTCACCGGCGCAGCGGACCGCTGCACGTCGTGTCATTTCCGCCTGCGCGCTTGCCGTAATCCTGGCCGGAGGCGGCGCAGCGGCCTGGCGACAGCACCTTGCCGCTCCCGCCGAGGCGCCCGTCCCCCAGGTCGCGATTGCGGCTGTTCCGGTGGCGAGCGCCGCCACCGAGGCCGTGCAGCGCGTTGCCAGGGAGCCGGCGGAGTTGCCGGTCGCACCGGAAGACGAAATTCTCCGGCCCGAAGCAAGCGAGTACTGGCTGCACGAGATGGTGGCGGTGCGCGCCCTCTTTGCGCGCTGGAGTCTCGACGTGCCACCGGTGGGAATCGACGGGGCATGCCGCCTCGCCGCCGACCACAACCTGGCCTGCCTGCGCCGGGTGGGGAATCTGGAGGCGCTGCGGGCCATGAACGCACCTGCAATCCTCGACATGCGCCAACCCGGCGGGCCGGATTTCTTCGCGACGCTCGTCGCGCTCGATTCCGATCGGGCGCGTCTCGTCTTTGCGGGCCGGACGCGCGACGTTTCGCTCGAAAATCTGCAACGGCAGTGGCGTGGCAACTACACCCTGTTGTGGCGCGTGCCTCACGGCTGGTATCGCACGGTAGGTCCAGGTGCGCGGGGCAAGGACGTGGCCTGGGTGGTGCGCCAACTCGGCCACTGGGAGGGACTCGCGGCTTCCGAGCCGGCGGGCAACACCTACAACGCCGATGTCGAACAGCGCGTGCGCGCCTTTCAGCGCAGCAACGGGCTGCCCGAGGACGGCGTGCTCGGCCCCATGACCCTGGTGCGCCTCGCGGCCCTGGCCGACAGCGAGGCGCCCGTTCTGGCGCCGCAGGCGAAATAACATGTCATATATCCTCGAAGCGCTGCAGAAATCCGAACACGCCCGGCAACAGGGCAAGGTGCCGGACCTGAGCACCGTTCCCGTGACCACGATGGGCATGCACGGTGAGACGACTTCCGGGCGCCTGCGCTATGTGCTGGCGGCCTTTGCCATTACTCTCATTGCCGCGATACTCGGCTGGTGGCGTCCGTGGCAGGAGCGTCCAGCCCCGCAATCGGGCTTTGCGCAACAGGCGACGGCGGTCCAACGACCCGCAACGGCAGACCAAGCGCCCGTTGCGCAAGACCAGATGGCGGCGCCCTTGCCGCCGGCACTGCAGCCCGGCGAGCCACCGCAACCGGCCCGGGCCGCGGTGCAACCAGCGGCCCCCGCGCCTGTGAGCATCGAACCGATCGTCCCATCGTCTCCGCCGGCCAATCCGGGACCTCCGCGTGTAACCCGCGCGACACAGACGCTCGCTCCGGATGCGCCCGCCAGTCCGGCTGCTCACCCGCCCGCGTCGGTGACGCCCGCGCCTGTCGTTGCCGAGAATCCGCGTCCCGCTGCGTCCCCCGGCGCCCCCATGCGCACGGTGCAAACTCCGGCGGAGCCGCGCCGCGCGGCGAACCCGCAAAGGGCACCCGATGCCAGGTCGGTACCCGCGGCGCCGTCCATCCCCACCGCGGCAGCGCCTGCGAAGCCGACCTCGGCGCCGGTGCCCACGCGGGCGCCGACAGAGCGCATTCTGAGCGTCCACGAATTGCCGGCTGCGGTCCGCAGTGGCCTGCCGCGGCTCAGCGTATCGGGATATTCGTATTCGGACGAACCGGGCAAGCGGATTGCCGTCATCAACGATCGCCTGCTACAGGAAGGCGAAGAGGCCGAACCCGGCGTGACGCTGACGGCGATCGCCGGTGACGGCGTGGTGCTCGAATTCCACGGCTACCGCTTCCGGCCGTAGTTTGTCGAGCGGTCGCGCGGTGAACGATTACCTGAGTCTGCTCCTCGGAATAGCCTCCGCTGGCGTCGGTGGCGAGCTGTTTGTGCGGGGTGCGGTTGGACTCGCTCACTGGGCGCGGATTTCACCCGGCATCATCGGCGCAACGGTAGCCGCCTTTGCGACATCGAGCCCGGAACTGTCCGTGTCGGTCAATTCGGCACTGGTCGGGAGTCCCAAGATCGCCCTCGGGGACGCCCTCGGCAGCAACGTTGTGAATATTGCGCTGATCCTTGCGCTCGCGCTGGTCATTTCCGGCATTCAGAGCCCGCGAGACAGCATCAAGCGGGATTTTCCAGTTGCCTTGCTGGTGCCAGTGGTCACGGGTGTGCTGTTTCTGGATGGCATACTCTCGAGTGCCGACGGAGCCTTAATGCTGAGCCTGTTCCTCGCATGGCTCGCGGCAGCAGTAGTCGAGGCACGAAAACAGCGAAGCTCCGCCGAGAACGTCCTCGGTGTGCGTCATCATTGGGTGGCGCTGATGTCCGGTGTTGTCGGTCTCGTTTTCCTTGTCGCGGCAGGAGATCTGATCGTCGCGGGAGCAAGGGGGATTGCGATCTCGTTCGGGATCGACGAATTCATCATTGGCGCAACGATCGTCGCAGTTGGTACGTCCGCTCCGGAGCTTGCGACGACCGTCATCGCGAAGCTTCGCGGGCACGACGAAGTCGCTCTGGGCACCATCCTCGGCAGCAATATCTTCAATGGTCTGCTCATCATCGGGATCGCAGCCACGATTCACCCAATCGTGGTCAGTTGGCGCGAGGTTACGGTGACGCTCGTGTTCGGGCTGCTGGCCCTTGCGGTCAGCTGGCCCCCTCGCAGCGGATTCATCGAGCGGCGGCGTGGCATATTGCTGCTGGCACTCTATGCCGTCTATCTTGCCTCGATCCTCCAGGGGCAAGCAGCCTAACGCCGTGCGGAAAGGATTTCGCCATGGATCAGGACGAGAAAGTGATTTTTGCTGAACTCGATCGGGAGAGTTTTCCGGCCATTCGTCGCGACGCTCACGGCCCGGTTCGACGGCATCCAATATGGTTCGCAGTGCGACGACTGGATCTGGACCGAATGCGGCGGGATGAAGATCGAGATCTACTCGAGTCCGACATCGACGAGAAGGACGTGATCAGAACAGAAAGGGCTGCTTGTCGGCCGGTTTTGCGGTGTCTGCCGCAAAGATTTTCGCCTGGCGCGGCTTGATCCAGACCGTCTTGCCAAGCGGCAGATCGAGGGTCGTGGCGCGTTCGCGGGTCAGTTCGACTTCGATCATCTCCGCCTCGTGTTCCAGTTCGACGCGAACCAGCGGACCGATGCGATGCACGTGGCGGACGACGGCGGTCATGCCGCCGGGCAGCGGCGCGAGATCGAGCTCGATGTCGTGCGGGCGGACGAAGGCGATCGAGCCTGCTTCGGTATTCTCCCCTTCCCGCTCCACCTCGGCCCAGCTGCCATGCACGCGGCTGTGGAAGACGTTCACATTGCCGAGGAACTGGTACACGAAGGGCGAAGCCGGGCTCGAGTAGACCTCGTCAGGCGAGCCGATCTGTTCGATGTGGCCACGGTTCATCACGACGACGCGGTCGGCGACTTCCAGCGCCTCTTCCTGGTCGTGCGTGACGAACACCGACGAGATGTGCATCTCGTCGTGAAGCCGCCGCAGCCAGCGGCGCAGTTCCTTGCGCACCTTGGTGTCGAGCGCACCGAAGGGCTCGTCGAGCAGCAGCACCTTGGGCTCGACCGCGAGCGCGCGCGCGAGTGCGATGCGCTGGCGCTGGCCGCCGGATAGCTGTGACGGGTAGCGCTGTGCGAGCCAGTCGAGCTGCACCAGTTTCAGTAGTCCCATGACGCGCTCGCGGATCTCGGCCTCGCTCGGACGCTCCTTTCGGGGACGCACGCGCAGGCCGAAGGCGACGTTCTCGAACACCGACATGTGGCGGAACAGTGCGTAGTGCTGAAACACGAAGCCGACCTGGCGCTCGCGCGCATGCACATGGGTCGCCTCCTCGCCACCGAACAGCACGTTGCCGGCGTCCGGCGTTTCCATGCCGGCGATGATACGCAGCAGCGTGGTCTTGCCGCAGCCGGACGGTCCAAGCAGCGCGACCAGCTCGCCGGTCGGAATGTCGAGGGACAGATTGTCGAGCGCGACGAAGTTGCCGAAGCGCTTGCTGATGTTGCGGATTTCGATGCTCATGGGCGTTCCGTGGCGACAGACGGGGGCAATTCGGTTTTTTCGGGGGGCAGATCGGCCGTCAGCATTTCGGTTTCCTTGCGCATGCGCCATTCGACGATGGTCTTGACGACGAGCGTGACGAGGCCAAGCAGCGCAAGGACGGTCGCGGCCGCAAAGGCGCCGATCTGGTTGTATTCGTTGTAGAGGATCTCGACGTGCAGCGGCAGCGTGTTCGTTTCGCCGCGAATGTGGCCCGACACGACGCTGACCGCGCCGAATTCGCCCATTGCGCGCGCGTTCGCGAGGATCAGGCCATACATCAGGCCCCACTTGATGTTCGGCAGGGTGACGCGGAAGAACATCTGCCAGCCCGATGCGCCGAGCGACACCGCGGCCTCCTCCTCGTCGCGGCCCTGCGCCTGCATCAGCGGGATCAATTCACGCGCGACGAAAGGGAAAGTCACGAATAGCGTCGCGAGCACCATGCCTGGCAGCGCGAAGATGATCTTGATGTCGTTCGCGACCAGCCACTGACCGAAGAAGCCCTGTGCACCGAACAGGATGATGAAGATCAGGCCGGCGACGACCGGTGAGACCGCGAACGGCAGGTCGATCAGCGTCGTCAGCAGGCTCTTGCCGCGAAATTCGAACTTCGCGATCGCCCAGGCGGCGGCAACCCCGAACGCGATGTTGAACGGCAGCACCACGGCGGCAATCGTCAGGGTCAACAACATCGCGGAGTGCGCCTCGCCGTCCTGCAGCGCTTCCCAGTAAGCCTGTGCACCGTGGGCGAAGGCTTCCCAGAACACTGCGATCAGCGGCAGGACGAGGAACAGGAACAGAAAGCCGAGTGCGACGCCGGTCAGCAACAGGCGGACCCAGCGCGGCTCGGCTGTGGCGCGACGCGTGTTCATGGCCGGGCCTCCGCGAGGGCGCCGGGCGCGAGCGCTTCGGCCGGCGCGTCGCCCTCACTGCTCTTAGAATGCCGGTTCGCCGCCCACCACTGCAGCAGGTTGATCACCAGCAGCATCACGAAAGAGATCAGCAGCATGACGACTGCGAGCGCCGTCGCGCCGAGGATGTCGTACTGCTCGAGCTTGGAGATGATCAGCAAAGGCGTGATTTCCGAAATTAGCGGCATGTTGCCAGCGATGAAGATCACCGAGCCGAATTCGCCGATCGCACGCGAGAACGCCAGCGTGAAACCGGTGAGCCAAGCGGGAAAAATGCCCGGCAGCAGCACGCGCGTGAAGGTCTGCCAGCGGGTCGCGCCAAGGGATGCAGCGGCCTCCTCGACTTCCGCCTCGATGTCCTCGATGACGGGCTGCAGTGTGCGCACGACGAAGGGCAGCGTGACGAAGATCAGCGCGACGACGATACCCAGCGGCGTGAAGGCGACCTTGATGCCGAATTTCGCCAGATGCTGGCCGATCCAGCCGTTTTCCGCGTAGAGCGTGGCGAGCGTGATGCCGGCGACCGCCGTGGGCAATGCAAAGGGCAGGTCGACCAGCGCATCGACGAAGCGCTTGCCCGGGAACGGATAGCGCACCAGCACCCACGCGACGATCAAGCCGAACAGGGCATTCACGGCCGCCGCAGCAAGGGACGCACCGAAGGTCACGCGGTACGACGCCAGCGCCCGCTCGGCGGTCGCGATACCCCAGAAGTCACTCCACGACAGCTTGCCGGTCATCAGGATCATCCCGCCCAGCGGGATCAAGACCAGCAGGGTCAGGTAGGTCAGCGTATAGCCCAGTCCGAGACGGAAGCCGGGCAGCACTCCGTCGCGCTTGGCAGGGGCAGGAAACATGTCGGGAGATCAGCCGTAAAACGGAAAAGTCGAAAAGCGAACGGCCCGCGAGGCGGGCCGCTTCAGCCTAAAAGTCGCGTATTTTACTTCTGAACGTAGATCTGGTCGAAACTGCCGCCGTCCTTGAAGTGTGCCGCCGAGGCCTTGCTCCAGCCGCCAAACACTTCATCAACGGTGAAGGTCTTGATCGGGGGGAACTGCGCGGCGTATTTCTTCAGGACTTCGGCATTGCGCGGACGCAGGTAATTGGCCGCTGCATTCTCCTGCCCTTCCTTCGACCACAGGTATTCCAGATAGGCCTGCGCGACCTTGCGCGTGCCCTTCTTGTCGACAACCTTCTCCACTACGGCGACCGGGAATTCGGCGAGAATCGACAGGCTCGGGTAGACCACTTCGAACTCGCCACGTCCGAATTCCTTGGCGATCAGCTCGGCTTCCGACTCGAAAGTGACGAGCACGTCGCCGATCTTGCGCTGCATGAAGGTCGTCGTCGCATCGCGCCCGCCGGAACCGAACAGTGGCGCGTTCTTCAAAAGCTGGCCGACGAATTCCTGCGCCGTCTTGTCGTTGCCGCCGGGCTGCTTGAGCGCATAGCCCCACGCAGCGAGATACGAGTAGCGGCCGTTGCCGGTGTTCTTCGGATGCGGGATGATCAATTGCACGCCGGGCTTGGCGATATCGTTCCAGTCCTTGATTGCCTTCGGATTGCCCTTGCGCACGATGAACACCATCGTCGAGGTGTAGGGCGAGGCGCTGTCCGGGAAGCGCTTGGTGTAGTCAGTCGCGACGAGGCCTTTCTCGGCGAGGAAGTCGACGTCGGTGGCCTGGTTCATGGTCACCACATCCGCTTCGAGGCCGTCCGCCACCGCCCGCGCCTGCTTCGACGAACCGCCATGCGACTGACGGAGCTCCACGGTCTCGCCGGTCTTTTCCTTCCAGTGCTTCTGGAACAGCGGGTTGAAGTCCTTGTAAACGTCGCGCGCGACGTCATAAGAAACGTTGAGCAGATTCGACTGCGCGTGCCCGCTCGTCGCAAAAGCGAGTCCGGCGGCAAGCAACAGACTGGTGAGTTTGTTCATGGCGGCGCTCCGATAGCGGACTGTTAATTGAGAGGGGCTCGACGATAGCCGATGTCGGTTTCCCGGACAACGTACAAGAGTTAATTTCCATATAACGAAACATGCGAACCACACTCCCTACCCCAACCGGCCCCTATGACTCGGATATAATCGCGCGCTCTTGCGCAACTGGACGGCCTCGGTATCTGTGTCACTGTGGCTCTGTTCCCTATCGGCTTTGCAACGAAACACTCTCCCGACCAGGACATCGATGACGCCGAAAAATCCTGCCTACGCCATTGGCCATATCACCATCAAGGATGCCGAAAAGTGGGCCGAATACTGCTTGCGCGTACCCGGTACGCTCAGTGGATGGGGCGGGGAGCTGGTATTTCGCGGTAGCCGTGTCGCCGTACTGGGTGGCGAGCACGCGCACACGGACACCGTGGTGGTGCGTTTCCCCGATGTCGATGCGGTGAACGGCTGGTTCAACTCGGCAGAGTACCAGGCACTGATCCCGTTACGCGAACAGGCGGCTGATGTGGTCCTGATTGCTTATGAGAGCTGATTTACGCCAGATCGGAGCCCGGACGGCATGAGCACGCAGGCGAACCCCTTGCCCACAGCCGGCTGGACGCCGGTTTTTCTGTGCTGGCTGATTGCCGCCGGTTCGATGCTGGGAGCCCTGTTCCTTGGCGAAGTCATGGGCCTGCCGCCCTGCGTGCTGTGCTGGTGGCAGCGCATTGCGATGTTCCCATTGGTGCTGATCTTGCCCGCAGGCATGTTTCCGCTGGACCGTAAGGTCCTGCGCTATGCCCTGCCCTTGGCGCTTGTCGGCTGGTTGGTCGCACTCTTCCATTTGCTGCTGGTGGCGGGTGTGATTCCCGAAAGGATCCAGCCGTGCTCGCGTGGTGTTTCGTGCAAGGAGGTTCAGATCGAATGGTTTGGCTTCGTCACGATCCCAATGCTTTCGCTGTTGGCCTTTTCCCTGATTATTGGTTTGCTGCTTCTCGCTAAACACAGGATGTCGAAATGAATCAGAAGTATCTGTTCGGTTTTGCCGCGGCGCTGTTGATGATGGTGTTCGTGATCGCGACACTGGTGCATAACACCGAGAAAGGCGAGCGGCTTGACGACATGGTGACGCAGAACCGCTCGGCGCTGGTACGCGACCACTCGCCGACGCTCGGTGCCGCAGATGCGCGCGTGCACATCGTCGAGTTCCTCGATCCCGCCTGCGAGACCTGTCGCAGCTTCTACCCATTCGTCAAACAGATGATGGCCGCTGCGCCGGGACGGATCCGCGTGATCGTCCGCTACGCACCGTTCCACGACGGCTCCGACCAACTCGTGAAAATGCTCGAAGCGGCAAGGATGCAGGGGAAATTCTGGGAAACGCTGGAGGCGATGTTCGCGTCGCAACCGAACTGGGCGGCCCACCACAATCCGCAACCGGATCTGGTCTGGAACTATCTCGATGGGGTCGGGCTGGATATGGCGAAGCTGAAGGCGGATATGGCCAGTTCGGCCGTCGAAGCTGCGGTGCGTCAGGACCTGGAGGATGCACGCGCACTCAACGTGACCAAGACCCCGGAATTTTTCGTCAATGGCCGCCCGATGCCGAGCTTCGGCTATGAGCAGTTACAGAATCTGGTTCAGGACGAGTTGAAGGCCGCGTATTGAAGGAGTGGCGAATCTCCGCACAGGCAATTCGATAGGTAGGCAAGACGGGCGCGAACCGAGCGTCCGTCCTGCTTTCAGGCGCTGATACCCGCTTACTGCTGCTGCAGGATGCCCTCGATCGACAACGCGATCTCGACGGTGTCGCCGACGATGCGCGGCAGACCGTAGTTCATCCCGAAATCGCTGCGGTTGATCGTTACGTTGCCCTCGAATCCTGCACGCGTATCGCCGCGTGGCCCCTTGCCGGCGCCGGTCACTTTCAGCGCGAAGTCGACCGGCTTGGTTACCCCATGAATCGTCAGATTGCCCGATAGCACGCCTTCGCCGCGGTTGTTCCAGCGCACGCGCGTCGATTCGAAGCTCATGTTCGGGAACTGGGCAGCGTCGAAGAAGTCGGCGCTCTTGAGGTGATCTTCCAGCTTCTGGTGTTTGGCGTTGATGCTCGACACCGGAATGGTGGCATTGACCAGGCTATCGCCCGGTTTTTGCCCCACGACGAAACCACCCTTGATGTCGTCGAAACGCCCCATGAAGCGGCTTACACCCAAGTGCGAAATGAAGAAATACGCGTGCGAGTGTGCGACGTCGATAACGTAATTGCCGGGAGTCAGGGCGTTGACCGTCGCCTTAGCGGTACGCGGCGCGGGCTTGGCTGCAACCGTTGCAGCCGGAGCGGTCGCCACTGCGGCAGTCTGCTGGGCATGGGCAGGCAGGGCCAGGGCAGCGCCAAGGCTCAGTGCGATAAGTAACGGACGAATATTTGAAAGCATCGGATTTTCCTGCTTGTGAGGTTTCGATTGGGTAAGACGGGATTCGGGTTAGAACGCTGCGTGCGGTGCTTAGCGGGAACGCGCCTTGAGGCGAACGATCATGGCTTCCATCGTGACGCGCATCCGTTCCAGCGACGCAGCGAGCTTCTCAAAATCCTGTACGCCGCCGGCGTCGAACTTCTTGCCGAGATCGCCGAGACTCATCTTGTCGGCCGATTCGACCAGCGACAGCAACGGACGGGTAATCGAACCCGGAATAGTGAACAGCAGTGCGCTGGCAAGCAGCAGGCCGGCGAGTGCAAAGCCGGCATTCACGTAATCGACGACGTCGAAGTTGCTGCGAATGCGCCGATAGGCTTCGGCGGATTCGTCGGCGCGCGCACGCGCCATGCGGGTGGCGCCCTTGATCAGGCCGGCATCGAAGCGTTCGACGACGGGGCGTAGTTCCTCGTTGGTGCGCACGGCCTTGTTGTAGGTCTGCGTGCTGCCGCCGGCCGCGTCCTGATCAAGCATCGAGACGTCGTAGCTGAAGCCTTCAACCACACGGGTGAATTCCTTCTGGTACTCGTCGAGCGCAGCCTTCCAGCGGACGAACTCGGCGCTGTCGGTCGGCTGGTAGATGCCTTTGCTGTTCGCGACCATCGCCTCGAGCTGCGCTTCGATACGGCTGTGCGTGGCGGTCCAGTCCTTGAGGACTGTGTTGCGCCCTTCGACGTCGCCGACGTAGATGAGATATTCCTTCTCCTGGCGGCGCAACTGCTGTGCCGCTGCGAGCAGATCGGTAATCTCGGTGGTCGCGACGAAATTTCGGTTTACCGCCGTATCGACCAGCCCCTGGGTCCGTGAGCCATAGAAGAAACTTGCACCGCCTTGCAGCAGGATGAAGGCGAGCAGCACGGAAAAGCCGAGGATGAGCTTGTTGCGGATGGACATGGGTGCGGTTCAGTGGTTCGAAGTTGAAAGGAGTTCGTTGGCGAGCTGCTGGATGATGGCCTCCCGGTCGACTGTTTCGGGGAGCTCACGCTGCAGGCGGGCCAGAAAGGACATGAGCTGACGCGGCGCCATTTCCACCTCATCGAGTGCGAGGTCGAATATCACGTCATCGACGATGATTTCGGCCAGCACGCCGATTTCACGCGCGAGGCGTGCGATGGTCTTCTCTTTCCAGGACTGGCTTACGGACATCTAATGGATCGACCTTGTGGCACCAGTGCGATGCGTTGTGACAAACTGCCGCGCACATGGCACGAATTTGATTACGTAACGGCATGTTACATGTAGCCATGTAAGGCTCGCAACCGCAGCGTCATGGCTATATTTGTGGTGGTTATGCCGGGATTCATCCGCCTGATATCCACCGAAAGTCCGGATGTTGGTTGGGAGTCACACAAAAGAGTCGGTTAAAATGGCGGGTTTTCGTCCCGGCAACAGGCATGACTCCGCAAGCACTCGAAAGCCACACGCCAATGATGCAGCAGCGTAAATCCTTTCTGGCAAGGAGATGCAAGGCAAACGTTTACTGAAGTTACGTCAAAAGCTACGCCGACATTCAAGGCGTCGGTACGTCGCCAGGACCTACCGGCGTGAGATGCTGCCCCCTCATCTTGCTCGGAGAGGACGATGTCGCCCCCGAGGACGGGGCGTTGACCAAGACGTGTCGTCAGCGCGTAAGACTGACAGGCCAGATTTCCGACGCAGTCAACGCGATCGCCGATCACTTTCTCGAAGTGCGGATCAGGGCCACGTTCGCCGAACGAGAGGACCGACAGCCTGCCAGCGAAGTCACCAACACTTCTTCGCCCATCCCGGGCATTTGCTCTTACGGCTGTTGGCGCCGGTCAAGAATTGACCAGATAGATGACCGTGTGTCGGCCAAGCACTGATCGTCAGCATCGGATGGAGCGCGTTGAACTTACAGCAAAAGTATGGAACCGGGCTGATCAATTCCCATTCGGTACACTTTGCCAATTCCTGACCGGCGCCAACACGAAGACGCCCTTCGCTTGTCCGCATTGAGGTTGCGGAGGCATTTGCACAATCCAGTCCGCATTATTCGATGCTTACATCGGTAGCGCCGGTACGATTGCGGATTGAGCGTCGGAACCAAATGTCGTT
The DNA here is from genome assembly GCF_012910955.1 of Aromatoleum diolicum. Lineage (GTDB taxonomy): Bacteria > Pseudomonadota > Gammaproteobacteria > Burkholderiales > Rhodocyclaceae > Aromatoleum > Aromatoleum diolicum. The sequence goes on from NZ_WTVQ01000006.1 coordinate 43,690, forward strand.
ACGACGAAGTCAAGAAAGCTGCGAAGTTTTGGACCCATGCGGCGATCAGGTGCGTAGAGTACTTGCAGCGGTCTTGTCGGCACAGGGTAGTCAGGCAATAGTTCTATCAGACGGCCCGCTGCCAGATCCTCGCGAACAAGTTCGCAGGGTTGGAGCAGCAGGCCCATCCCTGCACGCGCGGCAGCCATCAACGACTCTCCGCTGTCTACCATCAACCGACCGGAGACAGGCACCGTGATTGGCCCCTCCGGACCCTGAAAGGTCCAATGTGTCCGCAATTCGGAATGCAAGAATCCAAGGCAATCATGCCGGACCAAGTCTTCCGGATGAGTGATTGCTCCTCTCTTCGCCAGGTAAGAAGGTGCAGCGCACAGCCTCAAGCGATACGGAGCCAGCGGGCGTGCGATTAGTCCGCTATCGGCGAGTTCGCCGATACGGACCACTGCATCGAACCCTTCGTCGATGAGATCCACGTAGCGGTTCGACAGGGACAATTCGACAGACACTTCCGGATAGCGCCCCAGGTATTCAGGCAGGTGTTTCGACAAGGCATGGATGCCGAATGTGACGGGAGCGTTAATGCGCAAACGCCCTCGAGGCGTAACGAGTGTTGCGGTTGCCTGCCCTTCCGCCGACTCGACGTCAGCCAGAATATTCTTAACCTGTTCGTAATAGGTTGCACCGACATCCGTGAGGTGCTGGCGCCGCGTCGTGCGATTGAGCAGACGCACGCCCAAATGCTGCTCCAGGGATTGGACATGCCTGCCGACCAGTTGTGAGGACATCTGCAGCGCTTCACCGGCGGCCGAAAACGATCCTGCTTCGACGGCCTTGGCGAACACGCTCATGCTCAGTAATTTGTCCATTACAAACATTCCGTTTCAAGTGATAGCCAATTTTGCCCATTTATCAATTATGGTTTCAAGTCTTAAAGTGAACGCACTGACTCACTCAACACGGAGAAACCAAATGAAAGTCGCAATCATCGGTACGGGCAACATGGGTGCAGGTCTGGCTTCGGCATTGGCGGGCGCAGGTCACGAGGTCGCAATCGGTGCCCGCGACCCAGCCAAGGCCGCTGCACTAGCCACCAGGATCGCTCATAACGCCGTCGGTGGCGGAATCGAAGCCGCAGCGAAACTCGCCGACGTAATCGTTCTGGCCCTGCCGTTCGGGGCCGTGGCCGAAGCCCTTAAGGCCGCAGGAGATCTGACCGGCAAGGTACTCGTCGATATTTCCAACCCGATCAGCGCAGACTACAAAAGTCTCGTGATTGGTCACACCACCTCGGCCGCCGAAGAGATCCAGGCGCTTGCACCGCAAACGAAGGTCGTCAAGGCTTTCAACACGATTTTCGCTCAACTACTGGCGCCCGAAGCTCGCCAGGGGAAGATGCTGCAAGTGTTCGTCGCCGGTGACGATGCAGCCGCCAAAGATGTCGTCTGCACGCTGGCCAAGTCGGTCGGCTTCGAGCCGGTGGAGGCAGGGCCGCTATCGAATAGCCGTTTCATTGAGCCGATCGGCGAGATGAACATCCATTTCGGCTACTTCCTTGGCAAGGGTCCGGCCGTTGCCCCCGCATGGGTTGCTGTTTAAGCGTTCTGCGTCCCACCCTGAGCGTCTTCGAATAGGCGTTATATCGACTTCATCGGCACGCATGGCAACCGCAAGGCCCTATTGGTCGATGACCTCATCTCAATCTACTCGCACGAAGACTGGTCGGAACCGAAGGTGACGGAACGCCACACGGTCAACGCCTCCTCGTCCTTCGTCAATTCTGGAAATTTGCCAACCAATTCATCAAGAACGATACGGAATACCAAGCCAAAGTGCTGTTCGATCACGCCACATATGGCTGACAGTTCACTGCCGACCTACAACTGTTTTTGGATTAGTGAACCTCCCCCCAACTCTCTCACAAGGAGATCATCATGCCCGTAGTACGTGTTAGCTGGTTCGAAGGAAAGGACCTACCCACTAAACAAGCGCTTGCCGCCGAAATCACCGAAAGCATCGTCAAGAACACTGGAACGGATCCGAAATATATCTACGTGATCTTCGAGGATATTGCTCCGTCCGACTGGGCGGGGGCCGGGAAACTCTTCGGCGGCGATTAGACTTTTGTTGCAAGGGATGCGCAGCGGTCAGACCCGGCTCGCAAGCATCCCTGCTCCCATACAACACAGCGTAGCCGGACAACACAGCGTAGCCGGACGGACGAACCGGCTCATTCGCACACAATTTCGGCGAGCACCTCCCTTATGAATCGAGGAAAGTGGACTTCCTGCCGAAGTCTAGTGCAACGCGTCGTTGCCCGCCGCGCTCTCGCTGAAGTGATCGAAAATCAGCTGCCTGAGCCATCTGTTTGCCGGATCCCGGTGATACCGCGCATGCCAGAAGAGTTTGATGGCAATTTCGGGCAGGCTGGCCGGATGCGGAACAGCGACGAGATCGAACGGCTCGACGCAGCGCATGGCCAAGCGCTCTGGGACAGTGGCAATAAGGTTGGTCGAGTGCAGGATGTGCCCGACCGCGACAAAGTGCGGCACCGCCAGACGGACGTTGCGACGCACGCCAGCACGATCGAGCATGGTGTCGACCTCGCCGTGCCCTGTCCCGGCCGCAACGACCAAGACGTGCTCCAGCGACTGGAACAATTCGAGGGTCATTGGCTGGTTGGCGGCGGGATGACCGCGCCGGAACATGCATACATAGCGCTGCTTGAACAGCCGCTGCTGGAAGAATCCCGCCTGTAATTGTGGGATTAGTCCGATCGCCAGATCGACTTTCCCTGCCTCCATGTCCTCCTTGAGACTGGCCGCGGTATTTCGGACAGTACTAATCCGGACCTTCGGTGCAAGCTGTGTAACGAGTTCCATCAAATGGGGCAAGAAGTAGATCTCGCCAATATCGGTAATCGCCAGCGTAAACGTTCTTGTGCTCGTGGCTAGTTCGTACGTCGCGTTCTGGTTCAAGGCGCTATGGAGGGTCCCCAGTGCATAAGCGACCGGCTCGGCTAGTTGTAGCGCGAAGGGCGTGGGCTCCATGCCACGCGCAGTACGGAGAAAGAGTTCGTCCTTGAGCAGCGTGCGCAGGCGCTTCAGCGCATTGCTCACCGCTGGCTGCGTGATGCCCAAAGTTTCCGCAACGGTTGAGACCCGCCCGTCTATAAGTAGCTGATTGAAGACGACCAAGAGATTCAGGTCGATGTCCCGAAGCTGCATGCGCCCCTCGCAATATTCACGATAGTGATGGAGCAAATCATACTTGCTTTATCGACTTATAAGACAGCCTTCTCCATGATCCGCCCAACGCTACAGTTTGCTTTGGACACAGATTATGGAACTTCTCGTACAACCCACGAACCGCCGCCTGTCCTTCGACTCAGGCGCCAACCTTCTCGAGGTTCTCCGCGAGAACGGCGTTCCCGTGTCCTACAGCTGCATGTCTGGGCGCTGCGGGACCTGCCGCTGCCGGATCATCGACGGGAACATCGTTGATTCGGGACCGGAAGCCGGGCGGCCGAATCTCATCGGCGAACGTCACGTGCTCGCTTGCCAGTCGGTCCTCACCGACAACTGTGCCATCGAGATCCTCGAGGCGGACGAGATCGTTATTCACCCCGCACGCATCATCAAGGGAACGGTTGTTGCCGTCGATTCGCCCACCCACGATATCCGCCGCTTGCGGATTCGTCTCGCCAAACCCCTCGAATTCTCCCCAGGACAGTACGCGACACTGCAGTTCAGCCCCGAGCATGTGCGCCCCTATTCGTTGGCAGGGCTGCCACAGGACGACGAGATGGAGTTCCACATCCGCAAGGTCCCCGGAGGGCGCGTCACCGAGTACGTCTTCGATCACGTCCAGGAAGGGACCACCGTCAAGCTGAGCGGCCCGCTCGGCACCGCCTACCTGCGCCGCGCCCATCCGGGGCCGATGCTCTGCATCGGCGGCGGGACCGGACTCGCCCCGGTGCTGTCCATCGTGCGCGGTGCGCTCGAGTCCAGGATGTCCAACCCGATCCAGCTCTACTTCGGCGTACGCAGCCCGCAGGATCTTTACGACGCCGAGCGCCTCGAGGCGCTGGCCGCCCGACACCCGAACCTGACCGTGCACATCGTCATCGCCACCGGCAACACCGAGCCCGGACAACGGCGCGGTCTTGTGACGGATGCGATCGAACAGGACCATCCGAACCTGACCGGCTGGCGTGCCTACCTGTGCGGCGCGCCCGTGATGGTCGAAGCGTTGAGCTTGCTGGTCGCGCGCCTGGGCATGAATCCGGCCCATGTGCATGCCGATGCCTTCTATCCGAGCGGAACCTAGCCCCTGCCCCGCCCGCGCCGCGCGACATCGACGCAGCGGATTACCCCTGCATACCCATAACCACGGAGACACGAACATGACCGGCAATGCCACGGTATTTCCCAAAGATCCCACCTGGGAGGGCGAAGGATCGAGCCGCATCCCGTTCTGGGCCTACACCCGCGACGACCTGTACCAGCAGGAACTGGAGCGCTTCTTCTACTCCGGTCACTGGTGCTATGTCGGGCTCGAGGCGGAGATCCCCAATCCCGGCGATTTCCGTCGCACCGTCATCGGCGAGCGCTCGGTGATCATGGTCCGCGACACGAACGGCGCGATCAACGTCGTGGAAAACGTCTGTGCCCATCGCGGCATGCGCTTCTGCCGCGAGCGCCACGGCAACCGCAAGGACTTCTTCTGCCCATACCACCAGTGGAACTACAGCCTTGAGGGCGACCTGCAAGGCGTGCCGTTCCGGCGCGGAGTCAAGCAGGAAGGCAAGATCAATGGCGGCATGCCGCCCGAATTCAAGCTGGAAGAGCATGGCCTGACAAAGCTGAAGGTGGCCACGCGTGGCGGCGTGGTCTTTGCGTCCTTCGATCACGATGTCGAGCCCCTGGAAGAATTCCTCGGCCCGACCATCCTGCAGTACTTCGACCGCGTCTTCAACGGACGCAAACTCAAGGTGCTCGGCTATCGCCGCCAGCGCATCCCCGGCAACTGGAAGCTCATGCAGGAGAACATCAAGGATCCGTATCACCCGGGCCTGCTCCACACCTGGTTCTCCACCTTCGGTCTGTGGCGCGCGGACAACAAGTCGCAGCTGCGGATGGACGAGCACTTCCGCCACGCCGCGATGATTTCGACCCGCGGTCAGGGCGGCAAGAACGACGAGGTCGTGAGCGGCGTGGACAGTTTCAAGGATCAAATGAAGGTGAACGATCCGCGCCTGCTCGACATCGTTCCTGAGCCTTGGTGGAACGGTCCCACGGCCGTGATGACCACCGTGTTCCCCAGCGTGATCCTCCAGCAGCAGGTCAATAGCGTCTCGACCCGCCACATCCAGCCCAACGGGCATGGCTCCTTCGACTTCGTGTGGACGCACTTCGGATTTGATGACGACAGCGAAGAGATGACACAGCGACGCCTGATCCAGGCCAACCTCTTCGGCCCCGCCGGTTTTGTCTCCGCCGACGATGGCGAAGTCATCGAATGGTCTCAGGAGGGATTCGAGCAGAAGCCCGCCCACCGCACCGTGGTGGAGATGGGCGGCTACGACATCGGCGACTCCGAGCACATGGTGACCGAAACCCTGATCCGGGGCATGTACGCCTACTGGCGCAAAGTGATGGGGCAATGAACATGACAATCGACTTTCAGACCTACTTCGAGCTTCTGAACCTCTACAGCGACTACGCGATGGCGGTCGATTCGGCCGACTGGGAGAAGTGGCCGGACTTCTTCGTCGAGGACGGCACCTACCGCCTGCAGCCGCGCGAGAACTTCGAACAGGGCCTGCCCCTGTGCCTGCTGGCGCTGGAGAGCCGCGCGATGATCAAGGACCGGGTCTACGGGGTGAAGGAAACCATGTACCACGACCCCTACTACCAGCGTCACATCGTCGGCACGCCGCGGGTGATTTCGGTGGAAGGCGGACGCGATGCGGACACGATCCACAGCGAGGCCAACTACGTCGTGGTGCGCACCAAGTACGACGGTGAATCGACGGTGTTCAACAGCGGCTATTACCGCGACGTGATCGTGCGCACGCCGGAGGGTCTGAAGCTCCAGTCACGCCTCTGCATCTATGACACGGAAATGATCCCGAACTCGATCATCTACCCCATCTGAGGAACCCGGAAATGCTGCTGAACTGGATTGATGCCGTCGCACGCGATGCGGTGCCCGCCGGCGACGTAGTCGGCGTCGCGGTGGCCGGCAAGGACATCGCCCTCTATGAGGTGGAGGGCGAAGTTTTCGCCACCTCGAACGTCTGCACCCACGGCCACGCGAGGATGAGCGACGGCTTCCTGGACGGTCGCGAGATCGAATGCCCGCTGCACCAAGGGAAATTCGACGTGTGCACCGGCAAGGCCCTCTGCGCCCCCCTTACGGAAAACATACCGACATACCCGGTGAAGATCGAGAACGGGCGCATCTACGTCGCGCTCGACTAAAAAAACGATCCCCGCCCCCATCCCCAAGCATTTCGAGAGAGAGAGACACATGAACACGCGAAACAGATGGACCTTGTCGGCACTGGCGCTCGTCGCTGCCGCCGGCGTCGCGCACGCGGACGTCAAGATCGGCTTTTCCGCCCCCCTTTCCGGCCCGGTGGCCGCAGTGGGCCAAGACCAGTACGACGGCTTCATGCTGGCACTGGAGGCGCGCGGCGGCAAGCTGGGCGGCCAACCAGCACAGGTACTCCGCGAGGACGATCAGCTCAAGCCCGAGCTGGGCAACCAGATCGCGCGCAAGTTCGTGGACCGCGACAAGGTAGACGCCATCGTCGGGTTGGGGTTCTCGAACGTGCTCATGGCGAGCCTGCCACGCATCGTCGAATCCGGCACGGTCGCCATCGCCACCAACGCGGGGCCGTCCGTGCTCGCCGGCAAGGGCTGCGTCCCCAACGTCTTCTCGGTGGCCTGGCAGAACGACGGCTCGGCCGAGGCGATGGGCAAGTACGCTCAGGACACGGGCTACAAGCGAGTCTACCTGATGGCGCCCAACTACCAGGCGGGCAAGGACTACATCGGCGGCTTCAAACGATTCTACAAGGGCGAGGTGGTCGACGAGGTCTATACGCAGGTCAATCAGCCGGACTACTCCGCGGAGATCGCCCAATTGCAGGCCGCCGCACCGGACGCAGTGTTCGTGTTCTACCCCGGCGGGATGGGCGTCAATTTCGTCAAGCAGTTCAGCCAGGCAGGGCTGAGCAAGAAGCTCCCGCTTCTGTCGGCCTTTACCGTCGACGGTACGACGCTTCCTTCCTTGCGCGACGCGGCGGTCGGTACCGTGTCCGGGGCCGTGTGGGACGTTGCGCTCACCACGCAGGGCAACCGCGAGTTTATCGACAGCTTCACGACGAAGTACGGCCGCGCGCCTAGCGCCTATGCCGCCGTCGGCTACGACGCGGCGAACCTGCTGGACATCGCGGTCCGCAAAGTGGGCGGCAATACGAGCGACAAGGCCGCCTTCGCCGCCGCGGTCAGGACCGCCGGCTCCGAGCTCCAGTCGCTGCGCGGCCCGTTCCGATTCAATCACAACAACCTCCCCATCCAGAACTACTACGCCTTCCAGACCGTGAGCGAGGGCGGCCGCATCACCGCCAAACTTATGGGAACGCCGCTCCCCGAGCATCAGGACGCTTACGCGGCCCAGTGCAAGCCGAGGTAATCGTCATGACCTTCTCGCTCTTGCTCGCGCAGTTGCTTAACGGGCTGCAATACGGCGTCCTGCTGTTCCTGCTTGCGGCAGGGCTCACCCTGGTCTTCGGCATCATGAGCTTCGTCAACCTCGCGCACGGTTCGCTCTACATGCTGGGCGCCTATGCCGTGGCGGTGGTAACGGGCGCGACCGGGTCCTTCGCCCTGGGTGCACTCGCGGCACTCGCGACCGGAACCGTGGTGGGCATGCTGCTCGAATCGGTGGCAGTTTCGCGGCTGTACCGGCGCGACCACCTCGACCACGTGCTCGCCACTTTCGGTCTGGTGCTGTTCTTCAACGAGGTGACGCGCATGATCTGGGGACCGCAACCGCTCTTCGTGGCGCTGCCCGAGGGCCTGTCGGGGACGATCGAGATCTTCGGCTTCACCTATCCCGCGTACCGCTTTCTCATCATCGCAGTGGGACTGGCGGTGGCAGTGGGCAGCAGCTGGCTGATCCACCGGACCCGGGTCGGAATGCTGGTGCGCGCGGGTTCGGTGAATCCGCAGATGGTGGGCGCCCTGGGGGTAAACATCCGGCTTCTCAACGCGATGCTGTTCGCGCTCGGCGCGGCGCTCGCCGCGCTCGCCGGCGCCATGGCAGCCCCGATCCTCTCGGTCCAGAGTGGCATGGGCGAGCCGGTGCTGATCACTACCCTGGTGGTCATCGTCATCGGTGGCATCGGCTCGGTGAGCGGCGCGTTCTACGCGGCGATCATCGTCGGCCTGACCGACACGCTCGGGCGCACCTATCTGCCGCTGCTGATGCGCGAGTTCGCGAGCCGCGACATCGCGAACGCGGCAGGCCCCGCGCTGGCTTCGATGCTCGTCTACCTCCTCATGGCGGTGGTCCTCGCCGTCCGTCCGCAGGGACTCTTTCCCGCACACAAGGGGTAAATCATGAGAATGTCCTTACGAACCGGCGACCTGGTGCCGGTGGTCCTGCTCGCCGGTCTCGCGCTGCTGCCCTTTGCCGCAGCGGCCGCCGACGAGCCCTTCTTCACCACCTTCTTTGCCCGCGTGCTGATCTACGCGATCGCGGCCACGGCGCTGAACGTGGCGCTGGGTCTGGGCGGACTGGTGAGCCTTGGCCACGCGCTGTTCCTTGGGCTTGGCATGTACAGCGTGGCGTTGCCTGCCCACTTCGGCATTGCCAACGGATGGGTGCATCTTGCGGCGTGCGTCGCGTCGTGCGGCGTGGTGGGACTCCTGACCGGCTACGTGAGCCTGCGCACCTCCGGCATCGCCTTCATCATGATCACGCTGGCATTTGCGCAGATGGGGTACTTCCTGGTGGTCAGCCTGAAGCAGTTCGGCGGCGACGACGGCATGGCGATTTCCGCTGCGAGTGAGTTCTTCGGCTTCAGCCTGAGCTCCGGCAACGCCGTGTATGGCGTCGCCTTCTGTCTCCTCGTGGCCCTCACGGTATGGATCGCCCGGCTGCGTTCAGCGCCCTTCGGCGTGACCTTGCGTGCCGGACGGCAGAACGCGCGCCGAGTGGCCTCCGTCGGCCTCGCGCTCTCGCGCTACCAGCTCACCGCCTATGTGCTGTCAGCGGTGCTGTGCGGGCTCGCCGGGATGCTGCTCGCCAACCTTAACGCCTATGCGTCGCCGAGCAGCATGTCCTGGATGGTCTCCGGCGAGCTCATCGTGATGGTGGTCCTCGGCGGCATGGGCTCGGTGTTCGGACCCTTCCTCGGCGCGGTCGCCTTCCTTGGCATCGAAGAAGTGCTGAAAGCCTTCACGGAGCACTGGATGGCGTTGTTCGGCCTCCTGATCCTGGGCGTCGCCCTGCTGGGCAAGGCGGGCATCGCCGGCCTGCTCGCCCGTCCAATTCGTTCCAACAGTCCCGCGGGCAGGGGCGCGAAGGCGCCGCTGCTGGCGGAATCGGGAGTCCGGCCATGAGCGCCCTGCTGCAGACCGAAAAACTCACCAAGCGCTACGGCGCGCTGGTGGTCACCGACGACGTGTCGCTGGAAGTGCAGGCGGGGGAGTTGCACGCCATCATCGGCCCCAACGGTGCGGGCAAGACGACCTTGATCAACCAGCTCTCCGGAGAGCTGGCGCCGAACAGCGGCAGCGTGCGCTTCGCCGGCAAGGACGTGACCGCGACGGGCATCGACGGACGCGCGCGCCAGGGCCTGTTGCGCTCCTACCAGATCACTTCGGTGTTCGACGAGTTCACGGTCCGCGAGAACGCGACCCTCGCAGCACTCGGAACGCAACGGCACGCCTTCTCCTTCTGGACGAGCCTGCTCGGCGACAAGGAGGCGCTCGCCGCGGCCGACGAGGGCATCGCCGCCGCCGGCCTTGCCGCCCTCGCCGACAGCCCGGCGTCCGATCTGGGGTATGGCGAGCGACGCCAACTGGAGCTCGCGATGGCCCTGGCGGCGCGGCCCCGCTTTCTGCTGCTCGACGAGCCGATGGCCGGCATGAGCGTGCAGGAGTCGGCCGCCGTCGTGACGCTCCTCCAGTCGCTCAAGCGCAAGTACACGATCCTGCTGGTGGAGCACGACATGAACGCAGTGTTCGCCCTCGCCGACCGGATCAGCGTGCTGGTCTACGGGAAGCTGCTGGTCACCGGCACTCCGGAGGAAATCCGCAACAACGCTGAAGTTCGGGCGATCTATCTGGGCGAAGAAGAGGTGGTCGCATGAACGCGCTGCTCAAGGTCGACGGCCTGCGAGCCGGCTACGGACAGGCCCAGGTCCTCTTCGGGATCGATTTCTCGGTGGGCGAAGGCGAGGTGGTCACGCTGCTCGGGCGCAACGGCATGGGGCGCTCCACGGCCATCAAGTGCCTCTTCGGATTGCTGGAAGTGACCAATGGATCCATCGAGTTTGCCGGCGAACGGATCGGCGGCCTGCCTTCTTACCAGATCGCCAAACGCGGGCTCGGCCTGGTCCCCGAAGGGCGACAGATCTTCCCCAACCTGACGATCGAGGAAAACCTCGTCGCCACCGCGCGAGCCCGGAGCAACCATGCATTGAAGCCCTGGACGCTCGACCGGGTCTATGGCTTCTTCCCCCGCCTGCGCGAACGCCGCGCCAATCTCGGCTCACAGCTCTCGGGTGGCGAACAGCAGATGCTCGCGATCGGCCGGGCACTCCTCACCAATCCGCGACTCATGGTGCTCGACGAGGCGACCGAAGGACTCGCCCCGCTGATCCGAGCGGAGATCTGGCACGCGCTCGGCGAACTCAAGGCGGAGGGGCTGTCCCTCATCGTCATCGACAAGAACCTCAGGCCGCTGCTCGATCTCGCCGATCGTCATTTCGTCATCGAGAAGGGGCAGGTGGTGTGGTCCGGCGACTCGTCCGCGCTGCGCGCAGATCCGCGGGTCGTACATGAGTACCTCGGCGTATGACGGTTGCGCCATCGACAACAAGAAATACAACCGTTCGCCCTGAGCCCGTCGAAGGGCGCTGCCAGGGCTTCGACAAGCTCAGCCCGAACGATAACTGGCTGCCGGGTTAATAACGAGGTGATTGCATGAACGATCCGAGATCCATCGCAACCGGCATCATCCGCGCCGAACATCGCGCGCTGGCTGCCGTCATCAACAATATCAAGTCGATCGTCACCGAAATCCGCGACGGACGGATGTCGGCGGACTTCCGCCTGCTGTGGTCGATGATCTACTACATCGACGCCTTCCCGGAGCGCCTCCACCATCCCAAGGAGGATGCGTGGCTGTTCGCCCGCATCCAGGAGCGAACGCGGGCTGCCGACAGCCTGATCGAAACGCTCCTCCAGCAGCACTCGGCGGGCGAAGCGGAGCTGGATTTGTTGCGCAAGGCCCTCGGCAACTACGAGGCCGGTGTGGCGGGAGCGCTGGAGGCCCTCGACCTCACCGTCCAGCGCTACGCCGAATTCACCTGGAAGCACATGGCCATGGAGGAACGAGAGCTCCTGCCCATCGGCGAAGACTGCCTCACGGAAGACGACTGGGCCGATATCGCGCATGCCTTCCAGGAGAACTGCGACCCGCTCGCAGGCAAGCAAGAGGGCGCGCATTTTCTGACGCTCTTCCGCCACATCGTCGAGCGGACACCCGCGCCCATGGGCCTGGGCACGCGACAAGCGCCCTGAGCTCTCCGTCGCATCGCCCGACAAACCAATTTCCGATACCCCCGACACAGGAATTAACGCCATGCACACTCTCGGCACCCTGGAAGAACTGCCCCTCGACTACCGCGAAGCACTTGCCGCGCAGAACCTCGTCCCGCTGTGGCCCAGTCTCCGCTCGGTCCTGCCGCCGGGCAAACCTGCCCTTCGCACGCGACCGACCCACTGGTCCTATGCGGCGCTGCGTTCCTTGCTGCTGCAAGCCGGTGAGCTCACCCCGATCGAACGTGCCGAGCGCCGCGTACTGGTGCTGGCCAATCCCGGCCATGGGCTGGAGAAGATGCAGGCGAGCTCGAGCATCTATCTCGGCATGCAGCTCCTGCTGCCCGGCGAGTGGGCGCCGGCACACCGCCACACGCCTAACGCAGTGCGCATGATCGTCGAAGGCGAAGGGGCGTACACCACGGTCGATGGCGAGAAATGCCCGATGAGCCGGGGTGATCTGATCCTCACCCCCACCGGCCTGTGGCATGAACACGGCCACGACGGCACCGAACCGGTCATCTGGCTCGACGTGCTGGACCTGCCGCTCGTGTATTACACCGAGACTTCGTACGCCGTCGAAGGCAAGGTCCAGGAGGTCACCACCACCCGGATGGAACGCCAATACGCACGTGGCGGCCTCGTGCCGTCGCCGGTATTCGCCCGCCAGAGTGCGCGCAGCTATCCGATGCTGCGCTACCCCTGGGCCGAAGCGCGTGTGGCGCTGCTCAATCTGGCCAAGACCCAGCCGGGGATCGACGCCGTGCAGGTCGCCTACGTCAACCCGGAAACTGGCGCCGATTGCCAGAACATCCTGGGCTACTCCGCGCTGATGCTGCGTCCGGGCGAAACTCTGCGCCTGCCCGCGCGCTCGCCGGCCACGGTCTTCCACCTGATCGAGGGCGCCACCACCGTGGACATCGGCGACAACGCCTTCACCCTCGCTCCCGCCGACACGTGCTGCGCCCCTGGCTACACCCCGGTAATGCTGGCGAACCGCTCAGGAAGCGAGCCGGCCTTCCTCTTCGTCGCCGACGAAACGCCACTGCACAAGAAGCTGGGTGTCTTTGAGACCCGCAACTAAGTCGGAATCGATTCCGCCCTCCCCTCATCAAGAGAGAATAAACATGAGCCAAACCCGATATCTATGGAATCCGGCCCCGGTGTACTCCCTGCCGGTGCGCGGCAGCGACGCCCGGCTGCCGGTGAAGCGCATCTTCTGCGTCGGTCGCAACTACCACGCCCATGCATTGGAAATGGACCGACCGGTGGACAAGGCCACGATGCGCCCCTTCTACTTCCTGAAGGACGCCTCCACCCTGGTCGAATCGGGCGCCACCGTGCCCTATCCGACCGGCACCACCAACTATCACTATGAGATGGAGCTGGTAGTGGCGATCGGCAAGGCGGGTTTTCGGGTGGCAGAGGCCGATGCACACGAGCTCATCTACGGCTATGCGGCCGGGCTCGACATGACCCGCCGTGACTTGCAACTGGTGGCGCGCGAACAGGGTCGGCCGTGGGACCTGGGCAAGAACTTCGAGAAGTCCGCGGTGTGCACCGAGATCATTCCCGTCGCGGAATTAGGCGTACTCGAAGCCGGCGCGATCAGCCTGTCCGTCAATGGCGACATCAAGCAGAGCTCCGACCTTTCGCTACTGATCTGGAACATCCGGGAGATCATCGCCGACTTGTCGAAGTTCTATCACCTCGAACCCGGCGACCTCATCTACACCGGTACGCCCGAGGGCGTGGGCGCAGTGAAGCCCGGCAACCGGATCACCGGTCACGTCGATCGCGTCGGCGATATTGCATTGACCATCGGCGACGCGGAATGATCGTTATGGCTGCAGCCTGCGTCGGCCATCAACCAGCGCAGGCCCTCGTACCAAGGAAGCCCAGACCATGAAGCTCTACAACTTCTTTCGCAGCGGCACTTCGCACCGCCTGCGTATCGCGCTGAACCTGAAGAGCATCGACTACGAGTACGTGCCGGTCGACCTCCGCACCGAGGAGCATCTCGGTGCCGCCTTCAGGGCGGTCAATCCGCAGGCGCTGGTTCCGGCGCTCGCCGACGGCGATCTGACGCTGATCCAGTCTCCGGCGATCATCGAGTGGCTCGAAGAGCGCTACCCCACCCCGGCGCTGCTGCCCGCGACCGCCGAAAAGCGCGCCCACGTGCGCGCACTAGCGGCGATCGTAGGCTGCGACATCCACCCAATTAACAACCGCCGCATCCTCGAGTACCTCAGGAAGGCGTTGGGCTGCGACGAGGCGGCGGTGCTGGCGTGGTGCGGCAACTGGATCAAGGCCGGATTCGATGCGCTGGAAGCGCAGCTCGCGGCTGACAAGTCGCGCAGTTCGTTCTGCTTCGGCAATGCGCCGACGCTCGCCGACGTGTACCTGATCCCACAGGTCGAGAGCGCACGCCGCTTCAACGTGGATCTGGCGCCCTATCCCCACATCGTCGCGATCGACCGCGCCTGTGGCGAGCTGGACGCCTTCCGCCGTGCGGCACCGTCATTGCAGCCTGACGCTTGAGCTGCGTCTGGAAAAAGTGCTTTCGGGAAGAGGACTCCCCCCTGACTCGGAATGGCGCACGGATTACCAGCGTGATTCACAAATACAACACTACGTACGCTTCAACCACCTAAGAAGGAGAGTAAAAGTGACCCTGAAAAAAATATACTCCGCCGTCCTTGCCACGGGTGCCATCTGCTTCGCATTCTCCGCAAATGCCGCAGCTGCCACTGAAGCTCAAAAAGCCCCAACCTCACACGGAAGCGGCACCGAACTCGTTATATTGGGCTCGGCTGCCGGCAGGACCTCCTGGGGAGGACACAGTGCCGGCGGGATGTCCGCGGCCATTGCTGTCGGAAAAGATCGCTATATCGTCGACTTCGGCCGCGGCTGGCATGAGCGCTACTATGAGGCGGGGCTGGGCACATCAGCCGCGCCGACCGGTTTCGGTGGATTGGAGAATCTGCGAGCGGGCTTCATTACACACCTCCACGCGGACCACGTGATCGACTATCCACGACTGTTGCTCTTCGGTGCGACCGAGGGGCTGCGGAAAAGAAAGGCGCCAATCCAGATCTTTGGGCCGGGCAACAGGGGCGGCTTACCACCTACGTCGGGAAAGCTGACCGATTCCGTGGATACGATTAACCCCGAGAATCCGACACCTGGTACCGCCGAACTGACCGAGTATCTGTATCGCGCATTCGCCACCGACCTGAATGACAACATTCACGACAGTGGCATGCCCAATCCGAACGCGTACATCAAGGTCAACGACATCCAGATACCGCCGGCTATCGGCGCCAGCAAGACAAACACGTCCCCACGCATGGCACCTATCAACGTGTATCAGGACGAAAACGTGAAGGTGACCGCGACGCTGGTCAGCCATCCGCCGATGTATCCGAGCTTTGCCTTCAGGTTCGACACAGCTGATGGCTCGGTCGTTTTCTCGGGGGACACGAACAGGAGCGAGAATCTCATCGAACTGGCTAAGGGCGCCGACGTGCTGGTGCATGAGGTAATCAGCACGCACTGGGCGGAGAACCTGTTCCCGACGCCACGGACAGCTGCTCAGGAGGCGAAACTCGATCACCTCATCAAGTCGCACACTCCGATCTCAGAAGTCGGCCCAATAGCCCATGAGGCCGGCGTGAAACTCTTGGTCCTGTCACATCTGGCACCTCCCTCAATTCCGGACGAGGAGTGGTTAAGGGCGGTCAAGACATTCGCTGGACGCACAGCGATCGGCAATCCTTTGTTCCGCATCAAATTGCCGCTGCAAGGAGCAGACGCATCACAAAGTCGCAAAAAGTGATGAGTTTACACAGCGCTCACGAGTACGTCTGACATAGCTCGTGAGTCTGCATTCGGTGACTGCTTGAGGCTCTGATCCGTGCCAGACAGAACAGGCAAATATGGACAGAGCCGACATCAGCAACGGAAAGCCTATGCCAGCAGCGGTTTCGTGGATCCCTTTTCAGCGCAAGTTCGGACCGGTTGCCGTACATCGACCAAAAAAGTGCGCGATCGGAGATTAACCGGTACTCAAAAACCGTTTAACTAGCACCGTCCGATATTCCCTTTGCACTGTTTTCCGTGCCCTCCTGGCTCGGGTATATCGACAACAGCTCAAGAGCAACATACGGCGTCTCGGGTGGCGGCGCGGGCGTCGCCCCACTGTCGGCAGTTCGCAATTAGGCGCCGTGGTCGGGGTCCGTTATCACTTCTGATTTCTGATGTAGTAGTTCGCAGGATTTAACGACTGCAGGCAGAGCAAATGGCGAAGGGTATCGTCATGGTTGAAACCAGAAAACGGGGCACCATGACGAACCTATTCCGCCCGATCTTGCCTACTCGCCACTCGGTCGGCGGGGAGATTTAGGCTTGGCATGTCTGTGTAACGGCAGGCATCAGTTGATCGATCAGCGGTTGATCGATGCGCACGTGGTGGGTGGCAGAAGCGGTCAAAAACCCGTAAGTCAGCAGTTCCCCAATGACGACAACTGTCTGCAATTTGCATTGCGATCGAAGACAGGACTGAATTCGTCTGGGCTGAGGCATGATTGATCATGCACTTCGCAGCGCGTCAGCGACGACGCTGCGCTCCCGGATAACCGCCGGCAATTGCTCCAAAAAATAGTCCAGAACACTCCTGACCGAGGGCAAGATCCCGCGGGGACTCGGATAGGCAAGACAAAGCGCATTGGGCGTAGCGGACCACCCTGGCAAAACATGCTCGAGCAAGCCGGACGCTATGCTCGCAGCAACAATGGGTTCCGGCAGCAAGGCGATGCCTATTCCGCTGATGGCCGTTTCGAACTGCAACCGGAGGTCGTTCGTCTGCAACCTCGGGAGGTGATTCAATACGCACGCCTCACCGCTTGGGCCGGTCAATTCCCATCGCACACGGCCATCCCGAACGTCGGCCGACCGTCCCAAGGTAGCGAACCGAGTTAGTTCCTCAAGGCTGGCCGGTCTTCCTGCGCGATCGAGAAAATGCGGACTGGCGACCAGTATTCTCCGGGCGCTGCCAAGGTGCTTCAGCACTACTCCCGACATTCCACTTGCGTCAGGACGGGCGAGGAGCGCAAGGTCGAATCGCTCCTCGATCAGATCTACCTCGCGGTCCGTCGGCTCAATGACAAGATTCACCTTGGGGTGGGACGCGAGGTATCCCGGCAAGATCGGCGCAAGATAGGTCTGCGCCAGAATCAGTGGACAGCTCATCCTGACGTTACCGACCGGCTCCCCGCGCAGGTTGGCAACGCTCTCATACGCAGCCTCTGCTTCCTCGACTGTTGCTTGGCACCGCTCGTAAAACCGCGCACCAGCTTCGGTTAGACCAATGCTTCGAGTCGATCGCTGTAACAGCCGGACCCCAAGCCTCTTCTCCAGGCCTGCAACGCGCCGACTCAGTCGCGTCTTCTCGATACCCGTCTCCCGTGACGCTGCAGAAAAGCCGCGATTGCGAACCACCGCGACAAAGTAGAACAAATCATTCAGATCGTGGGCATGCATTGTTGCACCAGTGCACTAGTGATAAGCAAATTTGCCATCTTATGATTGATTGCCATCACGCTTACAATCAATCAACAACTATTTCGAGGGTCAGCGTGATGGAAAAAAATGTGCCTGTATCGCGAGTGGTCCGTCGGAAGGCAAAGCTTGGGCACGAAAAGGCTTACGAGGCCTTGCTCAAGAGCATGGTGGAAGCGTCGAGCCACTTTCCGGGCTATCTGTCTGCGACGGTTATCCCGCCGCACACCCACGCAGATCAAGGCGAGTACCAGATCGTCCAGCGCTTTGCGACGCCGGAAGATCTTGCCCGATGGGACGAGTCCGACGAACGCGCAATGTGGCACGAGCGCATACGGCCCGTAGCAGAGAGCGCTCCAGCCTATCGTCTAGTTCCCGGTCTGAAGGTCTGGTTCTCGTCGCAATTGCCCCATGCAACGACTGCTCCACCCCGCTGGAAAATGACCACGGTGAACTGGCTGGGAATATTTCCAACCGTAGCTATTTGCCTTGGATTGATTTCACCGTTCCTTGCGACATGGCCATTTCTTGCAAGGACGGCTCTGATTACCGCGATGGTGGCAGCATTGATGTCGTATGCGATCATGCCACGCCTTTCTAGATGGATGGGTTGGTGGCTAAAAAGGTGACCCTACCCCGCAAGATTCCTATCCTGCGCCCCCGTTGAACAGCGAAGTTACACTACATATTCGGGGCGACCGAGCGGATGTATCCACGAACACGGGGCGCATGGAAATGCGGCTTTGCCACGCGTGGAACGGAGAAATCAGAAAGCCGGCGGCAAGCCGGCTTTCTGCTGGAACGCCAAATACTATTTGCGGCAGACGACGGCTCACGCCCGTGCTGGGGATTCCTCAATGTGCGGACCAATTGCCTCTTCGGGTATCACGAGATAGGGTTGCTCAGAGGCAGAACGCTCGTGATTGATCATTGAGATAGCGACCGCTGCAATGACGGCAGGAATGGCAATTGCAGTGAAGTTCATCTCCAGCGGCAGCGCCATATTTACCAAGACTCCGATAAGAATCGGCGCCAGGATCGCGCCACCACGACCAACCGCGAGCGCCCATCCCAGGCCGGTGGAGCGAACCGCCATCGGATAGAACTGTCCAGCGTACGCATTCGTCACGATCTGGGTACCGATCGTCGAGGCGCCGGCCAAGCCAACCGTCAAGAACAGAACCTCCGTCGGCAACCGCTGCCCGAGCATGACGATCGAGATCGCTGCAAGCAGATACATGGCGATCAAGACATGCTTGATATTGAAGCGGTCGGCCAGCCAGCCTCCGCCCACTGCCCCGATCATCGCGCCAAAGTTCAGCACCAACACGAAGGTCAAGGCAGAGCCGAGGCTATAGCCTGCATTCGCCATCAACTTGGTTAGCCAGGTACTCAGCGCGTAGACCATGAACAGGGACATGAACATGGCCACCCAAAACATAACCGTACTGCGGCCGCGCCCTTCGGAGAACAGATGATGAATTGGCGCATTGTCCGATTTATCCACATCCGGCAGCGTAAAGCGGTCGGTACTCGCCGGAAGGTAGCCCGGATCGAATCGCGCTACGATGGACTTCAGCTCCTCATGCCTGCCCTGCTTCAAGAGGAAAGACATCGACTCCGGGAGCGACCGGAAAATAAAAGGGATGAGCACCACCGGCGCCGCGG
Organism: Aromatoleum diolicum; assembly: GCF_012910955.1. Taxonomy (GTDB): domain Bacteria; phylum Pseudomonadota; class Gammaproteobacteria; order Burkholderiales; family Rhodocyclaceae; genus Aromatoleum; species Aromatoleum diolicum. The sequence goes on from NZ_WTVQ01000006.1 coordinate 62,757, forward strand.
CCACAAAGTAAACCGACTGCCAGCCCAGGCTCTGCATGATGCTCTTGCCCAGTAACGCCGCCAGCATTCCGCCAACCGCATAGCCGCTGAACATCAGCGTAACCAGCGTGGCGCGCATACGCCGCGGAGCGTATTCGGTCATTTCGGCAACAACATTAGGCATCACGCCACCGATCCCAAGCCCCGCCAGGAAGCGCATAGCACTGAACGTCATCGGGTCGGAGGCCAGGCCGGCTGCTGCCGTGAAGACGCTGAACAGGACGATGCTGATCGAAATCGCCCACCGGCGGCCGATTCGGTCGGCAAGCGTCCCCAGCACGATTGCACCAAACATCATGCCGAACAACGCAGAGCTTGCCATGAAGCCGGCCTGCGTCGGATTGACACCCAAGTCCTTCATGATCGATGGCATCGTGACACCGGCCACCGCCAGATCGTAACCGTCGAACACGATAATCAGTGCACACCAAAAAAGTATCAGGCCGTGAAAGCGATTGAATTTGGCCTGGTCGGCTATTACGTGAGCGTTGAGCTGACGCATTTATGTCTCCTCCATCAATGGATGTGCTGCAGGGCTAACGTGGGCGAGCCAATGCAACCCGCCTGCGGGTTCAGCCCACTAGGTAGTTAATGCTGAATAGGTAAGATTGAACGCTTCCGGCCGCCTCGGCACGCGAGCCAGGCAACTTCCCCGGCACTCCGCCGATCTCGTCGGGTGTCAGTCGACCAAACTCGCACTTTCCGCAGCAACCTTTGCTGCGATCGTCTCGCGGAGTTCGCGCTTCAATATCTTCCCGACCGGGCTTACGGGAAATGCGGCAACAACTTCAAGTCGCTCGGGCAACTTGAAACTGGCGATTTTCTTGGCGCGCAGAAAATCAATCAGTTCGTCGAAGGCTAACGGGACTCCAGACTTGGTACGCACAAAGGCGCAGGCCTTCTCTCCAAAGGTCTCGTCAGGCATAGCCACCAGCGACACCTGAAACACTTTGGGGTGTTGCAGGATCAAATTCTCAATCTCTTCGCAGCTGATCTTTTCGCCGCCGCGGTTGATGAAGTCCTTCTTGCGCCCTTCCGCAAAAACGTATCGACCCTCCTTCCGAACAATGTCTCCCATGAGATAAAAGCCATCCGCAGTAAATGCGGTCCGGTTCACCTCAGGCGCATTGAAGTAACTTCGGATGGTGTAAGGTCCACGCGTCGCGAGTTCGCCGGGCATGCCGTCAGGCACCTCTTCTCCGAATTCATCGAGCACCTTGAGTTCGTCATCCTCGCATACTGGCGCGCCCGAACTCTCCAGCACCGCGCGTTCCGGATCATCGATACGCGTCATGTTGATAAGCCCCTCGGCCGTACCGTAGACCTCCTGCGGAAAGCATTTCAGACGCTGAAGAACGCGCTTGCGCAACTCTGGCGCCAAACGGGCGCCGCCGTTCTGCACCACCTTGAGCGACGTCAGGTCGTATTTCTCCGCCGCATCTGAATTCAGCCAGTTGCTAATCAGAGGCACCACGGACGCAATCACGCTTACGCGTTCTCGTTCGACCAACTCGAACACCTCGTCCGCATCGCCTGAAGAGGCAAGCACTACGGTGCCTCCATGGTAGAAGACACCGAGGATGCCCGGAGAGGCGAGGTTGTAGTTGTGGCCCAGAGGCAATATCGCCATGAAAACGGTATTCTCATCGAACCCCGCAGCCTGTCCACACAGACGTGCGTTCAGGATGTAGTCATCATGAGATCGCGGAATCAGTTTGGAGAGAGACGTAGTTCCTCCGGAAAGGAGCATGGTCGCAACGTCGGCCGGATCAACGTGAATTCGTTGCAGAGTGGCTGAGATGCGCTCCGGGCTGAGTTCCTCCTCGATCATTTGACTGAGCGAGTGCTGTCCTTCCGCGGGTTCTCCAACGACCAGCACCGACTTCAGACTGGGACATTCGGCGAGAAGGGTTTGCGCCATCGGCCGATAGTCAAATCGATTGACCACATCCTGAATCACGTACGCCACCGCGCCGGACGCGTCGATAAAGTGACGCACTTCAGTCTCGCGGTGCGCACGCAAGGCCATTACGGGAATTGCGCCGATTCGGGTAAGTGCTAGATAGGCGTAAACGAACTCCGGAATATTGGGCAATTGGAGAACAACGCGATCGTGCTGCCTTAACCCTGCCTCGACCAGGCGACAAGCCAAACGCTCGACTGTTTCTCCCAACTGCCGATATGTAATGCGCTGGTTGCCTGCCACCAACGCCACCTTCTCTGGATACCGCCCGATGGTTCGCTTAACCATCTCGGCGATCCCGATGTTTTCCCAGTAGCCCTTAGCGCGATAACGTCGCGCTGATTCTTCCGACCACGGCGTATACCCGGAAAGCATAATTATTTGTCTCCTCGATGCGCGGCAAAACCGGTTGGTTTCGTCCAGCCCGCACCGTAAGACGCTCTCCAGTGTGACTCAATGCATGAGGCCTATTCCTCCTATTACTGCCGTGAATATCTCGTCAGGATTCGGCGGGATTATTCGCTGAATGTCTCGCAAATCAAAGTGCGCAACCACTGATTTCCCGCCTCGCGGTGGTATTTGGCATGCCAGAAGAGATTGATCTGGATCTCGGGCAGGCTGAGCGGATGTGGCACATAGCGCAGCGGAAACGACGAGGCCAACCGCAACGCTATTCTTTCCGGAACAGTGGCAACGAGATCGGTCTCTTCCAGGATGTAGGGAAGCGCCACGAAGTGCGGTACCCGCAGTCGCACGTTGCGTCGGATCGCGGAGCGCTCGATCAGGTCATCGGCCTTTCCGTGTCCCGTGCCTGCGGAAACCACCACTACGTGCTCGGCAGCGGCGAATTCCTCAACGCCGAAAGGAACACCGTCAAAAGGGTGTCCGACACGAAACAAACAGCAATATCCCTGGCGAAAAAGCCGGCGTTGATAGAAGTCGGTCTTGAGATCGGGCAGCAGTCCAATCGCCAGATCCACCTTTCCGTCCTCCATATCCTCCTTAAGGGTCACCCTGTTGTTTCGCACGGTACTGATCGTCACTCCAGGTGCCACCTTGCTGATAGCCCGCATCAGGGACGGCACGAAGTAGATCTCTCCCACGTCAGTCATGGCAATGACAAAGCGCCGGGAACTGGCAAGGGGATCGAAAGTGGAACGCTGGTTCACGGTTTGCTGGATCAGTGCCAGGGCTTCCCCTATCGGCTCGGCCAACTCCTCCGCGTAAGGCGTTGGCTGCATGCCACCTCCCGTGCGGTAGAACAGATCGTCCCCCAGGAGTTTCCGCAAGCGGTTGAGCGCGCTGCTGACGCCAGGTTGCGACAGGTCAAGAGCTTCAGCGGCTGTGGTGACGCGTCGATCACGTAACAACTGCAAAAAAACCACCAACAGGTTTAGGTCGAGATCCTTCAGTTCGATTCCACGCACTATTGTCTCCAGTAATACGGCTTATTCACCGCTTTATGTTTTGTAATTCTGTTGGCAATGCAATGATGCGTCACAGAAGCATTCAGGTCCAGCATAAACAAATAAATATTATTAAAAAACAATAAGTAAGCGAACACCAAAGGACAGAAAGCCGTTGAGCGCATCTAGCACCAAGGCGTCTGATGCCGACAGTACTCACGCATTTTGATAAGGAGGCCTCCGTTGTTGCCGACACACATTGACACGTGGCAGATGACCACCCCCGGCCATCTCGAGCGCACGCAAGTTCCCATGCCCGAGCTCGCGTCCGGTGACGCGGTCGTAAAGATCGCAGGCTGCGGCGTTTGCCATACCGATCTGTCGTACTTCTACATGGGCGTACCAACCATCCAGGAACCGCCCCTCTCGCTCGGCCATGAGATTAGCGGCGTCGTGGTCGGAGGCGCCCCCGCCATGATCGGCAAGGAAGTCGTGGTCCCGGCGGTAATTCCCTGCGGCGAATGCGAACTTTGTCTAAGCGGACGAGGCAATCGCTGCCTGTCGCAACGCATGCCGGGTTACTCCATGGGAATTTACGGCGGGTTCTCGAGCCACATCGTGGTTCCAGCGAAATATCTCTGTGTCGTCGAAGGCCGCGGCGACATTCCCCTGGAGCATCTTTCGGTGGTTGCAGATGCCGTCACCACGCCGTATCAGGCTGCACTGCGCGCACGACTGCAGCCGGGCGACCGGGTAATTGTGATCGGTGCGGCCGGCGGGGTCGGCTCGTTCATGACGCAGGTCGCCAAGGGCATGGGCTGCGCAGCGGTTGTCGGAATCGACATCAATGCTGCAAAGCTGCAGATGATGAAGAGCTACGGCGCGGACTTCACCATCAACCCGAGGGGTGTCACCCCAAAAGACATAAAGGGATTGCTCAACGATTACTGCAAGGAACAGGGCCTGCCGTCGGCGCACGGCTGGAAGATTTTCGAAGTCACGGGAACCAAGGCGGGCCAGGAACTCGCGTTAGCACTTCTCTCCTTCACCGGCACCCTGGTCGTGGTCGGCTATGGCACCGAAAAGACCACGTACATGCTCTCGCGCCTGATGGCGTTCGACGCAGAGATCATCGGCACGTGGGGCTGCCCACCCGAGAAATATCCCAACGTACTCAAAATGTGCCTGGATGGACGCATCGCACTTGCGCCATTCGTCGAAGAGCGCCCAATGAGCGAAATCACTCACGTATTCGAACAGGCGCATCACGGCGAACTCAGCAAACGCGTCATTCTGACACCCGACTTCTAGGAGGAGACATATGAAACCCGGTGAACAAGAACTACCGTACCTATTTCAGCAAGGTCAATTCGGTCGATTCAAAATCAAGAATCGCATCAAATATGGCGCGTGCTGCGTCTCCAACTACAACACGCGCGACGGCTTTATAACCGAGCGGGAATTGGCGCGAGTCAAAGTGATCGCCAATACCGGCTGCGGCATCATCACGAATCAGGGGGCGTATCCCGATCCATTGGGAGAAGGCAAGGCGTACTTCCGGCAGGTGGCCATTTACGACGACAAGTTCCTGCCCCAGTTCGAGAAGATCGCCGGCTACATCAAGGAACAGGGGGCCATGGCGATCCAGCAGATCCTGCATGCCGGTCGCTACGGCGGTATCGACCTGGGCTATTGCGTTCAGCCCTCGGATGTGCCCCAGACGCTGCCGCACTTCCGGCCGCCAAAGATCATGACCAAAGAGGAGATTCGCGACTGCGTGCGCCAGCACGCCGACGCAGCGAAACGCTGCATCCGCGCAGGCTTCGACGGCACCGAAATCACCAGCTTCATGGGATATCTGCTGGCCAACTTCAACTCGCGCTTCACCAACCAGCGCACCGATGAATACGGCGGCTCCATCGAGAACCGCGGCCGCTTCATGCGCGAGCTGATCGACGGCATCAAGCAGGCGACCCCGGACAATCCGTTGATCGTGCGTCTCAACGGTGCCGAACTCATGGACAAGTGGGGCGGCAACAGCGAAGACGAATGTTTCGAGCTGATGCAGCAAGCAGTGGACTGCGGCGTCGACATGATCTCTGTGACCGTCGGCTGGCAGGAGGCGCCGGAATCCTCGATCGGCCGTGACATCCCGCCGGGGCATTGGAACTACCTCTCCGAGCGTGCGAAAAAGTTGTTCCCGAACACGCTGATCACATTCGGCAACCGCCTGCCCGACCCGCGCATGGCCAATGAGTGCATCCGCGACGGGGTTTTCGACTTCTGGGAAGTCTGTCGGCCGCTTCTCGCGGACCCTGAAATGATCCACAAGGCCGCCGAAGGCCGACTGGATGAGGTTCGCCGTTGTGTCGGCTCACTCAACTGCTTGTCGCGCCTGTTTCGCGATCTGCCATACACGTGCACCATGAATCCGGCGCTGGGGCATGAAGTCGAGCCCGAGTACCACGTCACCGCCGCGACCGTGAAGAAGAAGATCATGGTGATCGGCTCGGGCCCGGCCGGCATGGAGTGCGCGATCACCGCGGCCAAGCGCGGGCACGAGGTCACCGTGTTCGAGAAAGCCGATCGCATCGGCGGCAATCTCTACGCCTATGCCAACAACGATCTGGCGCGCCCCGATGACCTGCACTCGATCATCCGCCACTATGAGGCGGTCGCGAAACGTGTCGGGGTCCAGATCCGGCTCAACACCGAGGTCCACGCCAAGTTCATGCGCAGCGTCCTGCATCAATACGACGTTTGCGTGGTCGCCGCGGGCGCCGTCACCGATCGTGATGCCGTCCGTACGGTCGATGGCCACGAGCTGATGGTCGATGCACTGGACGTCGCTCACGGGCGGGCGACAACGGGCCAGCGTGTCGTGGTAATCGGCGGGGGCAAGATCGGGCTGACCGTGGGTGAGTTCCTGCGCAAAAACGGCACCGAGGTCACGGTCGTCGAACAGGAAAAACGCATCGCCGGCGACATCAAACCGTCATTCAAATGGCGCCACGCGTCCTGGGTGGATGAACTGGGCATCCGCTGCCTGACGAGCAGCCGACCAACACGCATTACGCCGGATGGGGTGAGCGTCGTCAACGACAAGGGCGAAGAGACATTCATTCCCGCGGATACAGTGCTCTTCGCCGCAGCGCGCAAACCGGCTCACGCGCTGCTCCATGAGTTCGAGTGGATGATCGACGAATTGCATGGCATTGGCGACGCGGTCATTCCGCGAGGACTGGAGCAGGCGATCCAGGAAGGCTTCCGGCTGGGTGTGCGGATATGAGTACCGCGGCGCTTCCTGACCCTCAAGGGTGGCGGGCCGCCGCGGCGGCCCGGATCGAACTGTTCCAGACGCTGGATGCCGGTTGCCGCATCGGTTTCATCGCCCGCTCGTCCCCCGCGCAGATGCTTGTCTGGGAGGCCAGCGCAAGTGGCACCGATGTTCAGGTTGCGCCGTTCCCCGGCTACGCCAATTCGGGACTGGACCTCCTGCTCGCCGCCAATGACGATGCAATCGGTGCCATTGTCGAAGCGGCCCGGGGCCCCTTGTTCGACGTCCTTCGTGCCGGAATCCGCTCCGGCTCGGTCGTGTGCTACATGCTGCGCCGGCGCTGCGACCTTGAAGCCCGGGGTTATGACGAACTGCTTGAAGCCCTTGGCTTCGCCTTCATGGGGGCCTGCCGATGATCTTCACCAATCCAAGAGGCGCCCCAGAGCTCGCGTGCGATCACTGTGGCTGCCGCTGGGTCGACCGCGTCAAGGGCACTTGCTACGAGTGCGGCGCGCCCGTGCCCGCCGAGGCGCAGGCCGAATTTGTGCGCGCCTTGGCGGCATTTAGTGCCGGTCGGCAGCAGCTGCGTGAAAGAGACGAACGAGTGAGTGACCGAAGCCGCGCTGGCGAACCGATGGAGTCATGACACATGCCCCTCAAATACCTTCGCAGGGACAACGAGCTCAAGGATCACCGTCTGCTGGATGACCGACATTTCGGTACATCCGCCCCCTCCGTGCTTTACCAGAAGAAGCCGATCAAGGACGCAGCCGGCACACCTATCGATGGACTGTATTCGGCCTGGGTATCCATAAACAATCCCGACCGCTTCAATGCCTGCACGACGGAAATGCTCAAGGGGGTTATTGCCGGTTTTCAACAGGCCTCCGCAGATCGCTCGGTGGTGGCGGTCGTGTTCACGGGTGTTGGCGAAAAGGCCTTCTTTACCGGCGGCAATGTTGGGGATTTCGCGGCCTACTACTCCCGCCGCCCGCAGGAGTACGGCATGTATATGGACCTCTTCAACACCATGGTCGACAACGTGCTCAACTGCCAGAAGCCGGTGATTTGCCGAGTGAATGGGGCCCGTGTCGCGGGTGGCCAAGAGGTCGGTCTCGCCTGCGATCTCACCGTCACGTCCGATCTTGCAGTCTTCGGACAGGCGAGCCCGCGCCACGGTTCTGCCCCGCTGGGCGGAACGACCGATTTCTTGCCGTGGTTCCTGTCGATCGAAGACGCTACCTACAACTGCGTTTCGTGTGAAACCTGGAGCGCCTACAAGATGAAGGCGAAGAACCTAGTCACCAAGGTCGTACCGGTGCTCAGGAACGACGGACAATGGGTGAGGAATCCGCTGGTCCGCACCGATACCTACATCCACGACGGCGAGTTCGTCTACGGCGAACCGGTGCCGCCTGATGAGTTGAAGTCAGCAAAAGAATTGCTCGTCCGCTGCACGACCGACTTCTCCAGGCTCGATGCCGCGGTCGATGAATTGCTCTGGAAGTTCACCAATTTATTTCCGCATTGCCTGATGAAGTCGATCGATGGCATCCGCGCCAAGAAAAAATTCTTCTGGGACCAGATGAAAACCGTCAACCGCCACTGGCTCGCGGCGAACATGAACAGCGACGCGTGGTTAGGGTTCAGCGCGATGGACTCCAAGAAAATCACCGGCACCGACACCATCGACTTCATCAAGTACCGCCAGCTCGTCGCTCAGGGCGCAGTGTTCGACGACGCCTTTGCAGCACAGGTGTTGAGGCCCCCTAAAGCTTGAGAGCTTTCATCGACAGGACCAGCCGAATGATCCCGACGCACATCGATACATGGCAGATGACCCGCCCCGGGGAACTGCTTCGCACTCAAATTCCGATGCCCGAGCTTCGACCGGGCGATGCCGTGGTCAAGATCAGCGGCTGCGGAGTCTGCCACACCGATCTGTCCTACTTCTACCTGGGTGTGCCGACCATCCAGGAGCCGCCCCTCTCATTGGGCCATGAGATCAGCGGTATTGTGATCGGTGGCGAACCATCCATGATCGGCAAGGAAGTGGTCGTTCCAGCCGTGATTCCTTGCGGAGAATGCGAGCTTTGTTCAAGCGGCCGCAGCAACCGTTGTCTGTCGCAGCAGATGCCCGGCTACTCGATGGGGATCTACGGAGGGTTCTCGAGCCATATCGTTGTCCCGGCGAAGTTCTTGTGCCCAGCCGATAACCGTGGAGATATTCCGCTGTCGCACCTTTGCGCAGTGGCGGATGCCGTAACCACCCCGTATCAGGCGGCCCTACGTGCCAGATTGCAGCCAGGCGACCTGGCGATCGTCATCGGTGCAACGGGCGGGATTGGTTCGTTCATGACACAGGTGGCCAAAGCAATGGGGTGTCGTGCGGTGATCGCCATCGGCCGCAACGAAGAGAAGTTGGCGAAGATTCGAAAATACGGTGCGGATTTCACGATCAATCTCAGTGGTTTGAGCCCCAGGGACGTCAAAGACCAGCTCAGACAATTCTGCAACGATAACGGACTGTGCTCGACGCACGGGTGGAAGATCTTCGAAGCCACCGGCACGAAGGACGGACAGGATCTGGCCTTGTCGCTGCTGTCCTATACGGGCACGCTGGTGGTGCTCGGCTACGGCACGGACAAGACGACCTACATGTTGTCCCGCCTGATGGCGTTCGATGCCGAAATCATCGGCACGTGGGGCTGCCCTCCGGAAAAGTACCCGGAAGTACTCGAAATGTGCATTGACGGACGGGTTTCGCTGGAACCCTTCGTCGAAGAACGACCGATGAGCGAAATCGCTCAAGTCTTCGAGCAGGCGCATCGCGGAGACCTTAGAAGGCGAGTCATTCTTACTCCAGACTTCTAGGCCATGGGGTCGCGGTCGGTGGCCAGAAGTCCCCCTCTGCACTTGTTCTCGCCCTTGTCGGCTGATGACCATGGCACAAGCAAAGGAGAGAGTCATGCAATTTCTGCAGCCGCCCGGCTGGCAACGCCCCAAGGGCTATTCGAACGGGATCGTCGCCAACGGCCGGATGGTTTTCGTGGCGGGGCAAGTCGGATGGGATGAACGGGAGCAGTTCCGCACCGATGACCTCGTCGGCCAAGTGCGCCAGGCGCTCACTAACGTTGTCGCGATTCTAGCCGAGGCCCACGCGCACCCGACCAACATCGTTCGCATGAACTGGTACCTCGCCGACGGCGCGGAATACAACGCACGGCTAACCGAGATTGGTGCGGTCTATCGAGAGCTGATCGGCCGACACTTCCCCGCGATGACTGCAGTGCAGGTCGCTGGGTTCGTGGAAAAGGGCGCGAAGGTCGAGATCGAAGTTACTGCGGTTCTGCCCGCGTGACTTCGTAGTGTGAACCAGAGGAGGACGGCAGGGCGATGAACGATCGCATTCTCGACTGCACTGCGTGGAAGGCGATGCTCGACCGCGAGGGGCTAAGCGCAGCGGAGGCATCGATCGGGGTGTTGACGAAGGACGATTTCGCTGCACGTCGCGGCAGTTTGCTCGTCTGGCGGGGAACCGACGACGGCGCAAGCGTTTCGCTGCGCGCCTATTCTGGAACGTTCGATCCAGACCTTGCGATATTGCTCGTCATCGAACTCGAAGCGCTGCACGAACTTGTCGCAAACGGGCTTGTACGGGCTCCCCAGTTGGCGCGCAGTGGACGGCTGCATCCCTACATGTTGATGTCACTCGACAACTTAGAGGATGCAGGCCTGTCCGATCTAGTCGAGGCTTTTGGGCTCGTGTTTCCCCGGCACTAAACCGAGTTTCGTCGGCGACCATCGGGATCCAGCCGCGGTCGCACATTGGCACTCAATCCGACCTGGCCGGAGGCCCTTCTATGCCTGCAATTTGGGATTTAACACCACTGCGTCGCTAGCGCAGAACTTTGAGGAGACAACATGAAGGCAACAATGATTGATCGAAACATGTCGTGGGTAAAAAAGGGGATCGGCGCTGTACTAATTGCCCAAGCATTTACGACCACTCCACTGCTTGCTGCGACTTCGGATGATGAGATTCGAGAGTTGCGGGCAATGATCGAAAAGCTGCAGAAGAAACTCGAAGGAATCGAGGAGTCCCAGAAAAAATCCACGACACCGGCTACCGCGCCGGCAGCGGCAGGAAATCTCTTGCCGCAAGGGCTCACCATCTATGGCGCGCTCGATAGCGGCGTCGAGCATGTTACCAATGTAGGCATGTCGAAAGAGAATGTCAGCCGGATCCCCTCCACCACCGGGACCGGTCCTAGCGTGATTGGCCTCGACTTCAAGCGGAACGTGACCGCATCCATCTCGGCAGTCGGAAAGGCCGAAATGGGCCTCTTGCTTGATACCGGTTCCTCCGGACAAGGGGGGCGACTGTTTGGCAGGCAACTCTTCGTGGGATTGGACACGCCCGTTGGGAGCCTGACGTTTGGCCGTCAGTATTCGATGCTGTTCTATAGCCTACACGGCTCCGACATCCTTGGGCCTAACATCTATGGCCTTGCGTCCATCGACGCATACATTCCCAATGCCCGCGCCGACAATGCGGTCGTGTGGCGCGCAAAATTCGACAAGCTCTCGCTCGGTGCGCACTACTCCTTCGGGCGCGACACGGTCAATAACACCGTCCCAGCATCGGGCTCATGTGCTGGTGAAGATGCGACCGATACCAATCGCTGCCGCAGTTGGTCTGCCATGGCCAAATACGATCAGCCGAAGTACGGGTTCGCGATTGCAATCGACCAACTGCATGGAGGAACCGGCGCCCAGGCAAGCTTCCTGAACGGAGCGCCCCCGATCGCCATGATCTCGGCCAGTGACAAGGACCGTCGGGTGACGGCGAACGGTTACGTGCGCTTTGGGGCGCTGAAATTGGGAGCCGGCCGACTGTCGCGCAAGGTCGATACTGCGACAACCAACGTCAAGCAGGATACGACGTGGCTGGAAGGTGAATACGCCATCACACCGCAATGGATCGTCGATGGCGGCATCTTCCATGTTTCGAACGAAGATCAGGATCGCAAGGCCAACCTGTACTCGATCCGCGGCACTTACAAGTTTGATGATCAATTGAGTACCTATCTGACGCTTGGGTATATCGACAACAGCTCCAAGGCAGCATACGGCGTCTCGGGTGGCGGAGCGGGCGTCGCCCCCATTGCCGGGAGCTCGCAGTTGGGCGCCATGGCCGGGGTCCGTTATCGATTCTGATTTCTGATGTAGTAGCTTGCACGATTTAACGACTGCAGGCTGAGCGAATGTCGACGGGTATCGTCATGGTTGAAACCAGAAAAGGGGGCGCCATGACGAACCAACACAAATCGATTGCGCCACGCTGGTTTTACTGAACGGACCCAAATCGAAGAACGAACAATGTAGCTACCGGAACTGTCCGGAGAATCGGGCTCCTTCCATGGCCAGGACGGTACGGAAAGCAGTTCAAAGGGAATGTCGGTCGTTGCTAGGGAACTGCTTCGACGTCAGGCACTGACACTGCGCCGCGCGACGGTGCTGACTTGGACCAAGATTGCCAAGGTGTGCGGCGTGTCGATCTCGACGGTGATGAAATGGTCACGGTGGTTAGCCGGCCAAGGTAAAGAGACCTTCGTGCCGAGAGGTCGCGGAAGCATGCACGGTTCGGGGCGTACGCTTACCTTTTCGCAATAGCTGAAGCTGCGCGAGACGATCCTCGAGAGTGTCTCTATTCCACTTCGTGCGACTACCATTCGATTGGCTGCTAGGCCACGGGTCCAGTACGCTTCAACATCCCCCGCTGCGGGTCATACCCGTGGACGGCAACCATGAAGAAGGCAATCAACGACACGACGACGATCCCGGTCGAAGCGGCGGCAAATTGACCATAAAGTGCGAAGCGGATCGCCTCCACCGCATGGGTGAAGGGGTTCCAACGGGCGATCTGGAAGACAATGGTGGCACCGGACTCCTCGAGCTTCCACAGCGGATACAGTGCCGGCGAGATGAAGAACATCGGGAAGATGACAAAATTCATCGTCCCGGCGAAGTTTTCGAGCTGCCGAACCTGGACCGACAGCAGCAGGCCGAGCGCGCCGAGCATCATGCCGGCAAGCACGATTACCGGCAGCGCATACAGCCATCCGGACCAGGGAACCGCGACGCCAAACAGCACCGCAACCACCAGGAAGACATAAGTCTGCAGCACGGAGAGCAGCGTTCCGGCAAGCAGCTTGGCAAACAGCAAGTACGCGCGCGGCAACGGCGCGGTGAGCAGCAGCCGCATCATGCCCATTTCTCGGTCATACACCATTGCGAGCGAGGACTGCATGCCGTTGAAGAGGAGCACCATTCCCAGCAGCCCGGGTACGATATATTCCTGGTAGGGGATGTAAGACTCGTACGGCGGGATGATCGAAACACCAAACACGTTCTGGAAGCCGGCAGCAAAGACCACGAGCCACAGCAACGGACGCACGAGCGCAGAAGCGAAGCGACCACCTTGGCGGACGAACTTGACCACTTCACGACCGGTGATGGCCTGCAGCGCAAGCCAGGCATGGGGCAGTCTCATCGAAGTTCCTGAAGTCAGATCTCAGAGGGCGCAGCTACTGTCGCGCCGGTCGAAACCGAGCGTGTCCATGTTGTTCGTTGGATGCAAGAAGCCATCTATTGGTGCGCGCTCAAACACAGCGTTGTGGGTCGCAAGCAGGATCGGCTGGCGTAGTTGATTGTCCCAAGGGCGGAAGCCGAGTCGATTGCCTTTGAAGCCATCAATCGTGACGTCCCCCTCCTTGAGGTACTTCACGACCGCCGGGAAGTCGGCGTTTTGCGTGCGCACGACACTCTCGACAACCGACTTCACGGCGATCCACGCCGCCCAGTCGGAATCGGCCATCCGCCGCCCGGCCTGCTTCTCCATGCGTGAGTTGAGCTGTGGCGCGCCATTACGTTCCCAGGCCCAGTGCCACGCTACGGCCACGAGGCCATCGGCTCCGGCGACCGGACGGGGACGCACGGTACGGTACGGGACGCTGCGCGCGAACTCGCCATCACTGTCGGCGACGAAGACCACGTCATGGTCACTCCCGGCGGTGAGCAGTGCGACGTTACCCTGGTCGCGCTGGCGCGGATCGTTGCTTAGCACGAAGGGCTTCTTCTCGACGATCTTCACGCCGAAGCGCTTGGCCGAGCGCTCGAAGGCTTCGGCGATCAAGTGATCGTCCGGCAGTGGGCCTTCGAGCATCAACACTGAGCGCCATTTGCGCGACACAAGGTACTGCACGAGTGCGTCGGCAGTCATCGCGTGGTTCGGTAAAGTGTGCAGCAGGTTGGGTTGGCATTGCGTCTGGCGCAGGGCGTCGTCCGCGGCCGAGACGTTGAAGAGCAACAAATCGCGGCTGCGAACGGCGCGCGCGAGTTCAGCGACGACCGCCGCCGGGGCGTCGACGAGGAAGTAGCGCACGCCCTGGCCATGGAGGCGCTCGACGGCCGCGATCAGCGGCTTCGCGTCGGCGCCGGTGACGCGTTCAAGCGTGAAGTCGACGCCCACCGCCTTGCCTACGAACTGCGCCTCGCGGATCGCCACTTCCGCGCCGGCGTGAGGACGCCCGAGCGGCTGGGCAAGAGCCCGGCGCGCGAGACGAGTCTCCTCGTAGCGCGGATCGCCGTCGATTTCGAGGTGCACGATGCGGACGGTCCCCGCCCCTGCTGCGGCGGCAGGAAGCAACGCGGCCAATCCGCCGAGAACGGCCAACAGCCGCATGACACGCCCGAGCGGATGGCGGAGCGAAATTTCCACGATGCATCCTTAATCGTCGATCACGACCGAATGCGGTACGCGCCCGACATGGACCGAGCGCAACACCTTGCGGCTTCGCGTGTCGATGATGGAGAGGTCGTCCGAGAGACCATTGACGACATAGAGCTGACTTTCATCACGATTGAGCGCCACCCCCCAGGCGCGCTTGCCGACGAGGAGGTAGTCCTGCACTTCGCGACTCGCGACGTCGACGACGGCGACATGGTTCGCGCGCCCGAGCGTCACATAGGCGGTCTTGCCATCGCGAGTCATCGTGATGCCGACCGGCGTCACGTCGTCTGGACGGAAGCCCTTCGGCTTGAAATCGACGTTGCCCTTCACGGCGTTGCGCCCGGCATCGATGATCGAGACGCGTGCGCCCATCTCGTTGCTGACCCACACTTCGCTGCCGTCCGGCGTGATCGCGAAGCGCCGCGGGCGGTTGCCGACAATAACGTTGGCAACGATATTGTTGGTTGCCGTATCGACGACGTGCACCATGTTGGCGACTTCGGAGGTAACGTAAACGCGTTTGCCGTCGGGGCTCACGCGCACGCCTTCCGGCTCCTCGCCGACTTCGACGCGGGCGACTGCCTTGCTCGACGCAACGTCGATCACGGAGAGCTGGGCCCCCTCCTCGTTCGACACGTATAGGCGTTTGCCATCGGCGGACAGATCGAACATCTCGGGATCCTCGCCCACCGGAATGCTGCGCGTGACCTTGAGGTGCGCGATGTCGATGACGTCCACTCGATTATTCTTGCTCGAGACGACATAGAGCAGCATCCGGTCCGGACTGAGACGCATGTCGCGCGGCCGGTGGCCAGTCGGAATGGTTTTCACGACCCGCCAGGTCTTGCCGTCAAGTACAGTCACGGCGTTGTCGTTCTCGCTGCTGACAAAAACGTAGCCGGTGTCCTTCGCGCCGGCGGCGCCTGCAGCAAGGGCCAGCACGAATGCGGCGGTCGTCATCTTGGTACGAGTCATGGGGGGGCTCCGATATTTCTTCTTCGGTTCACGGCGTTTCAACCCTGACTGCCGCCGGTGAGTTTCAGGAAAGCCTCGGCGAGCGTCGGCGCACCTGTGGATCGCACGAGCGCGTCGGGGTGCCCCTCGGCGAGGATGCGTCCGTGGTGCAGCACAATCACCCGGTCGGCGGCCTCCGCCTCGTCGACGAGATGGGTCGCCCACAGCACAGCGACACCGCGGTCACGCAGGGCGAGCACTTCATCGAGCAGCTGTCGGCGCGACGCAGGATCGAGCCCGACGGTCGCCTCGTCCATCAGCAGCACTGCCGGCTCATGGACGAGCGCGCGAGCAAGCTCTACCTTGCGCCGGTTGCCGCCACTCAATGCACGGACTGGGTCCTTAGCCCGGTCGGCAAGCCCGACGCGGCGCAGGTTTTCGTCGATGCGCTCGCGCGCGCGACGACCGCCGATTCCATGCAGCCGTGCATGGAATCCGAGGTTGGTGAAGACGCTCAGATCGAGGTCGACCGTCGTCTGCTGGAAGACGACGCCGATGCCGGCGAGAGCCCGCGCCGGATCACGCCGGATGTCATGGCCACAAACCCGGATTCGTCCGGTATCGGCATTGAAAAGACCCGTCAGCAACTGGAACAAAGTGCTCTTGCCGGCCCCGTTCGGCCCAAGCAGCGCAACGAATTCGCCGGACTGAACGGCCAGACTCACTCCGCACAACGCTTCGCGCATGCCATACGACTTGCGTACATCGTCAAGGTGCAGCAAAGCATTGACGGGCGAAGCGGCGCCAGAAACGTCGCGGTCGTCCCCGGTGCCCCGCTGCGCCGTCCCCGGCGTCGCATCGATCGCTTCAGACATCCGCCTATTGCTCCTTCCCCGCCCCGCCGTCCGCGAGGCCCGCAAGGATCTCGGGATGCTCCGCCAGCAGGCGAGCATATAGTTGTGCGACGTTCGAGTCTTCGGGCGAGCGCGGACGCGGCAGATCGACCGGCAACTCCAGCACGACATGCCCGGGCGCGGGAGACAGGAAACACACACGGTCGGCTAGCGACAGCGCTTCGCGCAGGTCGTGCGTGACGAAGAGCACGGTGCTACGACAACGCTGCCACAATTCGACGAGCATTCCACGCAAGCGGTTGGCGGTGGGTACGTCGAGCGACACGAACGGTTCATCCATCAGTAGCACCGCCGGTTCGATCACGAAGGCACGCGCCAGTGCGACGCGACGCTGCATCCCGCCGGAAAGCCGGCCAGGATAAGCATGCATCACGTCGCCCAGCTCCATGGCGCGCAGCAGATTGATCGCCCGTTCCCGCGCTTCTGGCGACTGCCCGCCGACGAGAAGGACGTTGTCGAGCACGGTGAGCCAGGGCATCAGGCGCGGATCCTGGAACATGAAACCTGTTTCGTGCGACGCGCCGGGTGCCCCGATCCGCATACGTCCATCCACGTCGTGATCCAGGCCACCGACGGCATTGAGCAGCGTGCTCTTGCCGCAGCCTGAGGGCCCGACAACGCAGACGAACTCACCGGGCGCGGCACACAGCTCGAGCCCTGCCAGCGCGACATGAGGACGCCCGCCGCGGTCTGCGTAGGATTTGCGATTGATCGTGACTTCAAGCATGTGTCAGCTCCGCCACCGGGTCAGGCGCCGCTCCAGCGGGCGCAGTCCCACCGCTTCGACAATGAGCACCACTGCCGCAAAGGTCAGCGTATAAGCCAGGATGCCGGTGATATCGAACAGCTGGAAGAACATGTTGAGCTGGAAGCCGATGCCGTCGCTGCGGCCAAGCAGTTCCACGACGAGTACGATTTTCCAGATCAACGACAGCCCCGAACGGGCCGAGGCGAACAGCCAAGGGTAGAGCTGCGGCAGATACACGCGCGTGAAGGTAAGGCCGCGCGGCAGCCGATACGCCTGCGCGACCTGCATAAGGCCGCGGTCGATCGCGCGCGCGCCTTCGCGCACGGTCACGACCACGGTCGGAATCTTGTTAAGCGCGACGGCGACAATCGCCGCGGCGTCATTCAGGCCGAACCACACGTAGCACAGGATGATCGTGACAAGCGCCGGAATGTTAAGGCCAAGCACCAGCCAGCCGTCCAGCAACAAGTCGGCCTGACGCCAACGCCCCATGGCGATACCGATTGCGGTGCCGACCACCATGGCCAGCAGGAAGCTGACAGCGACCCGCGCCAGAGTGATCCCCAGGTGGAGCGGCAGCAGGCCCGACAGCATTTCGTCGAGCATGCGCCGAAACACGACCACTGGCGCCGGCAGCGTCGTGCTGTCGAACAACATGGCAGCGACGTGCCACATCAGGAGAAAACCGCCGAGCGATGCAAGGCGCACCCAGCCATCAGCGCCGACATCGGGCATGCTGAGCCGAGGTGCCTTTCGCAGCTTGCTCATCAGCAGCACGCCAGCCTCATCGGCCGCCCCCCTCATCACCGGCCACCGGCGTGCCAGAAGGTCCCGGCCGGCAGCGCCGTCGCCGAACCGACCAGTTCTGCCCCGCCCTCGTCGGCAAGGATTCGGAAGACGCTGCTGGCCGTGCGTTCGGCACGAACGGAGTCGGTAGTCGGGATGCCGGCGCGGAAGCCCTGCTTCAGCGCCGCGAAGGTCGCGTCATCCTCGGCCTGCGTCAGGCTCCGGATCTCCTCCCATATCGAGTCGGATTCCTGCATCGCCTGCTTCGCGCTCGCCGATGCGCGGAGGAAGGCTTCAAGCGCCGGGTTGCGACTAGCCCAGTCCTCACGGAACACCCAGCCGACCATCGGTAATTCACCTTCGACGCCCAGCCCCTTAAGAATCTGGTCGAGGCTTAGCAGCTCGCGCATCCCCGCAGCCCGCAGCCGCGCGGAAAAATGCCAGAAATTGAGGACGGCCGGCAGTTCGCCCTTCAGCATCAGTGCGTTCAAGAGCGGTGGTGCGCCGAAGTCAGGCTTCACGAAGCGGGCCGCATCTTCACCGACCGTCTTGCGGGAATAGGCGCGCAACAGCAGCCAACTCTTGTCAAGCGCCCCGCCAGCGACACCCATCCGCTGGCCGCGCAGATCCGCCAGCGAGCGGATGCCACTGTCGGGCCGCACCATCACCGATCCGATCGCACGCGAATACGGCACGAACACAAACTTTCGTCCCTCGGCACGCTGCCGAGCAACCCAGATCCAGTCATTGACGATTACATCGACCGCACCGCCATGCAACGCGACATTGCTGGCATCCTTTAACGCAAGCGGCACCAGTTCGACCCGTACCCCCTCGCGCTCGGCTAGCCTTAGCCGCTTCATGGCCTCCAGTTCCCAGCTGACGGTGCCGTACTGCAACACCCCGATCCGGATCGTCGGGAGTTCGACACCGAGAGATGGTCTTCCGGTCGCCATCAAGAACAGCGCTACAAACAAGTGCAGTGCCAAACTTCGCAGCATTGGCTGCCCCCGAGCAATTTGTTGTCGCCTATGCGGTACAGGATGCTCTGATCACAGCAAGCCCTAGATCGCTACTGGCAGCTTGCCCAACCCACACCCAGCACCTCGATCTGCTTGATCAGAACCTCGCTACCACCGCGGCCCCTACACACGACGTCACCCACCATATCTTCAGGATCGACGACTAGACCTTCGGCGCGAGAACAAAAAACGGGGGCACACGCCCCCTGAACTCAATGGTTCTTCAATCGAATCGAATCAGAAGTTATAGCGGATGCCAGCATTAAGGACGTAAGTCTTGGCATCTTGCACAATGGTGCCGTTACCGAGCAGCGAAACCACTGCATCCGCATTCTCCTTCGCGTTAATGAAAGCCGCCTGCGCATACAGCGTCGTGCTCTTGTCCCAGGCATATTCATTCGAGACTACCCAGGTGCCTGCCTTGTTGCCGGAAATCTCATTGTCCTTTCCACGATAGTAGGACAGATTGACGCTATTCCGTTCCGTCACCTTCCAATCGAAGCCCGCACCGGTCACCTTGTAATCATTCGCTTTTTCACCGAATGCATCATAAACCGCGCTGTTCATGTGATTGAGCTTCAAGACGAATTGGCCAACCGGCACGCCAACACCGATAGACGATTTCACGATACCTTTATCGCCGTTATCCCGTCGATTCTCCCGCTCGTAACTGCCGGACAGCGTTAGAGGTCCGGCGTAGGTAGCACCGATGGAGAACGTACTATCGGCATCGACATCACCCGCCTTCCCACCAAGTGCATACATCGCCGACAAGTTCGTCTTGCCAAGATCAACGCTGTACGAAATCGAGTTACTCGCAAAGGCACTCAGGAAAGTATTGCCAGTATTACCGGATGCCAGCCACGAGTTCATTCCCGACAGTGATTCACGAAGGCCTCGCGGATCCGTCGCTGCATATGCCAGGATGGCCGGGGTGAACTGGCGCCCGACAAGCACCTTGCCGAAATTTCCCTGAACTCCGACATAGGTCTCACGAACGAAACCGGAAATACCAAATCCCTCGGTGTCACCTGTATTCGACTTGATGTGCTCTTCGAGCTTGAACATCCCCTTGATCCCGTTGCCAAGATCCTTCACACCGGTGAGCCCCCACTTACTCGGGGAAATGCCGCCAGTGTGGAACTTCGTAAGCCGCCCGGCGCTGTCGGGGCCCGGCGCCGGACCAGATTCGTCAGAGGTAGACTTGCTCTGCGACCAGATCCCGATATCGAGCGTGCCATACAGTGTGACGGACGCACCACCGATATTCACACTGAGTCCTTCCGCGTAGGCCACCTGAGCAATCGGAAAGAGTGCAGCAACTACCACCAACGATTTCTTCATGAGTGTCTCCGTATTATTTTTCAACAAATGGATCATCAGACCGATCCGCCTGCTCCATTTCTTGCCTGATAGCACCTTGGTGATATGTGCTACGGCATCGGCCTTGCTAGGCGTATGGGCAGGGCATTTATCTGAACATCCTCTTGCCGTAATTATCTGGAGCGCACAGACTCAAAACCATTGCCAAAAATATTCTGAGTGATCATGGAGCCGCCGGAGTTATCCTTCCGTCTGAATAACTTTTGATATTTCCTCGATTTCCAGCGGAAGATGCGTCTCTTGACTTATTGACGCATGAACATTCGAACCGGCATAGCGCACTTGCAGATGACATCGCGACCGCCGTCGATGCGCTTCTGCGTGCAATCGATAGGCCTATTTTTTGTTGTTCGAGGAAATTCGAGCTCGTCGACACTCTGCGTCCGGTTCCGAAATTTCGACCGTCTGGCGCGAATCAAAGAACGAGATGACGTTTGCGAGAGCCAGAG
This sequence comes from Aromatoleum diolicum, assembly GCF_012910955.1. Taxonomy (GTDB): domain Bacteria; phylum Pseudomonadota; class Gammaproteobacteria; order Burkholderiales; family Rhodocyclaceae; genus Aromatoleum; species Aromatoleum diolicum. The sequence goes on from NZ_WTVQ01000006.1 coordinate 83,493, forward strand.
CGAGGGGGAGCGAGGGGATCATTCCAAAGACAGGTGGTCGCGAGTGAATGCTTGAAATCTGACCACACCCGGTTCAAATTTCATCCATTCACCGCTCCTCTACTTCAATCCGGTTCAGTAATTAGCGAGTGGTTGCGCGCTGCGAAAGCAGAAATATGCCTTTCGATCAATCCCCGGCATGATGTTCGCTTCGCTCGGGCCGTATCGGAATCCCTTATTCCATACTCCGACCGACCAACCTGAGCGATCACCCTGCTATTCGATCAATCCATTGGAGGGTGACGACGGATCAGCCGAATAAAGCTTTCTGGGCATCCGGCCGGCCAAAAATGCCTCCCGCCCTGCCGCAACGCCCTTGCACATGGCGCTAGCCATGAGAACCGGGTCCTTAGCGTGCGCGATGGCGGTGTTCATGAGAACCCCGTCACACCCCAATTCCATGGCGATGGCAGCGTCCGAAGCAGTGCCAACGCCGGCATCGACGATAACAGGGACTTTTGACTGGTCGATGATCAACCGCAGATTCCATGGATTCAGGATACCCATGCCCGAGCCGATCAGCGAGGCCAGGGGCATGATGGCGCTGCAACCGATATCCTCCAGCATCCGCGCCTGGATGGGATCGTCCGAGCAGTAGACCATGACGTTGAAGCCCTCGCCCACCAAGATCTTCGCAGCCTTGAGGGTTTCCGGCATGTTCGGGAAAAGGGTCTTGGGGTCGCCCAGGACCTCCAGTTTGCATAGCGAGTGATCGTCCAGGAGCTCTCGCGCCAATCGCAGGGTACGTACGGCATCCTCAGCGGAATAGCACCCGGCCGTGTTCGGCAAGATTGTGAACCTCGAGGGCGGCAAAGCATCCAGCAGGTTGGGCTGGCTGGGATCCTGACCAATGTTGGTCCTGCGTATCGCGACCGTGACGATCTCGGCTCCCGAAGCGTCAATCGCCGCACGGGTCTCGGCGAAATCCCTGTACTTCCCGGTTCCCACCAGCAAACGGGAGTTGTATGTCCGACCTGCAATCGTAAACTTGTCCATCGAGGTTTCTCTCCCTATCAGCCGCCGCCCACGGCAACGACGATTTCGAAGTTGTCCCCAACACGGATCCATGTGGACGAATGCTGGCTCTTGGGGACAACATTGCCATTGAGTTCAACTGCAATGCGTTTCCCTGCGTACCCAAGCTGCGCAAGCAGATCAACCACTGAAAGTGTGCCGATCAGTGGCTGGGGCTTTCCATGAAAAATGAATATTGAGGGCAACTGAACGCCGGCTTGTGCATTACCCACCTGTTCGTCTCCTCAAACGCTCCTGTAGATCTCGGCACCCGCCTTCACGAACTCGACCGCCTTCACTTCCATGCCCTTGGCGAGCGCCTCTTCTTCCTTGAGGCCTTCCTTCGCGGCGTAGTCGCGCACGTCTTGCGTGATCTTCATCGAGCAGAAGTGCGGGCCGCACATCGAGCAGAAGTGCGCGACCTTGGCGGATTCCTTCGGCAGCGTCTCGTCGTGGAATTCCTTGGCCTTGTCGGGGTCGAGGCCGAGGTTGAACTGGTCTTCCCAGCGGAACTCGAAGCGTGCCTTCGACAGCGCGTTGTCGCGGATCTGCGCGCCGGGGTGGCCCTTGGCGAGGTCGGCGGCGTGGGCGGCGAGCTTGTAGGTGATGATGCCTTCCTTGACGTCCTGCTTGTTCGGCAGACCGAGGTGCTCCTTCGGCGTGACGTAGCACAGCATCGCGGTGCCGTACCAGCCGATCTGCGCGGCGCCGATGCCGCTGGTGATGTGGTCGTAGCCCGGGGCGATGTCGGTGGTCAGCGGTCCGAGCGTGTAGAACGGCGCTTCCTTGCAGTGCTCGAGCTGGAGATCCATGTTCTCCTTGATGAGGTGCATCGGCACGTGGCCCGGACCTTCGATGATGGTCTGCACGTCGTGCTTCCACGCGATGTCGGTGAGCTCGCCGAGCGTCTTCAGCTCACCCAGCTGCGCTTCGTCGTTGGCGTCGTAGATCGAGCCGGGGCGCAGGCCGTCGCCGAGCGAGAAGGCCACGTCGTAGGCCTTCATGATGTCGCAGATGTCCTCGAAATGCGTGTACAGGAAGCTTTCCTTGTGATGCGCGAGGCACCACTTGGCCATGATCGAGCCGCCGCGCGAGACGATGCCGGTCATGCGGTTGGCGGTCAGCGGCACGTAGCGCAGCAACACGCCGGCGTGGATGGTGAAGTAATCGACGCCCTGTTCGGCCTGCTCGATCAGCGTGTCGCGGAAGATCTCCCAGGTGAGTTCCTCGGCCTTGCCGTCGACTTTTTCCAGCGCCTGGTAGATCGGCACCGTGCCGATCGGCACCGGGCTGTTGCGCAGGATCCACTCGCGCGTCTCGTGGATGTTCTTGCCCGTCGACAGATCCATCACCGTGTCGCCGCCCCAGCGGATCGACCAGGTCATCTTGTCGACTTCTTCCGAGATCGACGAGCCGAGCGCGGAGTTGCCGATGTTGGCGTTGATCTTCACGAGGAAGTTGCGGCCGATGATCATCGGCTCGCTTTCCGGGTGGTTGATGTTGTTGGGGATGACGGCGCGGCCGCGCGCGACTTCGCTGCGCACGAATTCCGGGGTGATCTCTTCCGGGATGCTGGCGCCGAAGTGCTGGCCGGGGTGCTGGCGGGTCAGCAGCTTGGCCATCTTCTCGCCGGTGGGGCCGGTGGCGCGCAGCGATTCGACGTAGGCGCGGCGGTTCATGTTCTCGCGGATGGCGATGAATTCCATCTCCGGCGTGATGATGCCGCGGCGCGCGTAGTGCATCTGCGAGACGTTGGCGCCGGCCTTGGCGCGGCGCGGGTGGCGGTGCAGGCCGGGGAAGCGCAGTTCGTCCAGCGCCGCATCGGCGGCGCGGGCGCGGCCGAATTCCGAGCTCAGGTCGGCGAGCACCTCGGTGTCGTTGCGCTCCTCGATCCACTGCTGGCGCATGGCCGGCAGGCCGGAACGGATGTCGATCTTGGCGGCCGGGTCGGAATAGGGGCCGGAGCAGTCGTAGACGAAGATCGGCGGGTTCTTCTCGCCGCCGAAGGCGGTGGGGGTGTCAGCCTGCGAGATTTCACGCATCGGCACGCGGATGTCGGGCGTCGAGCCTTCGACGTAGATCTTGCGCGAGTTCGGCAGCGGGGCGATCGCGGCTTCGTCCACATGGGCTTTTGCGGCGATGAATTTTTCGGTGGCGTTCATGGGCTCTCTGTCGGGGCGGTTTTTTATCGGTGTGTTTGTGCGCCAGTCAGGCGCCGATCGGGGAAGGCCACCAGCAGCATGCTGCCGGCCACGACGCGACCCGAAGACTCTCAGATCCTGCGATCATTGCTGCAGTGGGGTCCGCTAGGTCACTTCCATGTCAGTTCCGAATCCTGCGAGATCGAGTACAGGATCGTTTGCAATACATCCGCCCAATGCTAGTGGCAGGTATTGCACTGGCATTGAGCGGTTTGTGATTTGATCGGCTCAGATAGACGAGTCAAGAACTTGGCGCTCAGACATTGGCAATCGACACCGCTCTCGTGTTGAGGTACGCCTCGAGCGCTTCCGGTCCACCTTCAGTGCCATAACCGGAGTCTTTCAGCCCGCCGAACGGCATTTCGGCCGAAGCCTGGGCAGGCTGGTTTATCCACAGCATGCCGACTTCGACGCGCTGGGAAAGTTGGTGTGCGCTCTTCAGAGAACGGGTAAAGGCGTAGCCCGCCAAGCCGAACGAAAGCCTGTTGGCTTCAGTGATCGCCTCGTCGAGCGTTTTGAAGCGGCGCACTGCGGCGATCGGGCCGAAGGGCTCTTCATTGAACACCTTGGCTTCAAGTGGCACATCGGCCAATACGGTCGGGAGAAAGAAATTGCCATCGCCCGGAAGGCGCTGGCCGCCTGCGGCTACGGTAACACCGCGTTGCAATGCGTCCTCCATGAGGTCCGTCATCGCATTGACCCGCCGTGAATTGACCAAGGGCCCCATCTGCGTCCCCTCGGCAAGGCCGTCGCCCACCTTTAGGCCCTGAGCAAACTTCGCGAGATCGGCGACAAACTGATCATGGATGTCTTCGTGCACCAAGAAACGGGTAGGCGCTATGCAGATCTGGCCTGCATTGCGGAACTTGGCGCTACCTGCCGCTCGAACCGCAAGCTCCAGGTCCGCATCGTCGCAAATGATGACCGGCGCGTGTCCGCCTAGCTCCATCGTCACGCGCTTCATGTGCTGGCCAGCCAGCGCAGCAAGCTGCTTGCCGACCATGGTAGAACCGGTAAACGTAACCTTGCGAATGATCGGATGCGGAATCAGATATCCAGAGATCTCCGCCGGATTCCCATATACGAGCCCGACGACGCCCGCGGGGACACCTGCATCAACGAAGGCGCGAATCAGCTCCGCCGGCGCCGCCGGGGTCTCCTCGGCTGCCTTGACGAGAATCGAGCAGCCGGTTGCCAGCGCGGCGGAAACCTTTCGAACGACCTGATTGATTGGGAAATTCCACGGAGTGAAGGCCGCAACGGGCCCGACCGGGTCCTTAAGTACCATCTGACGCGTCGCGAGATTGCGCGACGGTACGATACGACCGTAAACGCGCATCCCTTCATCGGCGAACCATTCGATGATATCCGCCGCGGCCAACGTCTCGAGCCGTGCCTCGACTAACGGCTTCCCCTGCTCCTGGGTCAGTACGCTGGCGATGCGGTCGCAGCGCTCACGCATCAGCGCAGCCGCGCCGCGCATGATTTTCTGCCGCTCGAGCGCCGGCGCGTCGCGCCAGACCTCGAAGCCCTTTTGAGCTGCTTCGAGCGCACGATCGAGGTCCGCCGTACTGGCGTGCGCAACGCGCCCGATTTCTGCCCCGGAAGCGGGATTGTGGACGGGTTGCGTACGGCCGTCGGCAGCATCCTGCCATTGACCCGCGATGAGAAGCTGGGTGTTGGGGTAATTCATCCGTGCCTCCTGGCAATAAATCCCTTGGGTTTTCCCACGCTACGGATTGCACCCGCAAAACCGAGGGGGCTAAGCGCGAGGAGTGCCAGAGCCATCCTCCCAATACAAGGACGTCCGACACTCCCGGCACTCGGATCGGGTTTCTCTTATCACGCCCCGTGCACAAGCACGGGGCGGCAACCTCTGTACGCCGTGGCGTTTACAGTTGTTTACGCTTCATCTGATCTACGATGTACTCGGCCTGCCGAATCGCGAGGGCCACAATGGTCAATGTCGGATTGGCGACCGCGCTCGATGCAAATTGGCTGCCATCCGAAATGAAAAGATTCTTGACGTCATGGGCCTGGCCCCACTTGTTGACCACCCCGTCACTCGCCTTGGCACTCATGCGGTTTGTGCCCAAGTTATGCGCGGCTGGCCACACGGGAACTTCGACGATCCGGTTGGATCCCAATGCATCGTTCATCTTGCGCCACTGCCCAAGGGCGTGCTTTACGATGAGTGCATCGTTGGCATGATCCGAATTTGCAACAATGGGAACGGGCAGTCCATGTTGATCCTTCTCGGTCGGATGAAGAGTGACACCGTTCTGCTCCATCGGCATTTGCTCACCACAGATCCAAACCCCGGACATGTGGTCGTATTTATCCAATACCGAAGTCATCTCCCTGCCCCACCCATTGGGCGTTCTGAGGAAGGCTGCTGCAAACGGCAGCCCCTGCGACAGTACGATCAGGTTGTACCCGGCAACGAAGCCGCGCGAAGGATCATGCTTTTGCTCGTCCATCACGATCGCTGCGACAGCTGTTCCGCGATGCATCTTGACTGGCTTCTGGTGGATCGCGAACGCAGCAGCCGTCGCATGGGCCATGTAGTTGCGCCCCACCTGTCCGGAGGAGTTCGCCAGGCCATCGGTAAACTTGGATGACGCCGAATTGAGCAGCAACCGCGGAGATTCGATCGAGTTGCCGGCCACGCAGACAATGCGCGCCTTTTGCAAGTGTTTGGTGCCGTTCTTGTCCGCGTACAGGACACCGTTCACCTTGCCCGATTTGTCGTGCTGAATTTGCAGGACCATGGCCTCAGGCCGGAGTTCAACGCGCCCCGTGGCGATCGCTCGCGGGATTTCGGTATATAGCGTCGACCACTTGGCACCGATCTTGCACCCTTGCACGCAGAAGCCAATCTGCTGACATCCCGGCCTGCCGTCATAGGGACGGGAGTTGATCGCCATGCGATGCACGACGTTCTTGTACCCAATCTTTCGCGCACCGGCCTCGGCAACCAACGTGTTGTTCGATTTTGGAAGCTCCGGCATCCCACTCGCTGGGGCACCTGAAACGCCCATTTTCTTTTCGGCTAACTCATAGTAGGGAACCATGTCCTCATACGAGAGCGGCCAATCGATCAGATTGGCATCGAGAACACGGCCGTAGGTCGTCAGGGGCTTGAATTCATGGGGCTGGAATCGCAACGACACCCCAGTCCAGTGCACCGTCGAGCCTCCGACGGTCTTGCAGATCCACGCAGGCAGGTTTGGCGCCGTGCGGTGAGGGCTCCAGGTGCCCGCAGTGACCCGCTTGTCGAGCCAGGATAGCTTCGAGAACATCGCCCACTCGTCGTTCTCGATGTCTTCGAGCGTAAACTGCTTTCCCGCTTCGAGAATGACGATCTTGTTGACACCCTTTTGCGCCAGTTCGTTGGCAAGCGTTCCGCCGCCAGCGCCCGATCCTACGATCACGACGACTTCACTATCGTTCAGGTCAAATGTTGCAGCCATGGTCTCCGTTCCTTTGTCTTGTGGTTGGCCACCCGCGGGCCTGCCATCTCTACAGCCAGTCGATGTCGTTGAAACCGCGCTCCAGATAGCCGCCTTTCTCCCATGAGGAGCCTTCGTAGCCGAAGAGCGGCCAGACCTCCTTGTTGTTGTAGAGCCCGAATATCAGATCGCCACGCACCTTCTGGAAAAATGCCGACTGTTCGATTTCGTAGAGAAGTACGACGCGTTCGCCCTCGCCGGGAACATCCGCATACGCCTTGCCGTAGCGACGGATTGCTTCAGCATTGAGCTGCGCGACACCGGAATCGAGCATAGATTTGAGCTGAGCATCCTGAGCCACCTTCTGGTCATAGGACGCGATCGCTGCTGCGTAGAACTTGTCGGGCACCTTGTCATGCGGAAAGATGTCTCGCGCCATCTTCACGAGCGTCTTGCCTACAGATTCACTCAGTCTTTCAAATTTCTGCGCGTAAGCCTGCTCGGCAGGCGCCATCAGACCGACGGCAGGCAGGACCGCGACACCCACGGCCGCCAGCCCGCTCCCCTTCAGGAACGCGCGCCGGCCCAGTTGCTCCTTGGAAGTAACGCTCAGCGATGCGGCGTCCGAACTCAAGGCCTTTTCTTTCAGTTGATCCATGAATTCCACCCTATGATCTTGAACACACAAAAATCAGTGAACGACCCACGTTCTGCGATCCGCCCCACGTAACCACCTCGGAACATCTTTCTGGCTCGCATATCGGCACGCCGGAACAGGGAAAAACGCAGCCGCGACGTCACCGCTTTGGCGATTACCAGTTGTCCTCGTCAAAGCGGTGCCGGCTTGAGGCTCTTCGCCTCGAAGCCCTCGAATCAGCTCGCTCGAAACCACCGTCGATCAATGCACAGGCGCCATTGATTGACGGTGGATCGGCGATCGAAACGACCTGACTTGTCGTTTACGATTTCAGGTGCAGGAGGTTCTCACCGGGGTACATCGAACCCCCGGTGTCGACCGGAATCTCGCGCCCCTTGAGCAGCAGATTCGGGCCAACCCCCCCGACCGGATCGCTTGCCAAGCCTTGCGTCTTGCTCACCGGAATTTCGATGAGCGCCGGCTTGCCCGAGTCGATTGCACGCTGAAGCGCTCCGGCAATGTCGCCCGTCTCGCGGACCGACTCACCATAGGCACCAAATGCCTTGGCGATCCCGACCCAATCCGGGTTCATGAACTCCGTCCAGTTGTTCTGGCCGAACTGATGGTTCATCAGTGTCCAGTTCGCACCGTAGGATTCGTTCGTGAACACCATGGTGATGACGGGAAGCTTGTGCTCGACTGCAACGCGGAACTCGTTGAAGTGGTAGTACAGCGCACCATCGCCGGTCCCGAGGAAGACCCTGCTGTTGGGTTCGGCAAGTTGCGCGCCGAGTGCCATCGGGAAACCGCATCCGAGAATCCCCTCGGCCATCGAGGTCACCAGGCGGCGCGGTCTCTGGAGAATGGCACCACCAAACATCGGCAGAGTGTGGTTGCCGATGTCGGTTACGATGATGTCCTCCGGGCGCTGCACCTTGCGCACTTCCGCCATCGCACGGAACATGCTGGCCGGCATGCCGTCGCCACTCTCCTGCTCGCGAACCCACCCATCCCACGCCGCACGGAACTCGGTGGCCTGACGGAAGTTTTCGCGCTCTTGGTACCGAACCGCCTTGAAGCCCGAGGTACCCGGCAGAACTTCGATCAACTGCTCCATGAACGTCTTCGCATCGGCGACGACTGACAGCAGCGGGAAGTAGAACGTGCCGAGCACAGCCGGATCGGTATCGACGTGCACGAACTTCGGCATCTTCGTGATGTAGCCTTGGGCAATACCCCAGTCGGACAGACGCGAACCGAGTACGAGCACGAAGTCGGCAGCCGCCATCATGTCGTTCGCGCTCTTCCACCCGCAGAAACCTGCCGAACCCATCGCCAGCGCGTGGGTCTCGGGGAACACACCTGCACCCGTAGAGGTCGTGACGACCGGCACACCCACCATTTCTGCGAGTTTCAGCAGCGCTTCGCTACCGCCGCTACGAGCGACACCACCACCTGCGAGAATCACCGGATTCTTTGCTGCCACGAGCTGCGCCGCTGCCTCGCGAACATCTTCGTTCGGAGCATGCAGCACACTCTTGGCCCGCGTCGCTCCGCGGGGCACCAGTGCTTTGTCGTCAATCTGATCCGCAGTCAGATCAAACGGGATATCCACATAAGCGGGGCCCGCGGGATGCCCCTCGGCGACGCGGAATGCCTCGTGAATGGCCTCGCCGACCTTGTCAAGCCGTTCAACGCGCTGGGTCGAACGTGCAATCGGAGTGAAGCTCTGCCAAGGCACCTGCTGCGCCGCCTCTGACCGTCCAGCGAGACGCCCGTCACTATTCAGACCAATATGCACGGCCGGAATGCGCCCAGTGCGGGCCTCCTGCATTGCAGCATGAAGCAGCAGGTTGCCTACGCAATGCCACGCGCCAACAGCGGCGGAGCGGTCCTTGACGTAGTTGTACCCGTTAACCATCCAAGCGCCACCCAGCTCGGTAGCCGGATTGATGACTCGCTTGCCGAGATGCGACTTACTAAATGCATCCGCCACAAAGTGGCTTGTATGCCCAATAAAGCCGACCACCTGCTCCGTGCCGTACTCTTCAAGGGCTTCGACGATGAGATCCGCACCACGTTTGATCGCCATTCATATTCTCCTGTTAGGAATGCGCCGTTCTGAACCACGTTTGCCGGAAGGGTTGACGCCGCAACTCCCGCAACCGGAACGGCTCAATTGTCGTAATTCGAGAAGGAAGCGGCCATGGCGAGGAGTTCGAAGACTTATCAATTCGTCGGCTAGGTGAAACCGAGGTATCGAAGCGGTTACCGGCCCCTTGGGGCACGCGACGCACCAGGCGCGCGCGGCTGGCCAGTACCTGACTGCCGGGGGCACGGCATGCGGGCTCGCAAGCCGCGGGCATGCCGTGAACGACTATGCCACTGCGCGTACGCCCGGCTTTGGGAGTACCCGGTCGCCAGAAAGCGAAGGCACGAGACCCTGTTGTCCGATTGGCTCAGGACTCTCGTAACCCATGACTTGGAGATCAAACCCCGACATGTTCGGCATCGTGCGGGGATGAGCCATCAGGCGAAGGCGCCGAACTCCGAGATCCTTCAGTATTTGTGCGCCGATACCAAAGTCACGCAATTCGGATGAAGACCACGCTGCCATGTTCCGCGTAGCCGAATTACTCATGCTTTCCGCGACTACCGAGGAGCCCGCCGCCCAATTCAGGAGGACGAGAACCCCACGCCCCTCGCGCGAGATGCGAGCCAGAGACTCGTGAAAGTTCCATGAGTGACGACGATCGTTGATGTCCAGGAGGTCGATCGGCGAAGTGGGCTCATGGACTCGCGCGAGGACCTCATTTCCATCGTCGATATCCCCTCGGATCAGCGCCATGTGCTGAGTCTTAGCAATCGAGTCGTTGTAGACCACTAGCTTGCAGGGGCCATACGGAGTCTCGATGTCACGTTCCGAGAGCCTGGTCACCAGCGATTCGCTCCTGCTGCGGTAATGGATCAGATCGACAATAGTGCCGACCTTAAGGCCGTGTTTGACGGCGAACTCCGTCAAGTCGGGCAGCCTCGCCATCGTTCCGTCATCGTTGAGGATTTCGCAGATTACCGAAGCAGGCGTGAGTCCCGCCAAACGTGCCAAGTCACAACCGGCCTCGGTATGGCCGGCACGCGCCAGCACGCCGCCGGGATGGGCGCGCAGAGGAAACACATGCCCGGGCTGGACAATTGAATCGGGTGTCACATTCGCGCTCACCGCGACCTGCACCGTGCGGGCCCGATCAGGAGCGGAGATCCCGGTCGTCACGCCGGAAGCCGCCTCGATCGAGACGGTGAAGTTCGTGTGATGGGGCGATTTGTTCGAATCCACCATCATTGGAAGGCCCAATGTGCGACACCGCTCCTCGGTTAGCGTCAGGCAGATGAGGCCTCTACCGAAGCGCGCCATGAAGTTGATGGCCTCGGGGGTTACATGCTCGGCCGCTATCAGGAGATCGCCTTCATTTTCACGATCGGCCTCATCCACGATGATGACCATCCGACCGGCCGCCAACTCTTCAATGACTTCCTCGACTGAACTGATCTGGAAACCGGAATGGTTGTCGCTGGCGTGTTCGCCTTCATTCAATTGAGTGTGCGGCATTTTCCGTCTCCCGAATATACCTTTTCGGCCCAACCGGGGCCTGGTGTCCGTCCAACAGGTGACCAAGGCGCTTCGCCTTGGTCGAGAGGTAGGCACGATTGTCAGGCGTGGCCCTTACAACAAGCGGTATGCGCTCGACGACCTCAAATCCGAAATTTTCGAGCGCCGCCACCTTTCGGGGGTTGTTGGTCATCACGCGCAATTTGGTTACGCCGAAATGCTCCAACATCTCCTTGCAGACTGCATAGTCGCGGCCATCCGCCAGAAAACCGAGACGCTCGTTCGCGTCGACCGTGTCCGCTCCGTGATCCTGCAGAGCGTAGGCGCGCAGCTTGTTGAACAACCCGATGCCTCGCCCCTCCTGGCGCAGATATAGCAAGATGCCGCGCCCCTCTCGCGCAATCGACGCAAGAGCGGTTCGAAGCTGAGCGCCGCAGTCGCAGCGTTGGCTGAACAGGGCATCGCCGGTTAGGCACTCGGAGTGGACACGAACGAGCGCTGGAGCACTGCGATCGATCTCGCCAAACGTCAGTGCCAAGTGCTCCTTACCATCGGCCGAAAAACCGTGGAGCGTGAACTCGCCCCACTCCGTGGGAAGTCGGGTCTGAACGACATGCTGGACGATTGGGCCCTGGCAGATCGGCTGGTCCATTGCGGACAGATTAGAATTTTTCTGCACTGCAACTCCTACGCGAGCCCTACGCTCGATAACACTAACGGTTCGGGACATCACCCACTCGGACAACGCCGCACCACGTGCCTTACATGTTCGGATATACGGGCCCCTCACCGCCCTGCGGGACCACCCAGTTGATGTTCTGGTTGGGATCCTTGATATCGCAGGTCTTGCAATGGACACAGTTCTGCGCATTGATCTGGAGTCGCGGCTGGCCTCCCTCGCGACCGACGATCTCATAGACACCTGCCGGGCAGAAGCGCTGTTCTGGCGCATCGTACGTGGGCAAATTGACTTCAATGGGGAGATCGGCGTCCTTCAGTCGGAGATGACAGGGCTGATCCTCCTCATGGTTCGTATTGGAGAGAAAGACCGACCCCAGACGATCAAAGGTGATTACGCCGTCGGGCTTTGGATATTCGATCGGCTGGCATGCAGCAGCAGGACTCAGCTTCTCATGGTCGGGCGACCGATGATGCAGCGTCCAGGGAGCCACACCATTGAAAACGAGCTGATCCAAGCCGAAGAGGAGCGCCCCTAGCTTCAGACCCTTCGCCATGAAAGGCTTGAAGTTCCGTGCTTTATACAGTTCGTCGTACAGCCAACTATTCTCGAACTTACTTCGGTACGCGGTCAGCTCATCGCGCTCACGACCCGCTATCAGCGCTTCAAAACAAGCTTCCGCGGCGAGCGACCCCGTCTTGATCGCGCAATGTGACCCCTTGATTCGCGCGGCATTCAGGAAACCCGCGTCGTCGCCGACCAAGACACCACCGGGAAAGGTCAACTTGGGCAGCGACTGCACGCCACCTGCTACCAAGGCCCTGGCACCGTAGGAAATCCGCTTGCCGCCCTCGAGGAACTTGCGGATTTGCGGATGAGTCTTGAACCGCTGGAACTCCTCGTACGGCGACAGGTACGGATTCTCGTAACCAAGGCCGACCACAAACCCGACAGTCACTTGGTTGTTTTCCAAGTGGTAAAGAAAGCCTCCCCCGTAGGTGTCGGCTTGCATCGGCCAGCCACCACTATGGACGACCAGGCCCAGTTGATGCACGTCGGGATCGATTTCCCATAGTTCCTTCAGCCCGATAGCATAGGTCTGGGGGTCGGCGTCCGCGTCGAGCCTGTATCGTTTGATTAGCTGCTTTCCGAGATGCCCGCGGCAACCCTCTGCAAGGATTGTGTACTTCGCATGCAATTCCAGGCCCGGCTGGAAATTCGGCCCGTCGGAACCGTCGCGCAGGCGCCCCATGTCGCCGGTTACAACTCCCATCACGGCGCCGTTCTCGTCGAACAGGACCTCGGCACCCGCGAACCCGGGATAGATTTCTACGCCTAAAGCTTCAGCCTGCGTCCCCAACCAGCGACAGACGCTACCAAGTGAAATGACGTAGTTGCCCTCATTATGGAAACAACCCGGCAGCAGCGCATTCGGCACCTTGAAGGCACCGGATTCCGACAGGATGAAGAAGCGATCCTCGGACACGGGGGCGTTGAGGGGGGCACCGTCGTCCTTCCAGTTCGGCAGCAGTTCGGACAGGGCACGTGGATCCATCACGGCACCCGAGAGTATGTGAGCGCCGATCTCGGCGCCCTTGTCTATCAGGCACACCGAAATGTCCCGACCTGCTTCGTTCGCAAGCTGTTTCAGCCGTATCGCCGAAGCCAACCCAGCGGGTCCGCCTCCGACGATGACGACATCGAACTCCATCGATTCACGCTGCATAGCAACTCGTCCGACAATTGACTGGCCCAGCGCGCCCCCTATCGGCGACGCCCTTCATTTCAGTGCAGCGGTCAGTTGCGGTACGACTTCAAACAGATCGCCAACCAGCCCGAAATCGGCCACCTGAAAGATCGGGGCATCCGGATCCTTGTTGATGGCGACAATGATCTTTGAGTCCTTCATGCCAGCGAGATGCTGGATGGCTCCGGACACGCCAATCGCGATATAGAGCTGCGGGGCCACGATCTTGCCTGTTTGGCCGACCTGATAGTCGTTCGGCACGAAACCCGCATCCACTGCGGCGCGCGAGGCCCCAAGGGCTGCACCAAGCTTGTCGGCCAACGGTTCAAGCAGTTTGTGATAGTTCTCGCCATTACCCAACCCGCGCCCACCTGAAACGATGACCCGTGCGGCAATGAGCTCAGGACGGAGCGATTTGGAAACTTCCCGGCCGACCAACTTCGACTGGCCAAGGTCGGGACCCGCCGTGATGCTCTCGACAACTGCATAGCCCTCCTCTCCAGCTGCATCGAATGCCGTAGTACGGACGGTGATCACCTTTACCGCATCGATCGATCTAACGGTAACCAGCACGTTGCCTGCGTAGATTGGCCGCACGAAGGTATCAGCCGACTCCACCGCCACGATATCGGAGATCTGTGCCACATCGAGCAGCGCCGCAATGCGCGGCATGAGGTTCTTGCCTGCACCGGTCGCTGGCGCTAGCACATAGTCATATGCACCCCCTTCCGCTTTCACAAGGGGGACGATGAGTGCAGCCAAATTTTCCGCCGTCTGGTCCGCATAGTGCGGCGCATCGGCAAAGATAACCTTGACGACGCCCGCCAGCTTGGCCGCGGCCTGGGCGGCTTGAGCGCAATTCATGCCCGCCACCAAAACATGGATATCCCCACCGATCCGAGCGGCGGCGGCAACCGTATTGCGGGTCGCCGATCTCAGAGAATCGTTATCGTGCTCGGCTATGACCAGGATTGCCATCAAATTACCTTTGCATCATTCTTGAGTTTATGGACCAGTTCGGCCACATCCGCGACCCGGACGCCCGCACTGCGTTTCGGCGGAAAAGCGTATTTAACTGGAACATGACGCGGGGAAATGTCGGCACCCAAGCTTCCCGCCGCAATAGTTTCCAGTGGCTTCTTTTTGGCTTTCATGATGTTGGGCAGCGACGGATAGCGCGGTTCGTTGAGGCGAAGGTCGGCCGTGATAACGACGGGCAGTCCGCACTCGAGAGTTTCCAGCCCCCCATCGACCTCCCGCGTTACGGCCGCCCTTCCGTCCGCAATCGTGATCTTCGATGCGAAGGTTGCTTGGGGCGATCCGAGAAGTCCGGCGAGCATCTGGCCCGTCTGATTTGCGTCGTCATCGATCGCCTGTTTACCGAGAATGACGAGCTCGGGCGCCTCGCGCTCGACGATGGCGCGCAGGAGCTTGGCGACAGACAGCGGCTCGAGTTGGACGTCGGTCTCCACCAGAATCGCTCTATCAGCGCCGATCGCCATTGCGTGCCGTAGCGTCTCCTGGCACGCGGACACGCCGCAGGTGACTGCTATGACTTCGGTCGCCAGATTCGATTCCCTAAGACGTACCGCCTCTTCAACGGCGACTTCGTCAAAAGGATTCATCGACATCTTCATATTCGCAAGATCGATGCCGCTTCCGTCGCTCTTCAGACGGACCTTGACGTTCGGGTCAATGACCCGCTTGACCGGTACAAGTATCTTCATTGATTGGTTCTGCGTAGTACTTTTTCGGCAATTCAACGGCCAACGACAGCCGCATCCTTGAGTTCCTCGATGCGTTCGGCACTAACCCCGAGCAACGAGCTGAGCACTTCGGTACTGTTCTCGCCAAGCATCGGCGGCGCTTTCAGATACTCCACTGGCGTACGCGAAAGCCGTATCGGACTCGCCACCAGAGGAACCTCCCCCGCCAGACGATGGGGAATCCGAATCTGCATGCCCCGATGAACGACCTGCGGGTCGGCAAACACGTCCTTCACTCCGTTAATGGGTCCGCAGGGAACGCCGCATTGTTCGAACAGCGCAATCCACTCGGCGGTGGTACGCGTAAGCACGACCTCGTTGAGCAGCGGAATCAGATGCTGACGATTGGCGACACGCGTCGCATTGGTCCGGAAACGTTGATCCTCCGCCCATTCCGGATGGCCGACAGCCAAACAGAACTTCGAGAACTGACCATCGTTACCGACCGCCAGAATCATGTAACCGTCCTTGGTCTTGAGATCCTGATACGGGACGACATTTGGATGCCCGTTGCCCATGCGGACGGGCTCCTTCCCCGTCGTTAGGAAATTCATTGCCTGATTGGCCAAACACGCTACCTGTACGTCCAAGAGTGCGAGGTCGATTTGCTGCCCAAGACCTGATTGCTCGCGCTCGGCGAGTGCCGCAAGGATGGAGATTGTCGCGTAGAGACCAGTCGTAATGTCTGCGAGTGACAGTCCTGCCTTTTGCGGCCCAGCGCCGGGCTCGCCATCCGGACGCCCCGTGACACTCATCAGTCCCCCCATACCTTGGATCAGAAAATCGTACCCGGGACGTTGTGCGTAAGGACCATCCTGGCCAAAGCCAGTAATCGAGCAATAGATAAGGCGCGGATTAATCTTGGAGAGCGTTTCATAATCAAGGCCGTAGCGTTTCAGCGTCCCGACCTTGAAGTTCTCGATAAAGACATCCGATGTGGCTGCCAGGTGGTATATCAGCTCCTGACCTTCAGAACGCGAGATATCAATCGCAACGGACTTCTTGTTCCGGTTGCAACTGCTGTAATAGGCAGACTCGGTTGTGTCGTCTCCGTCCTGATTCTTGACGAACGGCGGACCAAAGCTCCGCGTATCATCCCCCGTATCCGGGCGTTCAATCTTGATTACGTCGGCACCGAGATCGGCAAGTATCTGGGTGGCGAGTGGCCCTGCCAGAATTCGCGACAGATCCAGAACCCTGACATGTGAAAGCGCCGCCATGGTTTCTCCTTTAAGCATTATTGGGTGGAACTTGTTTCATTGGGGTATGCGACGCTGTCCTGATGGAGCAACCGAAGCCGGGACTACTTACGCACAGATTTCGCGACAAAACTCGCCTTCGCCAAACTGTTCAAGTTCAGCATGTAGCCGACCATTGCCGCCGGTGTGTCTTCACCGAGTTCGATCCTCTCCGTTTTGAGGGCAAACACGGTGAACGTGAACCGATGCGGCTTATCGCCCTGCGGCGGACATGGCCCCCCCCAGCCTGGTTTGCCGAAATCGGTTCGGCTTTGCACGGACCCCTTCGGCAACCTCCCTGCTGACGGGTCACCCGCGCCTTGGGGCAGCGATGTCGTATCAGGCGGCAAATTGAATACCACCCAGTGCCACCATCCACTCCCGGTTGGTGCGTCCGGGTCGTACACGGTCACAGCAAAGCTCTTCGTACCCTTGGGTGCGTTCTTCCATGTCAGAGCGGGCGAGACGTTGCCGCCCTCGCATCCGAACCCATTGAGCACGTACTCTTTGGAGATTTCCTGATTGGCTTTGATGTCTGGGCTTTCAATCGAGAATCCAGCTGCGAGAGCCAGCGTGGGAACAAACAGCAAAGTTGATAAGAGGGTTTTACTCATTTCTTCGATCTCCATTGGTATGAGTTCGTACTGGTCGGGAATCAGCTGAGGAAGCGCCCGCAACATAGGGCATACGTGAGAAAGTCTTTAGATCGGGGCCTGATGTGCAAG
Source organism: Aromatoleum diolicum (assembly GCF_012910955.1). GTDB lineage: Bacteria > Pseudomonadota > Gammaproteobacteria > Burkholderiales > Rhodocyclaceae > Aromatoleum > Aromatoleum diolicum. The sequence continues at coordinate 100,598 of NZ_WTVQ01000006.1, forward strand.
CACGTGTGAATTCAAACGGCACTTCCTTCCCTCGCGCCAACCCGGTTGCAACCTCCTCAAGCGTCGTCTGCCGCGTGTTGCGGAATCGCGCCTACTTGCCGACGACGTTGATGATTCAAAAATGCACGTACACCGATACGCTACACGGAAGCAGAAACACTCAATTTTCGGTAGAGATCCCTCCCGGAAATTTCTGCCTCAAGCGTGCAGGACCGTGGACAGAACCGACTCGCGCTCGCTTTGTGCTGCATACCACGAAGCGAGCGCAGGACGTGCACTGCGCCAGTCGTATGACGTAAAGCGGAAATCGAGGTAGCCGAGCGCGCAGATCGTACTCACACCACCAATGGTGAGGTCGCCATCCAACGCTTTGATCTCACGGGCAATCGCATCCAATGCGAAATCGATTTTCGCCTGCTGTCCATCGATCCACTTGTCCCATCGCAACAGTTCAGGTCGCATCGCAGTCTCATAACGCAGCAATACTGCGGCATCCAAAAGACCATCCGCCAACGCCTGTTGCCTTAACGCAGTCCAGCGGGCTTCTCCCATCGCCGGCACCAACTTCCGCTCTTCATGAAGACTGTCGAGATATTCACAGATAACGGGAGAATCATAGAGAGCAACTCCATCATCTCGCAGCAATACCGGGATCTTCCCAAGCGGATTCCTGCCACTCACATCCGGGTTCACCGATATTGGCATCACCGTTACATTGACTTCCTCGACTTGGCCGGCGACTCCCAATTCGCGAACAAAAATTCTTACCTTCCGTGCGAAGGGCGACATCGGTGACATCAGCAACTTCATAACACGACTCCTTTCCCGATGGCCGCCGGCTAATCGCGGCCCCTAACCTTCTTACAGTACGAGTTGATCACTGCGACGAATTCAATCTCACAATACATCCGTCGATTCCAGCAGCGCCTTCAATCACCCCGACGACCGTTGGTAACGCAACTCACAGACCTTAATGTCGTAACTTGAAAAGAAAGATCGCCCGAATTCCTTTGCCGCAAGATGCAAAGGATGCTCGGACCACGCACGATGCGACACTTCATCACGAAATTCGACGATGAAGCACGCCTCGCCATCGTCGGCCAGATACTGCTTCATCGAAATGAACCCATCCAGATCGGGCAGAAGCGGGGCAAGACGATTAAACCATTCGCTATATTGCATTTGCATCGAATGATCGGCGCTACCCTTGGCGCGAAACACGGTCACATACACGTTCTTCTCCTTTGAATTATCGCTCGCAGATCATTCTCTGGCATTTGGACGGACGGCAAACTCTCGCCAGCAGAAATCAAACTGACGCTCGCAATGGCACGTCAGAATGGCGCGCGGGTCTCGGTTCGGCCACGAAACCATCACATTCTCAGTGTGTTGTTTGAAACCGAGAGGCTCGCAGACTCAATGATTAGATCTCGCCCTTCTTCATCTGGTCGGCAATATATTCGGCCTGACGAATTGCAAGGGAGACAATGGTCAGTGTCGGGTTCGCAGCCGCGCTTGAGGTAAACTGGCTACCATCAGAGATAAACAGGTTCTTGACATCATGGGCCTGGCCCCATTTATTGACCACGCCGTCCTGCGCCTTAGCGCTCATTCGGTTGGTCCCCATGTTATGACTCGAGGACCACGTGGGCATTTCCAGGGTGCGATGGGCTCCGAGCGCCTCGTTGATCTTTCTCCACTGGACAGCGCCGTGGCGGCGCAGCATTGCGTCATTGTCATGGTCCGAGTTGGAGACGATGGGCACCGGCAGCCCGTATTGATCCTTCTCTGTCGCATGCAGGTAGACGCGATTGCCCTCTGACGCCAACTGCTCGCCGCACGTCCATACACCAGTCATGTGGTCATAGGCCTCGGCCGCAGAGCTCAACTCTCGTCCCCAACCAGCGGGAGGCCGGAGGAACGCAACGGTGAACGGCAAGCCCAGTTGCAACACTTCGAAGTAGTACCCGCCGTAGAAACCTCGGGACGGATCATTCTTTGCCTCGTCGCCGATAATCGCAGCGACGGCGTTACTGCGATGCATATTTACGGGCTTCTCGTGAACCGAAAGCAAGCCCTGGGTAGCATGCGCCATATAGTTCTTGCCCACCTGGCCCGACGAGTTCGCAAGGCCGTTCGGGAAAATGCTGCTAGCCGAATTGAGCAGCAATCGCGGAGACTCGATGGAGTTTGCAGCCACGGCAACCAGCCTCGCTTTCTGCAGGTGCTTGTTGCCATTTTTGTCCGCGTATAGCACGCCACTGACCTTTCCCGACTTGTCGTGCTGGACCTGCAACACCATGGACTCGGGACGCAACTCGACTCGCCCGGTCTTGAGCGCGCGCGGAATTTCCGTGTACGCCGTCGACCATTTCGCCCCAATCTTGCAGCCCTGCATGCAGAAGCCAATCACCTGACACGCCGGACGGCCATCGTATGCCTGTGAGTTGATGGCCATCGGGTGCGTAAAGTCCTTGTAGCCGATCTTCTTCGCACCCGCGATTGCGACCTTCGCGAGATTGGACTCTGGCAGTTGCGGCATTCCCCCTGCCACACCAGAAACGCCCATCTTCTGCACCGCGCGATCATAATAGGGCGCCAGATCCTCGTAGGAAATCGGCCAGTCCAACACGTTCGCGCCCGGAATATCCCCGTAAGTCGTCCTGGTTTTGAACTCATACGGCTTGAAGCGCAGAGACACACCTGCCCAGTGCATCGTGGAACCACCCACGCCTTTCACGATCCAGGCCGGAAGATTGGGGCCGGTATCGGTCACCGACCATGCACCGCGCGCGACGCGCTTGTCCAGCCAGCTCAGCTTCAGGAACATGGCGAATTCGTCGTTCTCGATATCATCGAACGTGAACTGCTTTCCTGCCTCAAGAACAACGATCTTATTAACACCCTTCTGGGCAAGCTCATTCGCCAGGGTGCCACCACCAGCGCCCGAGCCAATAATAACAACGACTTCTTCGTCGTTCAGATCAAAAATTGCAGCCATGATGTTTATTTCCTATGCGCAGGTAATCGGGCACGAATTCAGAGCCAGTCGATGTTGTTGAATCCACGCTCGATGTAGCCGCCTTTCTCCCATGAAGAGCCTTCGTAACCGAATTGCGACCAAACTTCCTTGTTGTTATAGATCCCGTACAGCAGATCTCCGCGCAATTTCTGAAAGAACGCCGACTGCTCAATGTCATACAAAATAACCACTCGATCACCTTCCGATAAAATCTCCGCGTATGTCTTTCCAAACCGCTTCATGGAACGGCGATTCAGATCGTTCACGCCATCGGATAGAAGCTTCTTGAAAGCAGCATCCGTCGCCGCTTTCTGGTCGTATGGATTGACGACGGCTGCATAATATTTATCGTGGAGCTTTTCATGCGGAAAGATGTCGCGAGCCATTCGCATCAATGTCTTTCCAAGGTCTTGACCAAGATTGGAAAAGCTTGCGCTCAGAGTTGGCTGTGGCGGCGACGTTGCCGCCAGCCCTGCTGCGGGAACCACGGCCAGCCCGATAGCAGCCCCACCCCCATGCTTCAGGAAGGCGCGCCTACTCAAGCCGGTCGTACCCTCTGCCCTAATTGTCTGATTTTCGCTGAGGCGTTCCACAGTTCGCTCCACGTATGGTTAGTAATGATCCCGACGATCAATGCGTATCGGTAATCAGACTCGTCTCCTAGACTGGAACTTATTCTGCAGCGAGCCCTGTAAGCGAAACCATGGCGGACGGTATGCTCGCTTAGCGCAAAGTCTGATTGCGCGAACAGCGATAGTGCGAATCATCGATCTGGCGTCTCCCCTTGATGCGGGCATGCGTCAATTCAGAGGGCCAGGAGGCACGCGAGCGGGATTTCATTGCCCCCATGGTCCGTCGCTGCTCGGCGGCTGAGTCAATGCGCATACGCCAATACCGCGCACAAAGCTCGACTGTGGCACGGCTCACAATGGATTCATGCAGCACTCCAAGACGGCCAAGGCTCAATGTGCGCGTGCACATAAGCATCTCTTGCAGCCCACGCCTCGACCACTCCGAATCGGAGAATTCGTCCCCTGCACATCCCTTCACGACTAGGTTGAAGTACGAAGTCAGTGGTAACAATCCATCGGGCGGTGGCCAGTCGCTCGATCACCTGGGTGATACACGGGCGGGCATGGATGACGCAGGTGTAACCATGCGTTAACAGAGCGACGTTACACGTGTTACATCGAAGGTAACAGTTGAATAATCCTTAAGCCATTGTTTGCACGAAACAATTAATGATGGCACGGAATGTGAGTGTCAGTCTTCGGCAGTCCAAAGAAACGACACGAGACTGCGACACATAACGAAGAGGAGACACAGATGTCGAACGGATTGCGGGTTCTTCACGGCGAGTTTGGCCGGGCGATGCTCATCACACTCGAGAGCTCGATCACGCTCCAGGCCTATCGCACATGCCAATTTCTCTTCCGGGTTGATGGTCCCGACATGGAGGTATCGGTGCGAGACGGGAGGCATCGGTTGAGCGACGACAACGTGATAATGCTCAATGCATGGGCAGCACACTCGCTTGAGATTGAGGAAGACGCTCCGCCCGTCACCCTGCTGGTCCTGCATATAGAGCCGACTTGGTTGAGGCAACTGGGCCGCCAGTTCGCAGCCTGCATGCATCCGAAGTTCTTTTCGACACCCAGTGGCGTCATTCCGGCGTCAGCACGCATGCTCGTGGATGAGCTTGTCGACATGATCGCCTATGAGCCGACACCTAGCAGTACCCAACTTGAGCAGCTGGCGGTGGCGCTAACGACCGCACTCGCTGCTGAGTACTCCGAGCCGAAGCGGCTTTCCAACTTCGAGACCTTGGGTGGAGTCGGCTGCGACGCACGGATCCGAAAAGTGCTGTCGGTCATGCGCGAATCTGTAGGCGAACCGATTGTAGTCGAGGAGCTTGCAAAGCTCGCTCGCATGTCGCGCCCTCATTTCTTCCACTTATTCAAGCAGGAAACGCAACTAACACCAATGGCATACGCCAATATGATGCGCTTGGATACGGCTATTAAGGAGATCTCGGAAACCTCGGATTCGCTACTCGAGATTTCCCTCCGCCTGGGGTTCGAGTCGCAAGGCAATTTCACTCGGTTCTTCAGGATGCATCTGGGCGTGTCGCCCAGTCAGTACCGGCGAAGCGTCACGGTCATCGCGCCAGAGCAGCCTATCCGGGAGGCCGTCGCCAGCAGCAACAGGCGTTTTGGCGAATACTCGAGAGTTGGCGCTCTGGCGTGACTGCAGAGCACTAAGGAGCCCCGCGCTCTCGTAGAGCATCGAACGCCGATGGAAGGTGGTCCCGGAGCGACCTCCCGAAAGAGGCTCCGACATCATTCAGATTCCTGATGCAGGGATGACGTAGGGTTTGTGGACCGAGGTGCGTAGGGAATGTGACTCGTGTGGAGCGCCATCCCAAGCCAGCCCGCGATACACGTCCGCCATCAGGTTTCAAGCATTCGCGGAGGGAGAGTTGAAAAATGAGTCTGCGTCTGCGCGTCATTCTTCTAATGAACTCACTCCTACTCGTCTTCGTAGGGGCGCTTAGTGTCGTCTCCCTGGACATCCTGAAATCCGCGGTTCGCGAGGAAGTGCGGGCTGCAACCAAGGTGGCGACACAAACCTTGACGGCAGCGGCAAAGATGCAAGATGGCGAGATTTCTCGTCTGAAGCCCTTTCTAGAATCGTTGGGGCGCTTACGGGCAAACGATCTGGTACTCATTGACGCCAACGGGCAGGAGTTGTATCGCGCGCCGCCATCCGAGTACAAGAAAGACCGTTACGCCCCTGACTGGTTCACCCGCATGATCGACGCCAGTCCCGAAGCGGTGACGCTCCCTCTACGAGGCGGCACCTTGCAGATCATCCCTGACAGCTCGCGCGCCACTGTCGATGCCTGGGATGATGCCTGCAACCTGCTTGCGCTAATCCTCACCTTCTTTCTCGGTGTGCATTGGCTCGTGCAATGGCTTATCAGCCGCACGCTGCAGCCGATGCATCACATTCTCATTGGATTGAGCGAAATTGAACGCGCCAACTTCTCCGCACGTCTCCCTCACTTTGCTTTGCCGGAGTTTTCGCAATTAAGCGAGACCTTCAACCGCCTCGCAGCCAATCTGGCTTCGACCTTGAACGAAAACCGCCGACTAGAGCTAGATCAGCACGTCGCTGCGCTCCTGCGGCAGCGCCTGGAAGAAGAGCGACGCAGTCTTGCCCGCGAGATGCACGACGAACTTGGGCAATGCATAACAGCGATCCGGACCATCGCAGTCTCGATCTCCCATCGCGCGCAGTCCGCATCGCCAGATATTCACGGCAGAGCGCGTACGATTGCGTCAGTCGCGGCGGGAATGTATGACATGGTGCACCACATGATTTCGCGGCTCCGCGAAGCCGAGCCTGCCGAACCTGATCAAGTACCGCCGCTACGAGCTTTGGTCGACGCATGGAAAGTGCGGAACCCGGGCATCAACGTTAATTGGAACAGCGGCCCCATCGGACTCGAATCGATGGGTCACGATCTGAGCTTGGCAGTATTCCGCGTGGTGCAGGAGTCACTCACAAATGTCGCGCGCCACTCCGGTGCAACTCAGGTCGACATCACCCTGCAATGCGACGTTCGAAAGGGACTTGAGGTCGTGGTCCGGGACAATGGACGCGGACTCACGGGTGATGCAAATGCCAAGACCGGGGGCTTTGGTTTGCTAGGAATGCGCGAACGAGTGGAATCGCTTTGCGGAACGTTTTGCCTCGACAGCGCGCCCGGCCATGGGGTATGCGTCATGGCCCAGTTGCCCATCGCAAGGAGTAGCCTAGATTGAAAACCATTCAGGTCCTACTCGCAGACGATCATGCGGTTGTCCGCATGGGGTTCCGCCTGCTCCTGGAAACCACCGACGACATCCGCGTGGTCGCCGAGGCATCGAGCGGAGAGGAGGCTTGCCGCATCATCGCCGCGCAGCAGCCGGATGTCGTAGTCATGGACGTCTCAATGCCGGGCATCGGAGGAATCCAGGCAACCAAACGCCTCATCGAGCGTCATCCAAACCTGCGCATCCTGATGCTCTCGGCACATATGGATAGCGTCCATCCGAGACTCGCACTGAAAGCCGGCGCAAGGGGATATATGACGAAACGAAGCGCGGCGGAGGCATTGGTGAGTGCTATTCGCCAGGTCGCCCAAGGCTGCATTTACCTTGAACCAAACATCGCCCACGAACTGGCACTGCAACAAATCAATGGAGCCAATGATCCAGTGGAGATGCTCACCCTAAGGGAATTCGAAGTATTCAAGCAGTTGGCAAGTGGCAGATCAGTACGGCAGGTGGCGGACAGTTTCTTCCTGAGCCAAAGCACTGTCGGAACCCATCTCTACAACATCAAACAGAAGCTTGGCGCGGGAAACAGCGCTGAACTTGCCATGTTTGCGGTGCGCTCCGGCATTGTCGATATCGGCGCAGTTAATCCTATCCCAGGATAATTTCTGATTCCTTGTGATCTTTTTATTGACGTACGGCCATGTCCAGCATTTCTAAAGGCGTCGATTATGAAGTCCAGTGCTCAAGGAAGTCTTCCTCTCTCCTCCGGGTGGCCTCCCCCCCCGTTAACGCCGAGTTTCGGATGAATACCATCCAAGACTCGGCATTTTTTTCGCCAGAATTCGTAGCAGGAGCCTTCTGATGGCGCAGGAGAGTTCGATCACCATAATCGCGCGGCAACCAATCGTCGATCGTAGATTGCACGTGGTTGCTTACGAATTATTGTTCCGCTCGCACGCTGGCTGTAACACGATTGACAATATCGATTCGGCATCCGCTACCGTAGTCGTTCGGGATGCTCTTCGAAACGTCGGCATGAGTACCATAGTTGGTGATTGCACAGCCTTCATTAATGTGGATGGACCGACACTACTCAGCCCGGCCATCGAGGCCTTGCCGCCAGAACGGGTAGTGTTCGAACTGCTAGAGACCATTGAGGTTGACGAGTCGATCTTAAAGCGTTGCCGCGAACTAAAGAGACGGGGCTATCGCCTAGCCCTTGACGACTTCGTCAGTTACGACGAAGCCTATGAACCGCTGCTGGAGATCGTGGACATCGTCAAACTCGACGTTCTGCAGCTTAGCGCCGAGTGTTTGTCGCGACTGGTGAGGCACTTACGCTCGTGGCCGCCAAAGCTGCTCGCGGAAAAAGTCGAGACGCCACAAGGCGCCAGGACCTGCTTTGACCTAGGCTTTAGTTTCTTTCAGGGGTTCTATTTCGGTCGGCCGGCAGCGATGCAAGTGTGATGAGGGGTCGGTGCATGACATTGCTCGCCCGCCAAATAACTTTGTTTGCGGGCTGGCTTCTGACGCTCTCCATGCCCGCCGTAGCCGGTGAGTTGACTATCTCCCAACTCGAGAGCCGCTTTCCCCCGCCCCTTCATGTTCAGCAGCAGCTGGCCGATTTGCCGGCATGGCCACTCACGAGCGACGTTCAGCCCGGAGAGGGCACGATAGGGTACGTCTTCGAATCGATCGACCTTGCGCCACTGCCCGGTTTCGCAGGGACCCCTATCAATCTTCTGGTCTCGCTGGATCGAACCGGCAACTTCATGAATGTCGAGGTTCTCAACCAACGCGAACCAATCTTTCTCGACGTTCTGGACCGCCAACTCTTGCGTGAGTTTGTCGGCCAGTACGCAGGAAAGAGCGTTAAGCGGGAGATCGTTGTCGCCGCGAACCAATCCACTAACCCACTTCGGAATTCTGCTAACCGCATCGAGCTGGACGGGATCACCCGCGCCACCACCTCCGTTCGCATCCTGAATCAGACGGCCCTTGCGTCCGCACTCGCAGTCGCGCGCGCCAAGTTAGGGTTCACGGATTTCGGCCAACGTGCACCGGCTCAGCCACGCATCGACGTATTTGAGCGCCGTGATTTCACAGAACTGCTAGCACGCGGCATGATCGCCCGACTGCGCGTCAGCAACGAAGAAACGGAAAGAATATTCACGGAGACCGACGGGGTCGGTGCGGACCCGGATGGTCTCGCCCACCCGAGCGCCCCGTTTGTTGACCTCTACGTTGCCTACCTCAATGCACCGACAATCGGACGCTCCCTTCTGGGGGACGATGCCTATGAAAAGTTGATGCACAAGCTACCGGAGGGGCGACAGGCACTGTGGGTCGCCACCGCAGGCCGGTATTCCATGATCGATGATGATTTCGTCCCCGCCGGCATACCACAGCGTCTTTCCCTGACCCAGGACGGATTGCCCGTGGAACTGCGCGACCTAGTATTCGATCTGCCCACGCTGATCGGGGCGCCGGAATTCAACGCTTCACGCATCTTCAGCGTGTATGCCGGGGCTGGTCTGGACCCCGGCCGCACCATGGAACTGACGCTTACCCTGACGCGTGTCACGAAGAAGGGGCTCATCCTGCCGCGGATCATTCAGCAACCGGTGACGCTCAAATACCGCCCACCCAAAACGCTGTTTGAATACCCGGCCGAGCCTTTGCCAGAATGGCTACAAGCATGGAACGCCCGATGGGTCGATCTCGTGATCATTTCTGTCGCGTTCCTGGTGCTGAGTCTCGTGTTGTGGCGCCCACGCTGGGTAGCTTCACGAGCCGAACGATTGAACTCCTTCCGCGTTGTGTTCCTCAGCTTTACCCTGATTTACATCGGCTGGTACGCACAAGGACAGCTTTCCGTTGTGCAAATTACCGGGATACTGAGATCTTTGATGTCGGGACAGGGACTCGGCAGCCTCCTCTATGATCCGGTGTCGGTTCTTCTTATCGCCATCGCAATGGTAACCCTGTTGATTTGGGGACGCGGCACGTTTTGTGGCTGGCTGTGCCCCTTCGGAGTCCTGCAGGAGGCGGTTAGCGCACTATCCCGGCGCCTGCGCCTCCCTCGTCTGCATCTACCCACTCCCCTTGTCCACCGGCTCCAGCGTGTTCGATATGCGGTCCTTGCTGTCTTGGCTGTATGCGCGGTGGCAACTCCAAGCGCCGCAGAATCATTGGCCGAAGTCGAACCGTTCAAGACGGCCATTACCGTCGGCTTCGACCGCAGCTGGCCCTTCGTCGCCTATGCGGTACTCCTGTTGATTGCCGGGGTCTTCTATTTCAAATTCTTCTGCAAGTTCATCTGCCCTCTCGGAGCCGCACTGAGCCTCGGTGGGAGGCTGCAAATTCTTTCGTGGATACCACGCCGCGAAGTATGCGGCCGCCCTTGTCAAACCTGTCGCACTCGTTGCGCGTACGATGCGATCAAGGCGGACGGAGCGGTCAGCTATGATGATTGCTTCCACTGCTTGGATTGCGTCGGCATTTACCACGACATCGAACGCTGCGCGCCGATACTGCTGTATCGGAGGAAAGGTTTAGTCATGACGCCTGCCGGCGTACGCAAAGGGGGCAAGACGCTGCGCAGTATCGATGAGCTTCCGGGAAAACTCCGCGCTAGCGTGATTTCCCAAACTTCGGCGGCCCAGCCATGCAGACGATTCATAGATGGCGTGCTCGTGCGAACACGTGCACGCCATCTATCGAATCAATGGGTCTCGTTGGGAGGCACGATGCCGAATCGCTTCATCTGGCGATAGATGGTCACGCGGGACACGCCCAGCTCAGCTGCAGTCGCTGTGATGTTCCACTTGTGCCTCCTGAGCAGCCGGAGCAGCTCCTCGCCTTTCGGCTCGGCAGGTGTCTCGGTCGGCAACGCTGCCGTGCGGCCCGGCCAAGGGGATTCTTCGAGCTGCACGGCGGGGATACGCGGGAGCACAAGTTCGCGAGGCAAGTCCTGCACCCGGATCTCACCATCTTCGGAGAGCGCCAACGCATAGCGCAACGCATTGCGCAGCTCGCGGATGTTACCCGGCCAGGAATAACGGGTTAGTGCCTCCAGCGCGGCCGAGGAGATGGAAGCGGCTCCCCCCTGCGCTTCGGATTCAGCGCGGAGCAAGCGCTCGATGATGAAGCCGATATCTTTGCGCTCGCGCAAGGATGGCAAGTACAGCGTGGCCCCGCCAAGCCGATAGTACAGATCCTCGCGGAATTTGCCGTCCGCAATCATCGTGCGCAGATCCCGGTGCGAGGCGGCAATCACGGTGAGCTCCACGCGCACCGGCTTCTCCGCGCCGATCGGCATCACTTCGCTCTCCGACAGCACCCGCAGCAGCCGCGTCTGCAAGTGCAGCGGCATGTCGCCGATCTCATCGAGGAACAGCGTGCCACCATCCGATTGTTGGATCAGCCCCTTCATGCCTTTGCTGCGCCCGCCCGTAAAGGATCCCGGGGCATAGCCGAAGAGTTCGCTTTCGATCAGCGACTCGGGGATCGCCGCGCAGTTGAGCGCTACGAAGGGCTTGCGTGCCCGCGTGCTGGACTTGTGCAGTGCCCGGGCAAATATCTCCTTCCCCGAGCCGGTCTCGCCCTGGATCAGAATATTGACCTTGCGATTGACCAGACGCTTGGCTTGCTCGAGCGTGCGCTGCATTACCGGATCATCACCAGCCAGCGAATCGAGCGCCGCGTGATCTTCGGCCCCGAGTTGGCTGGGAAGCCACTTCTCCTGGAAGATCACCCGCAGATCCTTCTGCCGTCGTGGCAGCCTCACCGACAGGTAGTACAGATTCTGCCCATCCGCGGTCATCACCGAGTTATCGGAGCCCACCCCGCGCGCCGCGCGCCAGATGTCGTCCATGGTGCATTCGAACACCTCGGGCACTGCGCGACCGATGATCCAGTCGCTTGGCTGCCCCGCGCTCGCCAACTCGCGACGAACCGTGGTGTTTGCCCCCACGATCACCCCCTCGTCGTTGAAGGCAAGCATCATCTCGCCACTCACCTCGGCAAACGCCCAAGTGCGGCACAGTCGCAGGATCCATTGGTCCCCGAAGCGAAGAATGAAGTTCGCGTCCTCGATCGCCCTCGCGTGCAGGGCCGTCAGCTGCAGCGCCAGGTACTGGCTGTCCTTGCTGCGCGGCGAGTTCATGGCGGTGATGTTCAGCACCGCGAGCAAATCCCCGCGGGGATCGAAAATGGGGGCTGCCGTGCACGACAAACCGATGTGCTTGACGTTGAAGTGATCCTCCTGATGGCAGATTAGGGGGGTTCGCTCCGCAATGACCGCACCGATGCCGTTGGTGCCCGCGTGATTCTCCTTCCAGTCGGCACCCACATATACGCCGGCCGCCTTGAGCTCCGCATCCCCGCCCGCATTGGCGATGTAGTCCACCGTGACCCCTTCGCCATCAGACAACAGCAGCACATAACCGAGCGACGCCACCTGCTTGTACAGCTGCTCCATCCCCGAGCGCGCCACGCGCAGAAATTCGTCGATGCGCTCCTTGTGCTCTCTCAGTTGCGAGGACGTGATGATTTGCGCAGGCTCCGGACGTGCAGGATCCAAACCATAGCTCGACGCACAACGCATCCACGAGCGCCGTATGGCTTCGTCCGGCTCCGCCATCCTCGACGGATGACCGCGCCCACTGATCACATTGTTGACTCGCTCAATGTGCCGAGACTGGCCTTCTATGACCACACAAACCTCCTCCTCGAATACGCCGACGCATCGTTATCTATTCATGGCTTGGCGCCGGGCGTAATGATTTGAGCTTCTTATTGACCTGCGAGCTCTTGCCGCTAACTATACATCTACCCCCTCAGGCAGGGAGGACTGCTTTACCAATAGAAGACGAGCAAGATATCACCGTGCGCTATTGGCCGCATCCCGGATCATGTTCCGGGCAATCACCAGTTGCTGGATCTGTGTCGTCCCTTCGTAGATGCGGAACAGACGCACATCGCGGTAAAAACGCTCCACTGCGTAATCCGATACGTAGCCTGCTCCCCCATGGATTTGAACGGCACGGTCGGCCACTCGGCCGCACATCTCCGACGCAAACAACTTGCAGCATGAGGCTTCGGTCGAAATGTCCTGCTTCTCGTCACGACGGCGAGCCGCATCAAGGATCATGGAACGAGCCGCGTAGATTTCCGCCCTGCTGTCCGCAAGCATGGCCTGGATCAGCTGAAACTCGGCGATAGGTTTTCCGAACTGCTCCCGCTCCATGGCATAGCGCAGCGCATCATTTAGCATCCGCTCCGCGGCTCCAACACAGATTGCCGAAATATGCAGGCGACCCTTATCGAGGACTTTCATCGCCGTTCTGAATCCCATTCCCTCCTGCCCGCCGATGATATTGCTAGCGGGCACCCTGCAGTCGTCAAAAATCACGTCGCAGGTGTGCGCGCCCTTCTGACCCATCTTCTTGTCTATCTTGCCGAGAGTAATCCCCGGGGTTCCCTTCTCAACAATAAATGCCGAAATTCCCCCCGCACCCTTGATTTCGGGGTTGGTGCGAGCCATCACTGTAAACACCCCAGCCTCAGGTGCATTGGTGATAAAGCGTTTCGTGCCATTGAGGACGTAGAAATCGCCGTCGCGGACGGCGGACGTCTTCAGTGAGGCGGCGTCGGAGCCTGCCCCCGGCTCAGTGAGTGCAAAGGAGGCGATCAGCTCACCAGATGCCAACTTCGGCAAGTAATACTGTTTTTGCTCGTCAGTGCCATCGACAATCAGCCCCTGCGAGCCGATACCGTTGTTGGTTCCGATCAGGGAGCGGAATGCGGGCGATGCCTTCGCGATTTCAAAGGCAATAAGAACCTCTTCTTCCATCGTCAGGCCTAGCCCGTCATACTGCTCCGGAATGCATAAACCAAATAATCCAAGCTGGCGCATTTCCTCAACGATTTCGTCTGGAATCCTATCGGATTCTGCAACGTTCTCCTCTACTGGAATCAGCCGCTCGCTCACAAAGCGAGAGACAGTATCGAGGAGGAGGTTAAGAGTTTCCTGGTCCCGAATCATCATTCTTCCATGTTGTTATGGCCGCCCCATGAGGTTGCCAATGCGTTTCACAAGACTAACCAATCGCGGTCCGATCTCGTTCTCGAGCTTTTCCCGCGTAAGGATGTAAGCCGGGCCGCCACAGTTGAATGCCGTAATGCTGTCATCCAGACCTGCAATCGCCACGCCGACACCAACAATTTCCGGATTCCACTCGCCGAGCGACAGACAGAATCCACGGTCCTCGTAATCCCTCAAACCCTGTTCGATACCTGCCTTGATGCGGGGCCACTGCGCTTCGTCGCGAATACGAATCTGGTCAAGCAGGAAATTGCGATCGGGTTCAGGTATGGCTGCGAGATAAGCACGCCCGATCGACGTCGTCGCAAGCGGCAAGCGGGCCCCTACTCCGTGCTGCAATGCAATTGGCGCGCTACTGCGTACGGTTTCCACATAAACCATACTCAATCGATCACGGACTCCGATCGATACGGACGCCCTGGAAAACTCTGCCAACTCCTGCATGAATGGCCGGGCCACCCGGCGCACGTCCAAGTTCGACAGCATGGCGTAACCGAGAGAAAGCACTCCGGAACCCAAGCAATATCGCCCATGCTCCTCCGAGAAATCGAGGTACCCCAACTTGGTGAGCGTTCCCGCCAATCGGGAGACCGTCGGTTTGGGAATCCCCGTCCGCCGAGCCAACTCCGTTACACCTAGGTAACGCTCACCAGGCCCGAAACACCGCAGCAATTCGAGACCTCGCGCCAACGCAGTAACGAACTGGCGGTCCTTCTCAAGCGGTTCTTCGTCAAAACGCTCAATGTCGTTGCTGTACAGAACGCTCACGTTACCTTCCTTGAAATCGTCCGTTGCTCGAACTGCGACTCTATCGAGCCACTTGAATCCTAGCATGCGTCTTTAATCGACGCAATTTTTTGAACCATCGGTTCGCATAGCGAACCAAAACAAAATCCATGTCCGCGCCATCAAAACTAGCAAGCGCCGCATGGATAGTGCCTTATGGCAAAACTAAGAGCGTTTTCGCGATTTCTACATCGCTTTACAGATCTCAACATCCTGTGATTCACTCATTGCGCACTCAATTTATGTGAACCATTGTTCCGCTATGCAAACCACCACTGATCCTGTAGTCGTCACGAGACCCACCGAAAGAATCGCCATCGTTCAGCTGAACCGTCCGGACGCCCGGAATGCACTGAACCAAGAGTCCCGCATGCTCCTGGCCAGGCACTTTGAAGCGCTTGGCCGGGACCTGGACATACGATGCGTGATTATCACCGGCGGAAATAAGGTGTTTGCGGCGGGAGCCGATCTCAAAGAGATTGCCGACGCGTCGGCCATCGAGATGCATCAGCGCCAAGTGCATCGCCTCTGGAAAGCCATTTCGGACTGTCCGAAGCCCGTCATCGCAGCCGTCAACGGCTACGCCCTGGGGGGTGGATGCGAACTGGCCATGCATGCCGACATCATCGTCGCCGGTCGAAGCGCTCAGTTCGGTCAGCCGGAGATCCGGGTCGGCATCATGCCTGGGGCGGGCGGCACCCAGCGCCTTACCCGTGCGATCGGGAAATTCAGGGCGATGAAGCTTCTGCTCACTGGTCAACCCATCTCCGGCGACGAAGCCTATGCGATGGGGCTGGCAAGTGAGGTTGTGGAAGACGCAAAGGTCCAGGACAGGGCCATGGAGCTCGCCCAAATGATTGCCGATATGCCGCCACTGGCCGCTACTCAGATCAAGGAGACCGTCCTTGCAGGCCAGGACGCTTCGCTTGAAACGGGATTGATGCTGGAACGGAAGGCCTTTCATCTGCTATTCGCGAGCCGCGATCAGAAGGAAGGCATGGCTGCCTTTTTCGATAAACGTACCCCTACCTATCTTGGACAGTGACCATGTCTACGGAACAGCACACGACTGAAGTAATCGGTATCGTCGGTACCGGCCTGATGGGTCGTGGTATCGCACAAATCGCTGCACAGGGTGGCATTGAGGTCATCCTCTATGACATTCGGCCCGGTGGCGCCGAGGAAGCTCGGGCGGCAGTTGTCTCGACATTCGAAATGCTTGCCTCCAAAGGCAAGCTCACGTCGGAACGAGCCGAGGCCGCCGCCGCGCGTCTGAGCGTTGCCGTAGAGTTGACCGAGCTTAAATCGTGCTCGATCGTCGTCGAGGCCGTTGTTGAAAAACTCGAGGTCAAGGGTGAGCTGTTCCGCCAGCTGGAAGCTGTAGTTTCCGAACAGTGCATCCTCGCCACCAACACCTCGTCACTGTCGGTCACGGCAATCGCTGCGAAGTGTGCGCGACCGGCGCGTGTCGCTGGATTTCACTTCTTCAGTCCCGTACCGCTGATGAAGGTAGTAGAGGTGATCGCTGGACCACTGACCCAACAGGTGGTCGTGGACCGCTTGATCGGCATCGCCAATCGCATGGGTCACACGCCTGTCCGCGCCAGTGACACGCCTGGGTTCATCGTCAACCACGCAGGCCGAGGATACGTAACCGAGGCCTTGCGTCTGCTCGGCGAAAGTATCGCTCCACACGCCGAAATCGACCGCATCCTTCGCTTGGGAGCCGGCTTTCGCATGGGTCCCTTCGAGCTTCTCGATCTCACGGGATTAGATGTTTCCCAGCCGGCGATGGAGGCGATATATGAGCAGTTCTACCAGGAACCGCGTTTTCGCCCGTCTCCAATTGCTCGACAACGCCTCGCAGCAGGCTTGCTGGGACGCAAGACGCAACGCGGCTTCTACCGATACGAAAACGGCCAAAAAGAGGAAACCTCCACGCCAGCAGTCCCTCCTCGCGAGGATTTTCCAGTCTGGCTCGATGCGGGACAGTCAAGGGAGAATCCGGCGGTTGCGGAGTTGCTGAAAAAACTCGGGGCATCGCTCGACAACGGAGAACGCCCAGGCGACACGTCTCTTTGCCTCGTCCTGCCCATCGGTCGCGACGTGACTACGTGTGCCGCCGCGGCAGATCTGGATCCGACAAGAACCGTCGGACTGGACCCGCTGTTCCTGACCGGCTGCCGCACCCTCATGACCAATCCACTCACTTCGAACAAATACCGAGATGCGGCACACGCACTTCTGGCTTCCGACAGTGTTCCGGTCGCAGTAATTCATGACAGCGCAGGTTTCGTGTCGCAAAGGGTAATCGCGACCATCGTCAATATTGGCTGCGACATCGCGCAGCAGGGTATCGCCACGCCTGAAGACATCGACCGCTCAGTAACCCTCGGTCTTGGATACCCCTTTGGTCCACTTGCAATGGGGGACCGTCTCGGCGCGCAGCTCGTTCTGCGGATCCTCGACGAAATGCACGACTTCTATGGGGATCCCCGCTATCGCCCGAGTCCATGGCTAAAGCGCAGGGCGCTCCTTGACGTATCGCTACTGACCCCGGACAACTGAAATTACCAAGGAACTTCCATGCTCGACGCTTACCTTTACACCGGCCTGCGTACTCCGTTCGGCCGCCAAGCCGGAGCCCTTGCCCCGGTTCGGTCGGACGACCTGCTTGCGGGCGTCATTCGAAAGCTATTGGCCGATTCACCCTTTACAGCCGATCAGATCGAGGACGTTGTGGTCGGTTGCGCCTGCCAGGCGGGTGAGGACAGCCGTAATATCGCGCGTCACGCAGCATTGCTGGCCGGACTACCAGCCAACATCCCGGGCATTACGGTAAATCGCCTCTGCTCCAGCGGCCTGGCCGCCGTCCTTGACGCCGCACGCGCCGTAACCTGCGGAGAAGGCGATCTGTACATCGCCGGTGGCGCTGAGAGCATGAGCCGCGCACCCTTTGTCGTTGCAAAGAGCGAAAGCGCCTACGGACGCGATTTCAAGGTCTTTGATTCGGCCATCGGCGCACGATTCCCAAACCCGGAGATCACACGAATTTATGGCGGCGACACCATGCCAGAAACGGCCGACAATGTCGCGCGTGACCTCGGCCTCACCCGGGAGGAATGCGATCGCTTTGCTGCGGCGTCCCAAGCCCGCTTTGCTGCAGCGCAGGCAAGCGGCTTCCTGTCCGGCGAGATCACACCGGTCGAAGTTGTAACCGGCCGCAAGACGCCCCCGCGAGTGGTGCAGGTTGATGAACATCCGCGTCCGGAAACGACCGCCGAGTCGCTGGGTCGCCTGAAGGCACTTCATCACGAGGGGGCAACCACCGCCGGAAATTCTTCGGGAATCAATGACGGCGCCGTCGCGATGTTCATCGGCAACAAGGCAGTCGGGGAAAAGGCGGGAATCAAGCCCTCCGCCCGCATTCTGGCCGGTGCAGCCGTCGGCGTTGAGCCGCGCGTCATGGGCATCGGCCCGGCCTATGCCATTCCGAAAGCCCTCGAACGCGCCGGACTCAGCCTCGCCGACATGGACGTGATCGAGATCAACGAGGCATTCGCGGCCCAAGTGTTGGGGTGCCTCAAACTCATGAACGTCTCCTTTGACGACCCTCGGGTCAATCCGAATGGAGGAGCGATCGCGGTGGGTCATCCACTAGGCGCATCGGGCGCCCGCCTTTTGCTCACCGCCGCTCGCGAACTGGAGCGTCGCCAGGGCCGCTATGCGGTCGTAAGTCTTTGCATCGGCGTCGGGCAAGGCTTGGCCGCGGTCATTGAGCGCTTGTGACATATCGTTGAGATCGCCCATCGCTAAGGATGTCCATCTCTTTGAGCGTTTCATTTCAGCAGTGGTTGCCGCGGGATTGGGATCTTCTACGCCCAGTGCCGCGCCTGAGCGTCGGCGACCAAGATTCAATAGCTCGTGCCAACTGCCGTCTGCGTCCTTTTCCGTGCGACGGCCAGTTGCTGCCACGATTGTCAGTGTGACCCGCCCTATTTGAAAACGGAGAATCCCTTTGACATCTCTTTTTGACTCTATAAAAGTCGGCGATATCGAGCTATCCAACCGCATCGTCATGGCGCCGCTGACGCGCAACCGGGCGATCAATGATCACTGCGCCGGGCCCCTCATGGTCGAGTACTACCGGCAGCGAGCCACCGCTGGCCTGATCATTAGCGAAGCCACCCAGATCAGTGCAATGTCCCAGGGGTACATCGATACTCCGGGAATCCACACTCCTGGACAGGTGGAAGCCTGGCGTAAGGTGACAGATGCGGTCCACGCCGAAGGAGGCAAGATCGTCGCCCAGCTCTGGCACGTGGGACGCATCGCCCACTCGTCCCTCCTGCCCGGCGGCGCTCAACCTGTCTCGTCGACCTGCCGCCGCTCGAATGCCCAGACATTCACTCGCGACGGATTTGTGGAGACGTCGACGCCCCGCGCCCTTCGAGACGACGAACTGCCCGGACTTGTCTCGGAGTATCGTCATGCCGCACGCTGTGCGATGGAGGCAGGTTTCGACGGGGTGGAAGTTCACGCTGCCAACACGTACCTGCTAGACCAATTCTTGCGCGACAGCATCAACGACCGCACAGGTCCCTATGGCGGTTCGATTCCCAACCGGGTCCGTCTGCTAGTAGAAGTGATGAACGCCGTCACCGAGGAAATTGGTGGGGGGCGGACGGGTGTACGCCTCAGTCCGATGACCACTTTCGGCAATACGGCCCCCCTCGACAGCGACCCACAAGCCCTTTACGAGTATGTGGTCGCACAAATGGACACTCTGGGTCTCGCCTTTATTCATATCGTCGAGGGAGAAACCGCAGGGGCTCGCCATCCGGCTGACACCAAGCGGTTCGACTACGATACCCTGCACCGCCGCTTTCGCGGCGCCTGGATGGTCAATAACGGCTACACACGAGCCGAAGCCTTGGAAGCCATCGGCGCTGGCCACGCAGACCTGATAGCCTTCGGCCGCCCGTTCATCGGCAATCCGGACCTCGTCCGCCGTTTGCGCGAGGATGCGCCCGTGAACGAAGTTCGTTTCGACAAACTCTATGGCGGCGGCGCGGACGGATACATTGATTATCCGATGCTTAACGGGCATCCATGACGAGGGCCCGTTAAGCAGCCCTCGAAATCGTGGATCGCATACGGCCTCGCACTCAGTTTTCGGTGGGAGGCACGATGCCGAATCGCTTCATCTGGCGATAGATGGTCAAGCGGGACACGCCCAGTTCAGCTGCAGTCGCTGTGATGTTCCACTTGTGCCTCCTGAGCTGCCCCTAGCCTTTCAGCTCGGCGGGTGTCGCGGTCGGCACCCTTTGTCGAAACTGCGGCAGAAGTGGTTGCACGATGCCTGAATTCGTCAGGATTACGTCGGCCGGCACAACCTAAATGCGGTGATGCGGGCCGACGTAACGAGCACCATCAAGCCTTCTGCTTCGGCATCAGAATCCCCGCGAGCCCACTGTGGGCAACCCCAAGTAATGCACCGACTATCGAGGAAAGCGTCACCACGATCAGCACATTGTCCAAACTGGACGAGGTCATGGCGATCGGATCGAACTTGCCCGGAGTCTGCACAAGAAACGCGAAACTCGACGCGAAGCCATAGAATGTGGCCGGAACCACACTGAGAAGATCCAACTTTGACGCCAAGATGATGATCGGCGTCGCGATCGCGATCAGACCCCCTGCAGCGATTGGAATCGACAGACCGGTAATGCCAGTTGCGATGGGGTATGCCACTAGCTATGCAATCAGTGCACCAAAGACGGTACAGGCCACGCTCTTCTTGAGCGCGGCGCTGTCACCACCTGCCTGACTAAAACTCGCCCAGCCGATGAACGCGGCCCACAAGAGTAGCCCCGGAAACTCCAGAAACAACCACGAGGCGAGTGACGCGACGACGCTGCCCGCAAGCGCGAACGCATACAGTTGAGGCATGATTCACTCCTTTGTGAAGGCCATCTTGGCCAGATCTTGATCTGCCGGAGTAATCACTCCGCGGCTGCGCTCTTGACATATGCACGGATGCGTTCGATTTCGGCCTCTGTCATGACCTTCTCCCATGCAGGCATCACAGTCCCCGGACGGCCCTTCTTCACGGTAGCAATGAAGTCAGCGTCACTTCCCTCAAAATTCCTCAAATCCGGAAAGATTCCCCCTGAGATCACGTTTCTTCCGTGACACTTGCCGCAGGCTCGGTGGTATAGATTGAATCCGCTTTCACTCTTCTCTGCGCTTTGTTCGACAGCATTTTGCTTCATCGGCGGCTCGCTCACTCCCTGGGCGCCTTGCGCCTCCTGCTCCTCAGCCGGGGGCCAACCCGAGGCCTTTCCGACGCCTCCAACAGTTCGAATGAACGGTGATTGTGCCCCCCGGATAGTCGCACGTGTGGCTTGGTCGCCTCGCCAGACGGTCCGGGTAAGCGATGGTTGCGAGCCATCCAGTGCGGCACCTGCCTGATTTCGGCTAGCCCTGACAGTCCGCCTGATCTCCGCTCCAACACTCGAATTGAGCGTGGGCACACCGTATGCCTTCAGAATCTCATCGCGTTTCCCCGACTGGATCAGCGCACTGATGGCAGCATTGACCGCATCCAGGAAGGCCGGATCGTCCTTGTTCACCCCCACTGCAAGCGAAAACGTTAATTCCGGGCGCGTTTCAGTCAAAATCCGAACCTGCGCCGCTGGGTTCTGCTTCGCCAACCAGCCGGCCATCGGAGCCCAGACCAAACCGGCTGGAATTTCATCCCTCGCCACAGCATTAAAGACCTCGGCCTGTTTGGAAAAGAGCACACGGTCATAGCCGAGGTCAAACACGACAAAGTCCGAAACGGTGTGCAGCCCCACACCAATGGGTTGCCCTTTTAGATCCTCCAACCGGTTTTCCTTACGTCCCTTTCCGATCACGATGGCAAAGCCACTGATGAGATAGGATTGAGAAAGCGCAAGGCGCGGCCCCGCACCGTCCAATCGCTTATCGGTCGGGATGCCCACGATGAAATCACATCGTCCTTCATATAGTTCACGAAAGACCTTCCCCATGCGTTCCATGGCAAACCAGTTGTATTGCAGTTTCGCGCCAAGGCTCTTGGCAATCTCCGAAGCAACCTCCATGTCATATCCAGGAGGATCGAGCTTCGAATTGGAAAGAGGTAGGTTGTTCGGATCAGCGCAAACGGTCGTAACCCCGGTTGACCTGATGCGTTCGAGAGCGGTCGCACCGACCTGGGTTGCCGACACCGTCAGCAGCAGTGCGGTGAGCGAATTCGCCACCAAACGTCGAACAAAGAATTTGTATGCCATGACTCGTATGGAGAGGGGGTGAGCCCCCCTCTCCCTCCATCTTTAGTTTTGCAGCGAGAATACCCAGAGCGTCGCACCGCGATTGATCTTCTTCAGGCTATCTGGCACCGCCTTCCCAGCCCACAGGGGGAAGGAACCACCAAGACCCGAAACCACGGCGACGTACTGCTTGCCGTCGACCGCATAGGAAACAGGCGCGCCAATGATTGAAGAAGACGCGGGGAAGCTCCACAGCTCCTTACCGGTCGCTGCATCGAGGGCATTGAATTTGCCTTCGAAAGTGCCGAAGAAGATCACGTTGCCAGCGGTGGACAAAACGCTGGCCCCAAGCAGCGGTGTCGGGTTGGTCCAACGCCATGCGATCTTGTTCGCCGCCAGATCGACGCCCACCATCTCACCCTTGCCCGGCCCTTCGTGCTCACCACCGATACCGAGGTACATCACGCCCCGGCGGTAGCTCGCCTCTTCGGCCGTCCACTTGTAGCAAAGGTCATTCATCGGGATGAAGGCCATGCTGCTCTGAGGATTCACGGCCATATGCGCCAGACCCTTCGCACCGAAATAAGTCGGACACACGAGCGTGGGCTTACCCGGGGCATATCGCTTCTCCGGGTCGATATTGGATCGGCCTGTCACCGGATCGACTGTTCCCCAATTTACCTTATCGTAAAATTTGAGGGCCGACTGAAACTTTCCGTCGGTACGATCCAGTGTATACAAGTAACCATTTTTGTTGGCCTGCACTAACGCTTTGACCGGTTTGCCGCTCCGCTTCAGGTCTACAAGTATCCCTTCTGCCATGGCGTCATAATCGAACGCGTCGGCCGACGTGAACTGGAAGTCCCACTTCTTCTTCCCGGTATCCGGATCAAGCGCCAGCATCGAATTTGCGCCGCGGTTATCGCCCGGACGCATCGCCCAGTTCCAAGGTGCTGGGTTTCCCGTGCCCCAATAGGTCGTATTGGTCTCGGGGTCATAGGTGGCGGTAAGCCAAGCGGCAGCACCTCCATACTTCCAGGAGTCATTGCCCCAAGTCTCGTTACCAGGCTCACCCGGCTTGGGAACGGTATAGGTCTTCCACACCGATTCGCCAGTCTTCCAGTCGTAGGCCTCGATGAAGCCCTCGACACCGTACTCGCCGCCGGCGACACCAACCATCACCTTGCCCTTGGCAACCAATGGGGCCATCGTCATGCTGTAACCGGCCGTGTAATCGGCAACAGTTTTATCCCACACGACCTTGCCCGTTTTTGCATCGAGGGCCACCAGGTGGGCATCCAGAGTTGTGAAATACACCCTGTCCTCGTAGATCGACACTCCCTTGTTGATCAGGCCACAGCACGTGAATTGACCAATATCAGCGGGGAGCTTCAGGTTGTGGCGCCAGAGCCGCTCACCTGTTTTCGCATCCACAGCTTCGATCCATTGGTTCGAGACTGACAACACCATGATGCCGCTATTCACTATCGGCGTGAGTTGCTGGCCTTCAAGCGAACCCAGCGAATACGCATACTCGAGCTTCAGGTTCTTGACGTTCTTGCTATTGATCTCTTTGAGCGGACTGAAACGTGTGCCGTTATAGTCTCGGCCGTAGCTGAGCCAGTCGTTAGGATCCTTGGCCGCATTGACCAGCCGCTGCTCGGTCACATTCCTCCAATCTGCGGCAAACGCGGATCCCGGCATCACTGCATACGCCGTGGACAATACAAGGGCCAATGTCAGTTTATTGAACGACTTGCCCGTTTTTTTTTGCATTTTTGTCTCCTAATTTAGTCAACCGTGGTGTCGCTCTTTCCGACACATTCATCATTTTTCAGCCACGCGCGCCGCTCAACGGCTATTCGAATCTCGTGTATTTCTTGTATCCCTCCTTTATTGCCGCTATATATATGTCATACATAAGCACCTATCGACGGGCTTCAGAGACGCTTTTATCCGGCAGATCGGTCTACTCCCAGGAGTTGTCGATTTCGTCTTTGCCCCCCCGCACGCTCGAGTACAACGCGGCGATGCAAGCTGGCCACCATTTCCTCAATTGAATGCGCTTCATTCGCACTGAAATCCTCCCACCCAGTTGCGTGCGCCACCGCCTGTGCGGAAAAGCTCATCGCCCCATCGACGCCCCGACATGCTGACAAACACACGCCAAGGCAGTTGGCCCATAGGTGTTGGCTATGCGGTCGGGGCGTCGAACGAATGCCGGTCACTGAGTCCTTGGACGCCATACGGTGGGCAGGACGGAGCCCCAGGTCGCCCCACTCTCCGCCGCTCCCCTTCTGAAGCAGCACAGCATTGGATTTCGGGCAGTCCGGTTTTGGGGGCTCTCTCTCCGGGCCGACCCGGCCACCTACTTCAGTTGTGCCGCAGTCAGTGGATTCCGCGCACAAATTACGAGCGGCAAAAGAGATCCGGGCGATTTCGGTCAAACTCTTCCGCAGCACCTCACCACCAAAACCGTAGCCCTCCACGATCTGATCAAGCAGCTCCCTCAATGAATCAACGCTACCGGAGGCCAGTTCGAATCCATTGGTATCGTCGAGAGTGACAATGCCGCTATCGAACAATTGGAAGGCTCTAGCCATCACGGTGCTGGCAAGCGCGGAATCGATTCCTAAGGCATGGAAATAGTCAATAACGGCAATAGCAGCAGACGGATCCGTGATTCCGAGTATCTCCGCAACGTCACCCACGCTTTCGTAGCAACCACAGATGCTCGCGCTGGCCCGGGCAAACTCGCCCTCATTGACGTGGCAGTCATACGCGCATACGGTCCCGCAGTTGAAGCACCCCTTCGGCACCACGGTCCAAGAATCAGCAGCCGCCGTCGCCAATTGATCGCGAAACGCAACAGCTAAGCTCGCCTTGGCCAACTGTCGCCCCATGAGGACCTGAGACTCACTTTCGGGCACATGCCCGAGCAGTTCGGTCGCGCGGTCGATAGCCGAACCGAACGAATCACTCTCCGTTGATACAGAGCGCGACCAGACCAGTGTGACATCGTCGAATTTGACCGGGCTCGCAAGGGGCACCGGCCGCGATCCGTAAACAGCAATCGCTTTGAGCCGCTTTGAACCCATGACAGCACCGACGCCACCAATGTGCACGCCGTGATTGCGGTCGTTGCGGATACTCGCCCCGGGCAGCATCGCCTCACCTGCCGGTCCGATGCACGCAACGCTGAACTTCGAGTGTTCGAACAAGGAGCGTTTGATCAACCGTTCGGTATCCCGTGTATCAAGCCCCCAGAAAGCACTTGCGTCGCGGATCGCAACCTTTTCGTCTTCAATTGAGAGAAACACCGGCTCTCGCGCTCTACCCGTTACGACTAAGCCGTCGTATCCTGCATGCTTTAGGTAGGCAGCCCAATACCCTCCGGCAGACCCGGCCGCTGCGCCGCCGGGAGAGTTATGGTCGAGCGCCACGACAGTAACGTTCGACGAACTTGGCGCGGACGTTCCGGCAAGAGGCCCCGCCAACATGATCAGAGGAGAATCGGTGTCGGTCGCCTTCATTCCAGGCCGGATTTCATCCAACAGCAGCCGCATGCCGAGCCCGACTCCCCCGATGTACTTCCTCAGCACCGCCTCCTCCGCAAGCGGAGTCACGGAGCACAGACCACTGGTCAGATCCACTCGCAGAAGCCGATTGCAATATCCGCCTATCGTTTCGGAGTATCGCCTTGACATATTTCTCGCATCCCTGCCGTCGCATAGTAGTCAGGACTCCTGCGGATTATTCGTCGCGAGCTATGAGCAGCGCCATATCGCGAAGCATGCTCATCACTCCGCCCGAATGAATACTTATCGCTGAGTCTGACTAAGGGAACGGGCCAACGACGACACGGCACGAGGCCGCCCTTCGTTGCCCAGTGGTCAGTTGCTTTACCTCGCTGTGGGAAAAGTGCTATATCAGCCCGAGTTCGAGACAGTGGCGCTTTAGGCGACAGCCGCCCAACCGCTGCGGTCAGGCTAGGATAAGAAGACAAAAATATGGCGCTAACAAAAGCAGAAATCGTCCAAGCGGTTGTCGACAACGTCGGACTGAACAAACGGGAAGCCTTGGAGATGGTCGAGGCTTTTTTCGAGGAAATCTGCGCTTCGCTCGAGGCTGGCGAGGACGTCAAGCTGTCGGGCTTCGGCGGATTTCAACTGCGCGAGAAGCCCGAGCGTCCGGGCCGCAACCCGAAGACCGGTGAAACGGCACGGGTGACCGCGCGCCGCGTCGTGACGTTTCACCCGAGCCAGAAACTCAAGTTGAAGGTCAGTGAGTTTGCGAACACGAGTCAGGAACCGCGCCAAGCCGACAAATCGGTCGGAGGCCCTTTCGGCGTTCAGCGCTGGCGAGTAACGGAGCCCGCGTGAGCGGCCGGATTGGGCGGTGGCAGGCTGGCCAACCCGGGGCTTCGTCGCACGCCCCATTTGGCTGCCAACCGTCACATGATTACGCGAATCACTTACCCTTCCCTGTTTCAGTGCCAGTCTAAATTGTCCGGCCGGTCACCCTGTTCCCCGGCAAATCGAAGCCCGTTGTGGAGTACGTCAAGCTTGGAAAGCCCCTTGGTATGAGCCACAATATGTAGAGACGTCGTGGTTTCACCTTCTCTTCGAAGCCGCAAGACCAGTCAGCCCCTGCAACTGGTACGGCCTCCGGCCTGGGGTTCTCGTATTCCATCCACCGATCGGGAAGATCTTGACGACGGCGCTCGTGAGCCCCCGGACGGAGGTGACTCGCATCGAGTCATGAGCGGCGACTGGGCGCCCCTCACCTGGTGAATTCCACAGAACCTTAGGCAATGTGCATTAGAAACCGACGTTCGCGGCCGCTGTCGCCCTTGGGACTGCAGAGCTGCTGTTGCGCCGAAGCATAGGCCCTACTCACGGCGCCTTCTCATTCACCGACAGTAACTCGCTGCTTTCGCAGCAAGCGGCAAGGCTCTTGCCGACGTACCCTCCAAAGGGTACATTTCTTCCAGCAAAAGGCACAGTTTCCGACTTGTGCGCGCAGCGACGGCCTGATGCGTTGCGTCCTCGCCCCCCGCGTCGTCGTCTTTGCTCATCGTTGAGCCACGCACTGCGCCGCTCAACCTCATTGCTCCCGGCACTCTGCTCCTCCGCATCGCAAATCCATGCGTTCGTCGTGGACGTTGCTCCGCCGAATTCGCGTTTCAGAACCCCGAAAACGTTGCTCGCCTTGTCGGCGCCTCACCGCTTCGACGCATGAACCGGGTTACTCGCCGCCCGTCGTGTGCGTCCTCCTCGTTGCCCCTGCTCGCGCGTAGCTCAAGGCTGCGTTGCGGCTTCGGCCCTTCGGCGCCAAGAAATTCCTGAACGGCAAGGGCAATAGGCCATAAGCAGGCGAGAAAAACACGATGGAGAAACATCATGCATACGACATCCAACCTTCCCCTCGAGAACGCCGACCACCGAGACGCCCCAACCGCCGGGCTGCTCGAGGGTGACCAATGTACCGAGGCGGACAGACTCCCCGAGGAACGGACGAAACCACGTGTGCTCGTCGTCCGCGACAAGGAACGCATTCGCTCGGGGCTGCGCGACGCACTTGAACGGAATGGCTTCGTCATTGACGAGGCCGACAGCGGAGCTTCGGCAATCGCGCGCATCACGCGCACCCGCCCCGACCTTCTGCTACTCGACGCGGCTACTAGCGGGACCGACGGCTTCGCGACCTGCATGCAGCTTAAGGTATTGCCGCAATGCGAGGACCTGCCGGTGCTGATGATTACGTCGCCCGACGCCCAGCAGATCGCGTACGCCTTTGCGGTCGGCGCAAGCGACTGCATTACAGAACCACTACACGCGAACGTCTTGGCGCACCGCATGCGCCACACCCTCGATCTTAGCCGCGCCGAACGCTACGTGCGCTACCTCACCTACACTGACAGCCTCACCGGCCTGCCAAACCGCACTGCCTTTCAAGAGAAGTTGCAGGCGCAGCTTGACCCCACACAGGGCGACACGCGGATGTTCGCGCTGCTATTCCTCGACCTCGACCGCTTCAAGTTCGTCAATGACACGCTCGGACACGAAATCGGCGATCGCCTTCTAAAGATTGCCAGCCGCCGGCTCGCCCGTAGCGCCGGGGCCTACGTCGCGCGCCTCGGCGGGGACGAATTCGCCGTGCTGCTCGAAGATTTGAGCTCGGTGGCTGTCGCCGCGTCGGTCACGCAGGCAATCACGACCGAGCTCACAAAGCCCTATCTGATCGACGGCCACGACCTCTTCGTCACGACAAGCATTGGGATCGCTTTCTACCCGTACGACGGCCCCGACGTCGGTACCCTGCTCCGCCATGCCGAGAGCGCGATGTATCGCGCAAAACGCACAAACCACAGGTTCATGTTCTATGAAGGCGCAATGGAGTCGAGAGCCCGGGAGCACCTGCAGCTCGAAAACGATCTGCGCCATGCCGTCGAGCGCGGCGAGCTCGTGCTCCATTACCAGCCAGAGCGCGACGCGGCGACCGGCCGAATGGTCGCCGCCGAAGCATTGGTGCGGTGGCAGCACCCAGTGCGCGGGCTGATCGGTCCGAATGAATTCATCCCGCTCGCTGAGGAAATCGGTCTCATCGGACCGATCGGCGCCTGGGTTCTCGACACGGCGTGCGCGCAGCTGAAGATCTGGCGCGAGGCCGGCCATTACTTGCGGGTCGCGGTCAATTTTTCCGCTGAGCAGTTGCAGGATCGCAGCATAGCCGCAGCGGTCGAACACGTGCTCCACCGCTGCCGCCTTCGACCCGACGACCTCGTCATCGAAATCACCGAAAGCGTGTGGTTGGACCATCAGACCAACGCGATCGATAACCTCGACCGCCTCAAGCGCCTCGGCGTGCACGTCGCGATCGATGATTTCGGCACCGGTTACTCTTCGCTCAGCTACCTGAAGCGCATGCCCGTGGACATCCTCAAGGTCGACCGCAGCTTCGTCACCGACCTCGCCGATACCGGCCCGGCCCCCGCTATCGTCCGCGGCATCATCTCCCTCGCCCACAAGCTGGAACTTGAGGTCATCGTCGAAGGCGTCGAGACCGCGATCCAGTACGATCTGGTACGCAAGATGGGCTGCGACGTCGTGCAGGGCTACCTGCTCGGCAAAACGTTATCGCCGACAGCATTTTCGGACGCGTATTTCGGCAAAGCGTCGTGCGAAGGATCGACCCCCTGACGGCAACAGCACCACTCCGGTCAGGCGTTCTCTCGTCGATTGGCCCGAAGTGGGCGGCGAATCGCATGTCTGGTGGCCGGCCCACTGCCAACGGTCATGCCCCCTTTTGTCCGACAGCAGGCAGGTGTTGCAGTTACATTTGGCCGCTGAACCAGCGTGTGATCGCGCCCTCCATCGTTTTGTCGAGGACCATCTGCTCGCGCAGGCACAACGAACGGACGTTATTGGCGGTCTTGAGGCTCAGGCTCTTGGCATCGTCCTCGCCTTTGCCGAACGTGTGCCCACGCATCAGCAGGCCGCGGAGGACCCAGTTGACGTCGAGTCGGCTGCCGCCGTGGCCCCCTTCCCTGAGGCGATCGCGCACGCGTTTCCCGGTTTCCTTTAAGTCGAAAGGGTGTTCCCGTACGTCCTGTTCAATGATGCGAAACAAGCCTCGATAGTCCTTGGGGCTCAGAAGCGGCACGCTGGAAACTTCGTGGATCTGGCAGGCGATTGGGAGAAGGTCCTGGTCGTCGGTCCATTGTGCCGCATTCCCGTTAATGGGCTTGATGCTGCGGCCTGAGCTGGCAGCATGGCGGTGCGGATCGCGCAGGACGCCTCCGCTGGATGCCCAATCGAATTCCAGTGGCGTCAGATCGAGTGCCTCAACAAACTTGCGGAACGTGCCTTTCCCGTTCCAGTCCGCGGCGATCGTGCCGTGCTGAGTGGTGACGAGGCTCGCCAGCCGGCTGCATGGAATCGAGCTGGATGATCTCGCGACCTCTTGCCGGATAAGATCGACGATGTCGTGGAGTTCTTTGTCCGGTGACCTTGATGGCGCAACGGTGGAAACTGCGGGTGGCGAATGGCGGCGCGGATCATAAATGGTTCCGCCTCCGCTTGTCGTAATCTTGAGTGGTGCGAGACTCCATGACTCCAAGAGTCCACGGAAACTGCCGTAGCCGGCCCATGTCGACGCGTCCATGTCGCCCACCGACGATAAAATTCGTGCGGCTAGCTTCGCCAGCGGCACCGGGGCCGAGGACTCCGCCACGGCTTGTTCAACGAGGCGGCGCGCGGAATTCGCCAACTCCGGGTCGTCTGGTTCCTTCGATGGGGAAGACGCAGCGCTTTCCGGTTTGGGGACTTCTTCCTCGTCCTTGAACCCAAGTGCGCTGCGAACAAAATCATCTTGGTCGATTAGCAAATCGGCCGAGGCACGGTAGGCTGCAGAAGGGAAGCCGATCGCAAGCACTGTTGTGCGCCTATCCCACCGGCGTAGCTTGCGCAGTACGGGGGTGAAATCGGCATCCGCAGAGAACACGATAAATTCGTCATAGCGAGTTTCGTGTTGAAGCAGGTCGATGATGTCTAGCACCATGTGGATGTCGGTGCTGGTCTTACCCTCGCCCGTCAGCGCCGGGCAATCGATGATTTCAAAACCGGCCAAGTTGAAGGATGGGCGGAACCGCTGGTAGGCCTGCGGATTCAGGTAGCAACGCCGTACCAAGACGCGCCTTCGAGCGTCCTCGGGAACATGATCGGGCAACTCCAGGGATTGCACGACCCAGTTCATCCACTCGAGCGGCTGACGGGCAAAGCGGTCTGCGATGGCCTGATCGAGTTTGCGCAGGCCGGAATAGACATTGTCGAAATCGACGAAGAGAGCGCTTTTCAAGATTTTCCTTTGTCCGTAATCCACCGAATCAGTTCACGCGGCAATTTCCGCTTTCCAGTGCAGATGAAATGGCGGTTACGACTCCATGCGTACGGAATTATAACCGCCCATCCTTCTCCACATAACGATCTGGCACGGCGCCGACTATCCCGGCACGAGTAGTTGTAGATTCACTTCATCCATCGATCGGCCCACAACCACTGCGGCCACCAGGTCAGAGCAAAGACAAGCAGCGAATTTCAACTCAGTGCGCTGCGCCAGGCTCGCGGCAAACGCGGCCATGGCCGAATGCTCGACCGGACGCTGAAGCAGTATTGGTACGGAGAGGCCCGGGCTTGTCTCCACCCACAGATCATCCACCCGCGTGCTTCCGATCTCACCGAGGCGGAGCGCCAATGCACTGTTGACCGCTCCGCCGGCAAAGGTCCACCAGCGATGCCGCCCCGATGGCAGATGCTCAAGCAGGAGCGATCCTTGGCGCTCGGGCGCGGTGATCAAATCGCGGACTTCGTCGAGCTGGCGAGTGCCCCGCTTCGACAGCCCCAGTTCCACGTCGCCCTCCTGCAACAACACCCGACGCATGGCCTGACAGACCTCGAAACCCAACCAGCGCGACGTTCCGAGCCAGCGCGACTTGCCCTTCTCGTCCGTCGGCTCCAACCACACCGTGCGCTTGGACCAATCGACTGAAATCACTTTCCAGCTTCGGCCGCCAAGCAGGAGGATGGTCGGACCATCCTTCTGCTGTTGAACAGCCATCGGGTCGATGTAACCCAGCTCGGTGGCGCCGTGTCGCGCTGCGAGCACCATCGGGCTCGCGAACGCGGATAGCAGGTCAAGGAAATGGCCGCGCCCGAACAGCTTCTCGCCTTCGGGGCCCATCGAGGCGAGGCCACTGCTCACGAACAGGATGCCCTTGGCGGCCATAAATTCGAACACGGTCACCACAGTCTCCGGATCGAGATCAGGAAACTGTGTTCGTGCCACGGCCACAACATCCTTGGCTGGCAGGCCGGGGCGCTCCAGCACGAGCGCCATCATCTGCTGCGCCACCATGTGCCACGGCAGCGGCGGCGGCCTGATGTGCTCGACATACTTTTGGCGCCACAGCGTGGTGATGGCGCAGGCGAGTAGAAAGGCCTCGTCGGTCGTTGTCAGGAACAGGCAATTTCGGCGGCTGCCTGTTCGCCGGCCGGTGCGCCCCATGCGCTGCAGGAACGACGACACCGTGCTCGGCGAATCAATTTGGATCACGTAGTCGAGGTCGCCAACATCGATACCCAGCTCCAGCGTACTGGTAGCGACGATCACGCAGTCCTGCTCTTCGGCGAATGCGGTCTCGGCAAGCTTTCGCTCGGACGCGCTCAAGGACGAATGCGACACGAAGGTCCGGGTGTTCAGGCTGCGCAACGCCACTCCCAGTTCCTCAACCTTCGAGCGACTGTCGCAGAAGACCAGGCGCTTCGAGCCACGGTGCAGCCGCGAGATCACCGTCGCGGCATTCGCCATCGAGCCAACATGATCGATCGTGACATCAGCATCCGTACTGACCGACGAAGAGCCGACGATCTGGCGCTCGCCCGATCCCGCAAACCAATCCAGCAGTTCATCCGGATTGCCTACCGTCGCCGACAACCCGATCCTCTGGATCGGCTGCTTGGCGTACGCCTCGATTCGCTTGACCACGGCACGCAGGTGCCACCCGCGGTCATCTCCCGCAAACGCATGCAATTCATCGACGATAACGGCGCGGACGTTGCCGAACCACGACGGGCGGTCCACCTTCGTCGAAATCAGCATCCCTTCCAGGGACTCCGGTGTGGTCAGCAGGATGTCCGGCGCCGAGCGCTTGGCCCGCGCCTTGGCACCTTGCCCGACATCACCGTGCCACACCTGTACTGTCCTCCCGACGAAGCCGGCATAGCGGGACAGCCTTGACTCAAGGTTGTTGAGCAGCGCTTTGATCGGGCACACGTACAGAACGCTCGGCCCCGGCCACTCCTCGGTCGCCATGCGCGACAGGACGGGGATGATTGCCGCCTCGGTCTTGCCGCCGGCCGTCGGCGCGAGGATGAGGCAATGTTTTCCTTCGAGGATCGGCGCTACCGCATCGGCCTGTGTCGAGCGAAGGCCGGACCACCCCATCGAATTGACGATGTGGTACTGCAACGCCCCGTGCAGGCGCTCGAAGGCTTCTGCGCTCACTCACTACCGCCCAGAGGGTCTAGTCGCTTACAGCTCAATGTCATCGACCGAGCCCACGCCGACTGACGCACGTTCCTGCGCGGTCATCTCGCTCTCCGAGATCGTCAGCGCATAGTGTTTTCGGGGGTCGAAGTCTTCGAACTGGTCGACGCGATCCATCACGTCGGCGACCAGCTTCTTCAGGAACAACCTGGGCGAGACGCCGACCTTGCCGCCCAGGTTCCCGGTGACAGCCTTGGCCAGAGACTCGACATAGGCGTCGTCAACCAAAGCGCGGACCCGGTCGCCGGCAACGGCACCGTCGGCGAAGATGTCCCGAACCTTGCGTCCAACTTCGAGCAGCGAATCGTGGCCGAAGGCCGGCAGGCGCACCTGCACCGCCCGTGGGTTGTCGAACCGTGAGTCTGTGCCGAAATCGACATGCAGTCGTTGTGCCAGCGGTGCGAGGCGCTGAACGCCTTGAGCCCCCTCATAGAAGGCCTGCGTACCGGTGATCAACAGATATAGGCCTGGAAAATGGCCGGCGTCGATTTCGTCGATCCACTGGCGCAGCGCGTTCAGTCCCCGCTCGCGCGTGTCGGCACGCATGCGTTGCAGGGTCTCGACTTCATCCAAGACCAGCAGCAGACCGCCGTACCCTGAGTCGCGCAGCATGGTCAGCAGCCCAGACAGGAAGTTGGTGGCGCCGAAGTGATCGATATCACCCTTGACCCCAGCCGAGCGACGGATCGATGCCGCGACATTCGGCTGGCCGCTGAGCCAAGCCATCAGCCCATCCGCGGTGGCGTTGTCGTTCGCCTGAAGCGCGCGGCGGTAGGCGCGAAGCGTGGCCGAGAAGGCCGGCGCGACCTTGGTCACGCTGGCCAGCCTTGCCTCCATTAACGCTTCGGTCTTGGCGAGCAAGGTCACTTCGTCCGTCGGGTCCAGGCTGGTATCTTCCAGCACGTCGCGCTCCAGCGCGTAGAACCAGCCATCGACGATGCCACGGAACGCGCCTTCTCCGCTGTCCGCCGTGGCGATGCGCTCGACAAGCCGCCGGTACACCGTTTCCAGGCGATGCAGCGGTGTCTCGGTTTCGGAGATCTGCACTTCGCTGGTCGCCAGGCCGCGCGCCCGAGCCCGCTCCTGCAGCCAACGCCCGAAGAAGGTCTTGCCCGAGCCGTATTCACCACGGATAGCCTTGAACGCACCGCGACCGGCTGCTACGGCGCCCAACTCGTCGTCGAGCGTTCCCTGTAGCCGGCCATAACCCACGGCCAGCGCATCCAGGCCAGCCTTGGGCACCGTGCCGCGCCTCAAGGCCTCGATGACTTCGGCTCTGCGCTGCGGACTGATCACTTATAAACCCTCACGGTGCAATTAGGGGTGATCAACTGAGTTGAACAGCGAGAGCCCGCAGCCAATAACGCGAACACTTGTCTATCTCCCCGGATGATCGTCGCTAATGACATGCATTTGCATATCCAGAGACATTTTTCACTTTGACGCCGACGTTGCCTCGCTTTTCGCGTGGGACCGTATAAGACGTAAGGCAAAATTTGCAGCATTGCGTGTAACTCTCATCTGAACGTCGCGCTTCGCCTCAGGATTCGGCTGAGGCTCACCGTTATCAGCAACGGATTTCATCAGGATGCATGGAAGATCACCGGAGCCGCTATAAAACCCCGCAGCTTCCATATCGAAAGCCTCAATGTCCGGAAAGTTAGCTTCTATATGCTTGACCAGCGCGGAGGATGGATCTTCGATCTTGACACTTGCACTTCCCATCCCCTTATTTACAATGACTTTATATGGAAGTTCCTCACCCCCAGAGGCGACTAACTGGGCCAGTTTCAAAATTCCATTTACAACACGATCTCCATGAGGCCGAAACTTGACTCCTTCAGTCGTTAACCTCTGGTGATCAAACAAGGTGACCTCGTTAGGTATTACGACGGCCCCGATATCAAGGCGCCGCGCTGGTATGCCCATGCACATACCTATCATCAAAGTCACCGAGGGTTGAAGCGATGCTTGGAGCCGCATCACGTGCTTGACCGCCTCAACCTCTCCTTGGAACGGCATCGCCGAAAGAAACAAAGTCGCACCAAAAGCAGGGTCTCGATACTGCAAGACATAGTCTGACTTTGCTGCATCTATAGGTTCTGGCGTCGACTTGCCGAGGGTCTCGTCCAACTCGGCCCGAACTGCCCTTAGTTCGCTGTCAGCCGCGACGATAAGTAACGCCGAATACGATCGTCGATCACTCACTCTTTTGCTCCCAATTGACACCGGTGGTATTGATGCGTGGCTTACTGCTACCCGCCAGTTCGGGTCGGCAGAGAACTTGATCAAATCAACGGGACCACAGTTTAAGAACTCTGCTAACCGACCAGACGCCAGCAGAAACCGATGCAAGCTGCCGAAAGACAGGCTTACCGCAGATGAAGTAGCATTCAACGTGCTGGCGAGCAGGTTTAACTTAACCAGTATCCCTGCCTCCAACTCCGATGTGTAGCTTGAGAAATACGCCTCGTTTATGACGTTTCGCACCCTTGACCGCACGACATCTAGATCCTCTGGAATATCCAAGATCTCGAAAACGTACTCGGGAATAAAGGCCTGCCCTGCCAACTCCTGCGGCACGCGATCAAGACGTCTCTCAATATTCAATATCGGGGTGTTAGTCGCGTCACGCAAACGACGCTGCAATATGCCCGAACCGACAATATGCGCCCAATCCGAATTGATATCCTTAGTTGCGCTACGTTCTCGCTGCAAGTACGCGAGGCTCCCAGTGTCACGCCATGCGGCATAGCTCATGTGCTGCAAGCTGTCAGACCGGTACATTGCGGTATCGGAATGTTCGAGAACGAATTGCTTCAAACTCGGTGAACTTCCTACGAGTCGAATAAACCCCAAATTGCATAGCTCATCTAGTTCGCCAATTATGTGTTGGCACAATGGCGACTCAAAATACGATGCTGCTGGAACATATACATGTTCCGCTGCCGAAACAGCAATTCGAGTCGCTAATCGCATTTCTGCAAAGAACTGCGGCGTTTCAACAGCTCGCCCCTTTTCTTCGATGAAGTGAATATCGAAAAAATGCAAGAAGAGGGCCTTAAGCAATGGTGGCGGAGCTTCCATATGCTTAGTCGAGCAATCTCAACTGGGCATTTTCAACCATGCAGTCACTACGGAAATCAGCAATTAGCTTATCCAAGTTTCCTTTAAGTGGAATACCTCGCCACGCCGACAATTCTTCGCAATACGCCTCAGGCATGCTTTGATATAGATATATCTTCTTAGACTGCGCAAAAGCAACTGCAATCTCAGCAAAGGTGTTTGGTCCGATATAGTCAGGGATCCCATGTAAATCTTGGTTAATAGCGAAGACGCAATATGTCCTTGGATCGCGAATTTTTCGCAAATATGCAAAGGATACGCGTCGCTTGAAGGATTCAAAATCGAAGAGAGAAAGTTGCTGGACAGCGCCCCCCTCTGCCTCAGGAACAATAGTATTGATCCCCAAGACGTTTAGATACTCAGCGAGCGACAAAATTTTTTCATAAACGCCCATACTGCCAATGAGAACGATTCGGCGATTCGTCGTGAGATTGGAAACCAGCCCTTTACTCATTCCGAAAATCTCCGTCGATCAGCTCTCGCTCCATTACGCAGCAGGCTGCGTCTCCACTATCAAATGCCCACTTCGGAACCCATTCTGGATTGGCGATATTTGAGATGAATTCTTCCAATGGCATGATTACCCTTGGAGGAATTTCGACTGGCAAATCATCTGGATGTTCACTGAAATATATTGGTCTCTGAGCCTGTACAAGCCGACCAATTTCGTAACAAGTTGTCTTACCCACATAACCTCCCGGCGCAACAACATATGTCACGTCCGCGCGGAAAATTCTGTGAAGAGCGACCAATTGAATCTGAGCATTGGTTCGGTTGACGTCATCCTGCCTAAATCGGACGAACTCGTCCCCATGATTCACTATCACGTCACCTTGGGGCGATGTGACCATTAGACCCGCCACGCGCAAATCTGCACATGCTTTCTGGATTGGATCGTTGTGGCGACGAAAACTGCCGATGATTGCTACTGATCGCACCCGTGCCTCCCCGGTCGCTCTTGCTTCTGTGCCCGCCGTCTAAATTGTCTCCGCATCGTCGTCAATTTATGGCCGAAATTACTGGCAATCGTCACCATGACTTGGCATCTCATCGCACCGTCACAGAAACTGCCGCGCTAGCAGCTCACGGTTCAACTCCACCGTACCCGCCGTCTCGTCGAGGACCAGTACCGCCGCTTGGTCGACGTTGAGCACGCGCTTGGCTGCGTTGACGAAGCCGCTGATACGCATTGCGGGCATGCTCAAGCGCTGTGCAAGCGCCGCTTTGGAAAGCTTCCCGCCGCGAGCCGCCAACGCCTCCAGCAAGGAGCGCACGTCGGCATCGGCAGGCGCCACGCGCGCCGCCAGTGCCTTTTGCGCCGTGTAGGCAGGCGACGCCTGGAGGGCGTCGATCCAGTGCACTCCGGGCACGGGCGCCGCGACGGGCAGCGTTCCGCCGAACAGATCGGTCTGCGGTGTAGGTGCAGTCAGCGGTTTCGCTTTCGGCGGCTTCTTGGGAAGCATCGGCGTTTCAGCGGCCTCTGCCGGCGATGCGACCTCCAGCGGCGCCCACCAGTCCGGCTGCGGCGCTGCCGCGACCTGCCAGCCCTTCAGCGCCATATTCCGCGGCGTAAACACGCTCAGCGGTACGACAACCTCCTGCGCCGACACGCCGCCGTGATAGCCGTTTTTCTTGGCCCCGTGTCGCACGCCCTCCGACCACGCGCAAACTACCGCGTTGCCAGACGCCGTTTTCACTCGGCCGCCCTCGAAGACCAGTTCGCTCCCGTCCGACGTGCCCGATGGCAGTCGCCAGCGGTCACCCTCCCCCTGGCCACACTGCACCGTGCCGTCGTCGATCACATGTCCATGGTCGGCGGTGACGATCACCACACGTCGTGCCCGGCGTGCTTCGCTCAGCAACGGCCCGAGCAGGCGCAGGTCGTCAATCGTCCAGCGCACCTGAATCTGGTTCGAGCCACTGAGGTGGTCATCCACGGCGTTGTAGACCACGGCCACGACCTGCTGCTGCATCGATGCGATCGCATCACGAACCGTCGATGACAGACCTTCAGCGTCAGCGATATCACCTTTGTGGAATACGATCGGCGCCGTGCCTGCACGTGAAACGCCAACAAGTGCTGGATGTGTCGCGAATGCTGTCTTCTCCTGCGCCGCTGCGCCGACCACCAAGCGGCCCGACAACAGGCTGGTGCGGCTCACTTCGGTGATCGTCGGCAGCGCCGCGATACCGACCGCAAGCGACGGCGTTGGACCGGCAACGTGCTCGTCCCAGCCCAGGGCCTCAAGGTCCTCGCAAAGCTCCCGGAAGATGCTGTAACTCAGGCCGTCCGCCACCAGCAACAGGACCGGTGCCTGCTGCGCCAGCGGAGCAAGCAAGCGCTCGACAATCGCCTCCACCGGCATGTACGCGGCCTCCGCCCGGGGCTCGCGGTTCCAGACCTGCAACGCTTGGGCGAAGGTTTGATTGAATGCATCGGCCTTCTTGCGCGCCGCGTCGCGCAGGGCGACGAAGGCCGAAGAAAGACCTGGCAAGTCGTCGCCGCCGATCAGCTTGAATCGTGCCCAATCGACGAAGGCTCCTTCGCGGGCATACAGTTGCGCGAGCTCAGCGAACCCTGTTGCCTGACGTCCGCCTCGCCCCTTGCTCTGGGGTCGGTCGGCCATCATCCATCGACACAGACGAACCGCCATCTTCACCCGAAGCATGCGCGTGCTTGCCGGGTCGGCATGCGCATGGCGCGCCACCGAATCGGCCGCCCGTTCGATGGCCTGAAGCTGTGCCGTCGATGGCTCGGCGATGAATGCCTTGAGCGCCTCCGCGAGCAGCCCGAGCCGTTGCTCCAGGCCGAGCGGAAGTACATCGCTCAGGTGGGCGTAGGCATCGACATGGAGCTCGCGCAGCAGCAACTCGGCGCGTTCGATCACCTCGTGACGCAGGGCTGGCGTCAAGGACTTCAGACAATTCGCTGCGTCGTTGGCCCAAAGACGTCCCTCGCCGATGCCGATTCGCTTGTCGCCCATGAAGCGTTCGAGGCGTATCGCAGCAGCGGCCAGGTCGTGCACGCCTTCGCCCTGAGCCGACAACACCACGCTGCACACCAATCCGAGCGGGACGGTGTCCTGCGTGTTGCCGGCCGTCACGCAGCGCATCACAAGCGTGCCCACCGCCCCTGCCGAGTCGCCAAGCCAGGCCGCGATCTGCAGTCTGGCTGGATCGGGCAGATCGCCAAAGAGCCTGGCCGAGTCGGCGCCCAGAGACCAGTTCAACAGCATCGCGGCGTCCGGCTTCGATGCGTCCAGGCTCAAGCAACGGCCGAGAATGTGGCGCCAAGCCGTGTCCATGTCGAGGAAGCCGTTGGGCACGGGCGGATAGGCGCCCATGCTCGCCCGCTCAACGAGCAATTGGGCCATCCAGCGGAAGCGGCTGAGTCGCGCATCGATCTCGCGCGCCTTGAAGAGTTGCTGGACCATGCCCCAGGCGTCAGGCTGAAACACCTGAGCCCGAGCCAGCCGCGCCACGACGTCGCCGCCCAAGTCGCGCGCGGACAGCGGCGTCAGCAGGATGAGCCCCGGACTCGCCTGCTCGTCAGACACATCCTCCAGCGCCGACAGCGCCTCGCGGGCCATCAACGGACTTTCGCACCAGCGCAGCCGGAACGGTCGGCCCGACAGGTTGATGGCATCCGGCCATGCCGCCTGGGCCCTGGCCTGAATGGCTATGACCTTGGCGTCGCTGGCGCGGTCCAGCACCGCGAGCGCCTGCGCCTCGATCTGCGGCAAGGACAAAGGCCCGGCGGCAACGGTCACTTGCTGCTCCCCGGCTTCTCGAGCCGCCACGAGATTGACAGGCGCAGGTCCGTGTCCTTGTCGAGTTGGGCGTGCAGATCATCGAGCAGCGCCAACGCCTGAGTGCTTTCAAGATCAGCCGCAGCGGATTCCTGGACGATCACCGGCGGCTTGGGCGCCGGCCGGCCGGGTGAAACCGGCGTCGGCTCTGTCGGGGGCAGCGGCGGCGTCACCGGCCCGGGAGGCGTCGGTGGCGGTGGCGGCGCCACGGTCAGCAAGCGCACGGCCTTGATGCGCTGGTCATCGAGCGCCGCCTTCAGCCCAATCGCATGCTCATCGGCAGCCAGCGTCTCGCACACCTTGGCGACGATCGCCCGCGCCGCGGCTTGCCGCTCGTCGGTCAGCGCCTTCATCGCCTCGAAGATGTCCCAGGCTCCGTTGCGAACCGCTTCATCCAGTTCGCGTGCCTTGACCAGCGTCTGGCGCATGGCGACCTCGGAGGACTCGATCGTCGCGCCGGCAAGGGTCGTGACGACCGCCGCGCCTTCGGCACTCAACAGCCCGGCTAGCAAGGCCAGCGCCGAACGTGCCGTTTGCAGACGATGATTGTCGCCGGCAGCCGGGAACAAGGCCGACTTTTCGTTCAGCGTCTTGACCAGGCTGCCTATCGGGTCCCGCGCCTCACGCGCCTTGGCCTGAACTTCCTCGACCAGCTTGGCGACGTTGCCGGCGTTACGCGATGTAGGAATCGTCAACCCGAACAGCGCGGCGGCACGTTTGCAGGCGGCCTCCCAGTCGCCGGGTTCGGGCAGCGTCTGCTCGCGCAGTTCCAGGTCGTCTGGCATCTGGTCGATGCTTGGCATGTAGGGGGCATTGCCGCGCACGAAGCTGCGGTTGGTCTGGCCGGCGAAGCTGAGGATGATCAGGTT
Source organism: Aromatoleum diolicum (assembly GCF_012910955.1). GTDB lineage: Bacteria > Pseudomonadota > Gammaproteobacteria > Burkholderiales > Rhodocyclaceae > Aromatoleum > Aromatoleum diolicum. Next base: position 141,543 of record NZ_WTVQ01000006.1, read on the forward strand.
CTGCGCTTCGGCCGGCAGCCCCATCGCCAGCGGTTGGTCCATCCACTTGCGCAGATTGGCGACCGTGATCGGGGCTCCCTCTTTGGCCTGCTCGCGGAGGAAGTGCGAGCGCCAATGGTCCCCGAGCACGAAGTGGGTTTCGCCGGTCTTGCCCAGCTGCACCGGGTCGGCGATCGAGCGGATCAGTTGTCGCACTACACGATCCCCGACCGGGGCGCGGCCGTCGGCGGTGCCGATGGCACGCTCCAGTTCCGGCCAGACCTTCTTCACCGCGACAGGCTTAACCTCGGCGTCGAAGACCGGATGCGCCGGAAATTGGTGCCTGAAGAGCTGGTCGAGCAAGGCTTCGAACGCCGATTTCAGGTTCGCCCCTACGGGCGGCAGAGGTGTCAGCGTCTGGTCCAGCGAACGGAACTGATCTTCGGGCGCCATCGGGTTCACCACGGCGTCGCGCGAGTCGCCGGCGATGCCGTAGGCCACCTCCAGGTACTGCCGAACCCGCTGCTGCAACTGGTCACGCTGGTTGCGCAGCAGCGCCTGTGCCGGCCCGCGATCGACCAGCGCCAGGTGGGCAGCCAGTTCGTTGAAGCGCTCCCCGGTCAGGATGTAGTCCAGCACCACCAGACGTCCCAGGTCATGCTGCGCCTTGGCGCTGAAGAACGACGGCATCCACACCAACGTCTGTGTGTCGTCGCCGCGATAGTCGGCCAGACGGGCAAGGTCGTCTGCCGGGGTGAACCTCGGGTCGTCGAACGGGAAGTCAATGACCACCGTCCAGGTGCCCGGGCGCCCGCGCAGCTTTTCGTCCGACATCTCGCGGACGTTCTCGAACAGCACCTCGACCTCGCGCTTCGTCCCACGCCACAGCACCGGGTAGGTGGCGAACAGGTCATTGGTGTCGGTGACGCCGAGTTGCTCGAACAGCATCTCGCGCACACGGCGCCGCCGGTTGCCGGGGTTGTCGCTGGAGGCGGCCGGCCCGCGCACGATGGGCTCGATATCGACGCCGGTGACCTGGATCGAGATCAGGGAGTTGGTGTCGTCGGTGACCTTGATCTCGCCGATGTCGGCTGCCCACTCCTTGCACTTGCGCAGTACGTCCTGGGTCTCGCGACCAGGGATAGGCGAGCGGATCGTGCCATGGTTCAGTGCGGCCAGACGTTGCGCCGTCAGGGCTTTCAACGAATCGACTTCGGGCACCAGCGCGCTCAGCAGCAGCGTCTTGATCAGCCGCGCATCGTTGCGCAGCGCCCGGGCCTTGGCCGGGTCGGCATCGCCGATGCGGATGTTCTCCCAGGTCACGCCATGCTGCCGCTCCAGATGCGGCAGCAGCTTCTGCTTGTAGAGCCGCTTGGCGTTGTCGAAGTGAATGCGCATCGCCTCCGAGAAGGGCTCATCGCCGTCGGCGATCACGTCGAACAAGTCGCCGACCGGAATGATTTGGCCCAGTTCCAGGTCGTCACGCCGATCCACCAGGAGCTGCAGCATCAGCTTCAAGGCCGTGCGCTCGCGCTGCAAGGCCGCCGATACAGCGATCAGGGTCTGCACCAGCGCAGGGCTGAACGGGTAGACCTTGCGGAACATCTCCTTGTCGGCGGTCTCCGTCAGCAGCGTATTCCAGACCTCGGGCCTGACCTTCTGGAATTCATCGAAGGCGTTGCCCAGCGTCTGCCGCGCCGCTTCGGAAGTTGGTCGGAGGACCCGCTTCTCGGCGATCGCTGGCAGGTTGCGGTCTTCCAGCGTGATGCGATGGAAGCGTGCCTCCCAGTGGCGCAGCACGTCGCTGAACTGCAATTGCAGCGAGCCGGCGAGGTTCTCGCCCACCAGTTCGCGCAGGTCGCGCTGTCGCGCGACAAAGCTGACCAAGGGAATCGGGCGGTCGGCGTTGCCGGCCTCGACTAGTTTGACGAGCTTGGTGCCCTCGCTGCTGACAAAGCTCACATCGGCTGCCCGGCTGGCCAGCCACAGGATCAGCTCGTCGAGGAACAGGATCACCGCGTCGTAGCCGAGCGCCTTGGCGTGGCGGCTCATGATGCTGAGGCCATCGTCGAGTGGCACGAAGGCCTCGCCGCGGCTCTCGGCCACGTCGGCGATGGCCGTGAAGTAGCGGCTGATCAGGTCACCGACCAGGCGCACACGGTCGTCGCCGCTCGGCGGCTCCAGCATCGCGGCTTCGAAGCTCGCGGCGTCCCAGCCACCGCTCAGGTCACCCCAGCCGCTGTCGTCGCCGCCGCCGGCGTCCGAGCCTTCGTTCAGGTCACGGAAGAAGGCCTCATCGCCGATGCGATTGCGCATACGCACCGCATCCTCGAACAGGCGCTCCGAAAGATAGAAACCCGGGATCGGCGCATCCGGATGCCGCTTGCGCACGAACTCGGCGTAGCCGCCGAGGATCGCCGACTCCATACTGCGCGCGCCGATCATGTGATACGGCACGAGCAGGAATTTGCGGTCCTGCGTCCAACCGTTGTGCTGGGCGACGACGTTGGCCAGCTCGGGCATCGACCGCGCCGACACATTGTTGTCGAGCAGCAGGTTGAGAACTGCCATGAAGTGGCTCTTGCCGGAGCCGAAACTGCCATGCAGATACGCCGCCTTGCTGGTGCCCCCCTGGACCGACTGCTTGATGAAGGTCAGCGCGTCGTTGAAGCAGGCGTTGAGTTGCGTCGTCACGACGTAGTCGCGCAGCGTCGCTTCGGCATGCGCCACGCCGTCGGCCAGCTTCAGGACGAAGTCGCCCTGATGCACCTGCTCCGGGATCGCAATCAGTTCTCTGATCAGTGTCATGGTTGTTGTCTTCCCTGAGTCTGGCGTCTGGCCTGATACGTCGTTTCGTTCATGCTGATTTCTTGCGTCCGCGCTTGGCAGCGCTTGCTGCCGGCTTCCAGGCGCGCAGGTCGTCGAGCGTGAATTGCAGCGCCCGTGCTTCGTCGGTCACGAAGCTTTCGTAGTAGTCGCCCATGCGCGCGCCGAAATCGGGGTTCATGTCGTTGTGCCATTGCTTGAGCCAGGGCACCAGTTCGAGCAAACCTGCGAGCACGGGTTGTAGCCGCTCACGGCTCCATCCTTCTCGTTCCTTCATGTCGATGAAGTAGCTGGCCAAGGCCGTGGCTTGCTGCAGGTGGTCCCAGCCAGCCCAGGCGATGGTGAGGCTACCGTCGGCGCCGCGTTCGCAGCCGGGGTAGCTGATCCAACGCTCTTTGGGTACGTCTAGGGCACCACGCTGGCGCCAGTAATCAGTCTTTCGGAAGTCCTTCCCTTGGTATCTTGGCGGCACCAATGCCTTGCCGACTTTCTCACCCGCATCCTCGCGGCGCTGCACATCCCAAGTACCCTCCCATTGGGCGCGCTTTCGCATGCCGCTGTCGGTGTAGCGCAGCACTGGCAGGAAGGGCACCGCCTCACTGGAAACCAGTTCAAACACGACTTGGCTAGGATCGAAGTCCACATGTCCTGCGAAGAGTGCTGATATTTGCATGAATTGGGGATCATGCCTGGCGGAGTCGGCCACGCGGCGAATAGAACTTAGCTGTGCCGGCTGATCGGCGCTTGCGGTCCAGTACCGTGGCGACTCCAGCCGGTCCAACAACCAGTCGCGCAGCGCGGCGCGTTCCAATGCCTCCCACGAGGACAAGTTCCAGCGGCGCTTGTATTCAGGGCGTTCAATCAGGCCGATGTTGCGATCGCTCTCGATCAGTACGAGGCGGCGCTGCACAACGCGGCGATAGTCCTCGGGCCAGCGACTCGGGAGTTCAGTGACTGGCGTCGAGCCGTGGCGTTCGAACCATGTGGTCTGCTCGACCCCAGCCGCGACGCGACGAGCAAGCGCGATCTCGAAGGCACGCTCACCCAGCGCCACTTCGGGTGGCGCACTGTGCTCGAAATCGGACGCATCGCTGGCGGCAGGCAGCAATCCATAGAGACGGTAGCAGCGCCAATCAAGCTCTTCCTGAATGGCAATCATCTGGCGGCGGATCTCGCATGCGTGCGCACGAGCGGAGTCCAAGCTGGTTTGTGTCGGAAGAACCTGCGTTCCGGCGTCGTCGGCCGCCAGTAGCGCTGCTGGTAGTGATGCAGCGAACCGGCGTGAATCGGTATCGAGGCGAGCGGAAAGGTCAGTTGGGTAGCTTGCGGCGAGCGGGAAATCCGTAAGCCCTGTACTTGTGAACTCGAAAAAGTCCTCGAACGCATCAGTTCGCTGGCGAGCACCATGCTGATCAACTGTGCTCCCTTTGTTGTGGAATATTTGCTTCATCCAGAAGCAGGCCACGGAAGAGTTAAGTAATCCGAGCAGTCCCAAGTGCTCGTCCTCGCTGGTTCCGGCTGGCAACTTGATCACCGGCGCCGTCCGGTTGAAGATCTTGCCGCCACGGTCGAGGACGAAGTGGTTGTGGGTGGCCACGAAGGCGAACGTGATGGTCAGCGGGGTTGCAAACCGGTTTTTGAAGAACATCGAGTACTCAAACCACTCAAGGCCGCGTTCGAGTTGCGATTTCCCATACGCCACTCTGCGGGAGAGCCCGGTCTTGTAGGGCCAAAGAGCCCGTTCGGTTGCACGAGCGCAGGTGGCTTCAAACCCTGGCGTTCCGTAGGGCCAGAGTGCAACAGTGGCCGAGTCGATGGACCAATCGCGCACGCACTCTCCGGATACTGCCGGTTTCGTATGGCTCGGGTCGATTCCCGAGCGACGGAGAGTTGACTCACCAAGTAGGTACGCATCGTCCTCTCGCGTAACGACTCCAAAACCAAGGTCGGCGCCAAGATCCTTAAGGCGACCGCTTGCTGGCTCGTCGAGTTGCTCTCGCAGTTCGGAGGCACCACCCCCGCCAATGCTCCATGGGTGTTTGCCAAAAGTCGCACGCCCCGTGTCGCTCACGCTGACGAACTCGCTCTCCGACCCCGCCCGGTCGATCTGCCCGACGATAGCCGACCACACCAGCCCCTGTGCCGGGTCGCCTGGAGTGCTGGGTTCGCCCTTGATGCCCATCACTGTTCGTACGCCGTCGCCCACCGGCGCACGGTGCCGGCCAAACAGGATGACCGTTGGCGTGCCATGACCAGGAATGTAGGCGCCCGAGGTGTCAACCACGTGGCTCAGGTCCAGACGCGGCAGCACCTGCTCGATCAGCTTGCTGCCGAACTCGCGTTTCATGAACGAGTTGGCGGTGATCAGGCCGACGAAGCCGGCGCTCTGGCCATCGCGCCCCGTCAGTGCCAGTTCGAAGAAGCGTTCCGTGAACGGTGCGCCGAGCGAATACTGGCGGTGGCAGCTGGCGTACTGCTTGCGATAGGCTGTACTCAGCGCGGCGTCCTTGACGACGATATAGGGCGGGTTTCCGACCACCGCGTGATATTGCCGACCCAGGATGGCCTGTACCTCAGCCAGATCTTCACTGGCGTAGGCGTGTGCGAGACCGGTTTCAGCGAAGTGCTCGGCGCTCTGAAACATGTCGTCTGTGGCGGTCAATCCAAAGCGCTTACCGTGCAGCAGGCTGTCGCCAATGGCGACATGAATCCTGAAGTCCAGCGCCTCGGCCATACGGTGCACATCGCTGGCCTGCAATGCAGCCAACAGCAGGCGGAAACGCGAAATCGCCACCGCGAACGGATTCAGGTCAACGCCTGCGACTGCGTCCAACGCTTTCTGTGCGATGTCGCGCCGATTGCGCCCAGGTTCGTTGCTCGACCACTCTTCGACCAGGCGATGAAATCCTCCAAGCAGGAAGTGCCCCGACCCGCAGGTGGGATCGATCATCCGCACTTCGCGATAGCCGAACTCCCGAATGGCCGGCGTCAAAGTCCGGTCGAGAATGAATTCCTCGACGAACTCGGGCGTCTGCAGCAGCGCATAGCGCTTGCGCGTGGCCTCGCTCAGGTCCTGGTAGAGGTCACCAAGGAAGCGCGTGTTCCAGGTCGGGTCGGTAAAGTCGCGAATCAGTGCCCCGGAATCGGCGGCAACCTCCTGCCAGAACTGCATCACCGCCATCGCCGCGTCACCGCTGACGCCCAGACGAAATACCGGGTTGTGCGCTTCGTCGAAAAAGGTGTGGAGGCCCGGCAAGGCACCGGCCTCCTGAAAACACTCGATCAGGTAGTCGCGATCGTTCTCGTGCGGGTGCTCGCGAAAGTAGGCGTCGTGCCGGTCGCGCGCCAAGGCCAGCCGGCCTGATTGCGGCGTGCCGCTGATCCACGGCCGATCCACCAGCCCGTTGTCTTCGATGAAGCGCAGGAAGACGCAGCTCAGCAGCCAATGCACGCCGGCCTGGGTGATGACCTGCTCGGCCCAGGATTCGAAGGTCTCTGCCGTGCGCTCGGCATCTCGCGCGGCCTGCCACTCGGCCTGCAATTGGGCGCGCAGTTCCGGCACCTCGCTCGCCGGGCTGAGGGCGCGTTCGCGCAGGTCGTCTTCCAGCCGCTTGAGCAGGCGGGTCAGGTCAGCGAGCAGGACTTTGGCAGCTATCATCGGTGGGTTTCATTCGTGCGCATTTTCTGCGTTCAAGCCGCTGAGGCGGCGCGGTGCAGGTTCTTGGCCCAGGCGACGGGAACGTTCGCCCACTGGGTGGAGGTGATGACTGGTACCGGTACGTCGTCGACGGTGGGCAGACCGGTCGCCGCCATCGGCAGCAGCATCCACAGGCTGGCCAGCTTGCCCGGCCGGCCGACTTCGTCACGCAGGTCGTCGATCAGCGGCATCAGGCCGTAGCGGGCGATCAGGCCGGAATTGACCAGCAGCACCGGGGCGGTGGCTTCGAGCAGCGCCTGCTTCACTTGCGGCAGCGCCTTGTGCACCAGGCGCATCAGCCGGCTCCAGTCGGTGCTGGTCGGTGCGGCTCCGTCGGCCATCAGCACGACATTCCAGTTGACCTTCATCGCCGCCGCCTGCTGGCGCAATGCCTTGAGCATCAGCGTGTCGAAGCTCACGCGCTGGCGACCGAAGCGGCGGAGCAACTCGGCTTCGACATGGTGCGCGAGACGCGGCTCGACGGTCAGAACGAGAAAGCCGCCGGCTTTGTGGGCGTAGGCGAGACGATCTTCCAGCTTCTGCGCCTCGATCGCCGGGGCGGAGGCTTCGTCGGTGCCCCTGTCATGGACTGGCAAGCCGCACTCGACGGCGGTGCCTGCGCGGGAGTATTGGGTGGTGCTGCCGGCCGACGGGCCAAGCGCTTGCGTCGAGGGCACGTAGCCCGGGCCGGCCGGGGCATCATCACGCCAGACCAAAAGCGCGCCTACGTCGGCCAGTAGCGTGTCGAGCAGCGGGCGTCGCGGCAGGGGCTGCGCTTCAGGGTAGCGACCGGCCACCCGGTCTTGCACATCCTTCAGCTTGAGGAAACGAACTCCCATCAGCGCGCCGAGCGATTGGCGCAGCGCCAGCGAGGCGGCCATGCCGCGCGGATAGATCTCCTGCCGGCTGGACAGCGCCGCCCGCTGCGAGGAGGCGGTGGCCAGGCGCAGCAGGCGCGGGGCCGAGAGCGCCGGATTGGCCTCCGGGGCGGGCACCGACTCCAGCGTTTCGAGGGCTCGCTGCGGCGTCAGCAAGGGTTCGGCTTGCGCGCAGGCGTCGGCCGAAGAGCCGAGCCGACGGGCGTATTCGGCCAGCTCGGCCGAAACGGCGATCAGCGGCAAGGGACGGTGTTCGAATTCCTGAAAACGCAGGCGCTCCAGATGAGCTTCGGCCTCGCAGCAGGCGCGGACCACGGCGGTCGCGAGGCGCATGCGCTCGGCATCATCTTGAGATGCGCAGCCGCGCATGGCGAGCAATGCCGACGCCAGCTCGGGCACCGTCATCACTCCGCCCTGGGTGGAGAGCAGGCTTTCGAAGTGATTGCGCAATTCGGTGAGCTGCGGAGTCTTCAGCCAACGCTCGCGGGCTTTCAGCAAGGCGGTGGAAACGTCGTTGCGGTCGATGGAAAGCGCTTTGGCGGCAACGCCCAGCGGCGTCCATAACGTCGAGCCTTCGGCCTCTTCCAGGCCGAGGTAGATCGCCAGCGCGGTTTCTTCGGGACGGTCGTCGCCGGCCGGCCGGCGTGGCAGCAACTGCGCCGCCAACTCGTTGACGCTGATGGCGCCGGCGGATGCAGAATCGTCGTCGGCCTCATGCAGCGTCGGGCGGCCTTGCACGAGGTCGGGCCGGATGGCGGCCAGGGCTTTGGCCTTGAGGCGGATTTCCTTGCGGATGCGATCGCCGACGCCGCGCAAGTAGCGGAATCGCACGCGATCGACGGCCAGCAGTTCCCGCGCGTTGTGGATCGCCATCGCTTCGAGCACGTTCTGCGCTTCGACGCTGTAGCCGAGTTCGGCCATATTGGTGCTGGCGGTGGCCAGACGGGCGACGGCTTCGAACGGGTCGGCAGACTGCTGGCTCGCCGCTGCACCGGCCTCAAAGATCCGGCGCCAGTCGCGCAGCATCTCTTCGGCGTTGTCGAAGCGCTTGAGGGGGTTGCGGTTTAGCGCTTTGGCGAAGAAGACGGTGAAACCGTCGCGCAGCAAGGGGTCGAAGCGCTCGGTGGCCAGCGTGGCTTCGCAATCGAGCATCGAAGGCTGCGTCTTGCCGTCGCCCCAGCGCGGCGTTATGCCCGTGACCATTTCGTGCAACGTGACGGCGAGCGCAAAACGCTCGGCTTGCAGATCCCAGCGCACAGGTTTGCGCAGCGATAGGAAGGGATCGAGATAGGGGTGCGTGCCAGCTGAGATGTTTTCGGCCGAGCTACGGGTGAGCGAGAAATCGAACAGCACCAGTTGCAGCTTGCCGCGGGTGCCGGCCTGCGACATGCCGATGTTGTCGGGCTTGATGTCGCGGTGGGCGACGCCTTGCTGATCGAGGTAGTCGACCGCCTGGATCAGTTCCTCGCCGAAGCGTTGCAGGAGGTCGAGCGAAAGACGGGCTTCTTCGCGGATACGGTCGGCCAGGGTTTTTTCGCCCGCCTTGCGCATGAGCAGTGCCGTCCGACCGTTGACGGTGAGCGTGCGCTGCCACTCGACGATGTTCGGGTGACGGAGTTTCGACAGCGCATCGCCCTCGCCGGTGAGGCGGTCATTTAGGCTGGCGTCGAGCGCGACCTTCAGGACCATCTCTTCGCTGCTGCCATCCTCTCGGACCAGAAGCACATCCGCCGACGAGCCTCGTCCCATTTTGCGGATGACCGTGAAGCCACCTTCGATGCGCTCGTCGGGTCGTGCTTCGGCCGGGTCGACGGTGGCTTCAGGTTCAGGGGTCGTGAGCTCATCGACCACCATGTCGAGGTCCTGCAGGAACTCGTCGATGGTGCCGTAGCGGCCCATCACATCGGGGTTGGTGCTGTACTGAATGAGGTCTTGCAGTTGTTTTCCGCAGCCATCCAGCACGTCAGATAGACGCAGGCCTTGCCCAATGCGAAGCTTCTCGGCTAGTTCCAAAACCGAGCCTGCTGGCGGTCGGCCGGAGAACACGTGATAGGTGATGGCGCCAAGCGAGAACACGTCCAGGCTTGGGCCGTGCTGCGTCTCGGCCTGCGAGGTTTCAGGCGCCAGGTAAACGAGGCCCGGGTCTTCGACATATTCCTCGACGTGCATGGTGCCGCCGACTGTGCGGCGCGCCGGATCGACGGTATCGCTGTTCTGCGTGCCTTCCCGTGCGCCCGTCTGCCAGTTCATGATGCGCGGTCGCGGCGTTGAGCCGGCAACGTCCTGAACCAGCACGCTTTGCGGACACAAGGCCCGGTGGTACAGACGCTTCTGGTGGGCGTACTTGAGGGTCTCGGCCAGGTCGCGCACGATCTGCAGGCGCTGATCCACGTTCAGCAGTTGGCCCATCTCGCGCAGCAGGAAGTCGAGCCGGATCGCCTTGGGGTCGTGATCGAAGATGAGCGCAGGGCCGAGTTCGGTGTCCTGGTAGTCCTTGACCTTGACGATACCGGGGTGGTCGATGCCTTCGAGGATCTGAAACTCGCGCTGCGCCTGGCGGACCAGCGACTTGCGGGCGTCGGCGGTGGCAGCAGCGGCGACGGTGTAGATGCGAACACGCCGACGCACCGCGTCCATCGCCGTGTGCGTGCCTTCCCAGTCCTGATAGGACGCTCCCTCGGACAACAACGCGCCGAGTTGGTAGTCGCCGACCTTGCGATGCTTGTTCGAAGGCCGGATACCGGCCTCTGCCATCGCCCGGGCCAGCACACGAGCATGCTGATGATCGACGTGGCTGGGCCGGATGTCGCGGACGCTGCCGATGCCGTTGTTGAGCGCCCCGATGATGCCGGGGTCGGCCTCGCTGCTCGGCTGGCCGCGCAGGTACGTGCCAGACCGCGCCGTGCCGGCAAGCTTGCAGCTAAGACCGGTGGCTGACAGAAAAATCAGCGGTTCGATGAAAGGCAAGCGGACCTTCGCCTTGAACACCGCGGATTGCCGCCGCAACAGGCTGGCGAGCCGCTTTGACTTGCGGTTGGCCAGGATGAGCGGGTTATCGTATGCCCGTTCGCGGCCATCGGTGACCCACACCCAGGTGTGCGCGTCTCCTGTGACGACACCGGGGCGACTCTTGATTTCGACGAGGAAAAGGCCTGCCGGCGTGAGGATCAGCGCATCGACCTCATTGACCTTACCTTCCTCATCAATGAACTCGAAGTTGGTCCACGCGTGCCAAGGCTCGCGATCGGGAAGGTGGTTTCGAAGCCAATCAAGGGCCTCGCGTTCCCAAGCGAACTGAGACGGGGAAACAGTCTGCCAGCGGCTGAGGCTCATGGGCATTTAGGTCGCTCCCGCAACAGGCGCGTCGTTGTCTTGCGGCGATTCGTCCGGAACGATTTCCAGCAGGTCCCCCAGCCCGCACCCAAGCACCGTACAGATTCGCTCCAAGGCGGTGAGATCAACCCTGGTCGCCCGATCACGCGTCAGCGCGGCGACTGTGCTTCGATTGACATGTGCCAATCGCGCCAACTCGGCCGTTTTCAACTGGTGGTGACGCATAAGCTCGACGAGATGAGAATGGACCATGGAAGCTCGATTAAACGCGGGGTGCTGCGCAGCATAGCATATTTTATTGCATCACAATGATATGGCCATACATACTTGAGCGGGGGTTGGAGTAGGAATCAGCCCCTTCGCCCTTCCGCTGCTTGGTTGTTGCCGGTTGAACAGCCGAAAATCGAGGCGAGTGTCGTAAAGAGGCTGTTTATCGGGCTGAGTCGCCATCATTGCCTGCCTCCGAAGCCTGCGCTTTGACGAGCCAGTCGGTCAGCAAGGCTTGCGCCGCTTCCGGGAGACGCACGCCCTACTCTGCGCGGCTTACCAATCACAGACTGAGAAATCCGGAACGTGAAGCGTGAAACGCTGCGGGGGCAGCGTGAGCTGCCCCTCGCAGTGATGCCCAAAATGGCGCGGTCAGGCGATCAACTTCTTCGCCAGCGCGACCTCGATGCTGTCGCCCGACTGATTGAGGACGTCCAGTCCGGTGTCGGGCATCTCGCCCGACGTCGATTGCGCGACCGCGATCTTCTGGGCCATGAGGGCAAGGCAGGCCATCTGCGCGGTGTCGGCGTACCCGAAGAAATGCACATCCACCGGATGCGTCTGCCCGATGCGCCAGGAGCGTCGTGAGGCCTGTTGAAGGGTGTAGACGTTGTAGCCAGACTGCATGTAGGCGATCGTCGGAAATTCCAGCAGATCCAGGCCGGTCTTGACCAGTTCAGGGTTGGTGATGAGCACGTCGATGCCGCGCTCAACCTGATCGGCAACCCAGTCTTCGCGCTTCGCCGCATCCACGCTCGCGCGCAAGACGGCCACTTTGAAGCCCTGCAGCTCGAGTTGGGCGCGGAGCCGCATCGTCGTGTCTCGCGTCCCGGTGTATATGGAATACACGAGCATTTTGCGGCCCCTGCCCTTCTCCTGCCGACACAGGTTGATCAGCGCCCGCTCCTTCGGGCTCACCTCGCCATCGCCGAAAATGGCTCGCTGGAATGCAAGTTGTTCCCGGGTTCGAGGATGCCTCACCAGCTCGTCCCGGAAACAACAATCAGGCCACGCCAGCAGCACCTGCAGGACCACGCCCAACAAGGTTGCATCGCCACAGCGCAGCGCCTGCACCAGCTCGGCCCGGAGCACGCCCGCGAGCTTCGTATACGCCTCGCATTGTGCATCAGTCATGTCGACGGACTCGAAAACCTCCCGATACGCCGGCAACACATTTCCGCCGATGTCCTTCAGCTTCAGGAACACCGTGCACGGCAGGACGTAGCGCATGATGCCTTTCGGCCCGAAACCCGGCGCCTTCGCAGTACGATGGCTGATGGTCTTGCCCTTGGCGGTGCGGTGGGCATGCGCCCCCACTTCGCGGTAGATGTCCTTCACCACACCGTGATCACGCATGAAAGCCATCGCAGCAGGCCCCAGACTGCCCCGGACGTTGGCGCGGTAACCGTCATCGATCATCGCCCGCGGATTCAGGCGCCACAGCAGGTAGAAGAGATCGTCCGCGTAGCCGCCCATGAGCGTCCCCGTCAACAGCAAGATCTTTGTGCACTTGCTGGCCAGAACGGCCATGGCCTGGCCCTGCGCGCTGCCGGCGTTCTTGTACTCGTGCCCTTCGTCCACCACTAGGAAGCCGAAGTAGCCTTGCGGCAGGTAGCGTTTGATGAACTCGGTCGCCTGATAGTCGCCCTGCCCGAAGCTGAACTCCATCGCGGCCATCGCGCGCTCCATCCGCGAGGCCTGCCGGTCGGAGAACACCAGATCGCCCTCCTCGTCCATCAAGTTGATGAACTCGTAGAGGTTGTCCGCCAGCATGGCGCCGAGCATCTCTTCACCGAATCGGCTCACGAGACGCTCGGCGGTCTTCGCGCCGATAGTCGGGAGTTGCTGGAGCGCATCGACCACCAGCTCGCGCTGCGTCCGCTGTGGCTTGCCCTTTCGGGTCAGGGTCCATAAACGGGCGCCGCACCGGCTGCAGGCGCAGCGATTTTCATCGAGTACCTGTCGCGCGCGGGGCACCGACAAGGGTATATCGGTGCCGTCCTCAGCCTTGTTGGTCAGCCACTCCCCGCAGTCGGGGCAGCTCGCGTAGGCGTCGAGATGGCGTGCGCCGAACTCGTCGTGATAGACCGTCTTGCGGACGACGAACGCCGGCCGCCAGTGAAAGCCCATGCGCATGCGCACGCGCCCCAGCACGAAGAATTCCGGCACCGTGGGCCGCGCGCGCATGGCACGCAAGGCGAGCAGCTTCTGCAGGGTGTCGGGCCCGTTGAGGATCCACACGCGGGCGTCCGGGGTCGTCGTCTTGATCTCCCTGCGCCACTTGTAGACCAGGTGAGGCGGCGAGAGGACGAGAGTACGGTGGTAGCCGGCGTCGTGCATCAACGCAGCGGCGGCGATCGCCATGATCGTCTTCCCGGTGCCCATCTCGGCGTTGAGGACGGCGGCGGGCTCGCTGGCGTCGAGCAGGAGGCAGGTCAGGGCCTGAACCGCTTCGCGCTGGGCCGGAAACGGCCGGCGAGCGAGCCGATCCATCAGCGCATCCCGATGAGGATCGGGCTTGCCGTCGTAGATCGGCGGGTTTTGGCGACGGACCGCCTCGAGGAGGCTGTCTCCGAATTCGTCGACGAAATCGGACAGCGCGAGGTTTGCGGGCTCCGGGGGTGCGACGGGCGGAGCGAGTTGTACTTGGGCAAGGTGCATGATGGTCTCCTGGAAAGCGGCGGAGACCGAACCCCGCGGGTTCGTGTCCCCGCAGGGGTTGATGACATGGCGTTGGAATCGCCGATGCAGTGCCGACCGGGAAGCGCTCGATCAGTACTCTTCGGGCAGGAGCAGCGTCGTGACACTCCGGTCCGCTTCGGTGATGATCCACAGCGTGTTTTCGCCATAACCGGCGCAAGGTCGCGCCGGATCGATCGGATAGGCCGCGAGGATGCGCCCGTCGCCCGAACTCACCGCTTCGTCATTGAGCTGTCGGTCGAGACTCACACCCCAGTCACCACGGGTATAAGCTGCAAGACACCGGTTGATCAGCCTCGGGCACATATCGATGAGGCTTTCGACGCCCGGCGTCATGACCACCCTGCCGAGTTCAAACAAAGGGCCCTCTGCAGCCCGCTTGGGCGGCAAGTCGTTGGCGATCGCTGCTACACGCAACGCGGCATCGGTCGGCAACGCATCGGGGTTGAGCGAGAGTGCGCCTTCGCTCACGCCTATCGACACGATGTCCTCGAACCGGTCGCCGAGGCTCACACGGATGCCGCCAAGCTTTCCGATGGGAGGGAACTTGAATGTGCTCAGGGGGGTGCAGATGCGCGCTCCCAGACCGTCCAGCAATGGCTCCTGCCAGTGGTCAAGGAGCGGCAAAGGGCTGAGCGCCTTGACGAGCGTCCATAGGCGCGAACGAGACATCTCGACGCCATCGCTCAGCAGCCAGGCCGTGCGCCCGGCCCGGTCAGGCTGGACCAGGATCGGATCGTAGAGCCAGGTATGGGTGAGCGTGCCGAAAAGGTTGCGATCCGGAAACCGGCCGGTCAGCTTCTGGATCCGGTCCAGATCGGGGACGTAGGCCGTGTGACGTTGGTCGGACTCCACAATCGTGAAGCAGGCCTGTCCGCCAGTCAGCAGGCCGCCCTGGTCGCGCGGCACCGAGAATGCCGACATAAACTGGAGCACCGACGTGTCACGCCCATACAGCGAGAGCAGCAGGAGCTCGGACTGCTCGCCGCGGATGCAAGCATCCGCGAACAGGTCCGAGAAAGACTCGATCGAGAACATGATGGAGACCTCCATGACAGGGAGCCGATTGCCGGATGGCGGTCGGCTCGGGTTGAAAGGAACGTGTGAATAGATCAAGAGAACCCCAGGCCCAAGGCCGTACCTGTTTCAGGGGCTGACAGGTCGAGATAGGCCGACTCCACGGAGTCGGCGTCCATCAACCGGCAATTCCATTCGCGTGAATCGCTTTTTCCAGTGTCGCTGTGGCAGGCACTCGAAAAAGGCCCCGCGCCGATGGCGCAGGGCTCGCAGGATCTTTCAATTCGAAGACAGTGCTTCGTGCAGGGCCGGCAGCCAGACACGGCCGTTGTAGCTGATATAGGCAACCTGCTGATCGCAACCGTCGAGCACCTGGCCACCTGCCCAGTTACCGGAACCGAGCGCGTGCTGGTCGATAAACGCTCGCACTCGCCGGCGTGCATCCAGGAGAGAAGTGACCCGTGCAAAACGGTTGGGGATCTCCAGCAGCGGTTGGCCAGGATCCTGTCCAAGATCCGGATTGCCACGTGTGAAAAGTGCCACCCGCAAGGCTTGAATGCGCAGCAGCGTAGATTCGTCGGCTTCGCGGTCGAATTTCATCTGTCGGATGATCATGATGAGACTCCCGTCAGGCCCGTCGGGACGCCCCTACGGGGCGGAACCCGATGGGGTGGTTGAAAGATGAGGCGCGCTGATGCTGGCGCCGCGAGGGGCGCTCAGGTGCCGATGCGTCGCACTGGCACCAGGACGAGCTGCTCGCCGGCGCCAAGCGCCGACTTCAGGGTCGAGTCGGTCGGGATATGGACCGAACGGGCGCTGGCGTCGAAGAACGGCGACTGCCCGGTCAGCCGGTCGGAGAGCAGTGTCGCCAGCTCGGTGAGGGCGTCATGCACTGAATCTTCAGGAAAGGAGCGTCGCGCGACATCCGTGTGATCGGCGCCTTCCACCATCCGGTCGGCGAGGTAGGTCAGGAGCGC
Source organism: Aromatoleum diolicum (assembly GCF_012910955.1). GTDB lineage: Bacteria > Pseudomonadota > Gammaproteobacteria > Burkholderiales > Rhodocyclaceae > Aromatoleum > Aromatoleum diolicum. The sequence goes on from NZ_WTVQ01000006.1 coordinate 157,217, forward strand.
GGCCGACATCGGAAAGAGGGCTTCCTGCCAATCGACGTCGCCGTCGGCTCCTACCGGAATCTCCATCTGATCGGCACTCGCCTCGGGGAGCAGCTCGCACAACCGGTTCAAGGCGCTCGCGAGCGCCTGATTAAAGGCGGTTCGCACGCGCTGAATGATTGCCCAGAAGGCGGCCGGCTCATCCCTCGCGTGGCAGGCCAGTGCCCAAATCACCTCCGTGGTGGCGAGGCCGGCCGCGTGACACATCAATCTGGTACGCAGAAAGTCGGTGCAGTGGGCTCTCCACTCAGCCTCGTTCTGCGCATGGCGCGGTTGGGTTCGGGCCAAGGCAGGCACATCGACCTCGCGCACGAGCACCCACATAAGATCGTGATCCATGACATTCTCCTAAAATGATGTATAGCTACGCGGTCAACCGAAAGAGATCGCCCGAAAGGCGGTCTCCTTCGGGCTGCGTTGCTGAGGATGGTTGGGCGCCGATGAGCGCCGATAAGCGCCGGATGAGCGCCGGATGAGCGATGGCGGAAGCGCTCCGCCGCAGCGTGAAGCCGGGCCGTGCGCCCCGCTGCTATTGGATGGTGACGACGGACCCCAGGCTGGATCCCGGCGTGAAGTCGATACCCCGTATTACGGGCACGAAGCGGTCGGTCAGGATGACGGTCTCGTTCGCGGTGCCATCCGGGTTCTCGCTGAGTTCCACGGTGCGCACCTTGTCCTTGTAGGTATCGCCCTTGATGAGGAGGATGCGTCCGCGCGCGGAAGTCACCACGCCTTGCGCCTGGCCTGCCGCCAGTGCGAGGGCGAGATGCCAGCGCCCCATCGCTCTCAGCGGCGGCCGGTGTTCCGCGTTGCCGCCACCGAAATGGATGCCGAACTGGGGCCACAGACTGTGCGCGTAGAGGCGTTGCACCTCGGCGGCGAGCTGAGCCGCGTCGATCCGCACGGCGTGGAAACGAAAGACCTCCCCCGTCGTCACTTCGGGAACGAGATAGGGCTCCTCGGGCCACGTTTCCGGTAACACCCGATCGAGGAAATCGCCCTTGCCCCCCGCTCGCAACATGGAGGCGATCGCCGGCTCGGGTCGAGGCGACCGTCGCCGCACGCCGAATACGACACACTGCTTGAACTGCTGTTCGGGCGCCATGAAGAAGCGGACGCGGTCGAAGTTCCGGGCGATCAAGCTCGCGAACTCGTCATCGAAAACGTGGTACGGCACGATCAGGACCAGGATGCCGCAGTAGGCTAGGGTTGGGATCGACCTGCGGAAGAAAATCTTTTCCAGACGTTCGGCCTTCGCCCTATCGCCCGTGTGGGCCCGGTCGGCAACGGCGTCACCGTAGGGTGGATTGAGGAACAGCAACCCCATCGTACGCGGGCTGACGACGACGTCCTGGATGTCGCTGTGGATCGCGACATCGAGCAAGGACTTGGCATACCAGGCGCGATCGGCGTCGAACTCAACGCCGAGAGCCTGGACCGCGGCGCCGCACTCGACCAGCGTGCCCTTGAGCGCGTGCAAGGCACATCCCTCGCCACAGCAGGGATCGAAGATGCGCAGATCGTCCCCGGCGATATCCAGGGCGCCGATGATGCGCCCCAAGGTCGCTTCGTCGGTGGGGAAGTAACCGTTCTTGATGAAGTTGCGCGCCAGGCGCGGGAAGATCAGGGCCATGATGCCTCCGTGAGGGAATCGCGGTGCATCGGGCGCTACGGGCCGACGACGACCCGCGGGGGTGAGAAGTGGTATCCCGGAGCGAACGCTCCTGCCTGTTGCAGGGACTGACAGGCTGCCGGGCGGATTGCACCGGCAACAGACAGCGTATGAACGAACTCCCAGAGACGGCCTGCACCCAGGCGGCCTGTGGGAACCCGCTGGTTCCGCTTCGGACGGGAGTTTGGACGATGCCTTCGTCACACCGGCCGGCTCCGTCGCCAGCGGCGTGGGAGCACGAGGTGCACCGGTGCGAGACACCCCAATGGAAGGCCAGGGTGCCGATGAGAAAGGCGCGCGGGTCGAGTCGCCCACGCAAATGCCGCAACACATCGGGCGTGTTGCTGCCCAGCTATCAATGACGCCCTGACGGGCTTTCCGAATCAGCGCCGGGTGCTGCGGCATTGATTCGGAAAGCCCGCGAACGGGCGATTGTTCCATCGGCCGCCATGGCCGACGCACGTCACATATCGGACTTCGTGGCCAGGTATGCCTGGTACCGGTCCGACTCCTCCGGATACCACGTCTGCTCCTCGGGAATGAATCCGTAATGGAGACCGGACTTCAGGCGGTTCCGTTGTTCCCGGAAGCGCCGGCGGTCGTCGATCGCGGGGTCGAGCTTCACCGGCCGGCGCGACGTCACCAATGCATGGAGTTCCTCGCCGAACAAGGCCCCGTCAGACGAATCGTCGGGAGCCGGGCATGGGATCGCTTCGGACTCGTCAGGTGATGAATCGGCAGGCGTCCTGCTCGGACTCGCGTCCTGCTTTTCGGCGACCGGTGCGCGCTCGGGCGCGGCCGCAGAGGAATCGTGAGTGGACTCGTCGGCTGGATCGGGCTCAGTCGTCGAGTCCGGAAGCGAGCTTTCCGTTCCGGCATGGATCTGCAGGTCGGCCAGGCGCGCCCGGATTTCCACCACCAGTCGGCCATTCGCGTTATAGGACCACGAGAAAATGCGCTGGATGGTGTAGTGGCCGGTATAGACGCCCTCCTCGAACTGATCGAGAACGGGATCCTTGACGCGGAACTCGCCAATGTCGGTGAGCAGGTCGCCCACACAGAATGGCCCGTTGGCGCCGTTGATGCGCTTGATGCAAAGGGAGCCCTCGACGGTCACGCTCATGGTTTCAACCTCCGTAGGATGGATCGGAGGCCTGCCCCGTCGGGGAGGCGCCCCGATGGGTGACAACTTCATAGAAGACGGATGTGGTCAGCCTGCCGGAAAAGGACCGCCAACTTTCGTCGGCGGGTCCGGTTTCAAGGAAGCACTGGTTTTCCGGGCCAGAGCGGGGGCGCTGACAGGCAAACCCATGTGAGAAAACCCCGGGCCGAAGGCCGTACCTGTTTCAGGGGCTGACAGATCGCGCTGCACACGTTTTTGCCGAAACGTGCAAAACGGTGGAAAGTCGGAAAGGCTCTCGAAGTGTGAACGGGCGCATCCAGGATGACGCGTCACCCGTCGGTACCGTTGCGTGATTCAACTTGCTGCGGTGGACGCTCGAATCTCGTCTCCCCATCCACTTTGACGTGACTCAGCAGGAAGAGACGGCCCTTGATGATGGCACGCGCCTCCTGGGTCACTTGGCCGGTGGTCTTGTCCTTGACCTCGGCCGTGTACGAATGCGGGTAGATGTCCCCGACCTTGAACGCGACGAAAACCTTGCGGCCCGCATCGACGTCCTGTTGCAACGACTGCACCAGATCGACGCAGGCGTCGTCGGTGACACGCACGTCGAAATAGCTATAGCTGGGATCCGTCGTGTCCCCGTGCAACGCGTTGATCGCGCAGGCGAGAAACGGCTTGCCTTGACGACCTCCGCCTTTGCGCGGATTCACCCAGCGAATGCGGGACAAGTATCCGCATCCCTGCGTGTGCAGATCAAAATACTCCTTGTCGGGAGCAGCGGTATTGGAGTGTGCTTGGTCGGACATGATGATCTCCAAACAAGAAATCGGGAGATCTCACGCCCGACATCGGGAAGAGAGATCTTCCCGATCGGGTGGGTGACGCTGACGAAGCCCCGAGCCCGAAGGCCGTTCCGGTTACAGGGGCTGACCGGACACTGCGCAGCCACTTGGCTGAACACTATGAATATTTTTACGCCCTGCGAGCGCAACCGTCAAGGCTTGGTTGATCGCCCATGGTCATGCCTCTGCCCCATGCGGGGCCTTCCGGGAAACCAGCGTTGCCACGTGGCGGCACAATCGAAGTAGCCGCGGCGATCTCGCCCAAGGCATTGATCGGATTGAAGGCGCGCCATCGAGCTGGATCGCAATCGCAGCTTGAATTTTGCGTCGCGATCGACGATATTTCGCAGGTGGATCGGTCACGTTCGTACAACTCGCCTGGGTAAAGGGTTACCAGGAGTTCTGGGCGATTTTTGTTTTTCTCCTTGGGTGAACCTAATCGCCCTTCATGCTCGCATACCGATGGCGAGCCTGCTTGCAACTGAGCCAAGAAGCACTTCACGAAGCATTCGTGATGCGCCCCGTCTCGCTACACGGTATTCAGTCCGGCTGTGCTGAGCAGTCCAGACTACGACTACCACGAGCGACGATCTCGACTTCCTTGCGCCGGACTTCCGTGACCCGCGTTTACGGCCGGAGGCCATTCAGCGTCCCGACGAACGCGTGCGACCAGTGCCCGTGAATGGCGTCCGACGGGCACAGGGTGACGAGCGCGTCACGTCGCGGGTCACTGCCTCCTCTTTCGCTTCTGCGTTTGCGACAATCCACGACGAATATGGATGGGTGGAGATCGTGGAACGCACCGGTTCGCGGCGAAAAATCCGGTGGATTGAGCATCGGCCGGTGCCATCGGAAGCACGACGTCCCGACGAGTTGGATGCGGAACTGCTTACCGTCTGGGAGGACTGGGTCGACGGCGACACGTTAAAGGCGACCTCCGGTCGGAAGGCGGAACCCATGCCAAGCAGCCGAATAAGCCTTCTGGTGAGCGTACAGAAATTCTTGGGAGAACGGGCAACCTGAAGGGTCACGAAAGGCGCCGGGCCGAGAGGTCAACGTAAGCGACGCCCGAAGTCACGGCCCCACGAACGAGGGAGTTGGGAGCGACAGGAGCACCGAGAAGCCATGTCCACAACAAAGCCGAAAAATCTGACTTTTGATTTTCGTTCGGGACAACCCCTTCCGGCATGGGTGCGCGAAGTAATCGACACGCATCTGGCCATCGAGGCCGAGGACGCCAAAGGCGCCGGATCCCTGGGTTTCATGGCCCGCGCCCTGATCATCGCGACGATGCCGTACAAGGATCCCAAGACGGAGGTCTTCAAGCGTCAGAACGGGGACTTTCGTCTGCGGATCATCGCCGGTTACGAAGGAGGCATTCCCTACGGCATCTATCCCCGTTTGCTGATGTCGTGGGTATCGACCGAGGCCGTGCGCAAGCAAACGCCGGTGATCCAGTTGGGCGATTGCTTGCGCGCCTTCCTGCACGACGTCATGGATTTGCGCAGCACCGGCGGCGGCCCACGCGGGAGCGGTAGCCGCGTCGCCGAGCAGATGAAGCGACTCTTTGGCTCGCTCATTACGGCGCACTACACCGGCACCCAACAGCAACGGGGATTCCTGCTACGGAACGTCCTCATCGCCGACGAATTGCAGTTGGACGACGCGGTGTTGACCGGACTGTGGACGCCACAGCAGGCTCACGAAGCCGGCCGATGGCAATCGCAAGTGCGGCTTAGCAACGGGTTCTTTGAGGAATGCATCAACAACCCCGTGCCGATCGATCTCCGCGCCTACAAGGCGTTGCGCGGCTCGCCGCTGGCGATGGACATCTACACCTGGCTTACCTACCGTATGAGCTACACACAGCGACGCAGCCGTCCGATTCGCTGGGAACCGCTGATGTTGCAGTTCGGCTCCGATTACGGCACTGAAACCGCGCAAGCCGTGCGCGACTTCAAGAAGGCATTTCTCAAGGCGTTGAAGCTCGTACTTGTCGTCTATCCGCAGGCCTGTGTGGAGGTTCGCGATGCTGGGGTCGTGTTGCTGCCCTCTCGCCCCCACGTATTGCCGCAGCAGATCCAGCGCGACCTCTTTTGACGCGCTGAAGAACTCCCGCCGCCCGAACTACCCGTTGCACGCCAGCCGAGAATGGCCCGGCACGCGTCGCTGCGCGCTGCCGTCGCCGCGATCCGTTCCGCGCTGACCAACTCCCGACCAAGTGCGCTGAAGAACTCCCGGGCCGTCCTCCCGGGCAGTGGAAAACCCTGTAGATAACCCAAGTTATCCACGCTGAACAACTCCCGCACGGTTTTCCCCTTAACAACAGGCAGTTAAACCCGTTTCGCGGACTTATCCACGCTGAACAACTCCCGGCAGCGTGCGCTGAACAACTCCCGCCGCTGACTCACCCATCGCCCGGAAACCCGCGCCAGTACTGCCTTTGCGGCGATCGCCCGGGAGCTCCCCTGTAGTTATATTTGTTTACCTATATTTATTCCTGTATGAGCTCGGCCTTCCGGTGGAAAAGAGCGCCGGCATGGCCGCAACGCCAGCAGCCATTCACCCCCAGCACGATCGAAGAGCTCGGCCCGGGCGGTGGCAACCGGGACGTCCTTCCCGGCAACAAGCGCCGCGTAGTCTGCAGAGAAAAGCCCCGACCTCGATAACCGGGTGCCATCGAAGCGCGGCATCCGAACGCCGCCACCCGCGCCGACCTCGAGGCCAAACTCGCCGACGCGCTTGCCTCCGCCAACGATCTCGCCACGGAGAACGAGCGTCAGGCCCGGCGCGTCGACGTCCTGGAAGACACCTCGGAGGTCCTCCGGGCCGAGAAGGCAACGCTCACCGGAAAGGTCGCGCAGCTCGCGGCCGACCTCGATGTCACCCGCGACGAAGCGGCTCAGGAGCGTCGGACCGCCGAGGCCACCCGGACCGACTTGGCGAAGGCCACTCTGCGCCTCGAAGCGATTCCGGCGCTGGAGAAGGACATCGAACGTCTTCGGAATGCCATCGATGCCGAGCGCACAGCGCGCACGGATGCCGAGCGCGCGGCGGCGACAAGCGACGCGAAGGCCGCGGGGCTCGCCGACCGACTGGCAGATGCCCACGAACGCCACAGGCAAGCCGTGGCAAGCCTCGAAGGCCAGCTTCAGGAGCAGAAGCGGCGATCGATGAATCTCGAAACCGAGTTGTCGACGACACGGAAGGAAGCCCGCGCGCTGGCTACCAAACTCGCCGAGGTCACTGGCGAATTGGAGGCGTCACGGGCTCGGAGCGCGCACCAGCGGGACGCCGACGTGAACGCCCCTCCGACAGCCGCAACCCGCGACTCCTGATCGTCCCGTGGCCCACCGGCGCCTGTCGGTCAGTGCATCACCCACGCAGGGACGCTAACCGTCTTGGCCTGTGCACGCTACCCTGAAAAACATGCGACCAGGAGAGCGGCATGACAGGCACCATCCTCATCGGAACGGCCTCATGGACCGACAAGGCTCTCATCGAGTCCGGACTCTTCTACCCCGACGACGTGAAAACCCCTGCGGGCCGTCTCCATTACTACGCCACCCAGTTTCCGGTCGTGGAGGTGGACAGCTCCTATTACGCCCTGCCTTCGGTGAGAAACGCCTTGCAGTGGGCAGAGCGAACACCTCCCGACTTCACCTTTGACGTAAAGGCGTTTCGCCTTTTCACACAACACCAGACCGATCCGCAGGCATTACCGAAGGACATCCGGGATGCCCTGGGACCAGTGCAGAAAGCGAACGTGTATTACAAGGACGTACCGCCCGAGCTCAAGGACGAGTTATGGACTCGGTTTGCAATGGCGATGGAGCCGTTACGTGCTGCCCAAAAGCTCGGGGTGGTGCTATTCCAGTTCCCACCTTGGTTCGTGCCCTCCAGGGCGGCTTTCGATCACATCCTGGAATGTGCTGAACGGCTCCGGGGATTTCAACTGGCGGTGGAGTTCCGGAACCGGACATGGTTTGAGGGCGATCGGGCGGCCCGGGTGATGGCGTTTGAACGGGAACACCGGTTGGCACACGTCGTCGTCGATGAGCCCCAAGGCTTTGCCAGCAGTGTCCCGGCACTGTGGGAGGTGACGTGCCCGCACGTGGCGATTGTCCGGTTTCATGGGAGGAACACCGACACCTGGGACAAGAAGGGACTGAGCTCGTCCGGGGAACGGTTCAACTACCTCTATGGGCCTGCGGAGTTGACGGAGTTGGCTGAGAAGGTCCGAGGGCTGGGGAGGACGGCCAAGTCCGTGCATGCAGTCTTCAACAACAACTTCGGTGACTATGCGCAACGGAACGCGGCCCAGTTCAGGCAGATGATCCAGGGGCTATGACGGGGCCCAGACTGATAGCAGGACACCTTCGACAACGGCGATCGCCGAGTCGTCCAACGCGGGGCTTCAAAGCTCCTTATACTTCGCACCGTATACGTCGCTTCCTGCAGCTATCTATGGTGAACTCCCCTCTATGCCGGTGAATCTCAGCAACTACTCTCTTACCCAACTCAAACAGCTTCGCGCGCGAATCGAAAAGGAGATCGCAAGACAGCAATCGACCGGAAAGGACGCCTTGCTGAAGAAGCTCAAGAGGATGGCTCGCGAGCACGGCTTGTCACTGGAAGACGTGTTGGGCGGCTCTCCCGACTCGGAAAAGCCGAAGGCCAACGACGCAAGACGCCCGGCGGCCCCCAAAACTCCTGTTGCAGTGAAATATCGTCATCCCTCTAAAATGGATCTCGCTTGGTCAGGGCGTGGCAGGAAACCTCGCTGGGTAGAGGCATGGCTGGCTCACGGCGGCGCTCTCGACGCCCTCGCCACTGCAGCAGCCAAATTCGACAAGAAGCAGCAGCGTGTGGCAAAGGCAGCCGCCGATTCAGTCACCCCAACACCTACGGTTGCCCCTGTAGCTGCCGCGGAAGCAGAGGTAGCGCCGGCGAACTAACGCCTTGGCCCGCGGCTGTCGCTCCCCTTGCCCGACCACGCGTGACGGGGGCTGTGAATCGCCCCGCCTCACCGACGTTTTTTCGGCCAATGCTGTCGGCCAGCCCGCGTGAATTGAGCGGCGGCAGTGTTGCGAAAAACGGCCGCACGCCTCGGTGCTTGGCAGGTCTCTTACCCGGCCCGTGCCTCTTCCCGCACCCAGTCGCACACTGCCGCCACCGCCGGCCGCACTTCGGCGCCAGGTAGGCGCAGCAAGTGATACTGGTAAGGCCCCTTCACCGACAGGCCGTTAAACAACACCCGCAGGCGTCCACCCGTGATCGCGTCGCCCAATATGTGTTCGCCCGCCAGCGCCACACCCTGCCCGGCGATTGCCGCTTCCAGGGTGAGATAGGTATGCGAGAAGAGGTGCCCCGCGAGGCGGCGCGGCGGCTTGACGCCCACCGCCTCGAACCACTTGGGCCAGTCCACCTCGTCGGGGAGCGCGTCAATCATCTCGTCATGGAGCAGGGGTAGGCGGAAGAGGTCGGCCGGCGTGGCGAGATTCGGGTGAGCCTCAAGGAAGCGGGGGCTGGCGACGGCGACGAAATTCTCGATCAGCAGCTCTTCCGATGCCAGTCCGGGATACGGCCCCCGTCCCAGGCGAATCGCCACATCCGCCTCACCGTGAAACAGATCGACGTGTTTCACGGAGGCCAGCACACGCACCTCTATATCCGGATGGCGGACCGCCAGCCGTGGCAGGCGCGGCATGAGCCAGCGAGTCACCAGCGAGGGCATGGCCGTCACGGTCACCACCCGGTCATCGCGGCGGACCAGCAATTGCCGGGTCGCAGCGGATAGTTGCTCGAACGTGTCTGCCACCGCCGCCGCATAGGCGGAGCCTGCCGGCGTGGGCACGACCCCGCGGGCGTGACGTTCGAAAAGCCGCATGTCCAGCCATTCTTCGAGCTGCTTCACCTGATGGGCCACTGCGTTGGGAGTCAGCGCAAGTTCGTCGGCGGCGCGGGCGAAACCGCCGGTGCGCACCGCAGCCTCGAACGCGCGCAGACAGGCGAGCGGAGGGAGTTTCATCCTGAGCCTCAATAATTTTGCGCCTCAAGCGCAAAACTATCGGTTTGCGGCGGGAAAGACAACTCGCATAGGCTGTGCAACGTAATCACGTCAGGATTCGATCATGCCGCTCTCCGGTTTTTTTCTGATCATTAGCTCCGCTGCCGGCTTCGGCAGCATTGCACTATTTGCCCATCTCGCCCACGCGGACGGTGTCAGCACCACCACGCTGATTTTCCTGCGCTTCGCCCTGGGTGCCGCAATGCTGGGGGCGTGGATCTTCATCAACCGCATTCCGCTTCCGCGAGGCCGCGCCCTTGCCGGTTACAGCCTGATCGGCGGTGGCCTGTACGCGGCGGCGGCCGCTGCCTATTTCGCGGCACTTCAACACGCGAGCAGCGGTCTGGTGTCCCTGCTGCTGTATACCAACCCGATTTGCGTCGCAGTCATCTCGGCCATCGCCGGCTTCGATCGCCTCGGCCGTATCGAGATCGGCGCCCTGCTCCTGGCCGCCGTCGGACTCACCCTTACCCTGGCCGGCGACCACAGCGGCCAACCGATCGGGATCGCCCTTGGCCTGTTGGGGGGTGTCGTCTATGCGCTGTATATCGTCACCGGCAGTCGCCTGCCGGCGCAGACCTCGCCGCTCGCCGGTGCGTTCGTGGTGCTCGCCTCCGGCGCACTGGTGCACGGCAGTATCGCCGCCGTCACGGGTTTCGACTGGCCGGATACCTCCCGCGGGTGGCTCGCGGCAATCGGCATCGGAATCTTCGGTTCGGCGTTCGCCATCGGCGCCTTCCTCGCCGGATTGCGCCAGATCGGGCCAACCCGGGCGTCGGTTCTGTCCACGGTCGAACCGCTCGTCACCGTCACGCTCGGCGCGGTCTTCCTCGGGGAACGCTGGCAGGCACAACAACTATTCGGCGGACTGGTCATCCTCCTCGCCGCCACGCTCATCGCTACCGCGAGCGGACGCCGCGCGACCCAGGAGATCGCGTAAGGGCCTGCGCCTCCCCTGCCCGGCCCTACACCCCTCCCCCTGCCGCGTGGTAGCGGAACCACAAGAGACATTCTACGTTTCGGTGCCCGGCGGCAGGTTTCTGAACGGAGCAGCCCCCCCCGAGCGGAGGCTGAATGAGAGCTCATCGGCCGAGGATAGGGGTAGGGAACGGCGATCGCCGTCCCCTCCCTCCGAACCCGGTGTGCAGTTTTCCCGCGACGGGCTCTCCAGTCAGTTGTTTCCTCATCGGGATTGGCGCGCCGATCGATGGACTTCGGACATCGTGAACAGCCCAAGGTCGGCGAAGAAAGCATTTGGCCATTGTTTGTGATCGCGTAGGCATCGACCTTGGCCCGGTCGGTGCTTTTGCCGGCGCAGCATCGCCCGCAATCGACGGCGAACAAAGCCGTCGATTGACGAGAAGGTGAACCGATGGGCATGTTTGAAGTAGCCGTACCAGCCTTTCAGAGTCGGATTGAGCGACGCAATCACGCATTCGACGGAATGTCCGCCGTTACGCTTCGTCTTGGCGCGGATCCTATCGCGCAACGACATCAGACTTTTCTTGCGCACCCAACGCTGCCCTGCTTCAAACCGGTAACCCAGAAACTCGAACCCTTGTCCTTCCACTCGGCAATCCCCGACATGGGTCTTGTCCGGATGAAGCGTCAATCCGTTCGCACTCACCCAAGCATGCATGCGAGCCAGCGCAGATTCCGCTTCCTCCCGACTGCGACACAACACCACGGCGTCATCCGCGTACCGCACCATCACCGACCCGGCTTCACGCATTTCAACGTCAAGCTCGTGAAGGTAGACGTTGGCGAGCAAGGGGCTAATCACCGCCCCCTGCGGACTGCCAGAGGTCGGCGTCCACCGCTTCATGTCTTCCATGATGTCTTGCTTGAGAAAGCGCTGAACGAGCTCCAGCAACCGACCGTCTGCAATCCGGTTTCCCACTTTCGTGAGAAGGGATGCATGTGGAATCGTGTCAAAGTAGCTTTGCAGGTCCGCGTCCACCACCCAGAAGTGTCCCGCTTTCAAATGCCGGTCCACTTCACGCAGCGCATCTTTGCAGCCCAACCCCTGCCGGAAGCCGAAGCTTCTCGACTCGAATTCGTGCTCAAAGATCGGCTCGATCACCAGCTTCAGCGCAGCCTGAACCACGCGGTCTTTGACAGCTGGTATACCGAGCGGGCGCTGCCCCTTGCCTTTGGGGATATACACACGTCTTACCGGCTGCGGACGATAGCTCCCCTCCCGCAGCGCTCGCGCCAGTTCGGCCAGATAGCAGTCCCGTGCTTGCGCGAATCGCTCCACGCTCATCCGGTCCACTCCCGCCGCCCCAGCGTTTCGTTCGACCTGTGCCCATCCCAGCCCCAACGTTTCAAGGCGCGATACTTTGTCGATCAGACTATGCCATTTGCCTCCCTTAACTCCGATTTGTAGAGCAGCCAACATAGCTTCCGTCCAGATTGGAGCGGGCGCGAATTTCCGCTGCACGCAGCTTCCCAGCGCGCTTGCATCTCGTCTAGTCGTTTCCGACACTGGTGATGCTTCGACTCTCATCTCTGCCTCTTTCCGGCCTTTCGCTATCAACTTTCCTGCCCCACTTCCCTGATGCGCCTTTTGCTCTGACGCACTTCTCCACGGCCCAACCCACTGCTCCGTGTTCGGTACTATTGGGACTCTGACTCCTGCCGGCGTTCACCTCGCCAACAGGTCTCCCCGCTTGCTACGTGCCACTTTCCCATCGTTCCGTCCTCAACCATGAATCGCACCGGGTTCCGTGGAGGCCGGTTGGTTTAAGTCAGGCCGCGATGGCGGCCTGACGGGCGAGTTGCCCGTAGTAGTTTGCCTCAGCTTCTGCGGGCGGGATATACCCGATGGGTTCGAGC
>NZ_WTVQ01000070.1 GCF_012910955.1 Aromatoleum diolicum
CCCTCGAACGCATTCCCCGCCCCCTTGACCGAAAAGGTCCCGGGGCAGGCGAAGCTGATGTCGCCGCCTTCAAGGGTGACCGCGCTTTGCCCGGCCTGGAGCACGATGCGGTCCTTGGCGAGGATGTGGATCTCGTCGTTCGAGCTGGTCACCGTCACCGACTGGTCGGCGAGGATTTCCATCGCGTCGGTGTGCGCCTGAATCGTCTGACTGCCGGCAGCGGCGATGCTCTTGATGCCGCCCGAATGGCTGAACCAGCTCGCGCCTTCGCCGACGGTGGCGCTGAAGGTGTGTGCCGCAGCCGCATGCCAGTCCTGCTGCACGGTCGCGTGAAGGTGCCGGCCGGCGAAAAGCAGGGTACTCGCCGGGGAGGCCAGGCCGATGTCGTCGGGCCCTTCGGTGACAATGACCCCCTGGGAGAACCGTTCGGTCGGGTCGCCGAGGTCGCGGCTGCCGGGGCGCGCTTTTCGGGCTTCCTGGCCGCCGATCGTGCCGTCGAAACGGCCCTTTTGCGCCGGATCGATCGCGTCGATGAAGGTGCTCTGCTGCGCGTTCGCAGCGAGTGGCCGGGCCGACTGCGCAACGGCGGCATCGGACAGCGTTCGTGCGGTGCGCGCCGCGTTACGCAGCTGACTGAGCGCTTCGGCCATATCCAGCTGCGTGGAGCTGGCGTTGGGTCGGGGCGTGCTTGAAATCAGGATGCCGTCACCGGCGCGGACGACCATCCATCCGTCGCTGCGCAGTTCCAGCCCGGCACCGCGCCACGCGCCGCGCGTGGCGCTTTGCGGCGCGTGCTGGATCAGGTGGCCGAGCGAAAGCTGCGACTCAGCGTAGCTGCTTGCGAGCCGGGTGCGAAGCTGGCCGGGGGCGTCGTCGGTGAGCCACTGGTTGAAGCCCGTGTCATCGCGCCCGTGATTGTGGCTCATCCAGCCGGACATCACGCCCGGATGGTTGGCCGTGGCATCGACGCCGGCGCTGAATGGCGGGAGGTCTTCGCCGTTGTGGAGCTGGCTCACCACGAGCGGGCGATCGATGTCGCCGTCGATGAAGTCCACCATCACCTCGGTGCCGATACGCGGCAGGAAGTGACTGCCCCAGTTCGGCCCGGCCAACCATTCGGCGACCCGCACCCAGGTGCCGCTGCGCTCGTCGCCCGGTGCGTTCCCCGGCGTATTGGCCGGACCGGTGCCGGTGAGGCCTGCGACATTGGGGTTTTGCCCGCGTTGCCAGGGAAACTGGATCTTGATGCGGTGGTCGCGATCCGATGTCAGCGGTGCATTGGCCTCGCCGACGACCAGCGCGGTCTCTGGCGTTGCCACCCGTCGGCCGCGCGGGGCCGGGACGAAAGCATGACTGGCCGGCTGCAACGTGAAGTGGTTGCGGTAGCTACCGTTCTCGATCTCGGGCGAGTCCAGCAATTGCGCAGCAGCGCTGCCGAGGTTGTTGGCGGCTCGGTGTTCGACTGCAAGCACGGAAAAATCGGCGTGGTCACCGCTGAACAGGGAATGTCCGCTGAGCGTGAAACGGGTTCCTTCGGCGAGTCGGCGTACGCTGCCATGGCCTGAAAGCTGACGATAGCGCGCTTCATGGCCGGCAAGCACGAGGTCGGTGTGCCGCGTTGCCGCGCTCGCGTCTTCAAAACGGTATGCACCGCTGCCGTCGTAGTGTTCGAGTGGCGGTAACTCGCCGTTATCGATGCTGCTCTGCGCCTGCGCTCCGGTGCTGGTGAGTTTCTTGTAGTCCCAGGCACTGTGGCTGACGACGTTGCGGCCTACCTGACGTGACTCGGCAAGGGTCTGGATCGTGTCGTCGACTTCGGGGGCGTCCGCGCGGTGAAAACGGATTACGGCCTGCGCGCACTGCGGTACTTCGGCGTTGCGATCGAAAATCACCAGGGTGTGACGGGCATGGCGAGCCTCATCGCCCGCGCAGGCGGACTGGTCATGTTCGAAACGGAAGGAGAGTCCTTCCTCAGCAAGCAGGCGGCACAGGAATTCCTGATTGGTCTCCCGGTGCTGGATGCAAAGGCTGCGCATTCGCAGCGGCTGGCTGACATCGAATCGCCAGTGCGCTTGTGGGTGATGCTCGGCGAACAGCGCATCGCACAGACTTCGAAGGTCGACCTCCTGGAATACGTGACTGTCGTGGCGGTGCGCGAGAAAGGTGAGCCACGGTTGAAGGGTGAGGCGATAGCGCGCAAGCCCCCCGTCGCTGCCAAGTTCGGCGGCCTGGGTGCAGTAGCCGTGCCAGCTCCTGAGGCGTCCATCGGACTGCAGCAGCTGCACGCTGAGCTCTTCACCGACCAGGGGCTTTAGCTCGAAGTGGGCACTGGTGGATATACAGTCGAGTTCGAAACGGAAGGGTTCGTTGACCGCCTCGCGGCCGTACATGCGCTCGACGAGCAATGCTGCCTCCGGAAGCGCGGTAGTGATCTCGAGCAGCCGGGCATGCTGGGACAGCAGTGCTGCGAAGTCCAGGCGGTTCATTGCGGTGTCACGGCAGTGTGATCGTGATGTGGGGAACCTTGGGGGCAAGCATGATGATGTTGCTGTAGGGCTCGAGGTTCACGCGTGTCTGCTGTGTTGAATATGCTCGGATGCCTGCGAATGCCGCGAGACCGCACAGGGCGAGTACCGATGTGCCGACCCAGAGAGGCAGGCCGCGTCGGAGTTCATGCGAAACGCTGTCGGGCCTTGCCCAGTGCGGTGCGAACGATGCTTTGCGGCCTTTGATGTGAGCGATCTGTTCGCCGAGTTGTGCTGTCAGGTAGGTCAGCCGCTCGGGGCCCTCCAGCATGTATTTCCCCCGGAAGCCAAGCAGTAGGCACATTTGGAACACTTCGAGCGCTTGTATCCGGCGGTTACCATGGTTGCGCGCGGTATCCAGCTTATCGAAGAAATATTCGCCGGCGAGCTGATCCCCGAACAAGGTCAGCTGTAGGGGACGGCGTTCCCAATCATCGCGCACCGAAAGCTGCGACGACAGGATCGCTTCGTCCACCGTTGCGCAGAATGCGTACTTCGCGTCAAACGTGTCTTCCGGAGAAAATCCATGCTTTTTTGCATTCCGCTCAAACTCGGCCAGGAAGTCGATAATGCGTTCGGAAAATGCTTGGGCGCTTGTCGGGGTTTTTGCGTTCTTCAGCAGGAATACCAGGTAGAACCCGTCGTACAGCAGGTCGGCGAGTGTGGTCTTCGTCGCCGTTGCGACCGATGACTCGCTGAACGGCGCGGTGCTTCCGAAAATTGACGGGTTGGCGTTCATGATGTGACCGCAATCAGTTCAAGTTTCATTTCAGGGTAACCGGACGGTGTATAGATCGTGATGCTCCGTGACTTGAGCATTCGCTCGTACAGCGGCCCATGTGAATCAAGGCTGAAATAGCAGGCCCCTGGCCGCACCGGAATGGCCGGGGGGACCTGTGCGCAGTGGGAAAGCCTGACGCCACTCATCGCAGAGAGCACCAGCTTTTCGACGTCATCGGGCGCACCCACCTTGAAGCGTACCGGTACGGACTCGACGACTTCGGACAGCGGCAGGGCGGCCGAGACCGCAAGGAAGAATCGTGTATCCGGGGTGATCTTTTCCGATTCAAGTCTGCCGAGTTGAAAGGAAGGTTTCGACTCGCTCAGCGTGATCGCGAAATATCGAGTCGAGATGACCGTTTCAAGCAGGTTGCGCAACACGAACTCGATCTTCTGGAAGCACGACGCCGGCTTTGCATGTTCGTAGGGGGGCAGGTCAGCAAGCGTATGCGACTTCGAAAAGGTCATCAGGCCCCCGGCAAGTCGCAGCAGTTCCTGATACAGCCGCTCCGGATGCAGCGAAGGGTTGTGATGGATATGTGCGAGCGCCGCGAATGCGCTGCTGGCGGTATGAAGCAGCCAGAACGAGGCGATATCGCCGGAGCGGAACTCGATCACATTCTTCGACGGTTCCCGGTGAAAGCCATACAGTGCGTTGACTTTCGCCTGCAGCGTGTCGAGCAAGCGGCGCAGTTGCAGGCGCAACGCTCCCGAGCCATCAACGCGCAGCGTGGGCGGCATGAATGTCGAGTCGATTTCATACCCGTTGGTCGCAGTTTTCCGAAACCGTACCAGCGGGAGCGTCAGGTACTGGTTGAGCGATTGACTGCTTGCGATCAGGCGTGCCTGCTTGCGCAGTACCGGAATCTCCGCTTGCGCCGCATCCGTGAACAGATCGGGAATTTGCCGGTTATCGATGACAAAGCGGCTTCTCGTGTGCTCAGCATCGGCGGTGTCACAGTTGTTGCCATGTTCGTGCAAGTGGTGCACCGCCAGATGCAACTCGACCGCACTGTCCTCATGATCGAACTGGTCGAGGGAAACGGGCGGTGGAAGCATATCTTCGCCCGGGGCGACGTAGATTTCGCCATCTGGCAGCACGACGTCCATGCGGTTTATGTGCAGCGTGCCGTTGCGCAGCGCATCCAGATCGATTTCGATATGCCGTACGCCCCACGCGAAGGGTTCTGCGGCGAGCATGGCGCGGCGAATGCTCGCTTCATGGTGTGCGTCCTGCTGCTGGAAATGCTGTGGACGAAGAAACAAACCTTCGCCCCATAGAACTTTGTTTGGCTTCACAGGAGGGTGTCGTCTCGAAGGTCAGTTGCAGCGCACGCCCGATAACGAGCGTGAATTCGCGGTTGATGCTGGATTCGTCAATTCGCCGGTTCCCGAAGTGATGGCGCAAGGGTGGAAGCCGACGGAAATCCCTGATTTTTCCGATGTCTCCCGGTTGAACGCCAGTTTCCAGCGGTTTGCTGCTGGTCGGCGGAACTGCGCAGCGATACCAATGACCTTGACTCGGGCAGGAATCATTTCGTCGAAGCGATAGGTTTTCCCTGGAATCACGGTTACCTCGCGTACGGCGACCAGATCGTTCTGCAGAGCCTCTCTCTCCGCTTCTTCATCGCTCGCCTGTGCGTATGACAAACCGGAAAACGCGGTTTCGCTGCGCAACTGATAAATGCGCACCACCAGCGCAAGGGGGGAGCCAGTTGTGCCTGCGTTGGTTAGCGGTCCCGCCGCCAGCGTCAAATTGAGGGGGCGTGGCGCATCCGGATCCGATTTTGTGTCGGCTTTCTTCAGCCCTGCGGTCTCCAGTGCCGCACCAACGGCCGCGCCTGCAATTTGCACCGCCGAGGCGGTCGAGCAACCTGTGATGCATGCAGCGGACAGCAGCACACACCCGGAAAGGCTAAACGGAAGAAGCGTGTTGTTTCTTAAGGTCATCGGTGTTGAGCGGTGCCTATGCCCTAACGGCATTTTCATAAAATGCAAAAAGAATATGCCAAATTGTTGCTGGGTGAGGTCTGCCAATGTACTATGGCGACCCTTTTGATGCAATCTGTTCAAGTTGTTTCGAATAACCATATGGGATTTAAAAGAATGGCACGCAGGAGTCTTGTGGCGGGGTGTGGTGCGCTATTACTGACGTTGATGAGCGGCTGCGCGTCGGTGCCGCAGAAGATGTCGCAGGAGGATTACTCGCAGTACTTGCAGACGACGACCGTTCAGGTCGATCAGTTGCTGTCCGAGAGCAAGCGGGACGAAGCCGTCGGGCTACTCGAAAAAGCTGCGGATCTCAATCCCGCCTCGAAGGACCCTTGGGTGCGCCTGGCCAAGATTCATTTCGACGGCGGCAAGTACGGTGAAGCGATTGTTGCTGCCGGCGAAGTTCTTCAGCGGGATCCCGCCGACCGTGTCGCGAAGAGCGTTCGTGCCGTGAGCGGACTGAGGGTGGCAACCGAGGCGCTTTCGGATCTTCGCAATGACGCGGAGATGACCGGATCGGCGCGCGGAGATGCGGTTGTCCTTGCAAAAGTCCTTCGTGAGTCTTTGGGGGAGTCTGTCCTGATCCCTCCGCCGACGCCGCAGGAGCTTGAGGCCCGCCGCCTGGAAGAAGAGCGTGAAATGAATCGCAAACAGAAGCCGCGTA
Source organism: Aromatoleum diolicum (assembly GCF_012910955.1). Taxonomy (GTDB): domain Bacteria; phylum Pseudomonadota; class Gammaproteobacteria; order Burkholderiales; family Rhodocyclaceae; genus Aromatoleum; species Aromatoleum diolicum. The sequence goes on from NZ_WTVQ01000070.1 coordinate 5,962, forward strand.
AACGCGTACGCAAGTCCGCGCCGGCCGCTGCAGCGACTCCGCAGGCCGCGGCGCCGGTCTCCAAGGGCGATCCGTTCAGCGGTCTGAAATAAGCCGGCGGCCCGTGTCCGGCCTCGTCGAGGCTTGAAAGATTCTGTCCAGGAGTGAGTCGTGTCGAAGAAGGAAAGTGTTCAGAAGCGTCTGCAAAAGGTTCGGCCGCCGCGTGTGCAGCTGACTTATGACGTCGAGAAAGGCGACGCCATCGAGCAGAAGGAATTGCCTTTCGTCGTCGGGGTGCTCGGCGATTTCGCCGCCCAAAGCGAAGTCGCACAGGGGAAGCTGCGCGACCGCAGGTTTGTCGGCGTGGACATGGACAACTTCGATGACATCATGGGCGGGCTCGCCCCGCGTGCCACGTATCGTGTGAAGAATTGCCTGTCGGGGGAAGGGGGCGAAATTGCGGTCGATCTGACTTTTCGCAAACTGGAGGATTTTCGCCCGGAATCGATCGTCGAGCAGGTGGAGCCGCTGCGCAGGCTGATGGAAGCCAGGTCGAAGCTCGCTGATTTGCGCAACAAGCTGGCGGGTAACGAAAAGCTTGAAGACCTCCTTGGCGACATCCTGCAGAACACGGAGAAGCTGCGGTGCATCGGCGCGAACAGGCTTGCCGATGACGCGGGGGACGCGCCATGAGCATGACGCAATCACGTCCCATGGCGGCTGCGCCGGTTCATGCGGAGGCACTGCTGCTCGATCAGATCATCGAGGAGAGCCGTGTCGCTCGGTCCGAGTCCGAAAGGCAGCACGCACGTGACATCATCAGCGAATTTGCCAGCCAGGTTCTGGAAGGCGAAGTGGTGGTGTCCGAAAATCTCTCGGCATCGCTGGACGCACGTGTAGCGGAACTCGATCGCTTGATTTCCGCTCAGCTCAGCGCAGTCATGCACGCGACAGCGTTCCAGTCGCTCGAAAGCGCATGGACCGGCCTGCATTATCTGTGCAAGCACACGTCAACGAGCACCCAGCTGAAGATAAAGCTGCTGAATGCGACGAAGAAGGATCTGGTCAAGGATTTCAAGACCGCGATCGACTTCGACCAGAGTGCGTTGTTCAAGAAAGTGTATGAAGAGGAGTTTGGAACCTTCGGTGGGGCGCCGTTTGGCGCCTTGATCGGGCAGTTCGAACTGACACGTCAGCCCGAAGACATGTATTTCGTCGAGCAGATGTCGCATGTGGCGGCGGCCGCACACGCCCCATTCATCACGGCGGCGTCGCCCGAACTGTTTGGCCTTGAGTCCTACACGGAGCTTGGCAAGCCGCGTGATCTGTCAAAAGTCTTTGACACCGTCGAGTACGCCAAATGGAAGTCCTATCGAGAGTCTGAAGATGCCCGCTACGTTGGCCTCGCCCTGCCGCGTTTTCTCGGTCGTCTACCGTATAACCCGGTCGACGGAATAACTACCGAGGGCTTCAATTTCGTCGAGGAAGTAGACGGGACCGATCACTCCAGGTACCTCTGGTGCAACGCTGCCTTTGCATTCGGCGCCCGGCTGACCAGCGCCTTCGAAAGCTACGGTTGGTGTGCGGCAATTCGCGGCGTTGAGGGCGGTGGCCTGGTCGAGGATCTGCCGACGCACACCTTCCGCACCGACGATGGCGAGGTCGCGCTGAAGTGTCCGACCGAGATTTCGATTACGGACCGACGTGAGAAGGAGCTCAGTGACCTGGGTTTCATGCCGCTGGTGCATTGCAAGAACACCGATTACGCGGCGTTCTTCGGCGCCCAATCGACGCAGAAGGCCAGGAAATACGATTCCGATGCGGCCAACGCCAACGCATCGCTGTCTGCACAACTGCAGTACATCTTTGCGGTTTGCCGGATTGCGCACTACATGAAAGCGATGATGCGAGACAAGATCGGCAGTTTCGCCAGCGCATCGAACGTCGAGATGTATCTGCAGCGGTGGGTCGATCAATACGTCACCGCGGACGATACGGCGTCGCAGGAAACCAAGGCGCAGTTCCCGCTGCGTGAAGCGTCGATTGAAATCAGCGAGGTGCCCGGGCGTCCCGGTGTGTATCGCGCCGTGTCATTCATCCGTCCGCACTTCCAGCTCGACGAATTGTCCGTTTCGCTGCGGCTGGTTGCTGAACTGCCCCAAACCGGCAAGGCGTGATCCACCCAATATCGCAAGGAGTAGTCATCAATGAAGGACATTTACGTCGAATTCAAGGGAAGCGACATCAAGGGCGATTCCCGCGATACCAAGCACAAGGACCAGGTCGAAGTGTACACCTGGTCGCACAGCATACGGCAGCCGAAATCGGCTACGGCTTCGAGTTCCGGTGGACACACCGCCGAACGCTGTGAACATGGCGAGATGGTGTTCACCAAGGACATCGACGGTTCCAGCCCTAAGCTCTATCAGGCCTGCTCTTCCGGACTTATCATCAATGACGTGTTCATTTCTTTCTACCGTGCGTTTGGCGGCAAGAATACGACCGGAAACCCCAGTGGTACGCAGAACCGCCATCAATACCTGAAAATCGAGCTCAAGAATGTTCTGATTTCGTCGGTATCTCCGTCCGTTTCCAGCGAAGGTATCCCGATGGAAACATTCGCGCTGAAGTACTCGGCGGTCAAGTGGACTTACGACGAGCTGAATATCGACGGCAACAAGTCGGGCAAGGTCAATATTCAGGGGGCGTGGAACCTGGCCAAAAATACGCCGAGCCTGACCTGATAAGGCGGCGATAAAGGGGCGCAGCGATGGCCTGCGCTACCGACACGTTTCGGATTCATGTGAAAGGTTTCGAGCTTACACTTTTCGAAAAGTTGTTTGATGACTCTCCGATGGAACCTGTGCGCAGGAGTCTGTCGGTGGATGAATTGAAGGACTCCGTTGCCCGCGATCTTGAAGCATTGCTCAACGCGCGGACGACCATCGATGAAACCTTGGCCGACAGGTATCCGGAATCGATGAAATCGCCTGCAACCTATGGTCTGCGGGATTTCGCGGGGATGAGTCTCAGCAATCTGAATCACCGCGCGTCGATTTGCCGATCGATCGAACTGGCGATTTTCCGTCATGAACCGCGGCTAAAAGACGTCGAAGTCAGCCTCGAGCTCGATCGCCGCTCGGTTAATGCGCTGTATTTCTCGATAAAGGCAATACTGGTGGTACGTCCAGCGCAGGAGCCGGTCAACTTCGATGCGCTGTTACAGCCCACTACGCTCCAGTATTCCGTAAATAGGCAGAACCTGAGACGCGGTACGATTTGAAATGGAAGATCTGCTGCCCTATTACGAGCGGGAGCTCGCGTTTCTGCGCGGTCATTCACGTGAATTTGCCGAGCGCTACCCGAAGATCGCCGCTCGCTTGCTGATGACGGGTGATGGCTGTGATGACCCGCACGTAGAACGGATGATCGAGTCGTTCGCGCTGTTGAGCGCGCGGGTATCGAAAAAGCTCGAGGACTCGTACCCGCAGTTCACGGAAGCACTGCTCAACGTTCTTTATCCGCATTACCTGCGGCCCTTTCCGTCATGCTCGATTGCCCATTTCGACATGGGTGGTGCGGATATGCAGTTGTCCGCTCCGTTGAGGATCGAGCGTGGCGTCGAGCTTCAGTCGCGTCCGGTAAACGGGGTGGCGTGCAGATTTCGTACGGCGTGGGCGGTCGACCTGATGCCCGTGCGTATCGACGCGTTTAGCTTCGAACCCATTGCACGGGCACCCGCTGCGGTCCGGTTGCCGCCTGGGGGCGCGGCACTGCTAACTTTGCGACTGTGCAAGTCATCGAGTGAGGACGTATGGGCGCGAGCGGGCGCCGAGCGCTTGCGCTTTTATATCGACGCCGAGCCTTCGGTGGCTGCCGCACTGCGTGATGCCTTGTTTCTTCGTGTGGCTAACGCCTACTTCGAGCGCGAGGACGGACAATGGAGCCCCCTCGATGCGTCCCCGATCGGCGCGGTGGGCTTCGCGGCTGATGAAGCACTGATCGATTTTCCTGACAATGCCCACGACGCCTATCGACACCTGACCGAATACTTCGCCTTCCCGGAAAAATACAATTTCTTTGATCTTCGCCTTGATCGTTTACCTCGCGGTTCGATCCGGGCGGGTGTGTTGACCATGCATCTGGCGCTGAAGGATCTACGTGCCGACGGTGACGCCGCGCGGCTCCTGCTAGCCCTGTCGAAGAACTCATTGAAATTGGATTGTGTTCCCGTTGTAAACCTTTTTTCGCGCCGCGGCGATCCCATCCGCTTGACCGATCGGGCGACGTCGTACCCGGTTGTCGCGGATGGTCGCAAGGCGTTTGCCTACGAGGTCTACTCCATCGATTCGGTGCGGCGGGTGAGGCAAAACGCGCAGGGCGAGTCCATTACGGAGTTCCACCCGTTCTTTTCCCTTCATCACGGCGAAACCCCCGATCGTTGCGGCTACTACTGGCATGCGGAGCGCAACGCCGCGGTTGCAGAGCGAAGCCCCGGTTACGAAACCGAACTCTCCATTGTCGACGCCGATTTCGACCCGGTACAACCCAAGCTGGATGTCCTGAGCGTGATGTTGTCATGCACAAACCGCGATCTGCCTTCCCGCTTGTCGGTCGGGTTGGAGGGCGGCGACCTGTTCGCTGAAGGCGGGTCGGTCGCACGCGTCATCCGCATGCTGCGGAAGCCGACCGCGCCATATCGATTCGCGGATGATCGCGGCGGGCAATGGCGCCTAATTTCGCATCTGTCGCTGAACCACCTCTCGATCACCGGGAGCGGTCTGAAAGCATTCAAAGAGATGCTAAATCTTTACGACCTGCCGCGCGATGCGGTGTCCAGACGGCAGATCGACGGGATCCAGGCCATCGAACAGAGCGAGAAAACTTGCTGGATGGCTGGCAGTCCATTTGCGAGTTTTGTCCGCGGTCTCGAGGTGCGCTTGACCATTGATGAAGAAAATTTCGTCGGCGCCGGGCTTGATGTCTTTGCTCGTGTCATCGACCGCTTTCTCGGTCTTTATGTCCATCTGAACAGTTTTGTCCAGTTGGTGCTGATTTCCGGAAGATCCGGTGAGGAATTGGTGCGATGCGAGCCTCGAACTGGCGATTCGATCCTGGGCTGATCGACCAGCTCATTGAAACTCCGCATCGGTTTGAGTTCTTTCAGGCCGTGCGAGTGCTCGATCGCGTATTCCGCACGAATGCGGAAGAGGGGCTGCGGGCCGAAGATCCGTTGTCGGGCCGTATCCGCTTTCGCAATACCTTGAATCTGGGATTTGCCCCCGCGCAGATCGAGGCCTTGCATCCGATCTACGCACAAGACGCTGACGGGCGGTCGTCGACGGCGCTGCGTAGGGTCGAAATCACACCCTATTTCATGGGTATGCTGGGGCTGCATGGGGCGCTGCCGACCCATTACACCGAACGGATCGCGGAGCGTGAGCGTTATCACAGGGATCGGGCCGCACGGGCGTTTGTCGATATCTTTTCAAATCGTTCGGTGGCCCAGTTTTATCAGGCGTGGAAGAAATACCGCTTGCCGCTCCAGTACGAGAGCGATCGCAAGAATCATTTCGTGCCGCTTGTCATGGCTCTCGGCGGTCTTGGGTTCCCCTCATTGCGTAATCGTCTGAACGAGGCACCGGGCGCCATCGACGACGAAGCGATCGCGCATTTTTCGTCTCTCCTTGCTCAACGGCCTCTATCCGCACTCGCCCTGCAGCGCATCCTCTCGCGCTACTTCCGGGTTCCCGTGAGAGTCGAGCAGTTTGTCGGGAAGTGGTACCTGCTTCCCGCCGAGCAACGGTCGGCGCTGGGGGGGCGCAATGCCGCACTCGGCAAGACCGCTTTGGTTGGCGAGCGTGTCTGGCAGCGCAACCTGCGTGTGCGCTTGCATATTGGTCCGCTCGCGTGCTCGCGGTATGGCGAGTTTCTCCCGGGTGGCGAGTTGGCGGCAGCACTCGAGAAGCTAATGACCCTGGCGACGGGTTTCCAGTTTGAATACGAGATCCGCCCGATTCTCCGTGCGTCGGAAGTCCGCCCGGCTGCACTGGTCTCCGGTGCGCCGGCACGACTCGGGCGTGACGCCTTTCTGAGCACGCGCTGCTCCGACGTCGACCGTAGTGACGCTGTTTTTGAACTTCATCCAATCAATTAGTACTTCCGGTATCCCATGGGCACATCTCTCAAGACCGTGATCAGCAAATTGAACTCGAACTGCCGCAGTGCCGCCGAGCGCGCCGCCAGCCTATGCATGGCACGCGGTAACTACGAGGTGGATCTGGAACACCTGTTCCTGGCCTTGTGCGAGCAGTCAGGGTCGGATTTCATGACGATCGCCAGACGGTGCGGCGTTAGCCCGACCGGGCTGGAGCGCGACCTTAACGATGAAGTCTGCCACTTTCGAACTGGCAATACGCGAACTCCGGTGTTTTCTCCGCACCTGCCCAAGCTATTCGAGCAGGCCTGGCTGATTGCGTCGCTCGACGCCCGATCGCCGCGGATTCGCTCGGGACACTTGCTGCTTGCATTACTGACCGAACCGGATCTGGCACAGCTGGCATATCGCGGGTCGCCACTGTTCTCGGAAATACGGGTGGACGAGCTGAAGCACAAGTTCGAGGTGCTGACGGAAGGCTCGGATGAGGCACGTGAAATTCTGGGAATGGCAGGGGCCGGAACCCATGCGGACGGCGACGTTACTGCGTTTGTCGCTGCTGCCGCGGGTCGTGGCCCTGCGACCCATCGGGCACTTGACCAGTTCACTACCAATCTGACGCAGCGGGCGCGCGACGCGAAACTTGATCCGGTGATCGGGCGGGAGGTCGAGATTCGCCAAATGATCGACATTCTCATGCGGCGCCGCCAGAACAATCCGATCCTGACCGGCGAAGCGGGCGTTGGCAAGACCGCGGTAGTCGAAGGGCTCGCGCTGCGCCTCGCCGCCGGTGATGTGCCTCCGCCGCTGCAGGGGGTGGAACTGCACATCCTGGACCTGGGCTTGCTGCAGGCAGGAGCCAGCGTCAAGGGTGAATTCGAGAATCGGCTAAAGAATGTGATTGACGAAGTACGCGGCAGCGCTACGCCGATCATCCTGTTCATCGACGAGGCCCATACAATGATCGGGGCTGGCGGGCAGTCCGGGCAGAATGATGCGGCGAACCTGCTCAAGCCGGCGCTCGCCAGGGGTGAGTTGCGCACCATCGCCGCGACGACGTGGGCGGAGTACAAGAAGTATTTCGAGAAAGATGCTGCGCTGGCACGTCGCTTTCACGTAGTGAAGGTCGAGGAGCCTTCGGAACCGATCGCGGCGGCGATGCTGCGAGGCATCGTCCCGTTGATGGAAGCGCATTTTGGCGTGCGCGTTCTTGATGATGCGGTGACTGAAGCCGTGCGTTTGTCGCACCGCTACATCACCGGGCGGCAGCTGCCCGACAAGGCCGTCAGTGTCCTGGATACCGCATGCGCAAAGGTTGCACTGGCCCAGAGCGCGACGCCGGCCTTGATCTACGACGCAGAGAAACGGCTCGCCCGCCTGCACGCCGAGGCGGACGCACTGACGCGCGATCAAGCCAGTGGCCAAGGGCACGGATGTCGGTTGGCTGAACTGACAGAGTGGATCGCGGTGGTCGACACCGATCTGGCCGCACATCGCCGACGCTACGAGCAAGAAAGGATACTCGTCGCACAGGTACTCGAACTGCGTGGCACGCTTGAGGGTGCCCGCGCTGCGGGCTCCGCCGCGGTGCCGGCGGTCGAAAAAGCTGCGCGGAAGAGGCAGAAACCCGCCGCAGCGAGCGGCAACCCGGAGCTCGAGGCGCTGCTCGCTGCGTTGGCGGCCCTCCAGGGCGAGACCCCCATGGTTCCGCTGCAGGTCGACGGCAACGTCGTCGCCGAGATTGTCGCGGCGTGGACAGGGATTCCGCTGGGAAAAATGGTCAAGGACGAAATCCGGACCGTCCTCAATCTCAAGCCTCTGTTACAGGAGCGCGTGATCGGACAGCCGCACGCCCTTGAGGCGATCGCACAGCGGGTGCGCACCGCTCGCGCCAGTCTCGAGGATCCGGACAAACCCAAGGGCGTCTTTCTTTTCGTCGGCCCCTCTGGCGTCGGCAAGACCGAGACGGCCCTGGCGCTGGCAGACATCCTGTACGGCGGCGATCGCAAGCTGGTCACCATCAACATGAGCGAATATCAGGAGGCGCATTCCGTCTCCGGGCTCAAGGGCTCTCCTCCGGGCTATGTCGGGTATGGGGAAGGGGGGGTACTGACGGAGGCGGTGCGCCGAAATCCATACAGCGTCGTGTTGCTCGACGAGGTGGAGAAGGCTCACCCGGACGTACTCGAACTGTTCTTTCAGGTGTTCGACAAGGGCGTGCTGGATGATTCGGAGGGGCGTGAAATCGACTTTCGCAATACCCTCATCATCCTCACGAGCAATGTCGGTTCGGGTCAGATCATGCAGGCCTGTCTCAATAAGCCGGCGGATCAACTGCCGTCGGCTGACGCGCTCGCAGAGGCCCTGCGAGCGGTGCTGTACCAGACCTTCAAACCGGCGTTCCTCGGGCGCATGAAGGTCGTGCCGTATTACCCGATTTCGGACGAGGTGCTCGCCGAAATCATCCGGCTCAAGCTGCGCCGCATCGGTGAGCGCATCGCCGCCAACCACAAGGCGGTATTTCTGTGGGATGAAGTCGCGGTGGATGCGGTTCTTCAACGCTGCACGGAGACGGACTCGGGTGCCCGCAACGTGGACCATATTCTCAACGGAACGCTGTTGCCGCAGATCGCCGAAACGGCACTCTCGCGAATGGCTGAGGGCGAGGCGATCCACTCGATCAGGATCACCGCCGATAAACGTGGCGAGTTCCGCTACACGATCAAGTAACGCTGTGATCGTGTCCTTGAGTGACATGAGCATCGGGATGACCACCGGATTCGCTGGCGATTCGGCGCAAGCTCAATATTGGGATGGGGGCGCATCGCGTTCGGTTCGTGCGTCGATGGCTTGGCCGGCATGGCTACCAGCACACTCATCCCTGGCGGAAGTGCGGTGATTGCTGAACTGCTGGTGTCGAGCTTTGACCATCGATGCGACGTGCAGCCTGGATAGTGAGGCGAGGCACCTTCGTCACGTAATGACCGCACTATATCAGCAGGAGTGGGATCGCACAGACTGCATAATAATTCATTAAGCAAAAGGCCACCCCGAGAGGTGGCCTTTTGCTTAATGATGGTGGGCCCAACAGGACTTGAACCTGTGACCAAGCGATTATGAGTCGCCTGCTCTAACCAACTGAGCTATGGGCCCGGAAAACGGGCGCCCGTCGGAGCGACGGGCGCGAGTTGGCGGTCAGGCGTCGCTGTCGAGGAAGCTGCGCAGGCGCTCCGAGCGGCTCGGATGGCGCAGCTTGCGCAGGGCCTTGGCTTCGATCTGGCGGATGCGCTCGCGCGTGACGTCGAACTGTTTGCCAACCTCTTCCAGCGTATGGTCGGTATTCATTTCGATGCCGAAGCGCATGCGCAGCACCTTCGCTTCGCGGGCGGTCAGCGAATCGAGCACTTCGCCGGTGGCGTCGCGCAGGCTCGAGTACATCGCTGCGTCGGCCGGTGCCAGGGTTGCCTGATCCTCGATGAAGTCGCCCAGATGCGAGTCGTCGTCGTCGCCGATCGGGGTTTCCATGGAGATCGGCTCCTTGGAGATCTTCATGATCTTGCGGATCTTCTCCTCGGGCATCTCCATCTTCTCGGCGAGCGTTGCCGGATCGGGTTCCTGGCCGGTTTCCTGCAGGATCTGCCGGCTGATGCGGTTCATCTTGTTGATCGTCTCGATCATGTGCACCGGGATGCGGATGGTGCGTGCCTGGTCGGCGATCGAGCGGGTGATGGCCTGCCGGATCCACCAGGTGGCGTAGGTCGAGAACTTGTAACCGCGGCGGTATTCGAACTTGTCCACCGCCTTCATCAGGCCGATGTTGCCTTCCTGGATCAGGTCGAGGAACTGCAGGCCGCGGTTGGTGTACTTCTTCGCGATCGAGATCACCAGACGCAGGTTCGCCTCGGTCATCTCGCGCTTGGCGCGGCGCATCTTGGCTTCGCCGGTGGACATCTGGCGGTTGATGTCCTTGAGTTCCTTGAGCGGAATGCCGATGCGGGTCTGCAGGTCGATGAGTTTCTGTTGCTCTTCGAGCACCGCGGGGTGCACGCGCATCAGGCCTTCGGCGTAGTTCTTGCCGAGGCCGATTTCGTCCTTCAGCCAGTCGAGGTCGACTTCCTTGCCCGGAAAAACCTTGATGAAGTGCTGGCGCGGCATGCCGGCGCGGTCGACGCACAGCTGCAGGATCTGGCGTTCGTGGCCGCGCACCTGCTCGACCATGTGGCGCACGGAGTCGCACAGGCGCTCGATGGACTTCGCCGTGAAGCGGATGTTCAGCAGTTCGTCAGAAATCAGTTGCTGCAGGTCGAGGTAGGCTTTGTCTTGCGAGCCCTTCTTCGCCAGCGCTTCCATCTTCTTGTCGTTCAGCTCGCGAATGACGGCGAAGCGGGCAAGAGCCTCGTTCTTCAGCTGCAGCAGCGTGGCAGCGTTGGCCGCCGCTTCTTTCTCTTCTGCGCTCTCGTCGTCGTCGTCGCCGACTTCGTCCGCACCTTCCTCTTCTTCGGCATCGGCGTCTTCATCGGCTGCCGCCAAAGCGGCTTCCTCTTCGACCGCGGCGGCGTTCGGGTCGATCAGGCCGTCGATCAGCTCGTCGATGCGCATTTCATCGCGCGCCACCTTGTCGGTGATCTGGAGCATCTCGGTGATCGTGGTTGGGCACGCGGAAATCGCCTGGACCATGTGGCGCAGGCCGTCTTCGATGCGTTTGGCGATCTCGATTTCGCCTTCGCGTGTGAGCAGTTCGACAGTACCCATCTCGCGCATGTACATCCGCACCGGGTCGGTCGTACGGCCGAATTCGGAGTCAACGGACGACAATGCCTGCTCGGCTTCCTCTTCCGCAACGTCCTCGTCGACGGTGTTCGGCACAGCGTCCGACATCAGCAGGTCTTCGGCGGCCGGGGCCGCGTCGAACACCCGGATGCCCATGTTGTTGAAGGTCGCGATGATGCCTTCGATCTGCTCGGCGTCGGCGACGTCGTCGGGCAGGTGGTCGCTGATTTCCGCGTAGGTAAGGTAGCCGCGTTCCTTGCCGAGGGTGATCAGCGTCTTCAGGCGCGTCCTGCGCACCTCTGCGTCGAGGGGCGCAACCTGCGGCCCTTCGGCGATCAGCACGGCCTTGTCTTTGGCTTTGGAGGCTCGTCCCTTGGGACTGTCCTTGCGCGAATCCTTGGTTTTTTCGCGAGCCATGGCACTCCTTGAATCAGGCGAAAGATGAATTGGGTAACCTGCAATTATACTAAACGTCTTGAACTTTGCCGAGGTTGACGAGGTTCATTTTTTCAATTAGCAGCTCTGCAAGCCGGTGTCGTTCGATCGGTGCGAGGCCGGTTTCGCGTTCTTTCGCGGTCAAAGCAGCAATTTCGCGTCCAATTGCGTCTGCGTGAAGCTTGCGCACGCTGTCCTCGAACAATAGCTCGACGACTGCTTCGTCAAATTCCGCGTCCACCAGTTCCCCGGCTACGCGCGCCAGGGTGTCGCCGTGAGGGGTTTCACGAAATTGTTCGACCAAGGCGCCGAGTCCGGCGTTCGTGGCCAGATCTCCAGTGCTCATCGCATCGATGATCCCGATCAACGCCTGGCCTTCTGCATTCTCAGTCGGGATCAGGTCGACCGGCAGCCGTGCTGCCCGGGCGGGGTGTTGGAGCACCAGTCGCAATAGCGTGCCCACGGTCGAGCCCATTGCAGAGAGTGGCCTGCGTCGGGG
>NZ_WTVQ01000071.1 GCF_012910955.1 Aromatoleum diolicum
CCTCATACCCGCATCACCCGCCTCGCCCCCCTCATCCTGCTGAGCGCTGCGGCACCCGCCTGCGCGGCGGACACCGCTCCGGGCGTCACCGACGGCCTTCCACAGATGCTGCTGGGACTGGCGGTGGTCCTCGGACTGCTGCTCGGCAGCCTGTGGCTCATCAAGCGACTCTCGACGCCGCGTGGCGCTGCGGCCGGCCTGAAGGTGCTCGGTGCGGTACCGGTCGGACCGCGCGAACGCGTGGTCCTGGTCGAGATTGCCGGGCAGGTGCTGGTGCTCGGCGTGACCTCGGCAAGCGTTCGTACGCTTCACACCATCTCGGCCGACACACTGCAGCACACGGCAGATGCCACACCGACGGCCAACCCGTTTGGCGATTTCCCGAGCTGGCTGAAGCGTTCACTGGAGCGTCGCAACGATGCGAACTGATCGCAGCGGCCTCACCCGAGTATTCGCCGCGCTGCTCCTGCTGCTCGCCCCGCTCGTTGCCAGCGCACAGGGCCTGCCTGCGGTCACCGGCACGCCCGGCCCGGGCGGCGGAACCACTTACAGCCTGAGCGTCCAGACGCTGCTGCTGCTCACCTCGCTGAGCTTCCTGCCGGCCGTGGTGCTGATGATGACGAGCTTCACGCGCATCATCATCGTGTTCGCCCTGCTACGCACGGCGATGGGCACGCAGACTTCGCCGCCCAACCAGGTACTGCTCGGGCTGGCCTTGTTCCTGACCTTCTTCATCATGTCGCCGGTCATCGAGAAGGTCTATACGGACGCTTACCTGCCCATGTCACGCAGCGAGATCGCCTTCGACCAGGCACTGGAACGCGCCTCGGTGCCCGTCAAGGCCTTCATGCTCAAGCAGGTGCGCGAGCCCGACATCGCGCTATTCACCAAGCTCTCGAAGACCCCGCCGGTGGAAAAGGCAGAGGATCTGCCAATGCGCGTCGTCGTGCCGGCCTTTGTCACCTCGGAGCTGAAAACGGCGTTCCAGATCGGCTTCCTCGTTTTCATCCCCTTCCTCATCATCGACATGGTCGTCGCCTCGGTGCTGATGTCGATGGGCATGATGATGATGTCGCCCGTGATTGTTTCGCTGCCATTCAAGATCATGCTGTTCGTGCTGGTCGACGGCTGGACCCTGCTGGTGGGGTCGCTCGTCGAAAGCTTCTCGACATGACCCAGGAGAACCTGTCATGACCCCAGGTACCGTTGTCGACATCGGTCGTCAGGCTGTCGAACTCACGCTGCTGATGGCCGCACCACTGTTTCTTGCCGCGCTGATCACCGGCCTCATCGTCAGCGTATTTCAGGCCGCCACGCAGATCAACGAGATGACGCTGACTTTCGTGCCGAAGCTCGTCGCGGTATTCGCGACGATGGTGATCGCAGGCCACTGGATGATTGCGCTGATTACCGACTTCACCCGCCGCCTGTTCGAGTCCATTCCGACGATGATCGGGTAGCGCCGATGCTGAGCATCACCTCCGCGCAACTGGACGCTTGGCTGGCCGCGCTGATGTTCCCGCTGGCGCGGTTGCTCGGCCTGGTGTCCGCCGCGCCGCTATTCAGCAATCGCATGGTGCCCGTACGTGTCAGGCTGGCTGTTGGACTCGCCACCGCACTCGCAGTCCTGCCAGCCCTGCCGCCGATGCCGCCGATGCCCGCGGATTCGATGTTGACGCTGACAATACTCGCGCAGCAAGCCTTCATCGGCATCGCCATGGGCTTCATGATGCGGCTGATGTTCGCCGCGGTCGATCTCGCGGGCGAGATGATCGGGCTGCAGATGGGTCTGTCCTTCGCAGTCTTCTTCAGTCCGCAGAGCGGTGGCCAGACGTCCGTGATCGCGGAATTTCTTGGCCTGATCACCCTGCTTGTTTTCGTTGCGATGAACGGTCACCTGATGCTCATCAACATACTGGTGGCAAGTTTCGAATGGCTGCCAGTGGGCAAACTGCCGAAGGCCGAAGGCTGGATGCTGATCGTCAGCTATGCCACGGTGATGTTCGCATCGGGCTTGCTATTGGCCCTGCCGATGGTGGCGGCACTACTGATCACCAACACCGCACTGGGAGTCCTGACGCGTGCTGCGCCGCAACTGAACCTGTTCGCGGTCGGCTTCCCTGTGACGCTGTCGGTGGGTTTTCTGGTGTTGCTGCTAACTCTTGGCACTTTCGCGCCAGTGCTACAAAGGCTGTTCGAAAATGGTTTCGAGGCGGTAGATCAGTTGCTGCGCAGTTTCGTCTGAACGGGGGGCACCGCTCTCCCCTACATTGCAGGCCAAATTCGCGAACGCGCAAATCGCACTTCGCCACTCGCAACCCTGCGTGCAAACGGCCGCGTGGAATCGACCCCCTCTTCGTAACGCATCACATCGAAACCGGCAAAACCCTTGGACTCCGCCAACTGCCGCGCATTACGCACAAAAATCTGCCGTGCCTCGCCATCCCCACCAGTGATCAGCGTCTTCATGCGCAGGTCCAGACGCACGCGCGCCTCGTCCAGGCGGGTGACACTGACGTCCCAGGTCGGAGCAAGGGGATCGTAGATCGCGTACGCGATCAGTGCCCCCGCCAGATATTCCGGTTCGAGCAAGTCCAGTTCGGATGCTGTCAGGACCGCCCCCACCCCCCCTGCAAGCTTGGCACTGTGGTCCTGAAGCAGTGCGCAACCGGTCAAGGCCGGCACTATCAAGCTTAGGGCGAGGCGACGGAGCATGGCGGCGAGCGGAACCTTAGTCGAGCAGATTGAAAAGCGACAGCCCGGTAACGCGCACGTATGTTTGCTGCGCAGCCTCGAGCACCGTCTGTTGCTTCGAGAAGCGCGAAATCGCCTCGTTGTAGTCGAGATCCTGCAGGCGCGAAAGGGTCTCCGCATATTGCAGATCGTGCGAGGCCGACAGCTCGACGAGCGCATCGAGTTCCACCATGCGCGAGCCGACCGAGGCGCGGATCGTGCCGACATTGTCGAGCGCCACGTCCATGTCGCCGATGGCGCTCGTCACCGCAGCCGCAATATTGCGCGTGGGGTCGCTCGCGTCCTTGCGCAATTCAGTGATGAATTCCGAGATCGCGCCGAACACCTGCGACTCACCGGAAGCGGGATCGGCCATGAACACACGGCTGCCGGGCTCGGCGACCGGCATGGTGCGCGACGAACCGACCTGCATGCTGCGCACCCCGGCATCGCCGTCGTAGACCACCGCAGCGGGGCCCGCCGGGGGTGCCGCCGTCCCGCCGGAAAACGCCGCCTGTCCGGACTGATAACCGGCGAACTGGTACTCGCCGGTGGCGTCCTTGCTGTTGGCCACACCCAACAGCGCATTGAACTGGGCCTCGATATCGGCCGCCATCGCCTGGTGCTCTGCAGGGCTGAAGCTACCGTTACCCGCTTCGACCGCGCGGGTGCGAATGTAGGTCAGGATCTCGGTGACGCTCCCGAGACTGCTCTCCAGGGAGGTCAGCGCATCCTTCGCATAGCCCTGATTGATCTGGAACTGCTCGTTGACACTTTTGGTCTGCGAGACTTCCAGTGCGCGCGATGCGCCAATCGGATCATCCGACGGGTTCAGGATACGACGCCCGGAAGCCAGCTGCTGCTGCGTATGCAGGAGATCGGCGCTCTGCCTCTGCATGGCATTGCGGCCGGCATCGAAGATCATGCTGGTGGAGATTCTCATGATGTCACCTCACTTCAGCGCGCGACCGAAAGAATTTCGTCAAACAACGTCCCGGCAATCGACATCACCCGTGCCGCCGCCTGGTATGACTGCTGATAGCGGATCAGGTTGGCCGCTTCCTCGTCAAGGTTCACGCCGGACAGGGCCTGTTGTGCATCGATCGCCTGCTGCAATTGCGCCTCCTGACTGCGCTCGCCGATCTGCACTTCGCGCGCCTTGTTACCGACGAAGCTCACCAATTGCGAATAAGCGGACTGGAACGTAGCGGAGTCGCCATTCATGACACGCGCGGTCTGCAGCCCCGCGAGTTGCAGAGCGTTTTCATTATTGCTGCCACCCGCCGTAGTGCCCGCGGCCGCGTTCGGCGCGCCAGACGCGGCAACCTGACGCGGATCGGTAATCGCCACGGCAAACGCCCCGGCCGCCGAACGACGCCCCACTGCAGTTGCGGCGAAGCCACTGATGTCGGTGAAGAATGCAATGCCGGTCGCCGAACCGTCGAGGTTGTAGCCTGCGGCGTGGACAGCATTGAACTCGGCGGCCACCGCTATCGCGATATTGCCGAGTTGTTCCCGCGCCGCATTCAGCGTTTCATTGCGGAACTTCAGCATTCCACCGAGTTGTCCGCCGGTAATCAGGGAATCCGGCAACAACACCGAACCACCGCCGGGCGTGGCAAGGCGGATCTCGCCGCGGAAGGGATCGGGCGGCACTGAGGAATCGCCCTCCACCATCAGCGTCGACACCGTAGTGCCGACCACCAGCGCCTGTCCGCTACCCATGAAGACGCTCAGCGAGCCATCCGATTCGGTAACCGTGCTCACCTTGACGAGCTTATTGAGCTCCGCTACAAGGTTGTCGCGCTGATCAAGCAGATCGTTCGCCTGCACCGATGGGCCCGCAACCTGGACCACGCCGATGCGCTCGTTGATATCGGCAATCTGCCGCGCGAACGCGTTGATCGAATCGACCGTGCTGACGATCTGGCCTTCGTTGATGTCGCGAATTTCGTTCAGCCGCGTATCGAGGGCCTGGAAGCGCGCCGCGAGCGATTCTGCGGTCGAGATCAAGGCCTGCCGCGCGGGAACGCTCGACGGGTTGATCGCAACATCCTGCACTCCGGCGAAGAAGTTCGCGAGCGCGGGAGACAGGCCGGAACTGGCATCGGCCAGCAGGTTGTCAACCTGAGCGATCTGGGTGTTATAAGCAGAAAACTCTTCCTTGCGCGCCGACGCACTCAACACTTGCTGGTTGAGAAACCCGTCGTACTGCCGCCGCACTGCATCGACCCTCGAACCCTGCCCGAAAAAACCCGCGCCGGAAAAAAATGGGTCATTCGTCGTCAGCACAGTCGTCTGACGGTTGAATCCCGGAGTATCGGCGTTGGTGATGTTATGGCTGGTCGTCAACAAGTTCGCTTGCGAACTGTTGATGCCTGTCAGACCGATGCTAAGAAGTCCCGCCATGATCGTTTCCTCGTTCCCACTGCTCTTACGGCATTACTAAGCAAAACTTTTGCCAGTTCTCGCCGGATCAGCCTGCGAGTGCCGTACGCAGCGTCGCGCCGCCGATGATGCGCGTGAGTTTGTCGGCGTACATCGGGTCTGTTGCATAGCCGGCCTGCTGAAGGCTGCGCGCGAATCCGGCCGCATCGGTTTGTCCGAGAACCTCGGCGTAACGGGGGCTGCCGCGCAACAGATTGGCGTAATCGCGAAAGGCCTCCGAATAAGACCCATAAGCGCGAAATCGCGCAGTTTCCGTATAGGGGCGGCCATTGGCATACTCGGTGACCGGCACCTCGACCACCGCCCCTTTCCAGTTGGCCCCAGCCTTGATATTGAAGAGGTTATGACTGGGCGAACCGTCGGCACGACGCAATTCTCCGCGCCCCCAACCGGTTTCGAGTGCCGCCTGCCCGACCATGAAGTGCGCGGGAATCCCTGTGCTGCGACTGGCCTCACCGGCGTGCGCCCATACGCGATTGACGAACTCGCGCGCGCCCTCCGGAACCGGCCGGGATGCCCCACTCGCGTCCGTCGCCGGTGCGCCCTCGACAACCGGATCCACCACCTGGTCACCGCGCCTTCCGGTGCCCTTCTCGGCCCTGGGCAAAGCCATCGCCGCACCGAGCTGCGCGACAAATTCGCCCAACTCGTCGGCTTCGGCGGCGGAGTTTGCCGGCAAGGCCAGAGCGGCGGCAGGAATTGCCGCACGCCGCGTCACCCGCGACAGGTCGACGCCAGCCGAATCCTCGGCACCGCCTTGGCCTTGTTGTGCTACCGTCCGCGTGTCGCCGCCGAGCTGCCGATAAATCACGTCGGCAAGCCCGATGCCGCGCCCCTGCGCCATGTTCATTGCCGTCTGCTGGTCCTGCAGGGCCTGGAACATGCGCGTCTGGTCGCTATCGAACATGCTGTTCGACGGCACCGCTGCACGCATCGACTTGAGCACCATCTGCAGGAACAATGCCTCGAACTGCTTTGCAGTCGCACGCAGCGCCTCGGGTGAATTGCTATCGCGCGACAGCCGCTTCAGATCCGCCAGCGCATTCGGATCGATTGCATTGATCTGGGCGGCGGCAACCATGTCAGATCACCTCCAGCTCGGCCCGCAGCGAACCCGCCGCCTTCATCGCCTGCAGGATGCTCACCAGATCCATCGGCGACGCACCAAGGGCGTTCAGTGCCTTCACGACCTCGGCCAGATTCGCCCCGCCGCGCACATTGCGCAGGCTACCCTCGCCCTGCTGGATATCGACCGTGCCGCGCTGAGTCGTGACGGTCCGTCCGCCCGACAGCGGTGCAGGCTGGCTCACCGCGGTTTCGGTGTTCACCGTCACGGTGAGGTTGCCGTGCGCCACCGCTACGTTCTGCAGCGTCACGCTCTGGTTCATGACCACCGAGCCGGTACGCGAATTGACGATGACCTTCGCAGCCTGCTGCACCGGTGTCACTTCGAGGTTTTCGAGTTTGCCGAGGAAAGCCACGCGGTCCGAGGTGTCAAGCGGCGCGCGTACCTGGATGCTGCGCCCGTCAAGCGCCTGCGCGGTACCGCCGGATGTCGCCAGATTGATCGCATCGACGACGCGGCGTGCCGTACCGAAATCGGTGTCCTTGAGCTCGAACATGACGAATTCGCCCTGCCCCAGCGAGCTGGTCACGGCACGCTCGACCGTCGCGCCAGCAGGGATGCGTCCGGCGGAAAGATGATTGATCGTCTGCGACGCGCCGCCTCCGGACGCCCCCGCACCGCCGACCAGCATGTTGCCCTGGGCCATGGCGTACACCTGACCGTCTGCGCCTTTCAGTGGCGTCATCACAAGCGTACCGCCGCGCAGGCTCTTCGCATTGCCGATCGACGACACCGTCACATCGAGCTCCTGGCCCGGCCGTGCAAACGCCGGCAGGCTGGTGGTCACCATCACCGCGGCGACGTTCTTCAACTGCAGATTGGTACCGGGCGGCAGCGTCACGCCCATGTTCCCGAGCATGTTAATGATGCTCTGCACCGTAAACGGCGTCTGCGTGGTCTGGTCGCCACTGCCGTCGAGACCGATCACCAGTCCGTAACCGACGAGCTGGTTGTCGCGCACACCGGCCACCGTCGCCAGATCCTTGAGGCGCTCGGCAGCACCCGCGGCGCCCGCGATCAGCATCCCCAGCACGCAAACAATCGCCCGAACCGCCCTGCCATTGCACAACATCTTTGACTCCCCCAACGCCCGAGCAAGGATTCAGAACGGCGACACGGCAACGAAGAAACGCTGCAACCAGCCCATCGTGTTCGATTCGTCGATGTATCCGCTGCCCTTGTACTCGATCCGGGCATCGGCCACCTGCGTCGATTGCACGGTATTCGCCGACGTCACCGTATTCGGGTTGATGACGCCGGAAAAACGGATGAATTCGTTGCCCTGATTGATCGCCACCTGCTTTTCGCCGGACACCAGCAGATTGCCGTTCGGATAGACCTCGATCACGGTCACGGTAATCGTGCCGCTGAACACGTTGTTTGCCGCAGAAGCTCCTGCGCCGGCAAACTCCGAGTCGACACCCGCCTGCAGATTCATGCCGGCCAGACCGGCCAGCGGCACCCGCGACGCGGCCGTGATACCGCCGGAAACATCCGAGGCACGCGTCGCGCTGCTGTTGGCCCGCTTCTGCGCGGTGTTGCGCTCGACGAGGTTGATCGTCAGGGTATCCCCGATCAGTCGCGCACGGCGATCCTCGAACAGGGGCCGCACCTGTGCCACCTGGTAAATCGAACCGTTGGCGCCGCCCATCTGGGCTCGCGCTTCGGGACGTACGGTCATCGGTTGATGGACCACGGTCGGCGGCGTCGAATAGATCGATGCACAGCCCGACAACAGTGTCAGGATTGCAGCGGCAAACAGGCCGGACCGTTTCATGATGTCCCCTTAAAGCTGCGTCAGACGGCCCAGCATCTGGTCCGATGTCTGGATCGCGCGAGAATTCAATTCATACGCGCGCTGCGTCGTGATCATGTTGACCAGCTCCTCGGCAACGTTCACGTTCGAAGTTTCGACAAACTGCTGATTGATGACGCCCGCACCGTTGGTACCCGGCGCATTCGGCGTGGCCACCCCGCTCGATGCCGTCTCGCGGTACAGGTTCTCACCGGCGCTGGACAACCCGCCCGGATTCACGAAGGTCGCAACCTGAATATTGCCGACCACCGTCGGCGTGGCCTGCCCCGCCTGCAGCACGCTCACCGTGCCGTCCTTGCCGATGGTGATGGTCTGCGCATCGTTGGGGATGATGATGGCCGGCTCCAGCGGATAACCACTAGCCGTTACCATCTGCCCCTGCGAGTCGAGCTGGAATACACCATCCCGCGTATAGCCGGGCGTGCCATCCGGCAGGGTCACCTGGAAGAAACCATTGCCCTGGATCGCCATGTCCAGCGCATTACCGGTCTGTTGCAGGCTGCCCTGGGTATGGATACGCTCGGTCGCCACCGGACGTACGCCGGTACCGAGCTGCAAGCCGCTGCCGATCTGGTTCTGCTGCGTATTCTGCGCCCCCGGCTGGCGAATCGTCTGATACAGGAGATCCTCGAACACTGCCCGCGCGCGCTTGAAGCCGTTGGTCGAAACGTTCGCAAGGTTGTTCGAAATCACGTCCAGCTGCGTCTGCTGGGCGTCGAGGCCGGTACGGGCGATCCACAATGAACGAATCATGATCCTGACTCCCTTTCCTGAGCGGGCAGACAGTCTGCCTGCAAGTATTGGGGCCAGTTTACGGCGCGCCAGGCCGATTCAATCGCCGGAACACCCGCCGAAAAGACCCGCTAATGTCTCCGCTTGCGCTTGGCCGTTCAACGGCTCGCAAGCACCTGCGTCGCCGCCTGGTCATTGGCCTCGGCGGTCTGCAACATCTTGGTCTGCATCTCGAACTGGCGCGCCAGCGAGATCATCGTCACCATCTGGTCGACCACGCTGACGTTGCTGCCTTCCAGGTAGCCCCCCGCGACGCGCACGTCTTCATCCTGCGGCGCCGTCCCGCCCGCCCGCAGGCGGAAGAGTCCGTCATCGCCACGCACCAGGGACTCCTCGGGAGGATTGACGAGCTTCAGCTGGCCTAGGTTATTGACGACGTTCTCCTCGCCCCCCGACTGCATCGCCGAAATCGTGCCGTCCTTGCCGACCAGAATCTCGTTGTCGGGCGGAATCGTCACCGGTCCGCCATCGCCAAGCACCGGCAAACCATTGCGCGTCTGCAGCACACCGTTGGCGCTGAGTTCCAGACTGCCGTTACGCGTATAGCCTTCCGACCCGTCCTGCAACTGCACCGCGAGCCAACCCTTGCCTTCGACGGCCACATCCAGCGCGCGTCCCGTCTGCTGTAACGGGCCCGGCGCGAAATTCGTCGCCACGCTTGCATCAACGACGAACGCCCGCGTCGCCAAACCCTCGCCCTGCACCGGCACCGCACGCAACTTGTGCATCTCGGCGCGGAAACCGGTCGAAGTCGCATTGGCCAGGTTGTTAGCCACTGCGGCCTGCTGGCCCATGGTGTGCTTTGCACCGGTCATTGCCGTATAGATCAATCGATCCATGATCCGCTCCCTTGATCCTGCCCGCCGGATGCCCGCCGCTCAGGCGATCGGCCCCGGCACACGCTTACGTTTAACGCAGGTTGACGATGGTCTGCAGGATCTGATCCTGCGCACGCACCGACTGCGCATTGGCCTGGTAGGCGCGCTGCTGCACGATCAGCTGCACCAACTCGCCTGTCAGGTCGACGTTCGCCTCTTCGATCGAACCAGCATTCATCAGCCCGAGGTTTGCGCTCCCCGGCACACCAACGATCGGCTGACCGGAATCGGGCGACTCGGCCCACAGGTTGCCCCCCAACGACAGCAAGCCATTCGGGCTCTGGAAATTCGCCAGCACCACCTGTCCGAGATCACGACTCTGGCCGTTGCTGTACCGGCCAAGGATCACACCATCGTCACCAATCGTGATCCCCGTCAGACGACCTGACGCGAAACCATCCTGGCGCAGCGTATTGACCCCGAACTGGCTACCGAACTGTGACGAATCGGTCAGATCGAAGGAAATCGCCTGAGTCGCCGATGCCCCGGTCCCGGCGAATTCCGGGAATGTGATATCGAACGCACCACCCGCGATCATTGCGCCATCGGCATCGAACTGCAGCGGCGATCCCGGTGCCGGAATTGCCTGAGCATCACCGGTGCCATCCACCTGGTAAAAACCATCCCACGAACCTGCCGCAGTCTTCTGGAAGAAGAAAGTCAGCGTGTGCGGGTTACCCAGCGTGTCGTATGCCGTTGCCGAGGTCGAGAAGTTGTACCCGCCCGCACCGACGTTGTTGCGATCCAGCGGCGTCGGATTTGTCGGATCGAAAGACGGCGATACCGGCTCGCGCGAATCGAAGTTCATCGCCAGCGTCATTTGCGAGGACGCGCTCGGCTGCACGTCGGAGAAATTCAGCTGGAGACTCTGCGGATCGCCACCGCTCAGAATCACTCCGTTGGTCGCGGCATAGCCGGTCAACCGGAGCCCCTGCGAATTGACGATGAAGCCGTCCTTGCTCACGTCGAACTGACCATTGCGGGTGAAGGCGATCGTCCCGTCAGGAGAGGCCATGCGGAAAAAGCCATTGCCGTTGATCGCCACGTCGAGCGGGTTATTGGTCGTCGTGATGTTGCCCTGCGAGAACAACTGCGTCACCGCCCCGATCGCCGAACCGATACCCACCTGCACGCCCGCCGCCGCACCATTCAGCGCCGCTGCAAAAACGTCAGAAAACTCCGCCCGCCCGGCCTTGAAACCCACGGTATTCGAGTTGGCCACGTTGTTGCTGATGACATCGAGGGCCTTGGCGGCGGAGTTCAGACCGCTCAAACCTTGCTGGAATGCCATGATCGTCTCCCTGGGAGTTCAATATCAAACTATCTGTCTGACCTCGGACATCTTGAAGATGCCCAGGTCACCAATCTGCAGGTCGGTGCCCTTGGTTCCGCGTACCACGCTGGTCACCGCACCGAACTCGAGGGCCTCGGCCGCCACCGGATCTTCACCGGTCACCGCCTCGATGCTCACCGTATACTTGCCGTTGGCCGCGCGGCTGCCATCGATCGTCGTGCCGTCCCACTGGAAATTGTGCGTACCGGCAGCGAAGGACCCCAGATCCACCAACGCAACTTCCAGGCCATTCGCGTCCTGAATCTTCATCGTTACCTTGTCCGCGGGCACTTCCAGCGCAAAACCGCCTACCGCCCCGGCATCACTCAGCGCCAGTCCCTTGCCGGGAATCAACACGCCACGCCCGACCAGCGTTGCAGCCTGCAAAGCTTCGGACGACTGCTGGCCTTCCATGATCTGACTCAGCATCGTATTGAGCCGCTCGATCCCATCCACCGTGCTGATTTGCGCCAGCTGCGAAGTCACCTGCGCGTTATCCAGCGGATTCATCGGATCCTGATTTTTCAGCTGTGCCGTCAGCAGCGTCAGAAAGCGTCCCTGGCTGTCGGCGTCCGCCTTCGCGGTCTCGGTCGTCTTGCGCCCCAGCGCCGCAACCGCTGCCTCTGCCGCCGAAGAAATCGTGTTATTCACGGTTGCCATGATCTGCTCCGATTAACTCTTACTGGCCGATCGCCAGAGTCCGCTGAATCAGCGATTTCGCCGTATTCATCACCTCGGCGTTGGTCTGATAGGCACGCGAAGCCGAGATCATGTTGGTCATTTCCTCAACCACATTCACATTCGACATCTCGACATAACCTTCCGGATTCGCAGCCGGGTTGGTCGGGTCATAAGTCAAGCGCCCCGGCTCCGCGCTCTCAACCACACGCGACACCTGCACGCCGACACCATTCGGCCCGGCCACTGGCGCTGCCGTGAACACCACCTGCTTCGCGCGGTACGGTTGCCCATCCGGCCCGGCAACGCTGTCCGCATTAGCCAGATTCGACGCCGTGGCATTGAGTCGCGCGGACTGCGCATGCAACGCGGACCCCGCGATATTGAAGACGTTGAACATGCTCATGAACGCCTACCCTCCTCTCACTGGCCGGTAATCGCGGTTTGCATGCCGCGTAACAAGCTGTTGATGAAAGTGACGCTCGCTTCGTAATGCACCGAATTCTCGGCGAATGCCGCACGCTCCACATCCATATTCACCGTGTTGCCGTCCACGTTCGACTGGAAATCGCTGCGAAAACCCACATGCGCCCCGAACGGCATGTCGGGACCACCGGCAAGATGCCGCGACGACGTGCCCGCCAAAGCCAGCGGACCGATTCGCCCACTCAGGGCCCCCTTCAGCGCCGCACCGAAATCGATGTCGCGTGCCTTGTAATTCGGCGTATCCGCATTGGCGATATTCGACGCCAGCATCTGTTGCCGCTGGGCCTGCAGGTTCAGCGCGCTCTGGTGAAACTGCAGCGCCTGGTCGAGTTGGGTCTTCATGGCATCACCTCAAGTTCTTGCGCCGGTTGCCGATAAATCCTTCATCGACCGGCACTCGCTCCATTGCACCTTCCATGCCAGCGATCTTAGTCCTGCCCTTGCAAGGGCCTTGCTGCAATAAGACCGGCAAATACCGGCCAATTCCGCCGCTTTCCTTGCCGCCCCGAAGCAACTGGCAATGGCAAGCGGAAAAACTTGCCGGTTGCCCCGAAGCCTTCCGCCGTGGTGCAATTCTCCCCATGCTCAACATCCGCTCCCGACGCAGCCGCGCACTGATCGCACTTCTTGGCTTATACACAGCTGGGACCGCGCTTCCGGCGCACGCTCAGCAGCCTCCCCAACCCGTTCACCGGGCGGTGAGCGAGTATCTCGAGCAACAGACCAGCGGACTGCCGGGCAAGGTGGTGCTCAAAGTCGAGCAGTTCGATCCGCAGAACCAGCTTCCTCCCTGTGCCGCGCTCGAACCCTTCCTTCCCCCCGGCACGCGCGCCTGGGGACGTATCAACGTCGGTGTGCGCTGCAATTCTCCGGTCACCTGGACGGCTTACCTGCCCGCACAGGTGTCGGTAATCGGCGAATATCTGGTCACAACAAGACCGATACGCTCCGGCCAGATCGTGGCGCCGGCCGATCTCGAACGCCGCAGCGGGGACCTCAGCTCCGAAGCCGCCAACACACTCACCGACATGACCCAGGCGGTCGGGCACAGCATGCGCTACACGGTCGCGGCCGGGAGTCCTCTGCGAGCCGACATGCTGCGTCTGCCACAAGCCATTCGCCAGGGGCAAACCGTCAAGGTTCTCGGCAGCGGCGCGAGCTTCACCGTCGCCAACGAAGGACGTGCGCTGAATGCCGCAGCGGCCGGCGAAGCAGTGCGCGTCCGGCTGGGCAACGGCCAGGTGATCTCGGGAACCGCCCGGACAGACGGAACGGTCGAACTGAATTTCTGATCAAACTCACCGCAATGAAAATATTCGCTAAAGTTTTCACCGCCTCCGCCGTAGATACGGTCAGAGAACACTTAATGGGAGTTGCGCCGTGAAAATCGAAGGAACCCTCAAACCGGTCGGCCCCGCGCCATCCGGTGAAACGCGGGCGCGCCCGAAACCCGACGCGTCGGCACAAGCATCGACGGAAGCCAAAGTCGAACTCTCCTCGCTGTCCGCAAGCCTCATCAAGGCCGAGGAAGCAATGGCCGCCACACCTGCCGTCGACCGCGGTCGCGTCGACGAGATCAGGCAGGCCATCAGTGAGGGACGTTTCAAGGTCGACGCCAACCGCATCGCCGACGGTCTGATCGAAAGCGTGCGTCAGATGCTCGATGCGCAGACTCCGCGCCCGTGACACTGCAACCGGAACTCCAGCGCCTCGTCCAGCTGATCGACAGCGAGGCGATTCTACTGCGCAGCTTTCTCGCGCTACTGGAACGTGAAGAAGCCCTGCTGATCGCCGGCGACGCCGACGGACTGCTGGCACTGTCAAAGGAAAAAACAGAGCGCTACCACCAGCTTCAACGCATCCACGACGACCGCGCCCTCCTGCTCGGACGCCTTCGCCGCCCCAATACCGCAGCGTCGATCCACGAGCTTTGCCAGCCGCTGCCCGACACTCGGGCTAGATGGGACGAAATTCTCAATCTCGCGCGCGAAGCGCAGACACGCAATACGCTTAACGGCAAGCTCATCACCGAACGCATGCAGAACAATCAAGCCGCCCTGTCGGTGCTGCTCAACGCGGCCCAGCAACCGCAGCTCTACGACTCCGCCGGCATGGCCCGCCCCACCAGCGGCGGGCGCCACCTCGGCAGCGCCTGAACTACTGCGTCCGCGCCGGCGAAATCACCCGCGCGGACGCTCGCTGACAGCGCGATATCAAGGCAGCGCGAACTCGAAGCTGCTCTCCACGCCGCCCTCCTTGGCGTCCCAGCCATCCCACAGGAAGTCATCGGCCTTGCCGTCCGCGATCAGGCGGAATGCGTAACGTGTCTGCTCCTCGTAAAAGCCGCAGAACGCGCCCACCCGTTCCATCCCGCCATTCATCTCATGCGCCTCGGCGGGACACGGTGATCCGCAGAAATGCCGGATCGCACAGCCCTTGCACGGCACGATGCGATCCACATTGCGTTCGGTGACGGTACGGAATGCCGGACTCTCGAGAACGTCCTCGATGCGATCCGTGAACAGATTTCCGCCGCGAAACTCATCCAGTCCGATGAATTCGCTGCACGGGAACATTCCCCCATCCGGAGCCAAGGCAAAAAACGCCCGCCCCCCACCGCACGGCGAGATATCACACATCAAGCGCCGCGCAGTCGGCGCCAGAATGGCCAGCAGGATGTTCGCGAAATTCGCGACCACCATCTTGCGTCCCGTCTGCCGAAAAAGCTCATGCGTCCGCTCCAGCGCCGCGATAAACCCGCGCGCCAGCGCCTCGTCGTCCGGGCGCACCGTCCGCGCCCCCGGTAGCGTGCAGCGCACCGCATTCAGCATGCATGTCGGTACCTCGCGCGCATGGAAGAGATCGACCAGCGGAACCAGCTGATCAAGATTCTTCTCCGTACAGGTCGCAATCACGCTCCACGACGCGTACCCACGCAATGCGTCCATGGCTCGCAACACCTTCCCATGCACGCTCTTGCCACCGAAGGTCAGGCGCGTCGCGTCGGTTGTTTCGGCCAGCGGACCGTCAAGCGACAACCCGATGCTCACCTGACGGTCTGCCAGAAAGGCGATGACCTCGTCGTCAAGCAGCGTCGCATTCGTCTGAACGCCAAAAACGAAGTCGTCCTTGAACGCATCGATCGCGGCGAAAAGCGCCCCCCTGTTCATCAAGGGCTCTGCGCCGTGAAAGATGATTCGCGGCTTCTTCCCCTCCGGAACCACCGTACCAAAATAGACCTTTAGCCGTTCAAGCGCAGCGATCAACTTGTCCGCCGCCATGTGCTGCCCGGACCTGCGCATCCCTTCCGGTATATAGCAGTACGTGCAATTCAGATTGCAACGTTCCGTCGGATTGACGTAAACGGCCGATGGCTTCAGCTCGAAACGCAGCGCGTGCAGCTCGCGCGCAAAGTCGGCCGCCTTCTCGCGATAGCTCCTCATTAAAGGGCCATCGGCAAGGGTCGCCGCCAGTTGATCTTTGCGCACCAGCGCCCAGAACGCCGTCTCCGGCTCACTGAGCGCCATGTAATCCGCGTGTCCGATATCAAACGGGAGCAACGTCGGCCCGACGCCAAGATTGGCATAACGTCCCGCCGACGGTGCCGTCAAGTTATGCGACACGGCGTTCATTTTCCGGCCTTGCGGTCCATCAGGATGTAGTGTGATAAGCCAACCCCGTCGGCCTCACAGCGCTTGCGTGTCGCAATGACTTTGGGTTTCGCCGATGCATCTGCCTGTCCCGCTGCCAACTCCGCAGCGATGACGAGACCATTCTCGACGCTCTGTTTCATTTCCCTCGAAGGCATCCGATTCTCCCAGTTTCCATATGCAGAAAAACAAAAAGGGCCCCGCTGCCGCACAGCCACGTGCGGACAGCGGAACCCTTGCCATTGGTTCCAGCCATAAAAACAATCGAGTCAGCAGGTCTTCTGGCTCCCGGATCAATCGACTTGCCACACCTTCCCACCGGAGTGCTCTCCGACAGTGGCCGAACGCTCGGAAAGTTCCCGGCGTCCCAGCGGCAAACGTCCCCGGTTACAGCGGCGGGCCCGCCACGGAATTGAGCCATGCTCGCACCGTGTTCCAACAGCCTTGATCAAGGCCGTCATTGCTGAATCGGCTCAATTGTCCCCATCAGCGACGTCGAGGTCAACTCCAGAAGACCCGGACGCCATATCCGCATGGGCCTGTGTCATTCCACGAGCGGCATCCTGCAATGACAAGCGCCCCACTGCAGTGCCCCCTCCTGACTTACATTCCCCCGAGATCCTCGATCGCGTCCACCACCATTCCGGTACCGATCGCAATCAACAGGATATCGCTGGCCACCCGGACAAAGCGATGACCGGCCGGCGGAATGCCCAATTCCACGACCACGGAAGGCGGAAGATCGTAATACCGCACATCCCGTGGTAGCGGTCGTCCCCGCGCCCACTTTTTCGCTTGTCCCGGCGGCAGACAACCGTTTCCCTTCTTCGCCAGTCCGGGCGGGCAGCGCCCCGCACTGACTTCGCGCGAATAAAACTCCCGGATTATCGTGCGCTGGCCATCACCAAACCACACTTCCGCGCGCGCACCCGAGCGCGCCCCGTCATGTCCGCCTTCGCGGACCACTCGCTCGCTTCCGCCACGCTCCTTCGCCCCGTGCCCCTTGTCCTTCCGCTCGGACTGCTCCGGTTTCCCGCCACCGGCCCATGCCGGCTTCTCGGCATGCACACCACCTGTCAAAAGCAGCCCGGCACATAGCACCAGCGTCAACGTCTGTAGTTTTTGAGAATTGATTCGCTGCACGGTCAACCTCCTCGCAAAAGAAAATCGGCTCAATCCAATGCCCACCAGACCCCATAGGGTCCACGCATGCTCACGATTTGCATACAACATACATGAAATCCACACTACAACGAAGACAGCGCGGCCGCGTAAGGTCGCAACATCTTGGAGCGTGCCGATTGCGAGTTGACGTAAAAAAGCCGCTGATCCTGTAGAGGAAGAGCGGCTTTTTTGGCATAGGTAGTCTGACGATGACCTACTTTCGCACCCACGAAGGGCACTATCATCGGCGCGGTCCTGTTTCACGGTC
>NZ_WTVQ01000072.1 GCF_012910955.1 Aromatoleum diolicum
GCCGAGTGCGCGAAGATCGACTATCCGAAGCCCGATGGGGTGCTGAGCTTCGACCGCCTCTCGTCGGTATTCCTGTCGAATACCAACCACGAGGAAGATCAGCCCTGCCATCTGCAGCTGAAGGATGCGTCGGTGCCGATCGCGGTGAACCTCGCCAAGTACGACGCCCCCGAGCAGCGCTACTGCCCGGCCGGCGTGTACGAGATCGTGAGGGACGAGTCCGGGCAAAACCCGCGCCTGCAGATCAACGCGCAGAACTGCGTGCACTGCAAGACCTGCGATATCAAGGATCCGACGCAGAACATCAACTGGGTCGTGCCGCAGGGCGGCGAAGGGCCGATCTATCAGGGCATGTGACGACCGAACACGGTTTTTCGGGGGTGTCGCAACCGCGCTTTAGGGCATCCAATAGCTCTCTCTCCTCGCCCTTTTGCGTGACACCTTCGTTTTTATTCAGGCAAAAAAGCGGGGCGTGGAGGCTGACATTCCGCCCCCACACCCCATCAATCGCTTCATCCGGCGATGTACGACCGGGATTCCGCCTTACCTGGGTTTTGCCAGCACCTGTTCCGCAAACCGATCGTCGATCTGCGCGCCTTCCCCGACGAGCTGGCGGTACTTCACGAAATCGATAGTGTCCTTGCCGGTGATCTTGCGTGAGTCGAATGCGTTGAAACCCAGCCAGGCCTCATTGTTCATGTTCGCCGCCAGCCAGTGCCGCTGGGCCAGCTTCTGCTGGTCCCAGAAGAACTTCTTCTTGCCGCGGATGCCGTCAATCGAGTTCATGAGGCAGTGCGGGAAGAGGTTTGTGAAGCGCCAGATCAAGGCGTTCACTTCCTTGTCCACCAGTTCGAAATCCACCGTGCACTGTTCGATGAGCGCCTCGGCCTCCTTCAGGCGCTCGCCGGACACCATCTCGCCGTAGACCACCTCGCCGTTCTCGACCCACGTGTCGGTACGCACCTTCGGGTTGCGCACCCACTCCCCGTCCTTCTTCAGCACGGGCAGGACCTTCGAGATCATGCCCTTGTTCTTCATCTTGTAGGCGCTCCACAGCTCGCAGGACACGCAGTTGTAGAGGGCGTCCTCCATCGAGAGGAACCAGGGCAGGAAATCGGTCGACCCGCCCACCGGCGCACTGCCATGCTTCGGCCCGGCCTGTCCATATACCGCCATGTCCGAAGAGATGGTGATGTCCGTCGCCATGCCGATTTCCTGGCCGCCCGCGACACGCATGCCATTGACGCGGCAGATCACCGGCTTCTTGCAGTTCAGGATCCCGTCGACCATGCCGATGAAGAGGTCGATGTAGTCGCCGTATTCCGTAGGGCGCCGCGAATAGTAGGACGCGTACTCGGCGGTGTTGCCCCCGCTGCACCATGCCTTGTCGCCGGTGGCGGTGAACACGGCTGCCACGACGTTACGGTCCGACGACGCGCGCTGGAATGCCGCGATCACGCCTTTCACCATTTCGGTCGTGTAGGAGTTGTACTGCGCTGGATTGTTCAGGGTAATCCAGGCCGAGTAGAGCCCTTCCGCGACCTTTCCGTCCGGGTCCGTCACGGGCTTTCGCTCGTAGATCACGGATGGCTGGTCGTTGCCGAAGTACGTGTCCCCGAGCAATGAGTGATCCTTCAGCTCGTTGTCCCTGCTCAGAAAGTCGAGAGTCATCTATACGATCTCCAGTGTGGATTTGCGGTGCCGCGTCGGCACCATTCATAGAGTCCGCGCAGCCAAAATCTCTCGAGCGATATACTGCATTCGAGGCGTTCGACACACTGACCGCGTGGGGTGCTGATCCGATTGCATCCGACATGCCGTTAGTTTTGGTGTCCGATGATCTGACTGACCGGTCGGACAATTCCGAGCCTAGCGGAGTTGGGTCGCGCTGGAATCACTCAAATGAGTTATGGGAAATCTAGGCAGGTGACCTGGATTTGCTGGCTTGGTCGCCTGATTGCCAATGCCGATATGCATGATGGAAATCTGTCATTCCGCCCCGGGCTGACACCCGATGAGCCGCCCGGCATCCCAGACGCCCTCGGCGACGTCGCGGTTGAAGTTAAGGTCCTGGGTGTAATTCACCAGGGTGGCATCCGAGGTGCAAGCGCCAAAACCCAAGGCGCGGTCTTCTTCGTCCAGCGTCAGGAAGTGCAGGGCGACGGCTGCTTCGTCTTCGGGTGCGAGTGATGCGAAACGGTACTGCATGATGCCTCCAGTGGCCATGCGGCCAACTGTTGCGTCATGCCACTGTATGTATAATGCTGCAGTGCGGCAGTTAAGATTTCCGTGCGAGCGAGCTTACGGATCAGAGAGGCTCGTAGAAGATCTCTGTCTGTGAGCTCAGCACGGAAACGAACCAGACCGGGGCGCCATGCTCGGCTTCGACCTGTGCCCGATTCCCGGCGACAACGACAATTGCACCGTCATTGTCGAATGCACGTCACAGCGAACCACTTGAGCGGATGCGCATCTTCGCTCCCGTTTTCGTGTTTCTGTACGTCGATCTCTGCCTCCGGTATCCACACTGCGTCGAGTGCCGGACAGAACGGGAGTTTGTACACAGCCATTTCTTCCCGACTGAAGCGTGTAGCGGTTTTCAGCGGGCCCCAACCGTCTTCGACTGACCAGAAGCCGCCGGCTCCGTCGCCCTCCGACGTGAACTCGGACTCGGAATAGATCACATACAGGTGATCAGTGTTGCCCATGGGATTTGTCCTCAGATGAAATCAAGCTTGTACAGAGCGAGGCCAGCGAGGCAAGATCGTCCGCGCTGATCGAGGATCCGCTGCCGGCAGCGGCGCAGGATGATGCTCCCACGCCATTCGAGAGGGGCGGCCGACCACCAATCGATCAGACATTCCGGCTGAATTGGAAGCACGAGCAAACGTTGAGAAGGTCCATGCGTTGATCACCAGGCGGGTAAGTGCAAAACAGCCGTACGGGAATGCCAAACTCAAGCCGCGGCCGTGACGTTTCTCCCGACACACGATTGCAGGCGTTCGAGAATCCACGCTGGCTCGATCTCTTGGCCGATGAACACAAGCGTCGTGCGGCGTGGCTCGTAGTTGCGCCACACGGTACCGCCGCTGATCTGGACAACGCCTTGCACGCCCTGCACGATCAGTCGTTGGCGCAAACTCACGGCCTGAACAATGCCCTTGCAGCGCCACAGGCGAGTGCCGTAGCGCTCCTGTGCAGTGTCGAGGAAGGCGTTGAGGCAGTCGAGTTCGATCGGCTCCTCCGACTGGAACACGCAGGACACCACATCATGCAGGTGCCCCGTTGCCATGCGGGCCTTGCCGCCCAAGGGGGAGGTCGCAGGCGCCATCTTCGCCCGCAGGAAGGTACGCGTGAGTTCGTCCGGCGGAATGTAGTCCGGCGCATAGGCGCGGGTTTCGAAGAGCAGCGCACACACCCGGTCGATCGGCACGGCGTTGAGGTCCAGCGCTTGCACCTCGGCGCGCGGGTTGATTTCGGTGAGTTGTGCGGTGAGAGCCGCCGTTTGCCCGGTATCGCCAAGGTCGCTCTTCGTGATCAACAGGCGATCGGCGTATGCGGCCTAGGCGCGGACTTCTGCACGCTCCCTCAGTAAGGTGGAGGCGTGCAGGCAGTCCGCAAGCGCGACGACACCGTCAAGGTGGTAGCGCGTCACGAGCGCGGTCTTAGCGAGGAAGGTCTGGATCACCGGGCCGGGGTCGGCGACGCCGGTCGTCTCGATGACTACTCGGTCGAAGCTGAAACCACCCGTGTCGGCCTGACGGGCGAGGTCGTGCAGCGCTCGCGCGAGGTCACCGCGCACGGTGCAGCACACACAGCCGTTGGCGAGCTGAATGATCGTCTCGTCGCCGCCGGTCGCAAGGAATTCGGCATCGACGCCGACTTCGCCGAACTCGTTTTCTATCACCGCAATGCGCTGACCGTGCGATTCCCTCAAAATGCGGTTAATCAGCGTGGTCTTGCCGCTGCCAAGAAATCCCGTGATGATCGTCACCGGCGTCGTGAAGCGCACCATGCTCCTCTCCTCTTGCTCCAGCCCATTCACGGACCAGGCTCATTCGATGTGGGCGCGCCGGCATCGCGCAGTTTTCCCCCGTCGTTGATCTTCGTTGCGTCGGCCTCGACTTGACGCAACGATGAAAAATTCAGCGAATAGACGTTGACGCTGACGCTGAGGACAAAAAATGTCGCAACGGCGAACACCAAGGCACGGTATTTGCCGAAGAGAGAAGTACGCTGCGTACGCATCAGGTGGCCGGACGAGAAGTGGAACCGGGCAGATTAGCTACCTTCTGTTACATCTAAACTGCCATTGTGTGACGAATTAGTCTGGGTCTAACGCTCCGGCAAGGACTTTTACGACCCTATCGTTCCCTCCTGTCAAGCAGCCTTTCTCGCCGGATGGGACGCTTTCTCGTCTGTGGCGATCGGGATCTCCTTGCCCCGCCGCCCGCGTATCAGGACGGCGTCCCTCCGCTCGGCGACCGATGTTGCGGTTATTCGGAGCTCCACACACGCCTCGATCGATTGCAAGTCAGCAGTTATTTGGCCAGTGTCGATGACAGTGACTGAGCGGGCGTGCGCTCGCGAGCCAGCGGTTCTTGTCGAGGAGGGCAGCGGTGCGGCAGCTCCCGTCGGCCGATCTGAGTGGTGATCACACTGCGCAACGCCTGATGGTTACTGACGTTTGTTAGGACGCTGGAATCGGTCAGTTTGCGCTCACTAAACTTTCAAAAGTCCGCCGGAGTTCCGCGCTGTTGCTGGGTGTGGGGAGACGTTGTTTTGAAAAAAAAGTGACGCAAGTGTTTGATTTTACGTGTTAGGCCCCAGTCTTGTGGCTCCAGGTGTCACCGGTTCGATCCCGGTATGTCGCCCCATATAATCAAGGAATTACGGCACCCCTCGGGTGCCGTTTTTTCAAAAGTCCAGCGTTTTTCTCAAAACCCACTAGTGCTCATATTCCGTCGGCATGGTCAATCGAAGGCCGTGATGGAAAAAAAGGGGCGATGGCGGCTCGCTATTCCCGTGGCCTGAATCCGTTCGAGTCGCTCCGCACGCGTCAGCTCAATCAGGTCATCCACGGCGCCGCCGAAGCGGCACGGATCGACAAGCGGGTGTCGATGCATACGCTCAGGCACTATTCCGAGTTCCGGACGATGCCGAGACAAGTCGGGGCCTCTCGAAGGCAAATTGGATTCCTACTGACAATCAGGGGACCCGACCGGGCGCGCGGCAGGAGAGGGCCGGCGTGGGGCGGTCGTGAGGCGGTCGTGAGCTAGACGATGCAATGCGAATTTCAGAAAGCCGCCCCTTCCAGTCTCGGAGGACGCCTACAGTCGGGTCAGATCCTGCTTGAACAAGGTGTCCAGGTACTCGTCGGCCGTCTTGGGCAGATGCTTCAGCGAGCGCCGGTGGTTGGCAACCGCTTCGCAGACCCGAGCCGCCATCCAGGGCGGCGACAGCTTCAGGAACGATAATGCGCCGCCTCCGATGACGTGCTGGGTGACGAACATGTCGGTGATCCCAGCCTCGGTTTCGGTGTCATGTTGCACCACGCAGCGCTTGCAGGAATGCGCTGACGTCGACGGCCTCGAGTTGATCGCCTATGGGCGGGCTCTGGTCGGCGAGACGCTCGCCCGAGCGATCACGGTCGCGGTGCTTCGGACCGCCATCGTGCGCTTCGCGCTCAGCGGCACCCGCGCCCCAATCGCCACCGTCTGCTTTCCGCGGTCCAACTCGAACTCACACTTTCGGCGTCATCGCAAGGCCGAAGTTGAACAAGCGGCCAAACGTGCTTTGGGCCGCACCGCCGCAAGCCTCGGGACACGACGTCAATCTTCGTCGTGGCCACATCCGCATTGCACGATGCTCCAAGTCGATATCCCTTATTCGCAGCTATGATCGAGGCGCGAGCTGGGCCGAAGCCTTTCCGATCTTCTATGAAGTCTGGTCAAAGACCAGGCAAGTGGTGCTCGCGTGGGCGTAGAGCTTACCGTCCGGTCCGACAAGCCGGCCTTCCGCCGTCGCCACTTGGCGGCCGCTGTGGACCAGCCGGCCTTCGGCGCGTACCAGCGGCACCGCGTCGGTGAGTGCGCGGACAAGGTTGAGCTTCAGTTCCAGGGTTGTGTAGGCCTTGCCTGCCGGCAGCGTGGAATGCACGGCGCATCCCATGGCAGAGTCGAGCATGGTCGCGAACCAGCCGCCGTGCACCGTGCCCATCGGGTTGTAATGGCTGAAGCCTGGCTGTCCCTGGAATACCGCGAACCCGAGCTCGATGCGAACCAGGGTGAAGTCGAGCGTGACAGCCATCGGCGGGGGCGGGATCTCGCCGGCGAGGAGCGCCTGGAATATCTGCAATCCGCTGCGCCCGGCGACCTGGGCGGGCGAGGCCACGCCGGGAGCCGTCTGGAGGCGGGCGCGCACGGCCGCTTCCTCGGCCCGCCAGCGGGCCAGCGTTTCTTCGGGATTCATCGCGTCGGTTGGCGTTGTCATGAAATCAACATCCTTGATATAGGTGTGCAGGGTGATGTCTTGCGCAAAGACGTGGGTACCGCTGTCAGGCTTTGTGACGTCCTGTTGCGCCATGGCATTTTCTACTTCACTACTGCGGCTGGATGATGTGGAACTAGTCCCGCAACTCACCCGAGCTTCCCAGAATTGAGCGGCGCGCGCGCTCGTGCGGGTCGATCGTCGGCTGGGATCCCGTCGCGAGTGCGGGCCGGAACGCGACGCCCGCCACGGGCGACGCAAGGATTCGCTGACGCGCGAATTCATGCGGATCCGCCGGCGCCAGCGCCGCGATTGCCGTCGGGGTGCGGATGGCTGCCGAATGCTGTGTCACGCTCAGTATCGACTGCCGCGCCCGGACAACGCCAGAATCGAATTCATGATGAGTCTCCTGTTCAGGTGAAGCAGTCGGCGGGCGGCACCGTTGGGCTTGGCACCGCTCGGGTGGGAAATACGTGTTATCCGTTCATCGCGTGCGACAAAAAGGCTTGGTGCAGCCGGCGTGGCGTCGCCCACGTGAGGATCACGAGGGCCTTGTTCGCCCAGCCCGGCACGACGCTGATGCGTCCGGCCTGCAAGGCGCGGATACCGGCGCGGACCACGGGGGCCGGCTGCATCATCAGGCGCTTCAACGCGGGCGTGATCTTCTGCTGCGCCGCGGTGGCGAAGCCGGTGTCCGAGATGCCTGGGCACAGCGCCGTCACCGTGACGCCATCGGGCTTGAGTTCGCGATGGAGCGCTTCACCCAGGCGCAACACGTAGGCCTTGGCGGCTGCATAGACGGCGAAGTTCTGCACGCCCTGGTAGGCCAGCAAGCTGGCCACCAGCAGGATCTTCCCGCGTCCTCGTGTCCGCATGTCTTGCGCAAAGACATGGGTGACCGCGGTCAGGCTCGCGACATCCAGCTGCACCATCGCCAGCGCCGCATCCAGCTGGCTATCCACGAACGGGCCTTGCATTCCATGGCCGGCGTTGTTGATCAGGATGTCGATCGCAATGCCCCGCTCGTGGAGGCGCCGATGCAGCTGGGTGACCGCTGCAATGTCCGAGAGATCGACCTGCTCCGCCACGACGTCGATGCGGTACTGCCGACGTAGTGCCTCGGCGAGTGCTTGAAGCCGGTCCAGCCGGCGCGCCACCAGGACCAGCGAGTGGCCTTGCCCGGCATATTGGCGGGCGAACTCCTCGCCGAAGCCGCTCGATGCGCCCGTGATGAGCACCCATGAATTGTTTGTTTTGGCCATTCTGTTTACCTGCTGTCAGTAGTGGAAAGGTCGCTGTAAAGGCGCTTGCTGCTTACATGCGGCGCATCCCATCCGCCCCCCAATGCCCGGAAGGAGGCAATGGCGGCGCGCGCAGCCTCCGTTTGCGCCTGTGCCTTCGCGTCGCGCGCCTGCAGCAGCTTGCTGTCGGCATCGAGCACCTCGATCAGGCTGACGACGCCGCCCTCGTAGGCGGCAAGCGAGTTTTCGCGCGCACGGGCGAGCGACGATTCACCCCGCGTCAGGATGCCGACCTGGGCCTCGCGCTTGACGAGGGCGGAGAAGGCGTTCTCGACATCCTCGGTCGCACGCAACACGGCCAGCCGGTAGGCCGCCAGGGCTTCGGCCTCCTGTCCATGCGCGGCGGCGATCTGCGCGTCGACGCGGCCGAAGTCGAACAAGCGCCAGCGCATTCCGAGGGCGCCCTGGGCTTGGGCTGCAGCCCCGGTGAAGAGATTGCCGCTGGCTATTGCGGTGGCGCTGCCGAGCAGGGCGGCGAGCGAAAACTTGGGGTAGTACTCCGCGACCGCCGCGCCGATGCGCGCATTGGCCGCAGCCAGGCGCCGCTCGGCGGCGATCAGATCGGGCCGGCGCCGAATCATCTCGGCCGGGGTCCCGGTCTCGGCCAGACCCGGGGCGACCGGGACCGGCGTCACCGCGGCCAGCGCCGTGCGGTAGGTTCCCGGCGGCACCCCGAGCAGCACGTCCAGCGCATTCATCGCCGAATCGAGGCCGGCTTCGAGGACGGGGATCTGCGCCTCGGCCTGGGTGAGCGAACCCTCGGCCTGGTTCATCTGGAGCTCGGCGGCGATCCCCTTCTCGTACTGGAGCGTGACCATGGCGAGCAACTGACGGCGGGTCTCCACCTGCTGTCTGGCGATCGCGATGTGCGCCTGCAAGCCCCTGATCACGACGTAAACATCCGCCGTCTGCGCGGCCACGGCCAGCCGTGTCGCCACCGCGCCGGCTTCGGAGGCCTCGTACGCCGCGTGTGCAGCCTCCCGCCCTCGTCGCAGGCCGCCGAACACGTCGATCTCCCAGCTCGCACCGAGGTTGGCTTCGTAGGAACTGCCACTGCGGTCGAAGCCGGGCGTGGCGCCGAGCACCTGCCCCAGCGGGGTCTCGACCGACTGGTAGGCTTGCGCCGCGTTTGCGCTCACGTTGCCCGCCGGCAGCAGCGCCGCATCGGCATGGCGCAATGACGCGCGCGACTGGGCAACGCGGGCCGACGCTTGCGCGATCTCCAGGTTCTGGTCCACGGCCAGGGAGACGAAGCGCGTCAGCAGGGGATCGTCGAAGGCGGCCCACCAGGCCTTTAGGTCGGCCTGGTGCTGAACCTGCCGCTGGTCGACCCCGTCCCGCCCGACGAAGTTTGCGGACAGCGCGATCTCAGGATGGCGGTAGTCGGGTCCAACGGCGCAGCCCGTCAAGGCGACGGCGCTCAGAAGAACGGCGAGAGAACGAGGATGGGGGAGCATGAGAGTCCTTCGGAAGCTGAATGGTTTTGGTGACTAAAAACAACAATAGTCACACGTGAAGTGACTGTCAACTGAAACAGTCACTGGTTGCGAAGATGGAACGCGTGAGGTATTGTTTTTCTATGAACCCAATCGCTTCTTCCGCCCCCG
Source organism: Aromatoleum diolicum (assembly GCF_012910955.1). Taxonomy (GTDB): domain Bacteria; phylum Pseudomonadota; class Gammaproteobacteria; order Burkholderiales; family Rhodocyclaceae; genus Aromatoleum; species Aromatoleum diolicum. The sequence goes on from NZ_WTVQ01000072.1 coordinate 9,398, forward strand.
CATCGCGCGGCCCCGCCGACCACAATGTCCGAGACCAGATCGTGGAGGCGGCCGGCGAGCACTTCGGCCACTACGGCTACGACAAGACCACGGTCTCCGACCTCGCCAAGGCGATCGGCTTTTCCAAGGCTTACATCTACAAGTTCTTCGATTCCAAGCAGGCGATCGGCGAGGCCATCTGTTCCAAGACCTTGACCGCCATCGTCGTGGCGGTCGAAGAGGCGGTGGCTGGCGCGACCACGCCGACGGAGAAATTCCGCCGAATGTTCAAGACTTTGGCGGCGACCGGCGCGAGTCTGTTCTTCAACGATCGCAAGCTGTACGACATTGCCGCGCACTCCGCCGGCGAAGGCTGGCCGTCCGCCCGCGCCCACTGCGAGCGGATCCGGCAGATCCTCACGGAAGTGATCCGCGAAGGGCGGGAGAAAGGTGAGTTCGAGCGCAAGACGCCGCTGGATGAGACGGTGCATGCGATCGATCTCGTCATGCAGCCCTATGTGAGTCCGCTGCTGCTCCAGTACAACCTCGATGCTGTCGAGGAGGGGCCGGCGCAGCTTTCCAACCTGGTGCTGCGCAGCTTGGCCCCTTAGGGCGCTGAACGATTGCGTTAGTGACTATTGACAGAAATGGTCACGAGTTCTAGCATGAAGGCGTTCCCTTACCGGAGGTCGCCATGCTTCAGCGCCGCAATATTCCTTTCCTCGCCGTCGTCGGTCTGCTGCCCTTAGCCCTGGCAGCGTGCAGCGACGCCACTTCTTCAATTGATCCGCGGACCGGGATCCCCCTGGTGCGACTGGGCACGGTCGAGCCCGCCGTCCATGCCGAGCGTTCTTTCACCGGCATCGTTGCGGCGCGGGTGCAGAGCGACCTGGGTTTTCGCGTTCCCGGCAAGCTCCTGCAGCGCCTGGTCAATACCGGGCAGTCCGTCAAGCGCGGTCAGCCGCTGATGCGCATCGACCCCACCGACTTGCGGCTCGCCACGCGCGCCCACGACCAGGCCGTTGCCGCCGCCACGGCGCGCGCGCGCCAGACCGCGCAGGACGAGGCGAGATACCGCGATGTGGTGTCTTCCGGCGCGGTGTCGGCCTCCGCCTACGACAAGGCCAAGGCGGCCGCCGATTCGGCGAGCGCCGACCTCATGGCGGCCCAGGCCCAGGCCGACCTTGCCCACAACGAAACGGGCTACGCCGTCCTGCTCGCCGATTCAGACGGCGTGGTGGTGGACACCCTGGCCGAGCCGGGCCAGGTGGTCGCTGCGGGCCAGGTCGTCGTCCGCGTGGCGCATGCCGAGCGTCGCGAGGCGGTCATCGAACTCCCCGAAACCCTGCGTCCTCCGATCGGCTCCACCGGCCGGGCCCGCTTGTATGGCAGCGGGCTGACCGGCGCGGCGAAACTGCGCCAGTTGTCCGACGCCGCCAACCCGCAGACGCGGACCTTCGAGGCGCGCTACGTCCTGGAGGGCCGGCTGGCCGACGCACCGCTGGGCTCGACCATCTCGATCGAGATTCCGAACGGCCGTTCCGCCCCGACGCTGCAGGTGCCGATCGGCGCGATCTTCGATCCGGGCAAGGGCGCCGGCATATGGCTGGTCGAAGGGGAGGGGGGCGAAGGGCATGGGCCCCGGGTCACCTGGCGTGCCGTGCAGGTCGCCGGCCTCAGTGAAGATGCGGCGCTGGTCGTCGGCGGCCTCAAGGCGGGCGATCGCGTCGTGGCGCTCGGGGCGCATCTGCTGCACGAAGGCGAGCAGGTGCGAGTCGCCGGGAACGAAGCGGCGCAACGCGTGGCAGCGGCCAGTGTGGGAGTCGTCAAATGAGCGCCTTCAACCTCTCCGCGCTCGCCGTACGCGAGCGTCCGGTCACCCTGTTTCTGATGCTGGCGATCTTCATCGCCGGCGTCGTGGCCTTCCTGACGCTGGGCCGCGCCGAGGACCCCGCGTTCACGGTCAAGCAGATGACCGTGGTCACCGCCTGGCCCGGCGCCACCGCCAAGGAGATGGAAGAACTGGTCGCCGAGCCGCTGGAAAAGCGCATGCAGGAACTGCGCTGGTATGACCGGACCGAAACCTTTACGCGACCGGGCCTGGCCTTCACCACCGTGTACCTGCTCGACAGCACGCCGCCCGCCGAGGTCCCCGAGCAGTTCTATCAGGCGCGCAAGAAACTCGGCGACGAGGCCGGCAAGCTGCCGCGTGGCGTCATCGGCCCGCTGGTGAACGACGAATACGCCGACGTGACCTTTGCGCTCTATGCCTTGAAAGCCAAGGGCGAGCCGCATCGAAACCTGGTGCGCGACGCGGAGACCATGCGTCAGCGTCTGCTGCACGTGGCGGGCGTCAAGAAGGTGAACATCATCGGCGAGCAGGCCGAACGGATTTTCGTCGAGTTCTCCCATGACCGCCTGGCGACGCTGGGCGTCTCGCCGCGCGACCTCTTCGCCGCGCTGAACGGGCGCAACGTCATGACGCCGGCCGGCTCGATCGAAGCCAAGGGCCCGCAGGTTTTCATCCGGCTGGATGGCGCGATCGACGACCTGGAGGCGATCCGGAATACGCCGGTCGCGGCGCGGGGCCGGACGCTGAAGCTCGGCGACATCGCCGAGGTGAAGCGGGGCTACGAGGATCCGGCCAGCTTCCTCATCCGCAACAACGGCGAACCGGCCTTGCTGCTCGGCGTGGTCATGCGCGAGGGTTGGAACGGCCTCGATCTCGGCAAGGCGCTGGAGTCGGAAGCGGCGGCAATCAACGCCGAGATGCCGCTCGGCTTGAGCCTGTCCAAAGTGACGGACCAGTCGGTCAATATCCACTCGGCCGTCAACGAGTTCATGGTCAAGTTCTTCGTTGCCCTCGGCGTGGTGGTGCTGGTCGGCTTCCTCAGCATGGGATGGCGGGCCGGCATCATCGTCGCGGCAGCGGTTCCGCTGACCCTGGCCGCGGTGTTCGTGATCATGGCGGCCACCGGCAAGAACTTCGACCGAATCACGCTGGGCTCGCTGATCCTCGCCCTGGGGCTGCTGGTCGATGATGCGATCATCGCCATCGAGATGATGGTCGTGAAGATGGAGGAGGGTTACGACCGCATCCGCGCCGCGGCCTATGCGTGGAGCCATACCGCCGCGCCGATGCTCGCCGGGACGCTGGTGACGGCGATCGGCTTCATGCCGAACGGCTTTGCCAAGTCGACCGCCGGCGAGTACGCCGGCAACATATTCTGGATCGTCGGCATTGCGTTGATCGCGTCGTGGATCGTCGCCGTCGTGTTTACGCCCTACCTGGGGGTGAAGCTGCTCCCGAACTTGAAGCAGCACGAGCGCGGGCACCAGGCGATCTACGCGACCCCGCACTACGAGCGCTTCCGCCGTCTGCTGGGATCGGTGATCCGGCGCAAATGGCTGGTCGCGGCGGGCGTGATCGGCGCCTTCGTCGTTGCGATCCTGGGCATGGGCGTGGTCAACAAGCAGTTCTTTCCGACCTCCGATCGGCCCGAGGTATTGGTCGAAGTCCAGATGCCGTATGGCACCTCGATCCAGCAGACGAGTGCCGCCGCCGCCAAGGTCGAGGCCTGGCTGGCCAAGCAGCCGGAAGCGAAGATCGTGACCGCCTACGTCGGACAGGGAGCGCCGCGCTTCTACCTCGCCATGGCGCCGGAACTGCCCGATCCTTCCTTCGCCAAGATCGTGGTCCTGACCGACGACCAGGCGACGCGTGAGGCGCTCAAGCTCAGGCTGCGGCAGGCGGTGGCCGACGGCTTGGCGCCGGGGGCGCGCGTGCGGATGACCCAGTTGGTGTTCGGCCCGTACTCGCCCTTCCCGGTGGCTTTCCGCGTGATGGGGCCCGACCCCGACAAGCTGCGCGACATCGCGGCACAGGTGCGTGCCGTGATGCAGGCCTCGTCGCAGATGCGAACGGTCAATACCGACTGGGGCGAGCGCGTGCCCACGCTGCGTTTCTCGCTCGATCAAGACCGGCTGCAGAGCCTCGGCCTGAGCTCCAGCGACGTGGCCCAACAGCTTCAGTTCCTGTTGAGCGGCATCCCGATTACCGAGGTGCGCGAGGACATCCGTTCGGTCCAGGTCGCTGCCCGTTCGGCCGGGACGACGCGGCTCGATCCGGGCCGGATCGCCGATTTCACGCTGGTAGGGGCGGCCGGCCAACGGATTCCGCTGGCGCAGATCGGCGCCGTGGACGTCCGCATGGAAGACCCGATCCTGCGCCGCCGCGATCGCACGCCAACGATCACGGTGCGTGGCGATATCGCCGAGGGCTTGCAGCCGCCGGACGTGTCCACCGCCGTATTCCAGGAGCTTCAGCCGATCATCGCCAAGCTGCCGGCCGGCTACCGGATCGAGCAGGGCGGTTCGATCGAGGAATCAGGCAAGGCGAATCGCGCCTTGGCGCCGATCTTCCCGATCATGATCGCCTTGACGCTGATCACCATCATCTTCCAGGTCCGCTCGATTTCCGCGATGACGATGGTGTTCGCCACCGCGCCGTTGGGCCTGATCGGGGTCGTGCCAACGCTGCTGTTGTTCCAGCAGCCGTTCGGGATCAACGCGCTGGTCGGCCTGATCGCGCTGTCCGGAATCCTGATGCGCAACACGCTGATCCTGATCGGTCAGATTCGCAGCAACGAGAAGGACGGATTGGCGCCCTTCGATGCCGTCGTCGAGGCCACCGTGCAGCGCGCGCGTCCGGTCATCCTGACCGCGCTCGCCGCCATGCTGGCGTTTATTCCGCTCACCCAGTCGGTCTTCTGGGGCACGCTGGCTTATACCCTGATCGGTGGCACCTTCGCCGGGACGGTGCTGACCCTGGTGTTCTTGCCGGCCTTGTACGCGATCTGGTTCAAGATCAGGCCGGCGGCGAGGGATGGGCAAGCCGTTCCTGCGATGCGAACGGAAGCTGTCGCGGCCTAGCACAAGGAGCCGCCACTGTTACTACGCTGCAGGTACTCGGCACCCTACGCTCGCTCAGGCTATGGTCTGGCATATCGACGCTTTGCTTCGCGAAGCTTTCGACGTCTGCTTTGAACCGGGCCGAACGCCCCCTTAGGGTGTGCGCTGTGCAAAGGCGGCGTCTTTTTTCCAGTGGGTGAAAGCCCCACCCGGCGAAATGTGAGCTTCCCTCGTCGTCGCGACGAGGTGGGTTTGCGCGGGTTCAAGTGCCTCTGCCGCCATTACACGAAGGGCACCACCATGGGCACCGGCAGATGCGCTCTGGTCTGGCCAATCGGTAACCGGTGCCAACACCATTGGTGTTTTTCTGGAGACGGACGCGCTCGGTGGCGCTACGTCTGCGAGGTAAAAATTTCGCACGGGAGACGTGCGCTGATTCCCGGTTTGCAGGCCGGCTTCTTCCAGCGGCGGCTGTTCAAGCAGCGCTACGTCTGCATGTTCCGCCGCGGGCACCCGGCCGCCAGTCAGCCGATGACCCTCGATCTGTTCCAGTCGCTGGAGCACGTGGTCGTCGTGTCTGCCGGCACCGGCCACGGCGAGATCGATACGATGCTGGATCGGGCGGGCATTCGCCGTCGTGTGCGGGTGGTCGTGCCCCATTTCATAGCCGTCGGGCACATCCTTCACTCGACCGACCTGATCGCCAGCGTGCCCGAGCGCTTTGCGATGCGTTGCGTGGAGCCCTTCGATCTGGTCTATGTGCCGCATCCCGCAACGTTGCCGGAAATTGCCATCAAACTCTTCCGGCATGCCAAGTACCACCGGGATCCGGCGAACCGGTGGCTCAGGCAATTGCTCGTCGAACACTTCAGCGACCGCCGGAGTCGGGCCGCGAGACTCTGTCCTGAACCGCCGTGTGTAGGGCGATCACTGCAGGTTGATGCGTATTGCGGCAAGCGGTTGGCGCCGACCGAAAATTGATAGACATCTAACCCGTGGGGCGGCTCCAAACTCGTTGCGTAACTTCAATGCGCTCATGCGCTAACGCATTGGGTTTAAATGACTATCATCAAAGTTGCGTTGCAGTTTTCGTTGCATTTCGTACACTGGCCGAATCGATGTGAGCGTGACGAGGCATGTGGTGGGCGCCTTGGACCTCACGTACCCGGAGGATAGCGCCCTGACGTTCAGTGAGCCCTTCGCCTGGCCGTTGGACGAAGGGGAAATGAGCGACGGTTGGTTTGACGGATTGCCGTATCCCATGCTCGACATGCGGCCCCAGGGTTTTTTGGGCTGCAACTTTGCCCATTTGTACTGGCAGACCCTGGAGCGCACCCACCGGCCTCAAAGACGAGTTCGTCACCGATGCCCGGAAGGAAAAGCAATGGCAGGCATTTCAGCGCAAGAACGCCATCGATCCGATGCCGCTGGGGGCGGTGTCATCGCCGATCTGAGGGAATTCTTGTTGCCGGTGTTGAGATCGGCCTCGGCGGGTAACAGTCATAACACGGCTTGGCGGGTTGGAGAGGGGTGGCGGTAATGCCGTTTTCCCCTCGGACACGTCAATGGAAGCAGGCCCCTGTCGGACGCGTTGTGGGCAACTCAACGGCGCAGGGGGCGATTACGCGGGCTCGTATTGCGCCGGAACCCGGCTTGAAACCTTGCGTGAGATTTGCGTGACTACATGAAGCCCCATGCTGCTGACACCATGCATTTGCAACGGACGCGCGGCGCAGACGATCAATAAAAACAGTCACTTAAAAGTGACGACCGAGTTGTGGCTCCAGGTGTCACCGGTTCGATCCCGGTATGTCGCGCCATGTTTTCAAGTACTTGCAGCGCCGAAAAGCTGCGCGCGGTCTTGTCGGAATCGTACCTGTTACACGTCACTCCTGCGGCGAAAGCGAACACTAGGGTCGAGCATCGTTGCACGGTGAGTATCGGCGTGACTCTATTCCATGATCATGAAGCGAGCCCAGCCGACATTTTGAGGCGTGCTGATTCGGCGATGTATCAGGCCAAGCAGGCCGGAGGCAATC
>NZ_WTVQ01000073.1 GCF_012910955.1 Aromatoleum diolicum
GTCATATGCCCGAATTGGGTGGGGCAAAAAACCCAGCTGGTGGCGGCCTCGAGATGCGGCGGGGACGGTGTCCATGCGGGATCCACAAAAATGCAAATAAAAACAGATGCTTGTGGAAAGCGGTGAGGGTGGTGGAGGGCTGGCATAGAGTGTGCTCTTGCTTAACCAAGTGGGAAAAAATCCCACTTTAAAAGACGAGACAGGAAATCCCCCTTTGTTCGGCAGTTTGACCAAGCAAAGGTCAAACCCCCTCTGGAGAAAAAAAATGCAAGCCAACTTCAAGAAACTGCGACTGCACGCGCTGGTCCTCGCTGTCCTCGGCAGTGTCGCCGCAGGGCCCGCGATTGCCCAGACTTCGAGCGACGACTTCAGCGCCAGCGGTGTCAAGCTGCGTGGCGATGGCTCGGTGGATGACACCCAGCCTGGCGGTGCATTCGGCGGCGTGAAACTGCGTGGTGACGGTTCCGTCGATGATACCCAGCCGGGCGGGTCGACCGGTAGTATCAAGCTGCGTGGCGACGGTTCGGTGGACGATACCCAGCCGCTGGGAGTTGCCGTGGGTGTGAAACTGCGTGGCGACGGCTCGGTCGATGATACCCAGCCGGGGGCGTCGGGCGGGACCGTCGCACTGCGGCGCAACGGTACGCTGGACGACCGCGTGCCGCCGGGCGTGGCGCTCGGCGTGAAGTTGCGCGGCGACGGGACGGTCGATGACAGCCGCGGAGCGCGGATTTCGGTCGCGGCGCGGGCCTTGCGGAGCGAGGTGGCAGAGCGCCGCGAGGTGGTGGAGCGTAGCGGTAAGGCGGAGCGCCCCGAAAAGGTCGAACGCGCCGAGAAAGTGGAGCGTGCCGAGAAAGTCGAGCGTCCGGAAAAGGTCGAGCGTCCGGAAAAAATCGAACGCGCGGAGCGGGTGGAACGTCCCGAGAAGGTCGAACGTCCGGAAAAAATCGAACGTGCGGAGCGGGTGGAACGCCCGGAGAAGGTCGAGCGGCCCGAAGGCGTTGAACGCCGCGGCTGAGCCGTGAAGCGCGGTGTCGGCGGGTAGGTCGCCGGCGCCGTGCCTACTGGCTTTTCTTCAGATCCATCAGCGGTACCACGCCCGGGAAGTCGAAGTGCGGGCGGCCGGGTTCGGGTTCGGTGAGGGGAGTGCAGGGCTTGAGGGTGGCGAGGCTGCGTTCGCTGAGGTCGTGGTAACAGCGGGTGCCGTCGACTTTCCAGTTCATTTCCTGTGCCGTGAGTGTGCGCACGACCTTCGCCGGGATGCCGGCGACGAGCACCTGCGGCGGAATCTCCATGCCGGCCTTGACGAAAGCGCAGGCGGCGACCATCGCCGAGTCGCCGATGATGGCGTTGTCCATGATCACCGCGTTCATGCCGACCAGCGCGTTGCGTCCGACCTGGCAGCCGTGCAGCACGGCACCGTGGCCGATGTGGCCGTCTTCGGCGACCACCGTGTCGATGTTCGGAAAGCCGTGCATCACGCAGCAGTCCTGCACGTTGGCACCTTCCCGGAGGATGATGCGGCCGAAGTCGCCGCGCAGGCTGGCGAGCGGCGCGACGTAGCAGCGCGGGCCGATGATGACGTCGCCGATCAGCACCGCATCCGGGTGCACGTAGGCGCTGGGGTGGATGACGGGGCGCAGGCCGTCGATTTCATAACAGGGCATGTAGCGGGGCTTCCGGAGACGAAAGGCGGGGCGCCGCGGCGCCCCGCCTTTCGTTGTCGATGGAATATCGGCTGCGGGCGCGCTGTGCTTACGCGAGGTGATAACGCCGCTGCACGACGCGGAAGCGGTTGGCGACGAAGGCGCTGTCGGAATAACTGGCGTTGGCTGCCGGATTCATGCCGACCCCGTGGTAGTCGGAAAAGCCCGCCGACTGGTTCACGAACACGCCGCCGGTGAGATTGATCGACAGTGCGACGCCGGCGCGCCAGGTGGCTTCGGTCATCGCGTCGATCACGTCCGGTTTCGTCGAATACACGCCGACCGTCAGGGCGCCGTGTTCGCGCACCATGCGCTCGGACAGCGCGATCGCCGCGGCGCCGTCGGCGACCTTGACGACGAAGGCGATCGGGCCGAAGCGCTCTTCCATATAGCTCTTCTCGTCGGCCGCGTCGCACGCGAGCAGCACCGGACTGCGCACTTGCGCGTGCGGGAACTCGGCATGTTCGATCTTCTTCGAGGCGAGCACGATGCGACCGTATTCGCCGGCCTCGCCGATGCGCCGCAGTGTGTCCTCGGACTGGATTGCGCCGAGCACCGCGGTGGCGACCGCCGGGTCGGCGAGGGTCTTGTCGATCGATGCGGCGAGATCGGCGGCGACCTCGTCGAAACTCTTGGGCCCCTGGTCGGTGTCGATGCCGCCGGCCGGCACGAGGATCGCCTGCGTCGTCGTGCACATCTGGCCCGAATACAGGCACAGCGTGAAGGCGAGGTTGCGCAGCATCGCCTTGTACTGGTCGGTCGATTCGATGACGACGTTGTTCACGCCGGCAAGCTCCGCATATACATGGGCTTGTTTCGCGTTGTCGATCAGCCATTGGCCGAAAGTGTTGCCGCCGGTGAAATCGATGGATTTCACGGCCGGGTGGGTTGCCAGTGCCTGCGTGTCCTCGCGCTTGTCGAACACTGCGAGGCTCACGAGGTTCGGGTCCAGCCCCTGCTCGACGAGCACTTCGCGCGCGATGCGCACGGTGATCGCCGCGGGCAGGATCGCATTGCCGTGCGGCTTGACGATCACCGGGTTGCCGGTCGCGAGCGCGGCGAACAGGCCGGGATAAGTGTTCCAGGTCGGGAAGGTGCCGCAACCGATGACCAGCGCGACGCCGCGGCCGACGATCTCGAAGTGCTTCTTCATCTTCAGCGGCGGGTTCTTGCCCTGCGGCTTTTCCCACACCGTTTCCTGCGGGATGAACTTCATCTCGCGGTACGCATAGGCGACGGCTTCGAGGCCGCGGTCCTGCGCGTGCGGGCCGCCGGCCTGGAAGGCCATCATCCAGCCCTGGCCGGTGGTGAGCATGACCGCGTGGGCGATCTCGAAGCTGCGCTTGTTCAGGCGTTCGAGGATTTCCAGGCACACGCCGACGCGCCCCTGCGGGCCGATGCGTTGCCAGCCGGGCTGCGCCGCGTTTGCCGCGTCGATCAGCGCCTGCGCCGCGCACACCGGGTAGCGCACGCCCAGCTCGACGCCATACGGCGAGCGCTCGGGCGCCGTCCAGCCGCTCTGGCCGGGCTGGTCGAGCACGAAGTCCCGGCCGAAGCAGGCTTCGACGGCCTTCTTGCCGTCCTCATTGGCGGTTTCGCCATACACCTTGGGGCTGGGCGACTCCGGATACGGCGTCCAGTAGCCGCGGGTGTGGATCGCCTGGACGGCGGCTTCGAGTGTGGCGTGGTGCTTGTCGAACAGCTGGGCGGGCGTGGTCGCTGACATGAAAGGGCTCCTCTGGTGACGGATGGCGTACGGGGTTCTGTGGCCCCTTGCGGGTCGTGCTGCGGACATCTGGCGCATGTTGCGCTGCGGAAACTTGTCAAGCAAAAAACTGTTGTCTTTTGATCTAGATCAAGCTTACTATTGATTGACCGGTCGGTCAAACAAGCTCATGGCTATAAAGACACTTGTGCGACGCGACCGCTCAGCCGACAGGAGGCCTTGAAGCCTTCCGGGCCAGAGGGGCTTCTGAAGAGCCGGCCTGCCGCGCAGGTTGTTCAGAGGTTGCACAAGGAGGAGACATGAGTAACGAGTTGGGCATGCAGGGCGAAACGATTCGCCTGGAGGTGGTCGATGGCGTGGCGACGTTGACGCTGAACCGGCCGGACCGCTTGAACAGCTTCACCACCCGGATGCACGAAGAGATACGCGAGGCCTTGGCGATGGTCAAGGCCGGGCGTGCCGCGGGCAACGTGCGCGTGCTGGTGCTGACCGGTGCCGGACGCGGTTTTTGCGCCGGTCAGGATCTCGCCGACCGTGCCGTGGCGCCGGGCAGTGCGGCGGTCGACCTGGGCGAGTCCGTCGAGAAGAACTACAAGCCGCTGGTGCTGGCGCTGCGCAATCTCGACTTGCCCGTGATCGCCGCCGTCAATGGCGTCGCCGCCGGCGCTGGTGCGAGCATCGCGCTGGCCTGCGACCTCGTCTTCGCGGCGCGCTCGGCGAGCTTCATCCAGTCCTTCAGCAAACTCGGCGTGGTGCCGGATACCGGCGGCAGCTGGATCCTGCCGCGCCTCGTCGGCCCCGCACGGGCGATGGGCATGGCGCTGCTGGGCGAAAAGCTCGGCGCCGAGCAGGCCGAACAATGGGGCCTGATCTGGAAGTGCGTCGATGACGAGGCGCTGATGCCGACGGTGCAGCAGGTCGCCGCGAGTCTCGCGAAAGGGCCGACTTTCGGCTATGCGCAGACCAAGAAGGCGATCTGGGCGAGTTCGACGAATGACTTCGAAACGCAGCTCGACCTCGAGCGCAACATGATGACGGTGTGCGGACAGTCCAACGACTATCGCGAGGGGGTTGCCGCCTTCATGGAAAAGCGTACGCCGCAGTTCAAGGGAGACTGAGATGCCTGATCGCGCAAAGATGGTGGAGGGGGCCCGATGAAGGAGCTCGGCAAGGATGTGAGGGTGCTGGTGATCGGCGCCGGCGCGATGGGCAGCGGCATTGCCCAGATCGCGGCGCGCGCGGGGCATACGGTGTATCTGTATGACGGTCGCGCCGAAGCGATCGTCAGCGGACGTGCGGCGATCGACAAGGATCTGCGTTTCCTCGTCGGCAAGGGCCGACTGGCGGAAGCGGAAGCGGCGGCGACGCTCGCGCGCGTGCTGCCGGTGACGACGCTGGGCGAGGCACGCGATGCCGGCCTGGCGATCGAGGCGATCGTCGAGGACATGGAGGTCAAGCGCCAGCTCTTCCGCGAGCTCGAAGCACTGCTCGGCGAGCAGGCGATTTTCGCCAGCAACACCTCGTCGCTGTCGATTACCGCGATGGCGGCCGGGCTGGCCCGGCCCGGGCGGCTCGCCGGCCTGCACTTCTTCAACCCAGCGCCGCGCATGGCACTGGTCGAGGTGATCTCGGGCCTGAGTACCGAGCGCGCGGTTGCCGAGTGCCTGCATGCGACGGCGCGCGCCTGGGGCAAGACGCCGGTGCATGCGGCCTCGACACCGGGTTTCATCGTCAATCGCGTGGCCCGTCCGTATTACGCCGAGGCGCTGCGCGTGCTCGCCGAACACGAAGCCGAACCGGCCACGCTCGACGCGATCCTGCGCGAGGGCTGCGGCTTTGCGATGGGGCCGTTCGAGCTGATCGACATGATCGGCCACGACGTCAATTTCGCGGTGACGAAGTCGGTCTTCGAGGCTTATTTCTGTGACCGCCGTTATGCGCCGAGCCAGTTCCAGCAGGAGCTCGTCGCCGCCGGCCGTCTCGGACGCAAAACCGGACGCGGCATCTACGAGTACGGTGAAATGGCGGTGAAAGCGCAGCCGCAGGACGAGCCGGCGCAAGCGGGCGAGGCGCGCATCACCATGGTCGGCGACCTGGGCGCGGCCGCACCGCTGCTGGCGCGCCTCGAAGCGGCCGGCATCGAGGTGCGCCGCGAATCGGGCGTGCCCGGGCGGCGTGGCTGGATGCAGATCGGCAGTGCGCGCGTCGCGCTGACCGACGGGCGCACCGCGACGCGCCGCGCGGTCGAGGAGACGTGCCCCAATCTGGTGCTGTTCGACCTGTGTCTCGACTATTCGACGAGCACCCGCATCGCGCTGACGCGCGCCGACCAGTGCGGCCAGGGCGCCTTGCGCGTGGTTGCCGGCACGTTCCAGAAGGCGGGATTCAAAGTCAGCGTGATCGACGACGTGGCCGGGCTGATCGCCCTGCGCACGGTCGCGATGCTGGCCAACGAAGCCGCCGACGCGGTGCTGCAGGGCGTCGCGACGGCGCGCGACGTCGATACCGCGATGCGTTATGGCACGAACTACCCGAAGGGCGGTCCGCTCGCGTGGGCCGACCAGCTCCGCGCGACCTTCATCGTCGAGGTGCTCGCGAATCTGCGCGACCACTACGGCGAGGAGCGTTACCGCGTGTCGCCGCTGCTGCGGCGCAAGGCCTACAACGGGGAGCCGATGTATGACTGAAGCCGGTTTCCGCGATCTCACCAACGGTCTCGACCCGCAGACGCTGGCCGAACGCGTGCGTGACGGCATGTCCGAGAACGACCGCGTGCTGCGTGCGAACGGCATCCGTTTCGAGGCGGTCGGGCCGGGCTACGCCAAGCTCGTCATGACCGTGGGCGAGGACATGCTCAACGGTTTCAGGATCTGTCACGGCGGCTTCCTCACGGTGCTCGCCGACACGGCCTTCGCCTATGCCTGCAACAGCTACAACGAGCAGACCGTGGCTTCCGGCATCAGCCTGGATTTCATGGCGCCGGGGCGCCCGGGGGACGTGCTGTGCGCCGAGGCGAAGGAGCTCTTCGCTGCCGGGCGCACCGGAGTGTACGACATTGCGGTGACCAACCAGAACGGCGAGCTGATCGCGGTGATGCGCGGCAAGTCCTACCGGCTGAAAGGCCGGGCGGTCGTCGATTTATGAAATGTGCAATGAAATGTGGTTTGACGCTGATCACCCGGGATGCCGCAATGTGGCGGGCATAATTCCGATTGTCATGAAATCAGCGCATCCGCGGACCTAGGAGGAGAATGCAATGCCAGTGAAACAACCGTTGCCCGGCGACCTGGAACCGATCGAAACGGCCAGCCAGGACGAGCTGCGAGCCCTGCAACTGGAGAGATTGAAGTGGAGCGTGCGTCATGCCTATGACAATGTGCCGCACTACCGCCAGAGCTTCGAAGCCAAGGGCGTGCATCCTGACGACCTGAAAACCCTCGCAGATCTGGCAAAGTTTCCCTTCACCGGCAAGAGCAACCTGCGCGACAACTATCCGTTCGGCATGTTCGCGGTGCCGCGGCAGAAGCTCGCGCGCATACATGCCTCGTCGGGTACGACCGGCAAGCCGACGGTGGTGGGCTACACGCTGAAGGACATCGACACCTGGGCCAACGTCGTCGCGCGCTCGATCCGCGCCGCCGGCGGGCGGGCCGGCGACATGGTGCACGTGTCCTACGGCTATGGCCTGTTCACCGGCGGGCTGGGCGCGCATTACGGCGCCGAGCGGCTCGGCTGTGCGGTGGTGCCGATGTCCGGCGGCCAGACGGAGAAGCAGATTCAGGTGATCCAGGACTTCAAGCCCGACATCATCATGGTGACGCCATCCTACATGCTGACCATCCTCGACGAGATGGAGCGCATGGGCATCGACCCGAAATCGACCTCGCTGAAAGTCGGCATTTTCGGCGCCGAACCCTGGACGCAGGGCATGCGCGAGGCGATGGAGGCGCATTCCGGCATCGACGCGGTGGACATCTACGGCCTGTCCGAAGTGATGGGGCCGGGGGTCGCCAGCGAGTGCATCGAGAGCAAGGACGGCCCGGTGGTGTGGGAGGACCATTTCTATCCCGAAATCGTCGACCCGCGTACCGGCGAAGTGCTGCCCGACGGTTCCGAAGGCGAGCTGGTGTTCACGACACTGACCAAGGAAGCGATGCCGGTGATCCGCTACCGCACGCGCGACCTGACGCGCCTGCTGCCGCCGACCGCGCGCAGCATGCGACGCATGGCCAAGATCACCGGCCGTTCCGACGACATGCTGATCATCCGCGGCGTGAATCTCTTCCCGACGCAGATCGAGGAGCTGATCTGCAAGATGCCCAAGCTCGCGCCGCAGTACCTGCTGGAACTCGACAAGCAGGGCCACATGGACACGCTGACGGTGAAGGTCGAAATCAACCCCGAAGCCGACGTCGGCCGTCATCCGGAACAGAAGGAGGCGCTGGCGAAGGAGCTCGCGCACGACATCAAGACCTTCATCGGCGTCTCGGCGAAGGTGATCGTCGGCGAGCCGTTCTCGATCGAGCGCGTCACGATCGGCAAGGCCAAGCGCGTCATCGACCGCCGCCCCAAATAGCACGACACAAGGAGCAATCGCAATGTACACACAAGCTCTGGACATCCCCCAGCAGAACCCCGAAGCGAAGGGCCCGCGGGTCGTCGAGAACCCGGCCTACCAGGCGGAGTTCGACGCCAAGGTCGACGCCGGCGGCTATATCGAGGCCAAGGACTGGATGCCCGAGTCCTACCGCAAGACGCTGATCCGCCAGATCAGCCAGCACGCGCATTCCGAGATCGTCGGCATGCTGCCCGAAGGCAACTGGATCACGCGCGCGCCAACCCTGAAGCGCAAGGCGATCCTGATCGCGAAGGTGCAGGACGAGGGCGGTCACGGTCTCTACCTGTACGCCGCGGCCGAGACGCTGGGCGTGTCGCGCGATGAGCTGATCGAAGCGCTGCACTCGGGCAAGGCCAAGTACAGCTCGATCTTCAACTACCCGACGCTGACCTGGGCGGACATCGGCGTGATCGGCTGGCTGGTCGACGGCGCCGCGATCATGAACCAGATCCCACTGTGCAAGTGCAGCTACGGCCCGTATGCGCGCGCGATGGTGCGCGTCTGCAAGGAAGAGTCGTTCCACCAGCGCCAGGGCTACGACCTGCTGCTGACGATGATGAAGGGCACCCAGGAGCAGCGCGACATGGTGCAGGACGCGGTCAATCGCTGGTGGTGGCCGTCGATCATGATGTTCGGCCCGCACGACAAGGATTCGGTGCACTCCACGCAGAGCGCGCGCTGGGGCATCAAGCGCATCTCCAACGACGACCTGCGGCAGAAATTCGTCGACGCGACGGTCGAGCAGGCCAAGGTGCTCGGCGTGACGATGCCCGACCCGGAGCTGAAGTGGAACGCCGAGCGCGGCCACCACGATTTCGGCGCGATCGACTGGGACGAGTTCTGGAACGTCGTCAATGGCCACGGCCAGGGCAACGTCGACCGCCTCGCCGCGCGCGTCAAGGCCTGGGAAGACGGCGCCTGGGTGCGCGCGGCGGCGCTCGAATATGCGCGCAAGCAGGCGGCGCGCGAGCATCAGGCGGCTTGAAGAACATTCACGACACATCGACAGAAAGGGCGGCCCAGGCCAGCCCTCAGAGAGGAGAAGAGACATGGAACGCAAGGAATGGCCGCTGTGGGAAGTCTTCGTGCGCAGCCGTAACGGACTCGATCACAAGCACTGCGGCAGCGTGCACGCGCCCGACGCGAAGCTCGCGCTGCAGGTGGCGCGCGACGTCTATACCCGTCGCCAGGAAGGCGTGAGCATCTGGGTGGTGCAAGCCGACCACATCGTCGCCTCCGACCCGGACGCCAAGCCCGAGCTGTTCGACCCGGCCGAGGACAAGATCTACCGGCACCCGACGTTCTACCAGCTGCCCGACGAAGTGAACCACATGTGAGAGGGCAATGACGATGAACCAACAGATGAACAGCCCCGAACATATCGAGTACGTGACGCGCATCGGCGACAACGCGCTGATCCTCGGCCAGCGCATGTCCGAATGGTGCGGCCACGCGCCGGTGCTCGAAGAGGACATGGCGCTCGCGAACATGTCGCTCGACCTCATCGGCCAGGCGCGCATGCTGCTCGCCCACGCCGGCAAGCTCGAAGGCAAGGGGCGCGACGAGGACCAGCTCGCCTTCCTGCGCACCGAGCTGAACTACCGCAACCTGACGCTGTGCGAGCTGCCGAACCAGGACTTTGCCCGCACGATGGTGCGCAACTTCCTCTTCGCGAGCTTCCAGGTGCTGCTGTGGGAACGCTTGCTGACATCCAGCGACAGCGAACTTGCCGCGATCGCCGCGAAGAGCCTCAAGGAAGCGCGCTACCACGCACAGCATGCCGGTGACTGGGTGATCCGTCTCGGCGACGGTACCGTCGAATCGCACGCCCGCGCGCAGGCCGCGCTCGACTACCTGTGGCCCTACACCGCCGAATTCTTCGTCACGACCCCGGCCGACGACGCGGTGGCCGCGGCCGCCATCGGCCCGGCGTGGAGCGAGCTGGAAGCGGCCTGGGAAGCCCTTGTGCTGCCGGTGCTGGTCGAGGCGACGCTGACCGTGCCGGCGCGCACGCCGTTCAAGTCTTTCGGCAAGTTCGGCCGCCACAGCGAGCACCTCGGGCATCTGCTGTCCGAGATGCAGTACCTGCAGCGCACCTATCCCGGCGCGCAGTGGTGAGCGGAGCGACGCCGCGATGCTGACCCAAAGCCAAGCCTGGAAAGTGCTCGAAGCGGTGCCGGACCCCGAGATCCCGGTGATCTCGGTGACCGAACTGGGCATCGTGCGCGAAGTCGAGCTGCGCAACGGCGGCCTGCATGTGGTCGTCACGCCGACCTACTCCGGCTGCCCGGCGACCGAAGTCATCGCGCAGAGCATCCGCGATGCGCTGGTCGACGCCGGGGCTGGTGCGGTCACGGTCGAAACCCGCCTCGCGCCGGCATGGACCACCGACTGGATCACCGACACCGCGAAGGAAAAGCTGCGCGCCTACGGCATCGCCCCCCCCGGCGGTGATGCGCCGGTCGGTCCGCAACCCGTGCGTTTCGTGCCGCGCAAGCTCGCCTGTCCGCGCTGCGGCTCGACCGACACGGTGCGCCTGTCCCAGTTCGGTTCGACTGCGTGCAAGGCGCTGTACCGCTGCCAGTCCTGTCTCGAACCTTTCGAATACTTCAAGCCAATATAGGCCGCCACAGAGCCGCCACGGAGACCAATACATGACGCACAGAACGCCGAAATTCCACCCCCTGACCGTTGCCGAAGTGCGGCGCGAGACGCCCGAGGCGGTGAGCCTGCGCTTCGAGATTCCCGTCGAGCTGGCCGAGGATTACAGTTTCGTGCAGGGCCAGCACCTCAACCTGAAGGTCATGGTCAATGGCGAGGAGCTGCGCCGCTCGTATTCGATCTGCGCCGGCATCGATGACCAGGAACTGCGCGTGGCGATCAAGAAGATCAGCGGCGGCGTGTTTTCCTCCTGGGCCAACGACGACGGCATCAAGGTTGGCGACGTGCTGGAAGTGATGACGCCGGAGGGGCGTTTCCATACCCCGCTCGACCCCGTGCAGGCCAAGCACTACGTTGCTTTCGTGGCTGGCAGTGGCATCACGCCGATCCTGTCGCTGATCAAGACGACGCTGCGCGCCGAGCCGCACAGCAGCTTCACGCTGGTGTATAGCAACCGCCGCCAGGCCAGCGTGATGTTCGCCGAGACGCTCGAAGACCTGAAGAACCGCTACATGTCGCGCTTCACGCTGTACAACCTGTTCTCGCGCGAGGAGCAGGAAGTGCCGCTGTTCAACGGCCGCCTCGATGCGGCCCGCGTGCGCACCTTCCTCGACACCCTGATCCCGGTCGACACCATCGACGAGGCCTTCATCTGCGGCCCCGGCGGCATGATCGACGAGGTCGAGGCGGCGCTGCAGGCGGCCGGCATGGCGCACGACCACATCCACCTGGAACGCTTCGGCGTGCCGGCAACCGCGCCCGAGCATCATGTCGAGCCGGGCGACGCGGCGCAGGCCAAAGTCACCGTGATCGCCGATGGCCTCCGACGCGAGATGGAATTCCGTGCCGAAGACCCGTCGATCCTCGACGTCGCCTTGCGCGCCGGCATGGACCTGCCGTACTCGTGCAAGGGCGGCGTGTGCTGCACCTGCCGCGCGAAACTGCTTGAGGGCAAGGTACGCATGGACAAGAATTTCACCCTCGAACAGCCGGACATCGATGCCGGCTACATTCTCACTTGCCAGTCGCATCCGCTGACAGAGCGCGTCGTCATCAGTTTCGACGAGCGCTGAGCGGCCGCGCGCGGCGGGACAACCCCGAAGGACCACACGGAATCCGGCATGGCACGAGGCAAGGCACCCACTTTCGACCTGCAACGCGCGTCCATCCTCAGGGCGGCGGCGGGGCTGTTTGCCGAGAAGGGCTTCCACAACGCCTCGATGGCGGCGCTCGCGCAGGCCTGCGGCGTGTCGAAGCCCTTGCTGTATCACTACTACCGCGACAAGGGGCACATCCTCTTCGACATCGCCGACAGCTACATCGACGAGCTGCTGGCGATCGTCGCCTCGGTCGAGGCGCGCAAGCTCGACGCCGAAAGCCATTTCGGCGAACTGGTGACGCGCTTCATGGAGGAATACGAACACGCCCAGGATCAGCACATGGTGCTGGTGCAGGACGTGAAGTTCCTCCAGCAGGAACAGGCCACGCACGTCGCGGAAAAGCAGCGCCGCGTGGTGGCCGCGTTCGCCGACGCGATCGCGCGCGTCGAGCCCGGCCTCGCGGCGCGCAAGCTCGACAAGCCGGTGACGATGATCCTGTTCGGCATGATCAACTGGACCTTCACCTGGCTGCGTGCCGACGGACCGCTGACCTTCCGCGACATGGCGCCGGTGGTGCGGAATATCTTCCTCAACGGGGTGCGCGGCCTCATGCGCGCCGAATCGGAAAGGATGCCAGTAGCAAGCGGGGCGGGCTAGACTACGCCGCAGCGCCCGCGGCCCGCGGGCGTACAGGAAAACGATAAAGGAGACGGCAAGCGTGAGTTTGAAAGAGGTTTTCATCTGTGACGGCATTCGCACCCCCATCGGACGCTATGCCGGCGGCTTGTCCGGCGTGCGCACGGACGATCTGGCGGCGCTGCCGATCAAGGCCCTGATGGCGCGCAACCCGGGTGTCGATTGGGCGCTGGTCGACGACATCTACTACGGCTGCGCCAACCAGGCGGGCGAGGACAACCGCGACGTCGCGCGCATGGCCGGGCTGCTCGCCGGCCTGCCCGTCGCGGTACCGGGCGGCACGATCAACCGCCTGTGTGGCTCGGGCATGGACGCCACCGGCACCGCCGCGCGCGCCATCGCCACCGGCGAAGCCGAGCTGATGATCGCCGGCGGCGTCGAGAGCATGAGCCGCGCCCCCTTCGTCATGGGCAAGGCCGATACCGCGTTCTCGCGCGTCGCCAAGATCGAGGACACCACCATCGGCTGGCGCTTCGTGAACCCGCTGATGAAGGCCAAGTACGGCATCGATTCGATGCCAGAGACCGCCGAGAACGTCGCCGCCGAGTTCAACATCTCGCGCGCCCACCAGGACGCCTTCGCACTGCGCAGCCAGCAGCGTTACGCCGCGGCTGCGGCGCGCGGTTTCTTCGATGGCGAGCTCGTGCCGGTCGAGATCCCGCAGAAGAAGGGCGAGCCCTTGCGCATCGCCGCCGACGAACACCCGCGCGCCACCACGCTGGAGGCGCTCGCCAAGCTGAAGGGCGTCGTGCGACCGGACGGCAGCATCACCGCCGGCAATGCCTCGGGTACCAACGATGGCTCGGTCGCACTACTGCTCGCATCCGCGCAGGCGGCGGCGCGTCACGGGCTGACGCCGCGCGCGCGCATCCTCGGCATGGCAACGGCCGGTGTCGAGCCGCGCATCATGGGCATCGGTCCGGCACCGGCGTCGCAGCGATTGCTGGCGCGCCTGGGCCTGAGCCTCGCGCAGATGGATGTCATCGAACTCAATGAAGCCTTCGGCGCGCAGGCGCTGGCGGTGCTGCGCCTGCTCGGACTGCCCGACGATGCGCCGCAGGTGAATCCGAATGGCGGCGCGATCGCTCTCGGCCATCCGCTTGGCGCCTCGGGCGCGCGTCTCGTGCTCACCGCGATGCGTCAGCTCGAAGCAAGCGGCGGGCGTTATGGTTTATGCACGATGTGCATCGGCGTCGGCCAGGGTATCGCGATGGTGATCGAACGTTTGCCCGGCGGCGAGCGATAATGATTCAAATCAAGTTGTTTGAGTGGCAATTATTTGTATCATAAGCAATAATCAGCACAACGCGGCCAGCGCTTTCCTCAGGTCTGGCCGCACACATAAACCACGAGGAGGAGACACACCATGAAACTGCGCACATCCCTGATGGCCGCCATCGGCCTGGCCTTCGCCGCAGGCGCCGCACATGCCGACATCAACGTCGGTGTGATCGTCTCGGCGACCGGACCGGCGGCGTCCCTCGGTATCCCAGAGAAGAACACCGTTGCCCTGATGCCGACGACGATCGGCGGCGAAAAGGTCAACTACATCGTCCTCGACGACGCCTCGGACACCACCTCGGCGGTGAAGAACATCCGCAAGCTGATTTCCGAAGACAAGGTCGACGTCATTCTCGGTTCCACCATCACGCCAAACTCGCTGGCGATGATCGACGTCGCCGCCGAATCCGCGACGCCGATGATCTCGATGGCGGCCTCGGCGCGCATCGTCGAGCCGATGGACGACAAGAAGCGCTGGGTGTTCAAGACGCCGCAGAACGATGCGCAGATGTCGACCGCGATCATCGAGCACATGACCGACAGCGGCGTGAAGAACGTCGCCTTTATCGGTTTTGCCGACGCCTATGGCGAAGGCTGGTACGAGCAGTTCTCGTCGGTCGCCGATGCGCGCAAGCTGAAAATGATCGCCAACGAGCGTTTCGCGCGGACCGATACGTCGGTGACCGGCCAGGTGCTCAAGATCATCGCAGCCAAGCCCGATGCGGTGCTGATCGCCGGCTCCGGCACGCCCGCGGCCTTGCCGCAGAAAGCCCTCAAGGAGCGCGGCTACACCGGCAAGATCTACCAGACCCACGGTGTCGCCAACAACGACTTCCTGCGCGTGTGCGGCAAGGACTGTGAAGGAACCTTCTTGCCCGCCGGGCCGGTGCTGGTCGCCGCGCAGCTTCCCGACGGCAACCCGGTGAAGAAGAGCGCGCTGGAATACATCACCAAGTACGAAGCCGCGCACGGCAAGGGCAGCGTCTCCACCTTCGGCGCTCACGGCTGGGACAGCGGCGTGTTGCTGGCCGCCGCGGCGCCGGCCGCGCTGAAGAAGGCCAAGCCGGGCACCAAGGAGTTCCGTGCCGCGCTGCGTGACGCGCTCGAAGGCCTCAAGGAAGTACCCGCCGCACATGGCATCTTCAGCATGAGCCCCACCGACCACCTGGGCCTCGACCAGCGCTCGCGCGTCATGGTGCAGATCCAGAATGGCGCGTGGAAACTGGTCAAGTAATTTGGTCGCACGAGTCGTCAGGCAAGTCGTGAAGTAAAACCGTAGCGGCCGGGGCTGAACCCCCGTGCCGCACGGCGTCTCCATATAGTGCAGAGACATCGGAGTCGGCCCGCGGGCGGCTCCGATAGCGGGGTTCGTCCATGGATTTCCAGATAGCGCTGTTGCTCGCACAGGACGGCATCACCAACGGTGCGATTTATGCGCTGCTCGCGCTCGCGCTGGTGCTGGTGTTTGCCGTGACGCGGGTGATCTTCAT